>JAFGLZ010000152.1 GCA_016927755.1 Phycisphaerae bacterium
GGGGGGGGGGGGGGGGGGTGGGTGTTTGGGGGGGGGGGGGGAGCGGTTATTATTGAGGCTGTTGGGTTGGGGATGGACGGGGGGATGCGGCTAGCTGGATGCGATCGCTGGGGCCGCTTTCGGTCAGACGCTTTCGTGTACCGCAGGCATCTCTGCCTGCTTGCTGGGCAGGCTGGAAGCCTGCGTTACGGTGGCGCGACACGCATGGATTGAAAGCGGCACTTGGGGGGCGGCTGGCTGGGGTTGGATTCCTAGTTGGAGGTCCGGATGAAGGCGAATGTGGCGGTGACGCGTCGGATTCCTCGGAACGGGATCGAGCTGCTTCGGGGCGAGTGCGATCGGGTGGAGGTGAATCCGAACGAGCGGTCGCTGACGCAGGCCGAGTTCCTGGCGATGATCGCCGGGCGGGACGGGGTGCTGACGGAGCTGATCAATCGGATCGACGACGAGGCGTTTGACGCGGCGGGTCCGCGGTGCAAGGTGTTCGCCAACTGCGCCGTCGGGTTCAACAACGTCGACCTGGCCGCGGCGAATCGTCGGGGGATCGTGATTACGAACACGCCCGATGTGCTCACGGAGACGACGGCGGATCTGGCGTGGGCGCTGATCATGGCCAGCGCGCGGCGGATCGTCGAGTCGGACACGTTCCTGCGGAGCGGCCAGTGGGACGGGTGGGGGCCGATGCAGTTCCACGGGCACGACGTTCACGGGGCGACGCTGGGGATCATCGGGGCGGGTCGGATCGGCACGGCCACGGCGCGCCGGTCGATCGGCTTCGACATGAAGGTGCTGTACTACGACGCCTCGGGCATGGCCAACGCCGAGCTGGACAGGCTGGGCGGCAGGCAGGTGGGGTTGGATGAGCTGCTGGCCGAGAGCGACTTCGTGAGCCTGCACGTGCCGCTGACCGACCAGACGCATCACATGATTGGCCAGGCAGAGCTGGCGAGGATGAAGCCGACGGCGCACCTGATCAACACGTCCCGGGGGCCGGTGATCGACGAGGCGGCGCTGGTGTCGGCCTTGGGGGATCACGTCATCGCGGGGGCGGGGCTGGACGTCTTCGAGAAGGAGCCGGCGATCACGCCGGGGCTGACGGATCTGGACAACGTGGTCTGTCTGCCGCACATCGGGTCGGCGAGCGGGGCGACTCGGGCGAAGATGGCCGAGCTGGCCGCGACGAATCTCCTGGCGGTATTGAAGGGCCAGCGGCCTCCGACGCCGGTGAACCCAGAGGTGCTCGACCGGTGATGCGAGCGCGTGATCGACTTGTTGTTGCGTTGGTTCTTCCGTGCGGGGCCCTGGCGGCGATGGGGCTTGTTGCGGCGACGCAGCCTGGTTGCGAGACGCTGACGTGCTGTCCGTTGCCGGAGCCGATCGCTCGCCGGGCGCTGCGGGCGGATCTCGTGGGGACGTGGCGGGCGTCGATCCAGTACAACGAGACCACGCCCTGGACCAGCACGCAGAGGGAGCCGCTGGTTTCGGACACGTTCCTGACCTTCGACCCCAATGGCGACCTGCAATACGTCGGGCTGATCGCCCCGGGCGATGCGGCGGGAGTCTGGCAGATCGACTTTGTCGCGAGCGCGGCCAGCGCGGCCTTTCGGATCGTTCGCGGGGGGCTCTTGCTGGATTACGCCGATCGGATGAGCAGCACGGTGACGGACGACGAGGCGTCGGAGACGCCGGGCGACCCGAACGACCCAAACACGCCGGGGGCGACGGTGGACTACGCGCTTCGTGCGAGCCAGGGGTTCGGCGTGGTGGGATTCGATCTGACATGGCGGGTGGAGGATCTTCGGGTCGACGCCACGGGTCAGTTCCTCACGGGTGTGCTGACGCAGACGGAGCGCGAGCTGGCGTCGCCGGTGCCCACGACGACGACGTTCGGGGGGACGGTGTGGCTGAAGCGGGTGGATCTGGACGTGCAGGCTCCTGCCGGGGCGATCGTACCCGAGAGTCGGCTGACGGCCCGGAGCGGCGGTCAGATTCCTCATCCCGTGGGGACGGTTTTCGATTTGGACGCGAGCGGGACGACGGGCCCGACGGGGTTCGTCGTGGAGTGGACCGTGCAGCGCAAGGCGGTGGACGAGTTCGGGCGGTTCGTCAGCGGGGCGGTGGTGGAGGTTCCGTCCGGGGCGACGAGCTCGTTTACGGCGGAGGCGGCGGGGACGTATCTCGTTCGTTGTTGGGTTACGGACGGGGTGCAGTGGGCGACGGACTTTCCGCTGGCGACGCGCGTGGAGTGAGGCAAGCGGGGCATCGGGTAGGATCGAGCTAGAGCGCATGCGGATTTCTCGAGTCAAGCAGGCGACGTGGGCGTTGGGCGCGGCGGGGTTGGTCGTGGCAGTGGGCTGCGGCCTGACGACGCTGTGTCCGGAGACGCCGATCGCGCCGCTGAAGAAGACGCAACTGACGGATGCGTGGCGTCTGAGCATGCTGAGCGAGGACGCGATCTCGGGCTCGGCCAAGACGAAGCTGGGCGGTCGGGCGCTCATGATCGCGGGCAAGACGTTCGTGAGCTTCGACGCGATCGGCAACCTCAAGTACATCGGGACGCTGGGGGCCGACGAGAGCGTCGGGCTTTGGGAGATCAACCTGCAGGCGGGTCTTTCGGCGATCGGGCTGAAGCTGGGGCTGCCGACGACGGGCCCGGTGGACATCTCGAACATCGGCTCGTCGGTGACGGAGATGGCGGACGGGACGGTAACGGCCCGGATGACGTGGCGGCGGGTAGAGTCGGACGGGACGGTCGACGTGAAGGCCGTGATCGCGTTGGAGCAGATGCGGCACGGTCCGGCGGACGACCAGGTCACGGCGGTCATGAGCATTACGGAGGAGCCGGCGGGCGATCCGGCGCCTCAGCGGACGCACCTGATCGGGGAGGTCCTGCTGGAGCGGATCAAGCCGACGATTCGGGAGTTCGTCGGCGACATCTACCCGGTGGGCGAGATCGTCGCGGCGGGTGGGGCGTTGCCGCCGTACAACGACGACGTGACGTTCGGGGTCGGGCAGTTTTTCTCGCTGGACGCGGGCCAGACGTCGGGGCCGTCGAAGTCGGATCTGACGTACTTCTGGCACGTGGTGCGCGAGCGGACGGATCCTGACACGGGAGAGGTGGTCGAACGGGAGCGGATCTCGGTGTTGCGGGGCGAGACGAGCGGCTTCATCGCGTCGAACCCCGGGCGATACTACGTGACGCTCTACGTAACGGATGACGTGTTGTGGCGGTCGACGCAGACGATGGGGCAGGCGTCGGCGCTGACGCGTTTTGTCCGGGTGGAGTAGTCGTGCGGTGGTCTTTCGCGCGGGATGAATCCCGTGGCTCGGGCGGTTGGCGTGAGTTGCTCGGCTTGGAGTCGATTGTGAGCAGGTACGTGCACGGTAGCGGGCGTCGGTTCATGGTGCCCGTGGTCTGCGCGGTGCTGATGGGGGCGGTGGGCTGCGGTTTCGATCCGACGTGTCCGCCGGGCTCGCCGGCGAACGATCCGAACTTCCTGGCCAGGGCCGAGGTGGGGGACCTGGCGGGTGTGTGGCGGATCAGCTATGTGGGGAACCTGGCGATCGAGGGCGCCTTCGGGTGGAAGGTGGGGCCGGGGGACCGGTTTCTCTCGTTCGATGTCGAAGGCTTGCCTCGGTACGAGGGGCTGATGTCGCCGGGCAACGAGTCGGCGTTGTGGCAATGGAACCTTCAGACGGGGGCGGGCGCGCCGTCGCAGGTGGCCGAGGGCCGTGCGGACCGGTCGCTGGCTTCGGTGGACGCGGTGGGTAACACGGACGGGACGCTGACGTTCGAGTACGGCTATCGGGAGCCGTTCCAGCGGCGTTCGGATTTGGGCGATACGGACGTCGTCGTGTTGTACGAGGGCATGCGCGTTAGCGCGACGGGTGACACGCTGACGGGTCTTCGGCGGGAGCTACGGACGTTTCGGAACAGCCAGATCCCGCTGCCGGGGACGGAGGAGGTCGTCTGGCGGGTCTCGTTGCGTCGCGTGGAGGCGACGCTGTCGCCCGATCCGGTTCCGCTGACGATCGTCGGGGATGCGCTGCCTCGCGGGGGCGGAAGCGACCCGTACGCGGTGGGGCAGGTGTTCGATCTGATCGGGACGGTGGACCCGAGCGGCGGATCGAGCATCGAACCCGAGCGATGGGTGTGGGTCATCTATCGGTCCGTTCTGGATGAGAACGGGACCGTTCTGTTCCGCGAGGCCCTGGGGGAGTTGGAGGGCCAGACGGCGACCTTCACGGCGGAGGAGGTGGGGACGTACACCGTCAGGGTTTGGGCCACGGACGGGCTTCAGTGGGTCTCGGGCACTTCGGTTGATCTTGTCGTTGAATAATCCTTGGTTGTGTCGGTCTGCATGAATCGGCTCGGGAGGCGAGGCTCGCGCTTCTTTCGGGCGGGAATTCGAGTTCCCCACCGCTGAAGCGATAAGGCACCCCGGTTACAAGAAGCGAGCAGGGATGCTTGCGTTACAGGGCGGCGCTATGCGTGCAGGTCGGGATGGGCGATGGCGTGGCACATTCGGGTCACGTCGGCTGCTTGTCTGACGTCGTGGACACGGACGATGTGCGCGCCGGCGAGGGTGGCGGCGGCGACGACGGCGGCGGTGCCGAGGACGCGATCGTGGGCGTCGTCAATGCCGAGCACGGAGCCGATGAATCGCTTTCGTGACGGGCCGACGAGGGTCGGGGCGTCGAGCGCGGCGAGCTCGTGCCAGCGCTTGACGATTTCGAGGTTGTGCCTGACGGTCTTTCCGAACCCGATGCCGGGATCGACGATGATCCTTCGGCGGTCGATTCCGGCGGCGACGGCGGCGTCGATGCGCTCGCGGAGGAACGTCGAGATGTCGGCGATGACGTCGTCGTAGCGCGGGTCCTGCTGCATGGTCTTGGGCGCCCCGAGCATGTGCATCAGGATCACGGGCACTTGTCTCTCGGCGGCCAGGGGGGCCATGGCGGCATCGTCTCGGAGGGCGGCGACGTCGTTGATGAGGATCGCGCCGGCGTCGAGGGCGGCGGCGGCGACTTCGGCGAGCCGGGCGTCGATCGAGATGGGCACGTCGGGAAAGGCCTGGCGGACGGCGGCGATCACGGGCTGGGTGCGGCGGATCTGCTCGGCGGGCGGGACGGCCTCGGAGCCGGGCCGCGTCGACTCGCCTCCGACGTCGATGAGGTCGGCGCCCTGGCGGATCATCTCGGCGGCGCGGTCGACGGCGACGGCGTGGTCGAAGTGCTCGCCGCCGTCGCTGAAGGAGTCTGGGGTGACGTTGAGGACGCCCATGACGAGGGGGCGTCCGGTCAGGTCGAGCGTTCCGCCGGGCCAGGTGATCTGATACGGCTTCCTGTTCGCTTCGATCATGGATGCGATCCTCATGCCGCGTTGGCGGCGGTCTCGGCGGATGCTATCATGTCACGCACTCTCTTGGAATCAAGGAGAACTCCGATGGCCGATGAGAAGCCGGCGCAAACCCCCCGCGACAAGATGGTGCCGCCAAGACAATCGGATCAGGCGAAGGGTGGTACTGATGTCGACGGCTCAGCCGAGGAGCGAGAGCTTTGGTCCGGGCGGACCAGCGTCAAGTTCTTCTATGGGAAGCTGCTCCTCCTGGGCGCCATCTCGATCATGCTACTTGTTGCGGGCATTATGCTACGAGGGACTGTCAAGGCTAACTGGCCGATCTGGGGGGCGCTTCTACTGATCGCAGCGGGAGCAGTCGCTCTGTTAGTCAAGGTGATATATGTCAAGCTCCGCTGGCGCTACCGCCTGACCACGACGCGGCTCTTCGTCGGGGACGGGATCCTCACACGGAGGGTCGACCAAGTCGACCTAGTTCGCGTCAACGACGTGTCGGTCACGCAGCGGCTGATTGATCGGTTGACCAACGTGGGTAGCGTCACCGTTATCTGCCCGAGCGACAAGTCGGATGAGAGACTCCTGATTCGTGGGATCGATGACCCGCACCAGGTAGCCGAGTACATTCACCGAGAAATGCGGGCCATACGGGATCGCAGGGGCTTGATTACGGAGGAAATCTGAGAGGGTTTTTGCGCGGCATAAGAGAACGGTTGCTTACTTCCCTGTTCGTTTCCCGTCCAAGACGAAGCGGAATCAGCAGGGGTCAAAGACTAGCGGAGTAAGACGATGGCTCAATCCCGTTCGATCAAGCATGCAATCATCCTGGCGCATGGTCGGGGCGACGACTGTTTTCCCTATGGCGGCGAGGGGGCGTTGCGCGGCAAGTACGCAATGGAGGTGGACGACATTCCGCTGGTTCGTCGCGTGTTCGACTCGATTCGCGAGGTGGGCGTCAAGGACGTGACGGTGGCGGTCGGGTTCCTGGCGGATGCGACGAAGGAGGTCTTCGCCGACCTGGCCGAGGGGGATCGACCGCGATTCGTTTCGGTCGAGCCGTATGACCGCGGCGACGCGCCGGTGCTGGCGTCGGTGATCAAGCAGGTGGGCCGTGACGGCGATGTGCTCGTGGCCAACGGGGATCTGTTCGCGCATCCGAGCGAGTACCGCGCCGTCGTCGACGCCTTCGCGGCCAGTGAGGGCAAGGCGGTGTGCGTGCTGATCGACGAGCTGGACGCCGAGGAGGATGCGCTGAGCTGGCATACGGTCAGCGTTGACGGCGGCGGCAAGATCACGGCCTTCAACGGTCCGGTGGCGGGCGGCAAGCTGCGGGTGTCGGGGGGGTACGCGATACCGGCGGGCAAGGTGGATGCGCTTGCGAGTCCGCCGCCAGCGACGGCCGAGGATCGGGTGTACCTGGCGGGGCGGCTCGGGGCGATGTTGGGGTCGGATACGGCGATTCTCGGGATCAGGGCCTCTACGCCGGTCGTGCACGTGGATCGCTGTTTCGACTACCTCGAGGCGAACATGACGCAGGTTCACTTCAAGGTGAAGGCGATTCCGGGCCTGAAGGGGGCGTATGTCTATCGCGGGGGCGAGGGCCAGGCGGATCCGCGGTACGTCTTTCCGGGGACGATCATCCGCAAGGGGGCGACGCTCGTGTTCGAGGAGGGGGCCTTTGTCAGCCCCTACGACACGCTGGACGAGCACCTGGCGGCGATCAAGGACGCGCCACGCCAGGTGACGCCGATCCGGATTCGGGGGGATCTGTTCCTCGGGGCGGGGGCTCGGATCGGGCTGGGCGCCGAGATCGAGGGCGGTGTGTACGTGTGGCCCGGGGCGAACATCGACGACTCGGTGATCGAGACGGACGTGATCATCGGGGCCGGTGCGATCGTGCGGCGGAAAGGATTCGTCCGGCACGAGTCGGTGCTCATGGCTAAGTCGCGGATCGAATGCGCGGCGGACTTCGAGGGGACGTCGGGGCCGGGGACGATCTTCATGCATCCGAGCCAGTGCTGGATCTGCAACGGCAAGGGGTGTGACTGCGGGGCGGGCAATTTCTTCGGCACGTGGCGGTTCGACAGCAAGGCCTCGAAGTTCCTGATTCGTGGCCGGCAGGTGGCGCCGAAGCTGAAGGTCGCCAACGCCACGTTCATGGGCGATAACGTGCGCTCGGCGGTGATGGTGAACTTCACGCCGGGCACGCGGATCGGCTCGAACACGCTGATCGGTCCGGGGATCGTGGCCTCGGGTCGGCTGGAGGCGAACAAGGGGTATCTGTTGAAGCAGGACGTGGTGAAGGCTCGGGTGAGTTTGCTGCGCAGGTAGGGTCGCGATGCATCCATCCGAACAAGGCCCGGGGCGATGCACACAACTCCCTCGATGCGTGAGTTGCGGCTCGCGGCGTGTCGAGCGCAAGGAGGTCACCGTGACGCTTCGCGCGGGCAGGGCCGCCACTGGCATCAACGCCGATGTGTGCCTTGACTGCGGCGAACGGTACTTCGACATGGCCGCCATGGAGAAGCTCGAGTCTACCCGACGAGGATAGTGGAGTCTGTCCCCCGGCGTTCGGATTGGGCCGGGCATTATGGCGGGCGGATGCAGGCAAGGGGCGTTTGCTGAAGCAGGGCGTCGCAAGGGCGCGAGTGGGTCTAGCTACTTGTAGCTGTTTGATGGTCTTGCGAGGGTTTTGCCTTGTGACACGGTTTGTCACATCGGTACAATGAAGTTGCTATGAAATATCAGATCATATTGCGACCGGAACCGGAGGGGGGCTATACCGTGATGGTGCCATCGCTTCCGGGCTGCATCACCTGGGGGAAGAACCTCAAGCACGCTCGGAAGATGGCGGTTGAGGCGATCGCGGGGTACCTGGAGGTTCTCGGGGACATCAACGAACCGATTCCAGATCCTGACGACCTTCTGCTCACGACGGTTACGGTCTGATTCATGGCGCGCCGCAAGCAACTCAAGCCACGCGAGGTCGTCCGACTTCTGAAGCAGCATGGCTTCGTCGAACATCACCAGCGGGGAAGCCATCTCTTCCTGGTCCATCCCGAATCACACCGCATCGCTGTCGTGCCAATGCACTCGAAGGATGTACCACAGGGAACGCTGCACAGCATCCTCAAGAGCGCCGGCATCGACATCTGACGTCAGCTTCGTGATCACGGCCGCGATGCGAAAGATCCAAGCGACCGCGGAGAAGAAGTACCCCGAACACGGCCGCGCGAGCGGCCGCATCCGGGGCACGCATACCCCTACATGAACAAGTTGAGGACGGATGTCGCGTTCGAGTTGGCCATGGCCAGCGCGCCGGTTCCCGCTTGGGCGAGGATCTGGAAGCGCATCTGGTTGGCCGTTTCCTTGGCGTAGTCGGTGTCGACGATGGAACTCTTGGCCTCGGACGTATTCTCGAGCGTCAACTGATTGGCGCGGATGCTGGGGGCGATGACGTTCGCCTGGAAGGCGCCGATTCGACCCCGCAAGAACGACACATCGCCGATGGCCTGGTTGACGGCCTGCTGCGCCTTGCCCAGGCTCCCGCTTGTCATGCTGAGGGACCCGCCGCTGCGGAGGTCGGCTAGGCTGTAGCTCTGCATCTGACCGCTGTGCTCTTCGTTGATCCGCCCGATCCTGCCGGTGTTGACGGCGGGCAGGCCGAAGTCGGCCATGCCGGAGGCGCTGACGTCCGGTCCGATGGCGAAGCTGGATCCGCCGCCGGTGATGGTCATGGCGTCGAAGCTTCCGCCGGTGAGGTCCTTGGCGGCGTCCTGGCGGAGTGTGATCCGCATGTCGAGGCCGCTGGAGTCGACGGTGAGCGTTTGGCCGTCGCCGGCGGCGACGTGGCCGTTGATGGTTCCGCCGACGTCGACGCCTTCGTCGTAGGCGGGGCCTTGACCTTCCAGGTCGGCCAGGGAGGTCGCGGCGGTCAGGTCGGCCTCTCCGTTCTGGGTCGGGTCGGCCTGGCCGGTCTGGAGCTGATAGACGTCGCCGGTGCGACCGCCGTCGTCGATGATCCTCAGCGCGACGGACTCGTCCGAGCCCATCTCCTGGCTCATGAATCGCAGGCCGTCGTTCCCGCCGGCGGAGTAGGCTTCGGCGGTGACGCCCGTGGACTCGGACCACTCGTTGACGGCGGCGGCCATGTCGTCGTAGCTCGTACCGGCCGAGAAGGTGAAGGTCTGCGAGCCCTGCGATCCGGTCAGCTCGAACTCGATCGTGCCGTCATCGCCGACGACGCTTGTTCCGTCGTCGACGGCCATGAAGAGCCCGGCATTCTCGGCGGCCTGCGTGACGTCGACGTTCACGTCGAGGCCGGAGCTTCCCACGCCGCTGGCGGAGAAGATCTCGTGGTCGGCGACGTTGGCGGTGTCGACGTCGCTGACGGTGTAGCCCTTTGAGCCGTCGAGGAGCTTGTTGCCGCCGAAGGTGGTGGTGCCGGAGATGCGATCGATGGAGTCGAGCAGGGAATCGATCTGCATCTGGTTGGCGGCTCGTTCGGAGTCGCTCAGTGTCGAGTCGGCGCTGGCGACGACGAGTCCCTGCACTTCGGCGAGCATTCCGCCGACCTGACTGAGCCCGCCGTCGGCGGTGCTGAGGACCTGATCGGCGCGCTGCGCGTTATTCATCGAGGCTTCGAGCGCGGCGATCTCGGCCTTGAGGTACTCCCCGGCGATGAGACCGGCGGGGTCGTCCTTGCCGCTGTTGATCTTCAGGCCTGTCGCGAGCTTTGTGAGGCTGGCGCCGAGGCCCTGATGGGTCTTCGAGAGCGTGTGAAGCGCGATGAGAGAGTCGACGTTCGTGTTGATGCTTCCCATTTCCCCCCCAGATCACCTGCGTGGCTGCCCTCGATGGGGTCTTGTTCCGAGCAGGCGGTTGTCGGTCTGTCCTGGTTGGCGGCGCGTCCGCGCGCGGCGGATCGCCGGCTTCTTCCCAGATTACACTTACGATTCAGTCCGGCGCGGGGCAAACCGAGCGGGTCAGGATGGGGTCGCCCTTCAATGGATCTGTCCGTGTAAGTGATTGCCTTGTGGTGTCTTGCGATTTGGCAGGCAATCTGGCCATTTCGGCGGAAACGTGGAAGGCTTGTGACTTGACTCGGCAACGCGAGCTCCGGACTCCCTCGCGAGTCATTTGACGGGCTGAGGAGCCTCGCCCTCCTCGTGCATCCACCAGTTGATGTGCAGCCGATCACAGGCGTCGCGGCGAACGCGTCGATGGCGGATCGTTCGGGGTGCGGGTAGACTACGCGCCCGATCGTCGGCGGGCCGGTGAGAGGCCTGCGGTTGTGGCGCGGGCGGGGGACTGCCTGCCTGGGACGACGGGTTACTCGAGAGACAGCCAGGGAGCATCTCAATGGATTACCGCATCGTTCGGACGAAGATCGAGACCATTCGTCAGCGCATCGCCGACAAGACGTGGCCTGTCGAGGGCTGGCAGGCGCGGACGGCCGACTTCCCGGTGATCGACAAGTACGCCTACGACGGTCCGTGGCGGCGGGCGGAGTGTCCGGCACGGTTCCCCGGGGGCAAGACCGTGCTGCTCCGCGCGACCGTCAACGTGCCCGCGGGGGCCAGGCTCAAGGACCTTCGGGTGGCGTTCCGCTTCCGCGAGATGGAGGGCATGCTGCGGGTCGACGGCAAGACCCGGGCAGGTATCGACGAGCATCACCCCTGGACGACGCTTCCCGCGGCGGGCAAGCACGAACTCCTGCTCGAGTTCATGAGCGTGCCCCGGTCGTATCGGAATCCGGCGTGGCTGAGAGAGTTCGGACAGTTCGACGGCGCGGAGCTCTTGCTCGTCAACCGCGTCGTTGAAGGCGCGTATTACGACCTGCACTTCCTCTTCGACGCCGAGCAGAGCGAAACGCATGAGCGGCGAAAGCGTCTGCTGCACGACGTTCTCGAGGAGGCGCTGCTGTCGATCGATCTGACGGTATCCCGCGAGCAGCTCGTGGCGGACCTGGCGGCGATGCGGCGCGGCATCGCGGCGAGGCTGGACGAGATCGGCACGGAGGACGAGGGCGGGCGGCTGTGCCTGACGGGACACTCTCACATCGACACGGCGTGGCTGTGGCCGATCCGGGAGACGATCCGCAAGTGCGGGCGGACGTTCTCGACGGCGGTTCGGCTGATGGAGCAGTACCCGGAGTATCACTTCAGTTGCAGCCAGCCGCAGCTCTACGCTTACGCCAAGAAGCACTTCCCGGAGGTCTACGCGGAGATCCGCAAGTGGGTCAAGCGCGGGCGGTGGGAGACGACGGGGGCGATGTGGGTGGAGGCGGACTGCAACACGACGGGCGGCGAGGCGCTGGTCCGTCAGATGCTGTACGGCGTGGAGTTCTACCGGAAGGAGTTCGGCACGCGGCCACGGAGTCTGTGGCTGCCGGACGTGTTCGGCTACAGCGGGGCGCTGCCGCAGATTCTGCAGCGGTGCGGGCTGCCTTACTTCTTCACGTGCAAGCTGCACTGGCAGAGCCGGAATCCGTTTCCCGATCACCTGTTCTGGTGGCGGGGGATCGACGGGTCGAGCGTGCTGGCGCACATTCCGCTGATCCCGAACGGGTACAACAGCAACACGGAGCCGCACGATCTGCGGACGTCGTGGCGGAACTTCCTGCAAAAGTCGGAGTATGACGAGGTGCTCGTGCCGTTCGGGTACGGTGACGGCGGGGGCGGTCCGACGCCGCTGCATCTCGAGTGCGCCGCGCGGGCGAAGGACTTCCCAGGGCTGCCGAGGTGTCGACAGGCCGGGGCGGAGGCGTATCTTGCCGAGGCCGCCAGGTCCGCCGGCGAGCTTCCCGTTTGGGACGGCGAGCTGTATCTGGAGACCCACCGCGGCACGTACACGACGCACGGCGCGACGAAGAAGGCGAATCGCCGGAATGAGCTGCGCTATCGGGAGGCGGAGATCTTCAGCGCGCTGGCGTCACGATTCGGCGACAAGGTGCCCACGGCCGAGCTGCTCGACGGCTGGCAGACGATCCTGCTGCATCAGTTCCACGACATCCTTCCGGGCAGCAGCATCGGCGAGGTGTACGTCGAGACGCTGGCCGATCACGAGCGGATCGCGGCGATCGGCGAGAAGATCATCGATCGCAGCCTCAAGGCCATCGCCGGGCAAGCGGCGCTGGCCGGCAAGGGCAAGAACGTCTGCGTCTTCAACTCGCTGGGCTGGTCGCGATGCGACGTGGCGACGATGCCGGTCGAGGGCAAGTCCTCGGGGGTGTCGCTCGTGGACGAGCGCGGCAACGAGGTGCCCGGGCAGGTCGTCAAGGCCGGCGGGGGGCCGGCGGAGGTCGTGTTCGTCCCTGACTGCGTTCCCGCGGCAGGTTATGCGACGTTCGCCGTCCGGTCGGCGCCGGCGACGTCATACAAGAGCAGTCTGAAGGTCAGCCCCCGGAGGCTGGAGAACCGGTACTACCTGATCGAGCTCAACGGCGACGGGGCGATCACGCGGCTGTTGGACAAGCGGTATGACCGTGAGGTCGTCGCGCGAGGGCAGGTGTTGAACGATCTCCAGCTCTTCCAGGACGGCCCGGAGCGCGAGGCGGCGTGGAACGTGCACGACACGTTCGAGAAGCGGCGGTATCCGTTCGAGGGGGCGAGCAAGGTCCGCGTCGTCGAGCGGGGTCCGGTTCGCGCCGTGGTCCGCGTGACGCGGAAGCATCGCAAGACGGTCATCGAGCAGGACATCACGCTGTACGACCGTCTGCCTCGGATCGACTTCGTGACTCGAGCCGATTGGCGAGAGCGGCAGACGATGCTCAAGGCGGCTTTCCCCGTGGATGTTCTCAACACGCGAGCCACGTTCGAGATCCAGTTCGGCTCGCTCGAGCGGGCGACGCACCGCAACACGTCGTGGGAGCAGGAGAAGTTCGAGGTCTGTGCCCAGCGGTGGGTGGACCTGTCCGAGGCGGGCTACGGCGTGAGTCTGCTGAACGACTGCAAATACGGGCACGACGTCAAGGAGAACGTCCTTCGGATCACGCTGCTCCGCGGCCCGGAGTCGCCGGATCCGACGGCGGACCTGGGGCATCACGAGTTCACGTATTCGCTTTTGCCGCACGCGGGGGGCTGGCAGGAGGCCGAGACGGTGCGTCGGGCGATGGAGCTCAACGCGCCGATGCGCGTCGTGCCGTGTCGCGGGCGAGGGGGCTCGTTGGCTTCGTCGCACTCGTTCGTGACGGTCGAAGGCGAGGGGGTGGTTCTCGAGGCGCTCAAGCGGGCCGAGGACGGGCGCGGCTGGATCCTGCGTCTGTACGAGTCACACGGCGGACGGGGTCCCGTGACGGTGTCGTGCGATCTCCCGGTCAAGTCGGTCGTCGAATGCAATCTCGTGGAGGAGGACGAGGGCAAGGTTCGCGCCAGGGGCGGGCGGTTCACGTTCGCGATCAAGCCGTACGAGATCAAATCGTTCCGTCTGATGACGAAGTAGGGTCCGGGGGGCGCTCCGCGGCGTTGGTTTCCGGCGCGGGCTCTATCGACGCAGCGCGGCCTCGAGGGCGGCGACGCGTTGCTCCAGCGCGGCGACCCGCGACTCCAGGGTCGCCTGCTCGGTGCTCTGGACGATCTGGACGTCTTGCTGAGCCGCCGATTGCCGGGCCTTGACCTGTTCGAGGGCGGCGTTGAGGCGCTGCTCGGCGGCGTTGATGCGGGCCAGGTCGGACGCGTAGGCGTCGTCGAAGGCCTTGGCCTGATCGGGGGTCAACCCCTGCCGCCGCTTGATGGACTTGATCCGCTCGTAGAGGAGCAGGTTCATCTTCTCGCGGGCCTGCCGCACCTGCAGGAGTTCCTGCTCGATCTGCTGGCGTTGTCGTCCCAGGTTTTCGGTTTCCTGAATGACCTGACCTACCGGGGGTGCCTGGGCGGTCTGTCCGGCGGCGGCCTTCGCCTGATTATCGAGATGGGTCAGCAATCCGACGACGGTCAGGATCAACACGGTCACGCCGATAGCGGCCTTTTGATGGGTCAGGTAGCGGAGCATCGCCGTCTGCCTCCTGTGTTGGGTGCGCGCGAAGCCACACACACTATTATCGGCCACGTCGGCTGGAAGACTCCAGGGCCTTCTGGGCGGGTCGGTCCGGCCGGGGGGAATCCAAGGGTTCCGGCGGCGGGCTGTCCGTCAAATCGCGACGCGCAGGCCGTCATGGGCCACCTCGATGCCGTGCGGGTTAAGGGCGGCCTCGAGCTCGTGGTGCAGCAGCCCGCCGTTGTGGCTGAAGTGGGTGGCGACGGCCTTGGCGGTCGGGGCGAGTTGGCCCTGCTTCCGTAGTCGCTCGACCACGTCGATGACGGCGCTTGCGCCCATGTGATGCGTCCGGTCGTCGAGCTCGCCGTTCGTGCAGTCGAGGCTGACGAGGTCGATCGGACGATTCTCGAGGCGCTTCCAGGTCTCGTCTGGGAAGTAGCCCGTGTCGTTGGCCTGGAGGTAGGTCTTGCCCGCCGTCTCGATGAGGTAGAAGAGACACTGGGCCTCGGGGATATGAGCTGCCATGAGCGGCGTGATCGTATAGGCGGCGATGCGAAAGGGCTTGCCCGGCTCGGCGAGGTTCAGATCGAGTCCGGCGCTGGCTCGGATCTCCTCGTCATCGTCGGAGCCGATGACGTGCCGGATCTTGTCGAGGACTTCCCCGTTGCCGAACACGGGCATCGGCTTGCTCAGGTCTCGATGAGCAAAGGGCGGCATCGTGTAGGTGAACTGCTCGGCGGACAGATGGTCGGCGTGTGCGTGCGTGACGATGATGCCGTCCAGCTCGGCCAGGCGCAGGTCGTATCTCAGCATATGCAGGTAGACGTCCAGCCCCGGGTCGATCAGCAGGGATCGGTCGACGAGGAAGGAGGTGCGCGTCCGAATGTTCTTTCCGCCGGCCTGTGCGGCGCGTCGGCAGTGTCGGCAGGTGCAGAACAGGCCGGGCCAGCCTTCCGAAGCGCCCGTGCCCATGAACAGGATTTCCATCGGTGTCGGCTCCTTTTGCGCGGATCAGTCGTCAGGTCGATCGCTTGTCGAGGATGCGGAGGACCAGCGGCAGCACATCATCGACGGCGATGGCCTGCATGCACTTGTTGTCGCCGCAGGGCGAGTCGCGGTGGTTGAAAACGTTGACACACGGGCTACAGGCCAGTCCGGCGGTTACCGAATCGGATCGGGGGGTGAGCGGGGCGTAGAGGACGGGCGTCTCGGGGCCGAAGAGGCAGATCACATGGACGTCGGTCAGGGCGGCGAAGTGGGCGGGTCCGCTGTCGTTGGTGACCAGGACGTCGACCAGGTTGTACAGCACGAGCAGCTCGCGCAGCGTCGTCCGCCCGGCCATGCAGATGGCCCGATCGGGATGGATGGCCCGCGCGATCTCTTCGGCGGCGGCCTGCTCACCGGGCGCGCCCGTGATGACGATGGTCAGGTCTTGGCGCTGATCGAGGAGCCGCTTACCCAGCTCGATGAAGCGCTCGGTCGGCCAGCGACGCAGGGGGAGCAGGTCGCTGGCGTTGGGATTGAGGATCACGATGGGGCGTCGGATCTCTCGACCGGCCAGGTCGTTCAATCGCTGCTGGACCGATTGCAGCTCCGACGGCTCGGGCGCAAAGGGCGGGGGATAGTCGTCCGGCGTCGGCATCGGCTGTTTGAGCATGGGGCTCTCGCCGGGCGGGCGATCGAGGGCCTCGACGAGAGACAGGAAGCCGACGGAGGTATGGAGGTAGAAGTTGTAGGCGACCTCGTGGGTCATGAGGCGTCCGCGATAGGGGCCCTCGCTGGTGAAGCGGTGCAGGCCGACGCGCCTGCGAGCCCCGCTCAATACGGAGAAGATGGCCGAGGCCCTGGCGAAGCCCTCCATGTCGATGGCGGTGTCGATGCCGAGGGCTCGGATCCGGCGGAAGGCCCTGAGCATGTCGACGAACAGGACGAGGGGACTAGCGTCTCGAACGCTGATGACGTTCTCGGGCGGCACGAGTGCCATGATGTCGGCGATGGGTCGGTTGGCCTGGAACACGGCGAGGTAGACGTTCTCGCGTCCGACCTTACGGGCGGCGGCGGCGAAGGCGCGGTGAGCCAGGACCGTGGATCCCATCTCGATCAGCTTGACGAAGAGGATCTTGCGGGGCTCGCCGTCCGGGCGCGCGAGCCCGAGAGCGCGCTTGAAGCGGCACCATCCGCTGAGGAGGGCGCAAATCGGCCGACCCAGCCAACCATCGATCCGGCGAACCGTCCGGGGGTGCATGTTGGGCTCCTGGTTGCGGCAGCCATGCGCTGACGGCTCACGATCATACCGTCCGAGGCGAGCGCGTGCATCCCTGAGGCTCGGTGCTGAGCCCCTGTAGGCTGATTGCTGCCAAGGGAATCGCAATATGTAATATACGCTGTAGCCTTTTAGGGGGCGAAGTCCGATAATGAGCGTGGTGGATGCAGCGAGTCGGGCCTATTCTCAGATTGGGCTCCTGATCGCTGACCGCAGGTGACATATCGCTGGGGCGCGGGGTTGATGCTTCCGGATCGGGTACACGATCGATGGGGGATATCTTGCATCGCGCCAGTCTTGCCGTGGCCGGCCCCATCGGGCTGGATGTCTCCGCGACGGGAGAGTCATTCCTCGCTCGATCTTGCCGCGTCGTCGTCGCCCATATGAGCTGCTCTGGTCTCTGCCGCTCTGTCGTTCCTTCGTCGGCTCGCGCATTGGGTGGGAGGCAGGTATGATGTTGACCCGTGAGCCACGAATCGGCGGAAGGATCCTCGAGAGACAGAAACGCTGGATCCTAGCGGGCACGGCTTTGGCGCTAGTGATCGTGGTCGTCGCGCTCTCGTACCGTTTGACGAAGTCCTACGTTCTCGCGCAGGCGGAGCGACGGGTTCGGGACGTGATGTTGGAGTGCCGGGCGCTGCATCGCTACGTCCAGAATGACATGCATCCCGCGCTGTACCGCCTGAAGCAGGAGGGCAGGGTCCCGCCGGACTTCTACTCCCCGGAGCTGCTCAGCTCGTCCTACATCGCGCGGCATTTGCACCACCACTACAACGAAGAGCGGCGCAAGCGAGGCTTGCCGGAGATCCGGTACCGACTTGCCGCGGTGAATCCACGCAATCCGATCAACCAGGCCGACTCTTTCGAGCGATCGCTCATCGAAATGTTCAATCAGGACAAGGACAAGGAACAGCATCGCCAGATCGTTGAGAAGGACGGCAAGAGGTATCTCTACTACGCGACCCCGTTTCTGAGGGTCGAACCGAGGTGTCTGAAGTGCCATAGCACGCCGGAAGCCGCCCCTGGAGAGCTTCGAAAGGGCTACGAATACGGCGGGGGCTACGAGCGGAAGATCGGTCAGGTCGTTGCCATCGAGTCAATCCAGTCGCCCCTGGAAGCAGAGCACGAGGCAACTAACATCGCGCTTGCCGTTTGTCTAGCGGTGGGCGCGGTGTTCATGATCCTGTTCTTCGTCAACTCGCGGCTTCATGCATTGGTGAACAGGCATACGGCCGCCCTTCGGGAGAGCGAGGGACGATATCGGAGCCTGGTTGAGGCGTCTCCGATCCCCATTCTGATTCATTGTGGAGAGCGGATCGTATTCGCGAACCCAGAGGCGGTTCGCGTCCTTGGGGCGGAATCCGTTGGCGATCTCCTGGGCAAATCGATCTGGGAGATCATTCACCCCGACAGTCACGAAGTCGCGCTGGAGAGGGTCAGGTCGGCGTACGCGGGTCGTGGCCCGGCGGCGCTCGTCGAGGAGCGATTCATACGACTGGATGGGCGGATCATCGACCTGGCGGTCGCGACCACGACGGCCGACTACGAAGGGCAGCCGGCCAGCCAGGTGGTTTTCGCGGATATGACGGACACCAAGCGAGCCGAGGCTGAGCGCGATCGGCTGTTCAACCTTTCCATCGACATGCTCTGTATCGCGGGTTTTGACGGGTTCTTCAAACAGGTCAATCCGGCCTGGACGAAGGCGCTAGGGTGGACGGAGCAGGAACTGCTGGGCAGGCCGTGGCTCGAGTTCGTCCACCCTGAAGACCGACCAGAGACCGCTGACGCCGGGAAGAAGCTGGTGGGCGGAGAGGCCGTTTACGGCTTCGAGAATCGTTACCTGTGCAAGGACGGCTCCTATCGCCGGATTTCGTGGAACTCGCTCCCCTTGCCCGCGGAGCGGCTGATCTTTGCCGTCGCTCGCGACATTACCGAGAAGACGGCATTGGAGGCACAGCTCCGCCAGGCGCAGAAAATGGAGGCCATCGGTCAGCTTGCCGGAGGGGTGGCGCATGACTTCAACAACATCCTGACGGCCATCTTCGGCAACGTCGAACTAGCCATGGCGGATCTGAAGACGCAGGTTCCGCCGGAGCATCCACTCCTGGAGGAGATGCGTCAGGTGGAGCTGAGCGCTCGGCGGGCGTCGGACCTGACGCGGCAGCTCCTGGCGTTCAGTCGGCGGCAAGTGATGCGCCCTGAGATCCTGAATCTGAATCAGACGCTGACGGGCATTGAGAAGATGCTGCGGCGTTTGATCACGGAGGAGATCTCCCTTAGGACCGTCCTTGCCGAGGATCTTCGCCCGGTTCGCGCCGACGCCGGGCAGATCGAGCAGGTCATCATCAACCTCGTCGTCAACGCGCGTGACGCCATGTCGGGCGGGGGCACGCTGACGTTGGAGACGGCCAACGTCTCGTTGGACGATTCGTACGCGAAGACGCACGCGGAGGCGCCACCGGGCCCGCATGTGATGCTTGCCGTGAGCGACACGGGTTGCGGGATGGATACCGGAACGAAGGAACGGGTCTTCGAGCCCTTCTTCACGACCAAACCCGCGGGGCAAGGCACCGGGCTCGGGCTCTCAACGGCATACGGGATCGTCAAAGACTCGGGCGGTCACATCGCCCTCCACAGCGAGCCCGGGCGGGGAACGACCTTTAGAATCTACCTTCCCGCGGTTGAAGACTTGGCGTTGTCCAAGCAGAGCGGCGGCGACGAGGAGGAGGTCCCGGGAGGGACCGAGACGATCCTCGTGTGCGAGGACGACGCCGTCGTTCGAGAGTTGGCGGCAGACATCCTGGAGGGAGCGGGATACACGGTCCTCGTGGCCGAGAACGGCTCGCGCGCGATGGCGCTGTGTGGGGAGTATGACGGGGAGATCCGGTTGCTCGTCACCGACATCATCATGCCGGGCATGAGCGGCAGGGAGCTGGCGGAGAGCTTGGGCCGACGCGTGGGCGGCGTGCGAACGCTCTTCATGTCAGGGTATCCGGCCAGCGCTATTGGCAGGCACGCGACGCTCGACGAGGGGGTGGCGTTCCTTGCCAAGCCCTTCAGTCGTCGGGCCCTTCTGCGGCGGGTGAGAGAGGTCCTGGATGAGCCCGAGAATGCCGGCGATCGGGCCGGCCTGGGTGTCACGGAGGCGAGTGCGGCATCGCAGGAAGCGACCTGAGAGGCCCAGACCATTTCGTGGAATGACAAGGCGGGCAGCCCGGGTGGGGCTGCCCGCTTCTCGTTTGTCATCTCGGGGGGGCGCTCTGCCCACGACCTGCTACCAGCTCGCGGTGGCCACGGCGGCAATGCAGCCGACCGAAGCGCCGGCGGCTCTGATGTCGGCGACAGGATTCACGCCCTCCTCAACGGCTGCCAGAATGATGTTCACAATGGCGGAGCCGCAATTCGTTGCGATACTGATCCACTGTCCGACGGTGGGGTCGATGAGCAGGTCCACATCATCCATGACGGCCTGCGGGGCGGGGGAGTCGCCCACGAGGGTGGCTTGGAAGGTGAGCGTGTCGTTCTCGGCGTCATAGGTGGGCTTGCCCATTTCGAAGACGGAGATGGTGCCGTCGGTGGGTGTCCGTCCGTAGAGGACGGCGTTGGGCGGGGAGTCCGGGTACATTTTGTCCCACAGCCCCAGCCACTGCGTCCCAAACGTCTGGGCGGTTCGGCCCGGGGCCTGGGTGAAGGCGATGACGCGATCGTGGACTTCCGTCAGTGTGATCGTGTAGACGCCCGGGCTGACCTGCGTTGCGGTGCCGGCCCCGGCCAGGACGGCGATGTCATACTCGTCTTGTGTCGTCGGAGTCGTGGTTGGAATGCAGCCCGCGACCAGTACGCACATAACCATCGCGCAAACGACCGTGCTAGCTCGACCAAGGATCATGCTGGAATGCCTCCTCAGGGCCTGGTTTGTGTGTCGGGCCGGCGGCAGCCGATCTGCTTTGCGCGACCCTTGTGGCCACCTTGCCCGTTGTGGGACAGAGGCTCAGGTGGTCCGAGGGGTTCCGAAACGGATCATCCATCTCGGGATCGGGGGGCATGGCCCCGCCGATTCGGATACCCCTAAGCCCTCTTGGGCTAGAACGCTATATCGACACGAGTCCCGTGAACGTTTAGGGCGGGTCGCGGCCGCTGGCTCGGGACGGTCTTGACGGGATCCGCGGGGGCGGACGGATTCTGAGGCCATGAGAGACGGGCGGCTCCCGAGGGAGCCGCCCGTGCGAGATTCGTGCGGTAGAGCTGCCGTTGGGCTTGGGTGGTGCTACCAGCTTGCGCTAGCGATCGCGTTGATGCAGTCTATGGAGGCACCGACCGACTCGACATCCTCGAGCGGATTCACGCCGTCCTCGATGGCCGCTCCGATGATGTTCAGGATGGCGGAGCCGCAGTTCCAGGCAATGTTGATCCATTGAGCAGCAGTGGGGTCGATGAGCAGGTCGACGTCGTTCATCACCTCCTGGGGCGCGGGAGAGTCGCCGACGAGGGTGGCCTGGAACGTGAGCGTATTGTTCTGGGCATCGTAGGTCGGCTTGCCCATCTCGAAGACGACGATCGTGGCATCCGTCGGCGTTCGCCCGTACATGACGGTGTTGGGGGGGCTGTTGGAGAACATCTTGTCCCACATGACCAGCGCTTCCATCGTGAAGGTCCGCGCGGTTCGGCCTGGGGCCTCGGTGAAGGAGATGGCGTTATCGTGGACGTCGGTCAAGACGATGTTGTAGACGCCCGTGCTGACCTGAGTGGCGGTGGCGCCGCCGGCCAGGATGGCGATGTCGTAGCTCTCCTCGGTCGTTGGCGGGGTCGTCGCGGGAATACATCCCGCGATGAAGAACGTGCCTACCAGGAAACAAGGGACTGCACTGATTCGATAGCAACGCATCTGACGGGTCTCCCTCAAAGTGGTCTCCCTTCGCGCGACCTACAAGCGACCGTCTCGTAGGCCCGGCCGGCCGTCCTCCGTCCGTTCGGAGGTCCGGCCTGCGCCCTATTGGATTTGTCTTTCGATTCATCTGCCGCGGGCCTGCAATCATAGCAAGCCCGAGCTTGTGGATAGGCTTTGATTTATCACATTGTACCGCAGCCAGTTGGGTTTCCTATCGGCTGTGGATCAGGCAGGCTTCAGGCCATTTGACAAAGAATTGTCCGACGGGGGAGGAGTGAACGGCTAGGAAGGTCATGATCCGATTGCCGGCCGACTGCTTTCGCTTCGTTGCACGTGGCCCTCAATCGGGCGATCAACTGTACGTCCGATAATAGCGAGCCCATGGGGCGATATGGGCAATCTGGGAAGGCTAGTGGATGGATTCTGGCTGGGAGTGCGCATATTCGGGCGAGTGGGTGACTATTCTTGCCTGAAACCTTCCTAGATCTTGGGCGAATTATGGCTTGCTAAGCAAGGATTCTCCCGATATATTCCATGGTGGTACCAAGAATGATCAGCGATGAGCGACGACAACGACTGATTCGACGCATCGCCGAGCGGGGCTTTGTCGATCTTCCGACGCTGGCCAAGGAGTTCGGCGTGTCGGAATCGACGATCCGGCGGGACCTGGCTCAGCTCGACGAGGAGGGGCTGGTCAAGCGGACGCATGGCGGGGCGGTCTTCATTTCGGATCGCTTCAGCGCGCTCAACTTCGCGGCCCGAGAGTCGACGGCCTTGGAAGAGAAGCGGGCCATCGGTCGCCGGGCCGCCGAGCTGATCCGGGACGACGAGATCGTGCTGATCAACGGCGGGACGACGACGCACGAGGTGGCGCGGGCGCTCGTGGGGCGTCCGATGCGGGTGGTGACGAACTCGCTGCCGATCGCCAACACGCTCGGGACGGCGCCTGAGATCGAGCTGACGGTCGTGGGCGGTTACCTCTATCCGCGGACCGGAGTAACGATGGGCCCGCTGGCGAGGAAGGCGCTCGAATCGCTCCACGTCAACAAGATGGTCATGGGCTGTGCGGGGGTGACGGACGAGGGCTACTTCAACGCCAACGCCCTAATGGTCGAGATCGAGCAGCAGATGATGGAGTGCGCCGATGAGGTCGTTCTGGTCGTGGACTCGTCGAAGTTCGGCCGAGCGGCCCTGGCGCGGATCTGCGAGTTGGACGTCATGGATCACGTGATTTGCGATGACAAGCTCGGCGCGGAGTGGCAAGACCGCTTGCGGTCGGCCGGCGTGGAACTCTTGATCGCGCCGGCGGCGTCGAGCACGGAGACTCCGGCGGAGGCCCGATGATGATCGCCCCTGCGTCTGGCATACAGCGAAGCGACGTGGAACGAATCGTCCGCGAGGTCATCCTGCGGCGGTTGGGTGCATCCGGCGACGGGCCCCAACTCGTCGTGAACATCTCGGCCCGGCACATGCACATCACTCAGGAGCATCTGGAGGTCCTCTTCGGTCCGGGCGCTCAGCTCACGGTGATGAAGCCGCTCTATCAGGAGGGTGAGTTCGCCAGCGAGCAGCGGGTGACGCTGGTGGGGCCGCGGCATCGAATGATTCCGAACTTCCGCATCTTGGGTCCCTGCCGCAAGGCGACGCAGGTGGAGCTGTCATTCACCGACGCGATCGCCATCGGCATCGACGCGCCGGTCCGGATGAGCGGCACCACGCAGGGGACTCCCGGCTGTCTGATCCTGGGCCCGAAGGGGCACCTGGCCCTGGAAGAGGGCGTGATTCGTGCGCAGCGACACGTCCACCTGAATCCGCAAGAGGCGGCTTACTTCGGGGTCAAGGAAGGCGACCCGATGCGTCTGATCGTCGAGCATCCGACGTGCGGGACGGTGCTCGAGGGCGTGATCGCGCGGATCAAGGACGGGCTCAAGTGCGAGGTGCACCTGGACACGGATGAAGGCAACGCGTGCGACCTGACGCACGCGGCGAAGGTGGAGTTGATCAAGGCCTAGCTCGTCGCGAGGAAGCGAGGGGTGTCGGGTCTTGCCGACGATTACTTGTGACTTGGCGACCCGTACGTAGGGATCGCCGACCGGCTGATGCCGGCTTGTGGTGCCACGATTGGCAGTGGAGGCATCTATGGCAGCTCTAGAAGCATTGGGCATGATCGAGACCCGCGGGTTGGTGGGATCGATCGAGGCGAGCGACGCCATGCTCAAGGCCGCGAACGTCCGACTGATCGGTTACGACCGGGTGGGTCGCGGGTACGTCACCAGCTTCATCAAGGGTGACGTCGCCGCGGTCAAGGCGGCGACCGACGCGGGCGCGAACGCCGCGAGCAAGGTGGGCGAGGTCGTCAGCGTGCACGTCATCCCCCGACCGCACGAGGAACTCGAGAACATGCTGCCCGGCGGGACGAAGCCCGGCGGTAAGGGAGGCAAGTCATGAACGACGCGATCGGGATGATCGAGACGATGGGTTACGTCGGCCTGGTCGAGGCCTCCGACGCGATGTGCAAGGCGGCCAACGTGGAGTTGGTGCGGAGCGTGAACATCGGCGGCGGCTACGTGACGACGATCGTCCGCGGCGACGTGGGCAGCGTCCGAGCGGCCGTTGACGCCGGCGCCGAGGCGGCCAACCGCGTCGGAGAGCTGATCAGCGCGCACGTGATCCCGAGGCCTCACGAGGGGCTCACCGGGGTCTACCTGTAGGGCTCGCGAGCAGCGGGTCGGCGTGATCACGCGGCATCGACGAGGTGGCTAAGACGATGAAGATCCTCGTGTGCAACATCGGTAGCACGTCGTTCAAGTTCAAGCTCTATGAGATGAACGACGAGCAGGTGCTTGCGCGCGGCGGCTGCGAGCGGATCGGCGGCGAGGGCTCGAGCTGGTCGGTCGAGCTGGCCGGCGGTCACAAGGCTCAGGCCACCGAGCCGCTGCCGGATCACGCGGCGGCCATCGAGGCGTGCCTGAAGGTCCTGACGGACCGGAAGGACGGCTGTCTGGCCTCGTTGGAGGATCTCAGCGCCGTGGGCTACAAGGCCGTTCACGGCGGCGACGTGGGCGATCCCGTTCGGATCGACGAGGCGGTGCTGGCCGAGATGGAGCGGTTCAGCGACGTTGCGCCGGCGCACAACCCGGCCTACATCGCGGCGATGAAGGCCTTCTCGGCCAAGCTGCCCAACACGCCGCAGGTGGCGGCGTTCGAGACGGGCTTCCACCAGACGATTCCGCGATCGCGACTGGTCTACGGCATACCGTACGAGTGGACGAGCGAATTGGGCGTCCGCCGCTACGGCTTTCACGGCGCCAGCCATCGCTACATCGCGGTCCGGACGGCGGAGCTGCTCGGGCGGGACGATCTGAAGGTCATCTCGTGCCACCTCGGCGGGAGCAGCAGCATCTGCGCCATCGACAGTGGCCGGAGCGTGGCCAACAGCTTCGGGATGACGCCGCAGTCGGGCCTGCCGCACAACAACCGCGTCGGCGAGTTCGACACGTACGCGCTGCTCAAGTTGCTGGACAAGACGGACCACGACGTGCGGACGCTGCTGTCGATGATGGCCAAGCAGGGCGGCCTGCTGGGCATCAGCGGCGTGAGCAACGATCTGCGGGACATCGAGCGGGCGGCCGCCGAGGGCAGCGAGCGGGCGACGCTGGCGATTGAGACGCTCGCCGAGTCCGTTCGTCACTACATCGGCGCCTACCTCGTCGCCCTGAACGGCGCGGACGTGATCGTCTTCACCGGCGGTATCGGCGAGAACGGCGTGGCCTTTCGCGCGAGGGTTTGCTCGGGCCTCGACTGGTTCGGGATCGAGCTGGACCCCGAACGAAACACGGCCCGCGGCGGCGAGGTCACGCTGAGCACGGATACCTCGCGGGTTCGGCTGATGTCGATCCCGACGAACGAGGAGCTGATCGTGGCGAGGCAGACGCGGGCCGTGCTGCAAGGCGGTGCCTGAGGCGCAGGCGAAACATGTAACGATCACGGGTCGGCGGATCGGCCCGACAGGAGAAAGATGAGATGTCACAGCAAGCGATTGGATTGATCGAGACGCGAGGCATGGTAGCGCTGGTCGAGGCCGCTGACGCGGCGCTCAAGGCGGCCAACGTATCGTACAAGCGTTGGGAACGGGTGGGCAGCGGTCTGGTGACCGTGGTGCTCGAGGGCGACGTCGCGGCGGTGAAGGCGGCGGTGGACGCGGGCTCGTCGGCGGCGTCTCGCGTGGGCGAGGTGGTGAGCGTCGACGTGATTCCCCGGCCGCACGGCGAGCTGGAAAAGATGTCGCCGCTGAGCAAGTAAGCTCCGCCGGCAGACGAGCCACGCAAGTGGCCAGAGGAGGCGTTCGGCCATGCTCATCGGACGCGTCAAGGGAAACGTGGTTGCCACGCAGAAGACCGCGAAGGTCGGCGGTCAGAAGCTGCTCGTGGTGGAGACGTACTCGTTGGACGCAACGGGTAAGTCGCCCAAGCTCAAGGGGGGCGGCAAGGTGCTCGTCGCGGTCGACACGGTCGGCGCCGGCGACAACGAGTACGTGCTGATCACCCAGGGCAGCAGCGCGCGGCTGACGGAGTTCACGGGCGACATGCCGGTGGACGCCGTGATCGTGGGCATCATCGACCGCGTGACGGTCGAGGGCGAGACGATCTACAAGGACGAGGATCAGGACTAGGCGTCGGGCGGCGTGGAGCATGCCGCCGCGACGCGGGTTGATCCGGTCTAGGCCCGTCGCGTCGACCGCTCTGCCGGGCGGCGCGCGAGCCAGAGAAGGGCAAAGCCATGACGACGGCACAGATCAGCGAAGACGTCATTCGGGACGTGGTGCAAGAGGTCCTCACGCAGTTGCGCGGCGGCGGGTCGCCGGCGACGCCGGGGGCGGGTCCAGGCGCTGCGGCGGTGCCGATCGGGGCGTCGTCGCCGATCGCGGCTCGACCGGCGGCGCCCGCGGGGTCGCACGCCGGCAAGTGGGGGATCTTCAACTGCGTCGACGAGGCGGCGGCGGCGGCCAAGGCGGCGCAGACCTGGCTGAAGCAGCAGACCATCGCGACGCGCGCCGAGATCGTCCAGACGATCCGCGACGTGGTCCGATCGCGCATCGAAGAGCTCGGCAAGATGGAGTTCGAGGAGACGAAGATCGGCCGGCTCGACCACAAGTTCGACAAGCTGAAGCTCATCATCGACGCCGTCAGCGGGACGGAGTTCCTGCGGAGCGAGGCCTACAGCGGCGACGCGGGCCTGACCGTCGTGGAACACGCGCCGTTCGGCGTCATCGGAACCATCACGCCGGTCACGCACGTCATCCCGACGATGTGCTGCAACGCGCTGCAGATGATCGCCGCGGGCAACACGCTGGTGATCAACCCGCATCCGAGCGGCATCCGAACGGCGATCTACATCACGCGGCTCTGGAACCAGGCGATCCACGAGAAGGTAGGCGTCGACAATCTGATCTGCGTGATGGAGAAGCCGACGCTGGAGACGGCCGAGGCGATCTTCACGCACCCCGACATCGCGATGCTGTGCGTCACGGGCGGGGCGGGCGTGGCCAACGCGGCGATGGCCAGCCGGAAGAAGGCGGTGGTCGCGGGTCCGGGCAATCCGCCCGTCGTCGTCGACGAGACGGCGGACATCGACCGCGCGGCCCAGAAGATCATCCAGGGCGCCACGTACGACAACAACCTGCTGTGCGTGGCCGAGAAGCAGGTCTTCGCCGTGGCCAGCATCTTCGACAAGCTCATGAACGCGATGGAGCGGCACGGCGGGTATCGGCTCAGCACGCAGCAGATGGACGCCGTCGGTGCCAAGTGCTTCATCCAGCAGAACGGCCATCTGGTCCTGAACCGCGACGTGGTCGGAAAGGACGCCCAGGTGCTAGCCGGGATGATCGGCCTGAGCGTTCCGCGGGGCACTCAGATCCTCTACGGCGAGACGGACGCGAACCACGTGCTGGTTCAGCACGAGCAGATGACGACGGTGATCCCGATCGTTCGCTGCTCGGACGTCGACCAGGCGATCGAGCTGGCCAGGCAGTCGGAGCACGGCTTCGGCCACACGTGCATCATGCACAGCATGAACGTGGCCAATCTGACGAAGATGGGTCGCGTGATGAACACGACGCTGTTCTTCAAGAACGGCGCGACGAACGAGGGCGAGGGCTTCGTCAGCTACAGCATCGCCACCCCGACGGGCGAGGGCCCGACGAGCCCGCTGACGTTCACGCGGGTGCGGCGATGCATCATGATCGGACATCTGCGGATCATCTGACGGCGAAGGCCTTGCAGGATGCCTCCCGCCGCGCGCGACGGGGTAAGCGGGGACGTGGACGTTTGCATTGGAGTTGAAGGCGACGCGTGTATCTGGCTCGGGTGATTGGCAACGCGACCTCGACGATCAAGCACGTTTCGCTAACGGGCTGGCGGATGCTCGTCGTGGCGCCGGTCAAGGCCGAGCGGGACGACCCGCTGCTGGCGATCGACTCGCTGGGAGCCGGTATCGGCGACCTGGTGATCATCAGCAACGACGGCAAGGGCGCGCGGGATCTCGTCGGCGACGAGCAGTCTCCGGCGCGATGGACGGTCTTGGGGATCGTGGACGACGAGTCCGAGACGAGGACGTGAGAGGGTCATGGCTCGGGAACTGATCACGGCGACGACGTTGGAGCGACTGGCTCAGGCCGGTCAGCCGATCGTCGTTTCTCGGGATGCCCTGATCACGCCGGCCGCTCAGGACTGGATGCGGCACACGAACGTTCCCGTGTCGTACCAGGAGGACGGCGGCGGGATCGATGTGGCCTACGGGATCGCCGCGGAGTTCGAGCAGCCGATGATTCGCTCGACGGCGGCGGCGATCGAGGACGTCGCGGGGCCTTACCGGCGGTTCGAGATGCCGTCGAGCCGAGGACAGGAGTCCCTGGCGACGGCGATCGAGCTGTGCGGGGCGATCGCCACGGGCGAGATCGAGCGCGGGATCGTGCTGCACGCGCACCCGGGCACGGTGTGCATCCTGGCCAACAAGCTGCCGGACGTTCGCGCGATGATCGGGACGTGCTGGCGGGCGGCGGAGTCGGCTTGTCGGGCGGTGGGTCTGAACGTGCTGGCGTTGCAGCCGGGGGTTCAGTCGTATCACGAGATCAAGCAGATCGCCTCGAAGTTCCTCAAGGCCGAAAGGCGGTCGCTTCCGGCGATCGAGGCGGCGATCCTGGCCGCGGAAAGGAAACGTCTCGGTGCGGATCGGTAAGGTCGTCGGACAGATCACGCTGAACCGCTCTTGCGCAAGTTTCCGCGGCGCGCGATTGATGATCGTCCAACCGCACACGATGGAGGTCCTTCGGGGTCGGGGGGCCACGTCGGAAGAGACGATCGTCGTTTGGGATGAATTGAGCGCGACCGACGGGGACATCGTCGGATTCAGCGAGGGTCGCGAGGGGGCGATGCCCTTCACGCCGGCCCGGGTGCCGGTGGACGCGTACTTGTCGTGCATCCTCGACGCGGTGAACGTCCTGGATTAGGCGCGGAGGGCGGGCTCGTGAGCCGCCCGGCCGAGTAGATGATGGAGCGGTGCGATGATCAACGAATACCAGATCAAACAGGAAATCTGCGAGATAGGCCGGCGGATCTACGCCAAGGGCTTCGCGGCCGCCAACGACGGGAACATTACCGTCAAGATCAATGACAACGAGGTCCTCTGCACGCCGACGATGGTCAGCAAGGGGTTTCTCAAGCCGGACGACATCTGCAAGGTGGACATGCGGGGCAATCAGCTCGAGGGTCGCAAGAAGCGGACCAGCGAGATCCTGCTGCACCTCGAGCTGTTCAAGGACGATCCGACGATGATGGCGGTCGTTCACTGTCATCCGCCGCACGCGACGGCGTTCAGCATCGCCGGGGAGGATATCCCGTCGTGCGTCCTGCCGGAGGTCGAGATCTTCCTCGGGATCGTTCCGACGGCCGTGTACGAGAACCCCGGCTGTCAGGAGTTCGCCGACACGATTCGGCCCTTCGTCGGCAAGGCGAACACGGTCGTGCTGAAGAACCACGGGACGATCAGTTGGGGCCGGACGCTGGAGGAGGCGTACTTCCGAACGGAGATCCTCGACGCGTACTGCCGGATGCTCTACATCGCCAAGGGGCTGGGCCGGGTGCAGCGGATCGACGAGTCGCACGTCAAGGGGCTGCTCGAGCTGAAGGAGCAGCTCGGATACGAGGGGGACCCGCGGAAGATGCAGAACGCGGATCTTTGCGTGAACACGGAGTTCGGTCGCGGGTACAACGGCGGGTCGAACGGGGGCCGGTCCTCGGTCCCGACGACGCAGCATGTGGTGACGGGCACGACGGCGCAGCCGCCGCAGCCCGCGCCGGCGGCGACGACGCGTCCGAGCGCCGGCGGGTCGGCCCCGGCGAATCTTGAGGCCCTGATCAAGACGGTTACCGACGAGGTCATGGCCGTATTGAAGTAGACGCTCGCATGGAACGCACCTTCGGGTGAACCAGTGATGGAGGCGTGAACGTGGACAAGGCCCTGGACATCAAGCTGGCCAAGATCAATGCGGACCCCTCGTGCGGGGAGTTCATCATCGCCGACGCGAAGGACCCGGACATGGCCTACGGCATCGCGGCGCCGGGTCGGTCTCCGGAGCACTACTCGCAGGAGGGCAAGTTCCGCAGCTTGGAAGAGTTCCGGCAGTGCATCCGGGACGTCGTCAAGCAGGGGCTGGTCGACATCATGCTCATGTCGGCCCACACGAACAGCATCCTGACGATTCAGGAACGTCTGTTTGACGGCTCGCACGTGACGCCCGCGGCGCGGTGCAACGACACGACCGACATCCACTTCGTTCGCAACGGAGCCTACGGGACGCAACCATCGCTGCCGTTTCGCACGGCCACGCTCGATCAGCTCCAGTGCGGCAAGGTCGAATGTTCGCCCTCGGAGCGGCTGCTCGGGGCGAACCTGGGCCTCTACAGCATCACGTTCAACAACGACGCGGCGCTCGATCGGCAGACGATCGCGGCCTATCGCGACTTCCGCATCGAGGCGGAGCGAAAGGGCTTCCGCCACTTCCTGGAGGTCTTCGATCCGAACGCGCTGGCCAGCCCGATCGACGTCGAGCACATCGGGGCGTTCGTGAACGACAGCATCATCCGGACGCTGGCGGGCGTGCCCGAGACGGCCAGGCCGGTGTTCCTGAAGATGGTCTATCACGGCCCGAAGTTCACCGAGGAGCTCGTGCATTACGACCCGAAGCTGATCGTGGGCATCCTCGGTGGCTCGAGCGGCACGACATATGACGCGTTCAAGCTGCTCGCCGAGGCGCAGAAGTACGGCGCGAAGGTCGCCCTGTTCGGGCGGAAGATCAACAACGCCGAGCACCAGCTCGCCTTCATCCAGATGCTCCGCCGGATCGTGGACGGCCAGGTCGGTCCGGAGGAGGCGGTGGCGGCCTATCACGGCGTGCTCCAGGCGCTGGGCCTCAAGCCGTACCGATCGCTCCAGGAGGACATGCAGCTCACGAATCCGACGATGAGCTACGCCCGTTCGGGCTCGCCGAAGGTGCAGGTCAGCATGGCGGGCGGAGCGAGAACCGCGGCCGGGACGATCGCCAAGCCGGCACCCGCGACGCGGGCCGTCGTCGACGGCAAGACATGGAACAACGGCGGCCCCGACTTCGCCAGCATGACCAAGGAGGAGCGGCTGGCCTACTACCGGAAGCGCGTTTCGGGAGGCGGCTAGCGCCGGGTGGCGGAATCGTGCCAGGTTCCGCGGCCTGGGAAGCGGGCGGTCCGCCTAGACCACGTCACGGTGTAGACTGTCTTTGGGAGCCCTCGGATGAAAAGGGACAATCCCTACGACAGTAAGTATGAAGGGCAGGAATACTACTGGGGCAAGAAGCCCTCGGGCATGTGCGAGCGCGTCATCGAGCTTGTGCGACCACACGGGGATTTCCGCCCTAGATTGCTCGACGCCGGTTGCGGAGAAGGGAGGAACGCCGTCTACTTCGCGCAACACGGTTTTGATGTGGTGGGTCTTGACGCATCTTTGCCCGGGCTCACCAAGACGAGGCTCCTCGCTGAGGACGCGGCCGTCCGCGTCGAGACCATCCAAGCGGACATCATCAGCTATCAGATTGAGGGCAAGTACGACGTCATCTTCTCGACGGGCGCACTGCACTACCTGCCGCCCGAGGCCCGGCAAGAGCGGTTCGCGCATTTCAAGGAGGCAACCGCCGCCGGGGGCATCAACTCGATGTCAGTCTTCGTCACCAAGCCCTTCATTGCGCGAGCCCCGGATGCCGAACCGACCGCCTTCGCGTATAGGTCGGGGGAGCTGATGGGGTATTACTGGGACTGGGAAATCGTCCACAGCGCCGAGGAGATCTTCGATTGCATGTCCAGCGGGGTTCCCCATAAGCACGCGGTGAATCGCGTCATTGCGCGCCCCCGTGTTTGAGGGGGCAAGTCAGGTGGCGGATGGGTGACCAGACCCGAAGAGCCGAATTGATCGTCTTCGACCTCGACGACACGCTCTACTCCGAGTGGCAGCACGCCTTGAGCGGCTACGCGGCGATCGCCGAGGCCCTGGCCGACGAGCTGCGGGCCGATTTCGATCTCGTCGAGCGAATGGTCCATCACTACCGCACGGGCGACCGGATGCGCGTGTTCAACGCGCTCCTGGCCGATCTGGGGCGGACGGACGCCGACGTGCTCGTGCCGAGGATGATCGAGATCTACCGGACACACGACGCGGACATTCGTCTCTTCCCGGACGCGGACGCCGTCTTGACCCGGCTCCGCGGCAAGGTCGTTCTTGGCCTGTTGAGCGACGGCCCCGTCGAGAAGCAGCAGGCCAAGGTCGACAAGCTGGGCCTGGCCGACCGCGTCGATCACGTCGTGCTCACGGGGCGCTGGGGCCGGGAGTTCTGGAAGCCGCACGAGCGTGGCTACCGATGGCTGGAGGAGGCCTGCGGAGTCTCCGGGCCAGCCTGCGTCTACGTGGGCAACGACGTGTCGAAGGACTTCGTGGCCCCCAACCGGCTGGGCTGGCGAACGGTGATGGTCGACCGCCCGGAGAACCTGATGAAGCACGCCGCCGCGCCGGGCGGCGAGCCGGGCCACGTCATCGAGACGCTGGATGCGTTGGAGGCCGTGCTCGGGTAGCGCAAAGGGACGATCGGGCTGATACAATGCATGTGGAGGTTGTCGGCTGTACACGGGGACACTGAGGTCCGTTCGGAACGCATGAGAGGGCCCCATGCATGCAATCTCGATGTGACGTGTCGCGGGTCATAGAGGCGATTCTCGATAGGCTGATCGCCGAGTATCAGCCCGAGAAGGTCATCCTCTTCGGCTCGTGCGCGAGAGAAGGCTCTGGATCTCACAGTGACGTTGATCTGCTCATCATCAAGGAGACGGACGAGTCCTTCATCGACCGTTGGAGCAAGGTGCGTGGCATCGTTTCGGATCCCAACCGGATGGTTGGGCTGGACACATTCGTCCTGACGCCGGATGAGGTCGCGCGTGGCGTCGCTCGCGGCGATCAGTTCTTGGCCGACGTGCTGGCCAACGGCGAGGTCCTCTATGCCACCTGAGGAATCCTCATATCCTTCCGACTGGCTCCGGCTGGCGGATCGCGATCTGCGTCGAGTTGAGAAGCTGCTCGATGCCGGGGATCCGGAGGCCGCCGCTTTCTTCCTGCAACAGGCGTCCGAGAAGCTCCTCAAAGCCTTTCTTCTGGCCAACGGATGGCAGCTTCAGCGCACACATGATCTCGAGGTCTTGCTGAACGCCGTGCTGGCACACGACGCCTCCGTCGAGCCCTTCCGAGCCGCCTGCCAGCGGATTACGGCCTACTATCTCATCGAACGCTATCCTCTCATATCGGGTATCCAGTTGACTCTTGAGGAGGTGCGCCGTTCGATGGACCAGGTGTTACCGCTCCTGGAGCAGCTCCGAGGCAAGTTGGCAGCGTCGTAGGATAGACGCCCCTTCGATCGGTCTCGGCTCTTCGGCCTCACTGCGGAGTGTCCACAACATAGACCGCGCCGGAGACCGCCTTTGTGGCCGGCGACTGCGCCAGGCGGGTCTTGCCGTCCTCGGCGAAGACCTCGAAGTGCCCCTTGATCTCGCCGACGATCGGGATGAGTTGGCGATCGGGGCCGAGCGATTGCGTCGGGGCGAGGCGCTTGCCGTCGTCCGTCACGAAGACGACTCGCTTCTGCAGCCATCGGGCGAAGATGCGATTTCGGTTCAGCCCCGGCACGGCCCCGGCGCCGTAGAGGAACCCCAGCAGCCGATCACCTCGCACCACCCAGCCGACGGCCACGATATACCGATCCTGATCGCCGAGATGCGTGACCAGCTCTCGTTCGGGCCCGAACCGCATGCCGTCGTCGGACAACGCGTACCAGAGCCGGTCCGTGTTCCGGTGGAGGGCCATCAGGTATCGCGGCCTGCCGCCGGCCACGAACTTCTTGACGTCGTTGACGGCGTGAGACGTCTCCAGGCACGTTCCGTCGAACCGGAATCGCTTGCCGTCCTCACCCGATGCCCGATAGAGCCGGCCGGCGTCCCGCCAGTTGTTGAAGTAGAGATAGTACGTGCCGCCCTCGAAGAAGAGCACGTTGACGCCGTTGATGTCCGCCTCCTCGTAGGGCGGGTACCCGGTCATCTCGACGATGTCGGACATCCGGGCGGGATAGGGTGCGGGCGAGCCGTTCCAGGTCCTGCCGTCGGGGCTGTGGAAGGCCGCCGGCTTGTTCTGCTTCTTCAAGTCGGGGTAGACCGTGCACAGCATGTGGTACGACCCGTCGTCGAAGCGGATCGCGCTGACGTTGCAGGCGTGGATGAACACGCCGTTGCCGATGACGGTGGCGCGATCGCGGAAGTCGAGGAAGTCGTTCGTGACCAGGCTGTAGATCCTGTCGTTGCCCGTGTCCACGCCGTCCCACGCGCCGTAGAAGACCCGCCAGCCGCTGGGCACTTCGACGATCGACGGGGCGTAGATGTTCCTGAAGACGCCGGACCACCGAGGGCGGATCAGGGGCGAGCGGACGTCCGGCAGCCAGTGCAGCGCGCCTTCTTGCCAGAGGCCCGGCTGGAAGGCGCCCGCGGCGACGCCGTGGATCTCGATGAAGCCCAGCTCGGCCTGGCCGGGGACCTGCTTGACGACCGGCGGCGTGGGCTCACCGGCAAGGCACGGTGTACCGCTGATGAGTAGTGACCATGCAATAGACACCGCACGCGAACGAATGATCATCTCGTATCCTCTCGCTGGTCCTGGAGCCGCCGCTAATCGTAGCCTCTCCTGGGCTTTTCCTCTACACGCCACCGCGCGGTATAATGCGCATCATGATGAAATACCACATCGTATTGCGGCCCGAGCCGGAGGGCGGCTTCACCGTTACGGTGCCTGCGCTTCCCGGTTGTGTGACTTGGGGCAAGACCGTCAAACAGGCTAGAAGGATGGCAAGGGATGCCATCGAGGCCTATCTGGAGAGCCTCGCCAAACACGGTGAGGCTATTCCGCATGACGATGACGTCCTCAACACTACGGTCGACGTGAGTCCTCCCGCGGACGCGATCCATGCCTAGAGTGCCGAGCCTCTCTCCGCGAAAGGTTGTGCGCATTCGCGAGGACGAAGGCTTCGAGAAGGACCATCAGACCGGAAGCCATCTCGTGATGCGCCATCCCGACACGAAGCGCCGCGCCGTCGTACCAGTTCATGCTCGTGACATCCCCCGAGGTACGCTCTTGCGAATCTTGAAAGAGGCGGGAATCGACCCTACGACCCTCGCGTAGCGCCATCTACGGGGTGTTGGGCATCTTGCGGCCTATGGGCCGAGGCGCAACCTTCCGGCCCGTTTCCGCAGTTCGTCGATGCGGGCCTCCAGGCGACGGAATGCCTGGTCGTGTCCGCCGAGCTTGTTGTCGGTCAGGCGCTCGGCTCGGATCGTCTGCTCCACTCTGTCCAGCGTGCCGGGGATCGCGGCAAGCTCCTGCCGCTGCTGTTCGGTGAGGCCGCCCTTCTCGGCCTGCGATACGCTGACGTCGCGGAGCTCCACGGGCGTCTCCAAGGCGCGGAGCAGCGCCTGCCACCAGAGGTCTGAGTGTCGCGGGCTGCGGCGCCAGATCGCCAGGAACTCTTTTGAGGCCGTCTGTAGTTCCTGCCGGGCCTTGTCGTACTTGCCGTCCTTGGCGGCCTGCAGGCCGAGCCGGTAGTGGCTCTCGGCCAGGCCCAGCAGCGTCGGGCCGTGCGAGGGCTCCTTGCTCTCTGACCGGGCGGCGTCTTCCTCGCGGCACTGCTCGAAGAGCGTTCGCGCCTGATCGAACTGGTCGGCCTCGAGGCAGGCCTGGGCGTACTGCACGCGGATGCCGAAGATCTCGTCCGGTTTGAGCTGCTTGCGGTTGTCCTGGGCCCACTGGTACAGCCATTTGGCCAGCTCGACGGCTTCGCTCGCGGCCTTCCGCGCGGCCTTGAGGTCGTTCCTCTCCTTGGCTCGCGTGACCTCCCGCTGCATCGAGGCCAGCAGGGCGCCGAGCGTCGCTCCGGCGTTCTCGGGATCGCGTTTGAGATAATCGGGTATGAGCTGCTTGGCCTTGTCGAGCTGGTCGAGGCCCTGGAGCGCGACGATCTTGAGGCGCATGGCCCGTCCGATCAGGTCGCGATAGGCCGAGTAACGATCCTCGAAGCCCTTGAGGATATCGAGCGTTTCCTTGTAGTCGGTCAGCGGGGGCTCGTTCGTAAGTTGAGCCGCCGTCAGCAGGACGTCCCCCGCGGACCGCGTTAGCGTGTCGCGTCGCTGCTTGTCCGTGATCGCGCCCAGCGATTCGGTGATCCGTTGATTGCATGCCCGAGCCTGATCGATCACTTCGGAGACCTGCGTCTTGAGCGAGCTCGGATCGGCGGACTCACTCGACGCGGCCTCGCTGAAGAGTCTGACGAGGCAGTTGACGCGGTAGTACTGCGCGTCGAGGTAGTCCTCGTGCGTGGGGTCGACCTTGGCGTAGGCCTCGGCCGCGGCGCGCGCTTGGCCGGCCAGGTCGAGCGTATTGGCCAGGAAGAACTGCCAGTACTTGGCTTCCGCGCTGTCAGGGTACTGGCGGGTCAATCCGCGCAGGGCCTCGATAAAGGCCGTTCGGATCTCGGGCCGATCGCGGTTGGCCGGGTCCATGTTCAGCTCGGAAGCGATCTGGACGGCGTACAGGATGGCGTCCTTGCCACGGTCGAACTTGGGATGCTCGCGAAGCAGGCGGGTGAAGGTCTCAACGGCCCGGAGGGCCTGTCCGCGCTGATAGCAGCACACGCCCAGGTTGAACAGCGCCTCGGCGCGGAGTTCCTTGGCCAGCTTCGACTCGTCGGCCAGGAGCAGCTCGGAGCTTGTGATGGCCTTGTTCAGGCTGGCGGCCCGCTCGGTTTCCAGGGCGGCGATCTGCTTCTGTTGATCGGCGTTCGGGCTTGCGCCGGCCTCCTTGCGGACCTGCTCGATCCGCTGCTGGGCCCGCGCGGCGTCGGCCAGCAGTCCGGCGACGAGGACGTTCTGATCGAACGGCCCGAGCTTCTTCGGGTCCGGATCCTTACCGAGCAGGGGATAGACGGATGAGTAGATCCTCGCCTTGGCCTGGGGACGCCGGGTGGCCAGGGCGATCAGCGGCTCGCGCGACTTGGCCAGCAGCTTGGCCTGGGCCTCCTTGTCCTTCTTGGCCGCCGCTTCGTCGGCCTGTTTGGCGTAAATCGATCCTTCCAGGAGGACCGCCGCCAGCTCGAGCGACAGCGATTGGGTTTCGTCGGAAAGGCTCTTCGTGATGGCTTGGATGCCGGCCAGCGCCTTGTCGTACTCGCCGCTGTCCCGGAGGACCTTGACCTCTTCCATCTTGCCGAGGTTGGCGACCCATCCGAGGCTTCGCTTCTCGGCCGGGTCGGTCAGGGCCTCGGCACGCTTGACGGCTTGACCCAAATACTTGACGGCCTGATCGGCCTTGCCCGCCAGACGGTACGTCATGCCGAGCAGCAACAGCGACTGGCACTGGACGCCCGAGTCCTTGTGGTCCGTCTCGATCCATTCCTTCTTCTCGACCGTGAAGTAGGTGATGATGTCCGCCAGCAGCTTGTCTCGTTCCTTGCCGGGCGCCGTGGCCAGGGCGCGGTAGAACTGGGCCCAACTGGCGAAGTATCGCGACTGCAGCTCGAGCGTCCGGTACCGAGCGATCTCGCCGGAGTTCTCCAGCTTGCGGAGCTCCGTCTCGCCGAGCTGCTGGAGCTTCAGGTTCCACCGTTCGATGACCTTGATCAGGTCGTCGAAGACCTTGGTCGCCCGTGTCGTAATAGCCAGGAGCTGCTCGCGGTCTTCCTTGGATCCGCCTCGAAAGAGGATGTTGTTGTAATAGGGCTCGGCGCGCTTGTAGATCAGGTCCTTGCCGAGCTCCAACCGCCAGTCGATGGCTCGGGGGTCGTTGGGGTGCTTCTCGATCGCCTGCTCGAGCAGAGCGATGGCCTTGTCCAGCGCGGCAAGGCACTCGTCCTCGTCGCGGCGCTTGTCCGCGTGGACGGCCAGTTGCCGTTGCCGCTCGTAAATGAGCTTGTCCAGCTCGCTCTCGGGGGGGCATTCGTCGAGATAGGCCTGCAGGAGATCGTTCATCCCCCGGCGAAGGAGCTCGCCCCGCAGGGCGCTCGGATCGAGCAGCTTGTCTTCGGGCTGAACTTGGCTCGGCCCGGACGCGCCGACGACGCAGCACACGAGACCCGGGAGCAGATATCCACCAGCATGCAACGGCATAGATCCGGCCTCACCTCGTTCCGAAGGAAATATTCTTGAACCGCGCGACCAACGCGGCGTTGAAGGCGTTGACGAGGTGATCCCATCGGACGTTGCCGTCCGCGACGATGATCACCTGGCTGTCGGCCGAAAAGGCCGGGCTCTCGCGCAGGGCCTCGAGCGCCTCGGCCAGCTCTCGGAAGTCGTTTGGTCGCTCGGCGCGCTGCTCGATCTGGATCGTATAGTCGTGCTCGCCGGAGCCGTATTGCCTCAGGATGACGCGGATCGGCGTCGTGGGCAGCTCGTCGCCGGAGGTCACGCCGTGATGCTTGGGCAGGCGGCTGGGCAGCAGGCCCTCGGGTTGGTTGAAGTTGCCCGTGCAGAGGAAGAAGATGAGCAGGTTGAAGACGACGTCGATCATGGGCGTGAGGTTGGGCTGCTCGAGGTGCGTCGGTCGCTTCCGGGGGCGTCGCTCGGGCAGGGCGGCCTCGGCGCCCACGGCGGACGCGGGGCGCGATCTTTGCGGCGAGCCGGGTTGGCGTTGGACGTCGGGCACTAGAACTCCTCTTGCGCGGGCAGGCCCTTGCGGCTCTGGCTCGTGGTCTCCGCGGCCAGATTGACGTTTTCCAGGCCCGCCTTGGCGATCGCCTCCAACACGGGACGGACGTATTCGTATCGCACGTCACGGTCGGCCCGAACGATCACGGCGAGGTGCTCGCCCTCGGCCTCGGCGAGCCGGTTGCTCTCCTCGGCAATGGCTCGAACGGTATCCATGTCCTTGGCGAGTCGCGAGCCGACCTTGTATCGCCGCACCCCGCCCTCGCCGTCATTCACCAGCGTGATGATGAGCTTGTGCGGATACTCCATCTCGCGCGCCTTGCTGTCCGTCGGGCGCGGCACGTGGATGGGGTCGGTCTCGCTCTGCGTGATCTGTGAGACGAGCATGAAGAAGATGATCAACAGGAACGTCACGTCGATCATCGGCGTGAGGTTCACGTCAATCGGTTTCGGCTCGTATCGACGGGCCACTGCGCGTGCTCCGGATCCGTCAGGACGTCGCGGCGATCACTTCTTCGCGCCCGGCTTGAAGACGGCCATGAGCTCCTCCGCCGCGGCGGTCGCCTCGTCCGCCAGGACCTCCACGCGGGCGCGGAACCAGGAAAACGCGGCGAGTGCCGGGATCGCCACCAGCAATCCCCAGAAGGTCGTGCCCAGGGCGTACATGATGCCTGCGGCGAGTTGCGCCGCGTCCGTCACGCCCCCCTTCTGGACGATGACCACCAACGCCCAGAAGGCCAGGATCATGCCCGTGACCGTCCCGAACAGCCCGATCATCGGCGAGATGTTCCCGATGATGTTGAGCACCTCGATCCGTCGCAGCAGCTTGATGGACTGCTCCTCCGCGGCATCTCCGACGGCCTTGAGCATCGCCGCGTAGCCGTTGGCGGCCTCGTGAAGCCCCGAGTGGACCACGCCCCCCAGCATCGAGACGTCGGTGGAGGCGAACTCCATCGCCTCGCGGAACTTCTTCTCCTGGAAGAGCTGATTGATCTGCGCCAGCGTCTCGGTCGGCAGGATGTTCTTTCGGCGGATCAGGATGGCGTAGCGGATGATCAACGCGAGCACGGCCACCGACAGCGGGATCTGGATGAACCAGGTGATCGGTCCGGAGTTCACGACGAAGACGTACAAGTAGGGGATGTCCGCGTCGGCCCTCGCCGGCGCGGCCGACGGCTGCTCGGCACTGGCCACCCCGACCAGAAAGAGGCAGACGAAGACTGCCATGGTGAATCGCTCAAACGATCGTGCTCGCATGACTCCTCCCACCATCACTCCGATTTTCGCGTCAGACCGACCGCCGACGGGCGGTGCGGTGACAGCCGGTTCGAACGGCCGCGCGCTGGCGCGGCAACCTACTCCGTCTTCACGTCCAATCGCTTCAGGGCTTCCACCGCCTGACGCTCCCACTGCGGCTGGGCCCGACCGATGGCGTACTCCTTGCACTCGCGGTAGAGGGCGATCGCCTGCTTGCCGGCGCCGATCTTCTCGTGGCAGCTCCCGGTCAGGTAGAGACACTCGATGAACGAGGGGCTGTCCTGGAAGAACGCGACCACGTGCATCGCCGCCAGTCCGGCTCGGATGTATTCGGCGCGGGCTTGGTCCGCCTTGCCGGCCTTGGCCAGGGCGTCGCCCTTGGCCATCAGGCAGGCCGCCTTGAGCGCGAGCAGTCGCGGCATGTACGTCTGCCGACGACGTTCGGGCATTCCCGCCAGAGCGCGGTTGATCTCGATCAGGGCGTCGTCGTATCGTTTGGCCTCGTGGTGGCGGTCGGCCCGCGAGAGCGCCTCCACGACGTCGACCTTGCCGGCCACGGCGCCGGCCGAGGCCGCACCGTCGTCCTCGCCTCGCTGGTCGCCTTCTCCGGGGCGAGCGGGCCGTGCCGGGGCGGCGGTCTGGGCTCGCGGATCGCCTTCTACTCCCCAGATGGCCACTTGGAGGGCCTTGACGGCCTCCTTGCTCTCCGGCGGTAAGCTGCCTGTCATCGCCTTGGCCAGGACGTCGAGGGCGCGCTTGTTGAGATCCGATCCCTTCTTCCCGAACTTACTCGGGGCGCGGGTGACCGCGTAGCTTGGCCAACGCTCGAGGGTCCGAGCCCACGCATCGACGGCCTCGGGCAATCGGCCTGCCTCATCGTAGCATTTGATGAGCCGTGCGGTGACGTACCGTCCCAGCCACGGTAGGGCGGTCTTGTCGCGGACCTTCTCGTACGGCTCGATCGCGGGGGCGTACTGCTGCTGCGAGAACAACTCCTCGGCCCGGTTGAGCTCGGGCTCGTCCTGCACGTTGATTCGCGTAACCTCCTCGATGGGCTTCGTGACGATGTTACCCGCCCGTCCGAGGTAGACGAGCTCGCCGGCCTGGTCGCCGCGAATGCGGACAGAGCCGTACTTGAGGGGCTTCCGCCCGGGACTGCCCGCCCAGACGTCATCCGCCCGGAGCCCGATCGGCATGAGCATGGCCAGCGCGAGAGCAAGGAGGCCGCCCCGCATGGGGCACGAGATGATGCGCGGGATGGCGTGGTTTCGGATCACTGTCCCAGGTCGTCCTCGCTCACGTGCTTGTATCGTCCGCCGTTTTCCTCGGCAATCTGCCGCAGGAGCTCTTCGCCCGGCTTGAAGACGAACGAGAAGGTATTGATCTTGATCTTCTTGTCGCGATTGAGCTGCCGCAGACGTTCCAGGACGTCAGCGGAGAAATCCCCGTCGGTCATGAAGTAGATCAGTTCCGGCTTGTAGTGGAACGCGCGCTCCAAGGCGGGCCCGGGATCGGTCTGTCCGCCCGGCACGACCGTATCGAGGTACTTGAAGGCGGCGTCCTTGTTGGCCTGCGTCGCGTAAACGAGCTTCTTGGCGGGCATTTCCTCGGGCTTGCCTTGGCTGAAGAAGATGACGTGAAACTGCTGTTGCGGCACCAAGGCTCGTATGCTCCGCTTGATCTCATCCCTGAGATAGAAGAACGTATCCAGCAGCGAGCCGGACCGGTCGATGACGTAGCAGATCTTGTAGGCGTTTCCCCCGGAGCCATAGAACGAAGCCCGAGGCCCGTCGCCCTCCCCCACGCTGAGTCCGTAGGCCGAGGGTCCACCGCCGCTTCCCTGGCCGATGCCGATGATCTTCAGCTCGCCCTTCTTCTTCATCGCCGCGTCGGCGAGCATGTTCTTTGCCGGTTGGGTCTTGTACTTGTGGCGTTTCGTCTGCCGCTTCGACTGGGCGTTCTGAAGGTTGAGGTCGTTCTTCTCGGGGTTGATCATGGCGCCCGGGTCCTCGGCCAGGCGCGCGTCGGGGATGATGACTCTGTCCTCCTCGGGGTCCTTGCCGATGACCTGCGTCATGAACAGGAACAGGAGGACCAGGAAGATGCCCGCGTGGAAGACCACTGAAATCCCCCACGGCATCCCGACCGCCAGGGCGCCGACGGCGCGCTCCGACAGTTGGCCCTCTTCGATAGGAGCTGTTTCCGAGGATGGCGGGGAATCGCCGACATCGGCGAGCCGCGACCTTCTGGGCGGCGGGGTCCTTTGCGGCGGGGGGGCCTCGACGCCGTCGGCGGAGGCCGGACCCGCCTGGCTTGGCACGGGGACCTGACTACCGCAGTTCGGGCACGCGATGAGCGTGCCGGGGGCGTCGGTGGTCAGAAGTGACTTGCCGCATTTGTCACATCGGAACTCCGTCGCCATCGATAGGACCCTACGGATGATCGAGGCGCATCAACCCTTCGGCCGCCACGCGATCGGCAGTTTGTCTGGGCGTCGCCTCAACGTGACGGAAACACTGACTCGACTCATTGTAACGCGCGCCGGTGAGAGACGCGAACGGACTCGAATCGCCGCGGTGCGTCGCTAGATCCGCTCGAAGTACCGGATCAGCTCCCAGTCGGTAACCTCTCGATCGATCGTTTCCTGCTCGATCCGGGCCAGTCGCACGTAGTGGTCGACCACCTCTTGACCGAAGGCCGACTTGGCCAGATCGCTGGCGGCGAACTGGTCGATGGCGTCACGGAGATTCATTGGAACCTGTTGGACGCCTTCGGCATAGTACGCATCGCCTTTCATCTCCGCCGGCGGGTCGATCTCCTGGGCGACGCCCTGGAGTCCGGCGGCGATCGCCGCGGCGTAGGTCAGGTAGGGGTTGATGTCGGCGCCCGGGATGCGAGACTCGATTCGCAGGGATTCGCCGTGGCCGACGATGCGGTATCCGCACGTCCGGTTGTCCCGGCCCCAGGCCACGCGGGTCGGGGCGAAGGATCCGGGCTGAAACCGCTTGTAGGAGTTCACGGTGGGGGCGTACATCAAGGCCATCTCGCCCGTGGCCGCCATCATGCCGCCCAGGAAGTGCATGAAGGTCTTGCTGGGGGCGTGATCCTTGGTGAACAGGCTTCGTCCGGACTTCTCGTCCCAGGCGCTGAGATGGATGTGGCAGCTCGAGCCGGCGGCCGCACGGTTGATCTTGGCCATGAAGCTGATGGCCCGCCCCGCCTGGTTGGCCATCTCCTTGACGCCGTTCTTGTAGATCACGTGCCGGTCGGACATCTCCAGCACCTCGGCGTAGCGGAGGTTGATCTCGTGCTGGCCGAGGCCCCATTCGCCCTTGCTGAACTCGACCGGCACCCCCGCCGCGTCCATCTGATTCCGGATCGTGCGGATCACGTCCTCGTCCTTGGACGGGTCCATGACGTGGTAGTCGATGATGTAGTCGGAGCTGGGCACCAGGCCGTGGTACCGCTTCTGACGCACCGAGCGGTAGGACTCGTCGTACAGGTAGAATTCCAGCTCGCTGCCGGCCATGATCTTCATGCCCGCCTCAGCCGCCCGTTCGATCTGTCGGCGGAGGATGCGGCGCGGTGAGACCTCGACGGGCTCGCCGGTTTCCTCTTCCACCAGATCGCACATGACCAGGGCGGTCTTCTCGAGCCAGGGCACCAGCCGGAGCGTGGTCATGTCCGGAACGGCCCGGAAGTCGCCGTAGCCCTTCTCCCAGCTCGTGTACTCGAAGCCCGCCAGCGGGTTCATCTCCATGTCGACGGTGAGCAGGTAGTTGCAGGCGCCCATGCCGCCCTTGATGAGGTCGTCCAGGAAGTACCTCCCGGTGACCCGCTTGCCCATCAGACGTGCCAGATGATCCGGGAAGACCACGAGGATCGTGTCGATCTCGCCGGCTTCCACCATCCCCTCGAGTGTGCTCAGGTCCAGCATGCCTTGCATATTCAGTGCCCCTATCCAGTACGACGCGGCGCGCCGACGGCCACACACCCTAGCGGCCCGCGGGGGCCGTGACAACACCCGACCGACCTTTGCGCGAGGCGGCGTGGCGGACCGATTATCGCGACGAACGGCGGGGGTTGTCGCCAAGCATGCGCTAGGAGGGCTTGTTCCGCCGGCTCCTCTCGAGGGCCTCCCGCACCCTGTGCAGGAGATCTTTGGGATTGTAAGGCTTCTGGATCAGGTCATACCCCTCCTCCGGCAGAGAGCCGGTTTCGAGAACATTGTAGCTGTACCCGCTGCTGAAGATCACGGGTAAGTTGGGGTGCGTTTCACTGATGGTGTCGTAGACGACCCGGCCGCTCTTCTTCGGCATGACGACGTCGAGCAAGGCCAGGTTGATCCGCGCGCGGTACTGGCTGAACAGATCCAGGGCCTCTTGGCCGTCCCGAGCGGCAATGACCGTGTAGCCGGCGCCGCCGAGGACACGGATCGTCAGGTCTCGGACCAGCTCGTCGTCCTCGGCGACGAGGATGGTCTCCGATCCGCCCGGCGTTTCGCGCTGCCCGGGCGTCCTAGACTGTTCGCGGCTGTCCGGTTCTTCTTGGGTGGGAAGGTAGATCCGAAACGTGCTGCCCTTGCCCGGCTCGCTGTACACGCTGATGTCGCCTTCGTGGCGCTTCACGATGGCGTAGACCGTCGCCAGCCCTAGGCCCGTGCCCTTGCCGACCTCCTTGGTCGTGAAGAAGGGCTCGAACACGCGGTCGCGGATCTCGGCGGGGATTCCGACGCCAGTGTCGGAGACGGCCAGTGAGACGTAATCCCCCTCCAACGCCCACGGGTGTTCCTCAACGTAGTGGCGGTCGAAATGCGCCCGGCCGGTCTCGATCACGATTCGTCCGCCGTCGGGCATGGCGTCGCGCGCGTTGACGCAGAGGTTCATCAGGACCTGCTCGATCTGGCCGAGGTCCGCGTACACGGTGCCGATGTCGCTGCCCGGCACGACGCTCAGCTCGATATGCTCCCCGATGACGCGTCGCAGCATCTTCATCAGTCCGGCGACGACGTCGTTGAGATCGAGATACCGCGGCCGGAGGGTCTCGCGTCGGCTGAAGGCGAGCAGTTGCCGGACCAGCACCGCCGCACGGTCCGAGGCCTTTAGCACCTCCTTCAGATCCGCGTGAGCCGGGTTCGCCTGTGGGACCTCCAGGAGGGCCATTTCCGTGTATCCTTGGATGCCCTGAAGGAGGTTGTTGAAGTCGTGGGCGACGCCTCCGGCGAGCTGCCCGACGGCCTCCATCTTCTGGGAATGACGGAGCTGCTCCTCGAGCTTGGTTCTCTCTTCCTCTGCCCGTTTGCGCTCGGTGATGTCGTGAGATAGGATTTGCGCGGCAATCACTCTGCCACCGGCGTCGCGCAGGGGCTGCGTCTTGGATAGCAGCCACCGCATGCCATTGGCAAACTCAATGAGATCCTCATCGTCTCTCGGCTTTCCCGTCCTGATGACGCCTTGCACGCGCTTCATGTACTCGTGGCCCGCTCCCGGATGGAGCTCAGGGAACGATTTTCCGATGAACTGCTCGGCGCTTCCCCCTAGGAGCGACGCCACGGTCTTGTTCATCAGCAGGCAGACGCCGCGTTCGTCGTACACCGACACGAGGGCGTCGATGTTGTCGAACAGCAGCCGATACTTCTCCTCGCTTTCTCGAAGGGTCCGGAGCGTCAGCAGGCTGCTTAGCGCGTCGGCGATGCGCCGGCCGATCTCCTTGAAGAGCCTTTGTTCCTCCAGAGACCACACCCGCGCATGCGAGCATTGGTGCATGCCGAACAGCCAGGGGCGGTCCGCCCGGGGACGAATGGCCAAGAGCATCTGCGACTGAGCCGAGAAGGACCGAGCGGCGTCCGACAGCGGCCTGCCGGACGACGGATCTTGAACGACCGGGTCTTCGGATTCCAGTACCTCTCTCATGCTCCGCCGAACTTGGTCCGTCACGGGGAGCTCGCCGCCTCTGGCCAAGGGACCGGGATACTCGGGTCGCGTTCGTTCCAGCGTGATACGCGCGGTGGACGCCGCCGGATCGCAGGGGTGGAGCAGCCAGACGCGATCGCATCCGTACAGATCGAGGACCTCGTCGAGAACGCGTCCCATTGCCTCGTCCACGTCGGTCGATTCTCGGATCGCCCGGTCGATCCGCTCCAGACTCTCGAGGAATCGAACATACGCTTCGTGCTCTCTCTCGGCCAGCTTGCGCTCGGTGATGTCCTGGACAACGCCCACGACGTGCGTGGGCTCGCCGTGGGTGTCGTACTGGCCTTCGAAGGTGCTGATCAGGTGCCGAAGCGATCCGTCCGGGCGGTAGATCTTCTGCTCGACCGTGCCCGGCCTGTGAAATCGGAGGGACTTCTCGATGATCCGCATCGAGTGTTGCCACTCGTCGGGTGGATACCATTGGCGAACCGCTTCGACGTCCACCGGCGCGGTGCTCGGCTCACGCCCGAAGATCGCGAACACCCCGTCGGTGCAATGCACCTCACCGGTACGTTGATTCCAGGCCCAACCTCCGATTCTGGCGATGCGCTGGGTCTGCCTGATCGTCCTTTCCCGATCCTTCAAGGCCTCCTCGGCGCGTCTTCGCTCGGTGATGTCCGAGACGATGCCCTCGATGGCCACGGGATGTCCGTCTTCGTCCCGCACCATCGCGTTGCGCTGGTGGATCCATCGCACGTTTCCGAGGGAATCCACGATCTGATACTCGTAGAAGGGCGGCATGTCCCCCTCCAGGAGTCTGGCCCACTGTGTCTCGAAGTACTCCTTCCAATCGGGGTGGATCACCTCGGCGATAAGCTTGGGCGTGCGGTACATCTCTTCCGGCGTGTATCCGAAGACCTCTGTTGCGGCCGGGCTGACGTATTCGTAGATCCCCTCGGGCAGCGACATGCGATAGATCATGTCCGGAGCGTTCTCGGCCAGCCGGCGGAATCGCTCCTCGCTCTCGCGCAGGGTCTGATTCGTCTGGTTGAGCTCGGCCGTTCGCTCGCGGACGCGTTCTTCGAGCTCCTCTTGCCTTGCCAGCACCTCGCCCGCCATCGAGCGAATGGCCTCGGAGAGGGACTGGATCTCGGCGACGGGATATCTCCTTGGCGGCTCCGCGGGAAGCTGTCCTTGACCGATGAGCGCCGCACTCCGCTCGAGTTCGCCGAGAGGTCTCACGAGAAGCCATCTGCCGAACAGAAACGTCGCGCCCCCCGCCACCACGATCAGCAACAGGCTGAACGCTCCTGCCTTCTCGAGCAATGCGATCTGCCCCCTCAGGATGGTGCTCGTATCGGCCGTGTAGGCAAGCTCGATGCCCAGTTCGGGTATCGGCCGCTTCCCGGGTGTGCCTTGCCTGGCGCTTCCGACGGCCAGAATCTCGCGGCCGTCCTTCAGCAGGACCAGCCGGCCTCGCTTGGCTCTGTCGTCCAGTTCCTGGGTGGACGAAACGGCCGCAATGGGGATCTCGACGAGAAGGGCGCCCTCGACGGCGTCTCGCCCACGGACGGGCACACCGAGCCACAGGGCGCCTTGGCGCCCTTCATGACAGTAAACGCGCCACAGCGTGTCGGCATCACCGCCTAACAGGGGCCCGAGATCGTCACGCGGGACTTGCGGATGGCCCGGTTCCATGTCGTGAAGGAGCGTCCCCTCGCGATTGAAGAGCGACAGGCGGTGTCGCTGCCCGGCGATCGACAGCGATTCGAGGTAATCGACCGCGCCCCGCAACGCCGTCTCGGGCCGCGCCACTCCTTGACAAATGACTTGGCGGCCTGCGATGTCGTGCAGGATCGCCGTTCGGTCGGCGGCGTATCCCCGCAGCCGCGAGGAGACATCGTCCAGCCGCTCCTCGGTATCGGAGTCGATCTCGTCCTGGAAGATGTGCTGGAATCCAAGGGTTGTCCCCACCGCCCCCACCCCTGCCAGAAGCAGCAGGCATACCGCCACGATCGAGCCGAAGACTCGAGATACAGGCTGGGCTTTCACGTCGGGTTACTCCTGTCCTGCCGGGCGCGATGGTCTCGGCGGCAGCGCGTGACCCACGCTGGTTCCGCCCCGCACTTCCATCGCCAAAGCCCTCAATCGCAACAAAACGGCTAACCGCCGCCCCAGGAATCGGCGGGCCCAAATGATGTGGTGGACACTTGCGCCAGTGTCTCCATAATGCGGGCATTCCGTCAAGCTTGATCCGGAATTGCTCGTAGTCGAGGACTCGCCGCAGGCATCGGGGATCGGCTTGGGGGCGCGGGGGCCGCCTACCCCTCCGCGCGGAAGCCCCAGTTCAGGAGCGTCTTGCGCAGGGAGCCGCTCCCGTTGACGACGGTCAGGAGTGTATTGAAAAACTCGCGACGGATCGGATAGTCCTTGCGGAGCTGATCAAATCGCTTGCCTCGCTCTGCCGACGGCGTATCGAGCACCGCTCGGAGTCGAGCGTCGTCGGCCTCGATGTCATAAACCGACTTGACCGCCTCCCGAAGCACGTCCTGATCGCGCCGCCCGGCCGCGTCGATGGTCAGCTCGGGAACCGTCGGCGGGGGCAGGCACTCGGACGGGTCCCAGGTCTCGGTCAGATCGAACGTTCGGCAAACGGCGTCGAACAGCATCTTCGTGCCCGCGACCTTGCCGTCGAAGCTGTAGCCGGCGATGTGGGGCGATCCGATCTGCACCTGCTTCAGTAGCTCGACGTCGATGTCCGGCTCGTTCTCCCAGACGTCCAGGCAGGCCGCGAGGGTCTTGCCCTCGTTCAGGGCGTTGAGCAGCGCCTTGTTGTCGACGACGGGGCCTCGGCCCGAGTTCATCAGGACGGCTCCCGGCCTCAGTCGGGAGATTCGGGCGGCGTCAAACAGGTGGACCGTCTTGTCCACGCCCTCGCGGTTGAGGGGCGTGTGAAGGGTGACGACGTCGCATTCCCCGCTGATCGTGTCCAGACCGACGAACGGATCCCCGCCCTCGGCCCGAGCGCGGGGCGGGTCGTTCTGGAGCACTCGCATCCCCATCGCCGAGGCGTCGCGGACGACCAGGCGGCCGATGTTGCCGACGCCGACCACGCCCAGCGTCAGCCGCGGCAGATCGAGCTCGAGCCGCTCGCCCAGCGTCAGCAACTGGGCCATCACGTACTCGGCGACGCTGTTGGCGTTGCTGCCGGCCGCGCTGGAGAAGGCGATGCCGCGCGAGGCGAGATGGGCGGTGTCGACGTGATCCGTCCCGATGGTCGCGGTGCCCACGAACCGCGCGTTCGAGCCGGCCAGCAGGTCCGCATTGACCTTCGTCACGGATCGGACGAGCAAGACGTCGGCGCTCGCGACGTCCGCATCCGTCATCGTTCTACCCGCCAGTGTTCGGACCGTCCCCAGACGGTCGAAGGCCTCGTGTACGTACGGGATGTTCTCGTCGGCGACAATGTGCATGAAACGGTGCTTCCTCATCGCTACGGTGGTGCCCAGGTCGCACGGCGCCGCGTGGACCTCCGGTCAACAAGCCAGACTCGCACGCAAGCGTAGTAGCTCGGGCGTTGATCGTCCAGTCCGTCGGGGAAGAGGGCGGTACCGGGCGTGTCGGGAGCGTTTGGCGGGGTCGGATCGCGATGAATGGGCACGAGCCGGAAAGCGTTGCGGCCTCCCTCCCGCTGCGTTTGCGGGTGGGAGGCCGACAACGAGGTTGATCTGACCGCCGAGGGATCGGTTCCGGCCGCGAGGGGGGGTAGGGGGGGAAAGAGGCTGTTGCCGCTTATACAGCCGGAACGAGCGACCCCCTAGAGCGCGAGACCAGCCAGTGCGACCGCATCGAGCAACGACAGCCCGCACCCGCCGCAAGCGGGCAGCGTGCCAACCGCCAGGGCCGCCAGAGCCAACACGATCTTGAGGTTACATTTCGCGAACGTCATCCACACACTCCTTTGCGCCATGCGTCCCCGGCTCGCCGCGTGGCAAACACCACGGATCTCCGGGGCAGATGCCGTGCCGGTTCGGAGGGAAATCGCGGATCGGCCTCGGGCCGCGGACAGCGCGGACATTCTCGGACGGTCGACGGAGGAGACCGTGACCGGGGCGCAGTCGCTGCGCCGGGGCGGGAGGTCTTTGCGCGGGGACTCGCGAGCCGGACGCCCGCGCTACGCGGGCGCGAGATCGCGCACGGCGATTCAGCCTTCGCCCAGGAGGAGACTCAAACGCTTCTCCGACTGGATCATCGAGCGGACGGTGTGGTAGCTGATCTTCCACGCGTGGCCGAGGTAGTCCCATTGGACGGTGCCGTCGCGGTTGAGCAGGGCGTACCATTCGCCTACGTCGTGATTGATGTTGTGGTTCCAGACGAAGTCGAAGACCTGGCCGAAGGCCTCCCAGTACACGTCCTCCTTGAAGAGGACGCAGGCGTCGAGCATTCCGACGAGGGCCTCGGCCTGCTGCCAGAATTCTTTCTCGTCATTGATCGTCGGGGCGTCGTTCGGACCTTCGACGAAGATCCCGCCGTACTCGCGGTCGATTCCGTACCGAACGCAGTGATCGTAGAGCTTGCGGATGACCTCGGTGTAATCGCCGGAGTGCTCGCCGAGGATCTTGCCCGCGTGGTTGAGCAGCCATCCGAACTCGACGTTGTGCCCGTAGTTGGTGTTGTTCATCGGCCGGCCCTCGTCCTGCTCGGCGTCTCGATCGCTGCCCCAGACGGCCTTGAAGATGATGGCCCGCAGCGGCTCGAGCGCCAGAGAGAACTGGCTGATCCCCGTGCCGTGCGTCGGCTCGAGCATCTTGGTCAGCAGCAAGTCGATGACCTCCAACAGGCGCCGGCGATGGACCACGCTGCCCGTCAATTCGTAGAGCGTGGTCAGGGCCTCCATCATGTGCATGTGAACGTCGAGGGACTTGCGGTCGCCGCCGTAGGCGCCGCCGGGCTTGAGCGACCAATCGCGCTTCAGCATCTCGTAGTAGCCGCCGTATCGCGTGTCGATGACGTGGCGGCACAGGTCGTCGTAGGTCCGCAGGGCGTATTCCCGCGCGAGCTCGCTGCCCGTGGCCAGGGCCAGCTCGGACAGGCTGTACATGGCGAAGTCGTGGCCGTAGATGATCTTGCTGTCGTCGAGAACCTTGCCGCGTCGGTCGGTGACCCAATACCAGCCGCCGCAGGCCGTGTCCCGGAAGTGCTCGACGAGGAACTTGGCGCCGTCCTCGGCGATCTTGGCGCACCGGCCGTCGCCGAGCCCGGCGCGGTGGGCTGACGCCATGGTGAAGATCATCCGTGTCTGGCAGACGAGCGTCTTGTCCGTCTCGCCGGTGGGCTTGCCGTTACGGTCGAAGTAGGTCAAAAACCCGCCGCATTCCGTGTCGACCGAGTTGTCGATCCAGAACGGCAGGAGCTTCTCCCGCAGGTACGTGGCGATCTGATCCCGCGTCGCCCGAATGTCGTCCGCCGAAACCGTCCAAGCACACATGCTGAGCCTCCTGAAGAAGAATCCGCTGGCTGCCAAGCGTATCCCGCCCGTTCCGGCGCGTCCAGTACTCCACTCGCCGGGAGTCGCTCCCCTCGTCTGGAATGCTCGGACCTTGCCTGTGCCGCACCGCGTGAAGCGCATCGACGGATTGCCTGGCGCATCAGATTGAATAGAATGAGCCTGCGTATTCGGCGGCGAGCCACGGGAATCGCCCGGCGGATGTGATGCGGGCGCGGGCGGACGTCTTGGGCAACGTGCGCCAAGAAGGGAGACCAGTCATGCGTTCCTTGATGATCGCGAGTTTGGTGATGTTGGCGGGGCCGCTGACGTCGCTGGCGGGCTCGGACGATGACGTGATGAAGGTGCTGCGCTCGCGCATGGCGCGCAAGCATATCAACATGGGCCGGTACGTGATGGCCTTCTACTACCCGTGGTACGGCACGGAGAAGTCGGGCGACCGGTCCCGGCACTGGGGCAACTGGGACGCGGCCAAGAAGGACGCGCCCCAATCCCTGCGGTGGCCGGTCGGCGGGCCCTACGACTCCACGGACCCGGCCGTCGTCGATCGTCACATGCGACAGTTCGCCGAGGCCGGCATCGACGTGGCGATCGTCAGTTGGTGGGGGCCCGGGGACCATACCGACAAGGCCATGCCGATCATCCTCGACCACGCGGCCAAGCATGGCCTCAAGGTGACCGTGTACTTCGAGGTCGTCCGGAGCAAGCCGCCCACCGTCGAGTCCGCCGTGTCCGACCTCGACTATCTGGCCGGCAGGTACGCGTCGCATCCGGCATGGCTGCGGGTCGGGTCCTATCCGGTGATCTTCCTCTACGGACGGGTCATGGGCCAACTCGACGAAGTGGAGTGGATCCGCGCCCTGGACCTCTCCCGCCGTCAGTCGGGCGCGAACTGGATCGCCATCGCCGACGGCATCCGCGCCGGCTACGGCGCCCTGTTCGACGGGATCCACGGCTACAACACGATGGGGTCTTACCTTAATCAGCCGGAGTCGTCCTGGCCCGAGATCGCGCGGGCCCACATGACCAGCGCCATTCGATACGCCAGGCCGAACGCCCACATCGCGTGCGCGACGATCGTGCCCGGCTACGACGATACGAAGATCCGCAAGCCGGGCGCCGCCCTCGATCGGGCCGACGGGCGGCTCTACGACGCCCAGTGGAAGGTCGCGCTCGAGACGCAGCCCGACTGGATCCTCATCACGTCCTTCAACGAATGGCACGAGGGCAGCGAGATCGAGCCTTCGGCCGAACTGCGTGACAAGTACCTCAAAGCCACGGCGAAGTGGACGAAGCAGTGGCGGCAATCCAAGGGCAAGACGCCCGACAGCTCGGCCGTCAAGTCGACCCAGGAGGCCGACGCGGCCCTGCGCGGGGTCCTGGACCAGAAGATCCGTACCCGCATCGGCCTGCTGAACGGCATCGGTCCCGTCGGCATGCGTCTGGTCCGCGTCACCACTCGGCTCGACACGGTCAAGCCCGCCGACCTCGTCGGCGGCAAGATCACGCCGAAGACGCATCGCGTGCTGATCTACACGAGCGGCGAGGATTACCCGACGCGCGTCAATTCGGAGGACGACGTTCCCAAGGCGATCGCGAGCTACGTCGCGGCCGGTGGAAGCCTGATCGTCTTTGGCGATCAACCGTTCCCGTTCTTCTACGACGAGAATCGAAAGGCCGTCAACGCCGGTCGGATCTTCGATCTGCATCTGCTGGGGTCCCACCAGACCAAGAGCGGCAAGCCGTTCGACCAGGACAAGGGCCAAGCCGGCTTCGAGCGACCGGCGTCGGATCTGGGGCTGATGTTCGCGGTTGCCGGCGAGCTGCCGTCCCAACCGTCGGTGCTGCCCTGGCCGGCCAGCGGCGACCAGCGATGGCGTCCGGCCTACCGTCCGCTCGATCGCGACCGCGATCGCCCGTTCTGGCCGCTGATGAAGCTCGTCGACAAGAACGGTCGGGACTGGGGCGAGGCCGTCGCCGTCTTCGGGTCACGGGACAAGCAGGCGGGAAACGTCGTGTACGCGTGGTTCCGTCTGGCCGACGTCGTGGGGCTCGACGGGTTCCTGGTCGACCTGCTACGCCTGGCGGTAACGCCGGCGCACAACTAGCCCTCGCCACCTGGCGGGGCCAGGCCCAACCGCTTGAGCTTCCGCCACAGTGTCGTCTTGTCGATCCCCAACTCTCGGGCCGTGGCGAGACGATTCCAGCCGTTGCGCTCCAGCGCGTCACGGATCGCGCGGGCCTCGATCTCGGCCAGCGTCATGCCGGGCACGACCACGGCCTCATCCACGGGCAGGAACTGCCCGGGCAGGTGTTGCGGTTCGATGACGGGCCCGCGACACAGGATGAAGGCGTGCTCCATCGCGTTCTCGAGCTCGCGGACGTTCCCGGGCCAGTCATGCCGCATCAACCTTGCCATCACGCCGTCGCTGACGCCGGAGACGTCCTTTCCACGAAGGGCGTTGAACCGGGCGATGAAGTGCTCGACGAGGGGCGGGATGTCCTCGCGACGTTCCCGCAGGGGCGGCGCGCGGAGCCTGACCACGTTCACGCGATAGTAGAGATCCTGCCGGAATCGTCCCTCCGCGGTCAGCGCCTGTAGGTCCCGATTGGTCGCGCAGATCACGCGGACGTCCGCCTTGATCGTCTCGACGCCCCCAAGAGGCTCGTACTGCCGCTCCTGCAGCACGCGCAGCAGGCGAACCTGCAGCGCCGGGGATACGTCGCCGATCTCGTCGAGAAACAAGGTCCCTCCCGCGGCCAGCGCGAAGCGTCCCTTCTTCGGCTTGCGCGCGTCCGTAAAGGCGCCCGCCTCATAGCCGAAGAGCTCGCTCTCCAGCAGCGTGTCGGGCAGGGCGCCGCAGTTGACGGCCACGAAGGGCTTGCGTTTTCGACCGCTGAGATGGTGAATCGCCCTGGCCAGAAGCTCCTTGCCGGTGCCGCTTTCGCCCTCGATCAGCACCGTGCTGCCCGACTCGGCGACCTCGGGCAGGATCGCGAACAAACCGTGCATCAGGTGACTGCGGCTGACGATGTCCTCGAAGGCGTGCTGCTTGGCCAGCTCCCGGCGAAGCCGTTCGACGAGACTCAGATCGCGGAACGTCTCGACGCCGCCGATGACGTCGCCGCGCCGGTCTCGAAGCAGCGCGGTCGAGACGCTGATCGGGATGCGCCGCCCGTCAGTGGCCACGATCCAGATCTGCTTGTTGATGACGGGCTCGCCCGACTCCATCGTTCGCCGGAGCACGCAATCGCGCTCGCAGACGTTGGCGCGAAACACCTCGCAGCACGGCTTGCCGACGGCCTCATCGCGCGCGATGCCGATAGTCTCCTCGGCGGCTCGGTTGAAGGACGTGATCCGCCACTGGCGATCGACGGTGAAGACGCCGTCGGCGATGCTGTCGAGGACGACGTCGCCGTAGGTCTCGACCTGGGCGGGGGAATCGGCGCGGCTGCCTCGAGGTTTCCCGGGACTTCCCTTCGATGCGGAACCGCGCGCCTTTTTCGATGGGCTCATGGCATGCTCGTGCTTGCGTCTCCGTCGGCCATGCTATCAGAAGGCGCCGGATGCCTCAAAGTCCCTCGGCCGCTGCCCGACCGGAATCAGCGCGCTGTTCGGCGTTCCGGCCGATGCGCGAAGATTCCCCGTGCGATACGAGGAAAAACCTTGCGCCCTCTTGTTATCGGTCCTTGTCGTAACGCTGACCTCGTGGTTTTCGCGGCTTTTGGCGGATTGCAGCGGGATTTGACTAACCCGCAGCGCGACCATTTGCTATCATTGAAAAAAGTCAGGCCACACCTCCAGCGACTATGCGGCATCTAATCGGTGTGGGTTGCGGCCAGGCCCAATCGTCGGCGAGCCCAAGCGCGAGGACTATCGGTGACCGTGAAGAGCAAGACAATCGACGTCGTCATCTACACGCGTCCCTCCTGTCAGAGAACCCAAAGTGCACGCATTCTGCTGAACGATGCCCGTCGTCGTTTTCCGATCGAGATCCGAGAGTACGACGTGACGCTCGACGTCACGCTCGAGATCGCCTACGGAATCGACACGCCCGTGATTCTCATCGACGGCATCGAGAGGTTCCGGCGCGAGGTCAATGAGCACGAGCTCAATATCATCCTCCAGACCGTTCAGATGAAGAGGCGTCAACTCCGCCGACGAGAGCGAGAGACTTGACGATCCGGTCTCGGCTCTAATGTCCCGGGTCTGAGCTGCCGCGAGGAGTTCCTTCTCCGAATCGAGCGTTCTAAGCTGCCTGCAGGAATGTTTGAACAGATAGCCAGGAATGGGTGGCCCATCGCTTCAGCGGTGGGGGTCACGAATTCAGGTTGGGGATCGTGTCTCCGACGGCCAAAACCGTGAACCGTGCATCGAACGTCTTCGAGGAGCACACTGTTCATTCATTGTCGCGGGCCGCTTAGGGTCGGCGCCCGTCATTTGACCGCTTCACGACTCCTCGCTATCCTTCCGGCCAATCCATCCTGAGACTCACATATGGGGGGTTCCCGCATGGTGAAGATCGGCATCGTTGGTTGCGGCGGCATCACGAACTACCACGCCACGTATCTCGAGAAGATCCCAGAGGCCAGCGTGGTCGCCCTGTGCGACCTGAACCCCAAGGCCATCGAGAAGATGCGGCAGACGGTCGGTCCCGCGACGGCATATGACTCCGTCGAGCGGTTGCTCGATCACGACGGTCTCGACGCGGTCATGGTCGGCACGCCGACGCACCTGCACGCCGAGCCCGCGATCGCCGCCCTGGCCGCCGGGAAGCACACCTTCGTCGAGAAGCCCATCACCCGAACGATGGATCAGTGCGACGCGCTGCTTGCCGCGGCGGAGAAGTCCTCGGGCACGCTGACCGTCGGTTTCGTCCGCCGGTACGACGAGGACTGGGGCGCGATGGGCAGGATCGTCACCGAGAACCGGGTCGGACGTCCGGTGATCTGGCGGACGATGGCCGGACACGGCCGGCCCGGCCTGGCGTGGTTCAACGACATCGACCAAGGCGGCGGGCCGCTGATGGACGGGGCCGTCCACAACTACGACTTTATGCTGCAGCGAATGTTCGGACCGGCCAAGCGCGTGCTGGCCGTCGGCGTGCAGTGGGATACCGAGACCAACCGGTGCCTCGACACCGGCAGCGCCATCGTCGAGTTCGAGTCAGGCGATCAGTGGGTGAGCGTCTGGAGCTGGGGCGGCAGGCCGGGCGGCACGAGCGCCAGCCACAACGACGTCATCGGCCCGATGGGCGGCGTCACCAAGGGCCTGACCGACGAGCAGCGCCCCAATGGATTCGACCCAAAGACCCAAGACGGCTACTTCGTCGGCGCGGCCGACAACCCGCACGCCGAGGTCTTTGCCAAGAAGGACATGTTCGCCGAGCAGATGGCCTACTGGGTCGAGACGTGTCAGGGCAAGAACCAACCGATCGCCACCGGCCAGCACGGCAAGCAAGCGCTCCAATTGGCCCTGGCCGTACTCGAGGCGATGCGACGGCACGGCGAGGTCGACGTGGCGAGTATCACCTAGTGCCCTCTTCGGTCGGACGCTTTCGTGTACCGCGGGCATCCTTGCCTGCTTCGGGGCAGGCTGGAAGCCTGCGTTACAGCACCACGAAACTCACCTACCGAAAACGGCACTAGAGGCGTCTCGGGCAACCCCCGGCGACTCGATCAAGAGGCGTTCTTCTTCTCCCGATCGAGATACCATTTCACCGTCATTGGGATGCCTTCCTCGTAAGTCACTTCCGGCTTCCACCCGAGTTCTCGTCGCGCCTTGTCGGCCGAGAAGAAACATCGCCGTCCCATCAGCCAGACGGAATAGCGAGTGACCAGGGGCGGGGTCTTCTTGCCGATCAGGTGGCCCCAGCACTCCAGCAGGAAGGCCAGCGAGTACGCCAGACCGTAGGGAATGTGCTTCTTCGGACGGGGCTCGCCCAGCGCGTCGGCGATCGCGTTGTAGTACTGCTCGAGCGTCAGATCCCCGTCCGAGCTGCAGTTGTAGGCCTCGCCGATGGCCTTGTCGTTCTCGGCGGCCAGGATCGCCCCGAGCGCCACGTTGCCGGCATAGACGACGTTGAGCTTGTTCTTTCCGTCCCCGATGATCTTCATCTTCCCGGTTCGAATCGCGTCGACTTGCCGGGCGATCGAGGCCCGATCTCGAATGCCGTAGATCCACGACGGACGGATGACCGTAACGGCGAGCTTGCCCTCGCGATGGGCCTTCCAGACGATCTCCTCGGCGGCGACCTTGGCCCGGCTGTAGTACGCCCACCGGTACATGTCCTGTCCGAGCGGATCCGCCTCCGTGAACACCTTGCCGTGCGGGTTCCCGTGCCCGTACGCGCTGACTGAAGAAACGTGAATGAACCGCTTCACGCCCGATCCGATGGCCGCCTCGACCAGCTTGCGCGTCCCATCGATCGTATAGGTCTGGAACTCGTGCCAGGGGCCCCAGTCCCCGACTCGGGCCGCGGCGTGGTAGATGCACGTGACGCCCTGACAGGCGTTGCGGAGCGATTCGGCATCCGCCAAATCGCCCGTGACCAGCTCGACGTCCTGGGTCTTCAACCAGGCCGTATTGCTCTCGGCGCGAACGAGCGCCCGGACGGGTTGGTCCCGCTTGCGGAGCTGCTCGATAATGTGACTTCCCAATAGTCCCGTGCCGCCGGTGATCAGATTCATTGTCGGTCCTCGTCAGAGCACATTAGAAGGGGTAGGATATTCGCACTGAGTGCGAAAGGTCAAGATGAGCAGCCAGACCCCCATCGTCATCGTCAGGCCCGGCGTCGACAACGTCGCCGTCGCCGTGCGTGCCCTTGATGCCGGGCAGCGGATCGTTCGAGAGGACATCGAGCTGGACGTGGCCCTACTCGAAGACGTCCCGGCCGGGCATCTGTTCACGCTGAGAGAGATTCCCGCCGGACAGAGCATCGTCGAGTACGGCCAGCCCATTGGCGTCTCCCGAGGCTGTCGGGCGGGGCAGTGGCTCACGCCCGGGCGGATCGAGGACCGCCTGCCCGACGTCGCGCACTTGCCGTGCTCGGCCGTCGTGGACGTAGAACCGCTTCCCGCGGACCAGATTCCGACGTTCGAGGGCTTCCGTCGACCGGATGGGCGGGTCGGCACGCGCAACTACGTTCTGGTCTGCCCGACGAGCATGTGCTCCTCACACCACGCCGTCCGGATCGCCGAGCTGACCGCCTCGGCCCCGTGTTTCGCCAACAAGTATCCGCACGTGGACGGCGTCATCGCGATTCCGCACGACAAGGGGTGCGGGTGCAGCGACGGCGACAACATCAGAGGCCTGGCGCGGACGCTGGCCAACATGGTCGACCATCCCAACGTCGCCGCGGCGATCGTGATCGACCTGGGATGCGAGAAGACGAACCTGGAGGTCTTCTGGGCGATCGCCGGGGGACCGGTAAGGCCGGAGAGCAAGCCGATCGAGACGATCAGCATTCAGGACGTCGGCGGAACGGAGGCCGCCATCCGCCGCGGCCTCGAGGTCATGCCCAAGCTGCTCGACCACGCCGAGGCCCTGCGGCGAACCGCGTGCTCTGCGGCAGATCTCGTGTTGGCGACGGAATGCGGCGGCTCCGACGGCTTCAGCGGCATCTCCGCCAACCCGGCCCTGGGCTGCTGCGCCGACTTGCTGGTCCGTTGCGGCGGGTCCGTCATCCTCAGCGAGGTGACCGAGATCTGCGGGGCCGAACAGCTCCTCACGAGCCGCTGCAGGACGCCCGAGCTGGCCGATCGCGTGCTGGGCTTCAGCAGGTGGTTCGAGGACCTCGCCGGCAAGTTCGGCCAGTCGGCCAACATGAACCCCTCGCCCGGGAACAAGGCCGGCGGGCTGATCAACATCTTCCAGAAGAGCCTCGGGGCCGTGGCAAAGGCAGGAACGACCCCCGTCGAGGACGTGCTCGACTGCGCCGAGAAGGTGCGAGCCAAGGGCCTCACGCTCATGCAGTCGCCCGGCAACGACCCGGAGAGTCTCGGCTGCATGATACCGGCCGGAGCGACGGTCTGCGGATTCACGACCGGTCGCGGCACGACCCTGGGCAACGCGATCTGTCCCGTCATCAAGATCGCCTCGAACACGCCCATGTACGAGCACATGACCGCGGACATGGACGTGAACGCAGGCACGATCGTCGACGGCGCCGAAACCGTCGAACAGGTCGGTCGACGGATCTTCGATCTCATGCTGGCCGTGGCCGGCGGGAAAAGGACCGCCAGCGAGCGCTTGGGCCACCGCGAATTCCAGGTCTGGGCCTTCGATCGAATATCGCTGTGAATCCCCGCGCGGAATTCCGAGCCGTCGTGGCACGGGCGTCTTGCCCGTGGATCATCTTGCCCGGAGAATCCCACAGTGGAACGGCGTCTCGTTCGTCCCGGCGCTCAATTATCTTGGCAGGATGTCCAGTCACGGACCGATGTGCGGAGGACCACCATGTCTAACGACCCCACTGAATTGCCGAAACCCGGTTCCTGGTGCACGGTCCAGATCAAGCGGAATCTCCTGGGAGCTTCGGGAGGAGCCCTCGTCCCGCCGGTGTCGGACAGAAACGACACGTGCGTTACGGGGCGCCTGGTGAGAGCCACGGAGAAATGGGTCGTACTTGCGATCCCGGACCAGAATGAAGCGACTGCGGAGTTCTGGGTGCCAATGGACACAGTCCTCCTCCTGGAAATCCGACGGTGAGAACAGGTCCTTACGCCCTGAGTTGAAGTGCGTCCGCCGCGCTGCCCGGGCTATAATCGCGCCCATGCGACGCCCATCGCCGACACCCCGCATCGAATCGCTGCGCCGCCGCGTCCTCGAGACGATCCCGGGTCCGCCACCGAACGCGGTCATCGCCAGAGCGGAGTGATGGAGGCCAACCCGCGACGAGTCGTGACGCGGCAGGTGTGAGAGCATGCCCTGCGTCGTTGCCGGAGTGTCTCGCCAACCAGGCAGTGGAGAGTCCGTTGCGTCACGCGGACCGCAAGGATGGGCCGTGAATCTGTGCGCCATCGCGACAGACCTAAAGAGACTGCGCATTGCATCACGATGTGGAAACCGAGAAACAGGGTTGACACTGGCTATTTGTGTGTATATATGTCAATCCGGAAATGAGAGTCCGAAACGACTCTGTCAGTTCCTTCCGCCACGGGGTAATCTCGGGCTGCCAGGGGGATACACCGTGGGAGATGCTGCGGCGATGGTGAGACCTGATCTGTAGACAACTCAGCGTTGACTCGCCTGCGTCTGTGTTCACTCTGGAAGAGGGGGCGTGGGAGAGAACGTTCCGTGCCGTCTGGGAAAGAGCGCGCTGTCGAAGACGTGATTTTCTACCGTCGCCCTGGCGTACGGCGGTACACGCAAGATTCGCCGGCGTATCCGGCGGTTTGGCTGAAGTTCTGTGAAGTAGGTGACAGAGAACGAGTCGATCTCTTGTTGACCCCCCACAGCGACCACTCGGCCGGGGAGTTGCTCGTGCATCTCCGGAAGCGCCTGGGTGATCCCAAAACCGTTCCGGGCTCTTCGCGAGAGGCCACGGCGGAACGGGAGTTGTCCACGAATGGCGCCCACGTCGTCGCGAGACTGACGTTCGAGGAGTTGATCAGGGCCGCGCTCCCGTTGACGAAGTGGTGGCATGAGTATCTGTGGGGCAAGGCAGGCCGCAATGTGCGTAACCGAAAATGGCTCTCACGCGTGATTGGCGTCGTCGATGCCGCGCGGAACGGCAGGGAGCTGTCTGTGCGGGAGGAACCAGATCATCGGTCCGACAAGACACCGGAGCTTGATCGCCTGATCGGCAAGATGCCGCGACGCCCCGTGGTCCCGCGCTGCCTGTGGTCGGTGAGCCTCAACCGCCCGGCGACGTGCCAACTGAAGAGATCGGTTGCTGCCGCCAAGGCCGACGCCTCTCGACGGCTCTTCGACGTCGACGGCGCCGGGATATGCTGGGCCGTGATCGACAGTGGTGTTGACGCGAGGAATGCGGCCTTCAGACGGCGCAAAGGTCGGGAGGACGGGCAACTGCCGTACCCGGCCGCCTTCGAGGAGACGAACCGTGTGTGCGTCAATCGGACGCGCGTTGTTGCCACGTACGATTTCACGCGCTTCCGCAAAGTCACGAGTGATATCCAGCTTCTAGCCGCCGCTGACGGCATGCGCAAGTCGAGCAAGTGCGCTAAACAACTGTCCCTCGCGGACGAATCGAGTGACGATCTGGGACGCCCACTGACGCCGAAGCAGATCGCTGACATTCAGCGCGAGATCGGGCGAGCGCTGACGGAAGGTCGAATTCTGGATTGGTCGAAGCTGGGCCCATTGCTTCGGGTGCCGCATGGGGCGGCGTACCGATTTCCGGAGCACCCACACGGCACGCACGTCGCGGGGATTCTAGGGGCAGATTGGCGAACCACTGATCCTACCTCCCGCGGGAAGGTCGAGATGATCGGCATGTGCCCGGGGATCTCGCTCTACGACCTGCGAGTCATGGGGAACGACGGTAGGGGGGATGAATTCTCTATCCTCGCCGCCCTCCAGTTCGTTCGTTGGCTGAACGCTCAGCGCGACCAATTGGCGATTCACGGCGTCAATCTGAGCCTGTCGATGCTGGATGACGTCCGGAACTTCGCGAGCGGTCGGACCCCCGTGTGCGAAGAGTGCGAGCGGTTGGTGGCGGAAGGGGTGGTCGTGGTCGCTGCCGCGGGCAACTATGGCCGTGCCAACTACGAGATGACCGACGGAGGCAGCGAAGAGGGATACCGCACGGTTAGCATCACCGATCCCGGCAACGCGGAATCCGTCATCACCGTCGGTGCCACGCACCGTTCCGAACCCCACACCTACGGCGTTTCATACTTCAGCAGCAGGGGGCCGACGGGAGATGGGCGGCTCAAGCCGGACCTGCTGGCCCCTGGCGAGAAGATCCGTTCGGTTGTGCCCGAAGACAAGACCGAGATGATGGACGGCACCTCCATGGCCGCGCCTCACGTTTCCGGAGCGGCCGCATTGTTGCTCTGCACCCATCGTGAACTCATCGGAAAACCACAACGCGTCAAGCGAGTGCTCTGCGATACCGCCACGGACCTGGGTCGTGAGCGATACTTCCAGGGCCACGGCATGCTTGACACGCTACGGGCGCTTCAGAGCTTGTGACGGGGGACGTTCCCTTGCGAAGAGGACACGTCATGATCTTCACACTCGAGGCCTTGCAGGCGCTTAATGGGGACTGTCTGATCCTCCACTACGGACCAACGGACGATCCGAAGTTCATCGTCATCGACGGGGGACCAGACCACGTCTATGAGCAATATCTCGGGCCCAGGCTTGCCGAGATCCGAGACAAGTGGGCCCGGGACGACGCCTTGGCGTTGTCGATGGTCATGGTCAGCCACATGGATGGCGACCATGTCACCGGCGTGCTGAGCTTGATCGAGGAATTGAGCAGGACCGCGAGCGACCATGGCCCTCGCGAGTTCGACGTTGAGCACTTGTGGTTTAATGCCTTCGACGACATCGTCGGCAACGACGATCTCCCCAGACTATCCGGACTGGCCCCCTCGGCAACGGTCGCCGATCTGGCCCGCGTCGTGCCGGAGCTGAGTTCTCTCGAAAACCATGTCGCCGCGGTAATCGCCACCACCGGACAGGGCCGACGGCTGCGCGACGATGCCAGGAGACTGCACATTCCAGTGAACGAGCCCTTTGATCCGCCCGGGCCTGACATGCGGCCGCTTGTCCGAGCCGACGTTGCCGAAAGCGACGCGGATTGGGGAGACGGCCTCACCATTCGCGTGCTGCACCCGGACCATCAGAGACTTAAAGAGATGCGAACGAAGTGGGACAACGATCTGAAGAAGGCCAAACGGACAGGCGACGACAGCATCATCATCGCCGCATACAAGGATAAGTCTCCATTCAACCTCGCCAGCATTGTCGTGCTGGTCGAATTAGCCGGCAAGCGGATCCTCCTGACGGGCGATGCTCGCGGGGATGACATTGTCAAGGGTCTCCGTCGCGCCGATCTGATGGATGAAGACGATCAGATCCATGTAGACATCCTGAAGATTCCCCATCACGGCAGCAATCGCAACGTGTCGCCCGAGTTCTTCAAGCAAGTCACCGCTGACCACTATGTGATTAGCGGCAATGGAGAGAACGACAACCCCGACAGAGACACGCTGAATTGGATATCGACGGCCCGGCAGGGCGATGACGATTTCTCTCTGCACCTCACCAACCGCGAGGGCAAGAAGGACCTCGAAAAGGAACTTGATGACTTCATCAAGGATGAGAAGGCGGACGGAAGAACCTATCGCATCCGGTTTCGAAACAAGAATGCATTGTCCCTGAAGATCGACCTGAAACACGAGATCGACTACTGACCCGCGCCCGTGGGCCCTGTCAGACTCGGTGGTCTCGAAGGTCGATTCCTGTCGGCCCAGAAGGCTGCTGGGCCGTGAAGAGTTGGTCGTTCAGCCCGCTTGCCGCCCGGGGCTCCAGGGGATCTGACCCCAAACCAGCCTCCGCCACCACCGGGCGAATGGCGTCGTCCTGTCTATTGTGCCGTTGGCCTATAATGGTGCGGATGACGGCTTCCCCGCAAACAGCCCGCATGGAGTCCTTGCGCCGTCGCGTCCTGGAGACCACCCCGGGCCCGCCGCCGACCACGCCCATCGCGGAGGCGGAGTGGTGGCAGCTTACGGCCAACGAACCTAACTGGCTCGTCCGTCGAGCGCGCCGAACGGCACATCTGCTGCGCCGGCTCCCGCTGGAGGTCTGGCCCGATGAGCTGATAGCCCTCTTCGAGGCCCGGCTGGCGGATCGCGTCGCCTCCGGCGCGCGAGAGTTGGACGTTGCCTGGCGGCGTCGTGCCGAAGAAGGGGCTCAGCCGCTCATGAGCTGTCTGACCGATGCCTGCATCGAGCGGGGCCTCGACGTCGACGCCGGGGGCGCTCGTTACAACGGGGCCGAGTGCGGCTTCGTCGGTCTGGCTAACCTGGCGGACGGGCTCCTGGCGATCAAGAAACTGGTCTACGAGGAGCGTCGAATGACCCTGTCTGAGTTCGACGCCGTGCTGCGATCAGACTTCGAGGGTCGCGAGCCGCTTCGGCAGGAGATCACCAACCGCCTGGGCAAATACGGCAATGACGATGCGGAGGCGGATCGCCTCGCCGCTCGTCTCGTCGCGCATTTCACCGGCTGTTGCGACAGACAGCGCATCGGCGAGCTGTGACAGAGAGGGCGGAACGACCTGCCACGTGTGTCGATGCCATCTCCCCGTTGAGCGTATGATGTCCCACGTCGACCGATCTACAAAAACAAAGCGGCTTCCCAGGCGAGGGAAGCCGCTTGTGGGTGATCTATTCAGTGCTTCAGTTGGGTATCCTGGCTAAGGACCCCTCCTAAGCTGCTGTCCTAGCTACGGCGCCGACGGATCCAGGCACCCGCGCCGGCCAACCCCATGGCGGTCAGACCGCCGAAAGCCGGGTCGGGAACGGCGTGAGTGGTGCCGACGATATCAATGATCAGATCCAGCGTGAGCGTCGCACCGATGTCGGAAACGGGGATCTCATACCTGAAGACGCCGGCCAGAGCGAGCTGAATAGTCTGAGACCCGGGGACTGACGTGCTGATCTCGAACGTGAACGGGAGCAGCGTGCCCGCCGGGGCCGTCGTCGCGAACGTCGTGGTCATCAGACCGGTGACGAACATCGTCGCCTGGAACTCGGCATCGGTCTCCAACGCGCCGACCCCACCCCCACCGATGTGGGCGGCTACAGGCTGCTCGAAGCCCGTGAACTTGGCGCTGCCCGGCAGGATGTTCGCCGTGGCAAGGCTCGCCAGCACCAGCGTGATCTGGTCGGTGTTGGAC
>JAFGLZ010000153.1 GCA_016927755.1 Phycisphaerae bacterium
GTCCAACACCGACCAGATCACGCTGGTGCTGGCGAGCCTTGCCACGGCGAACATCCTGCCGGGCAGCGCCAAGTTCACGGGCTTCGAACAGCCTGTACCCGCCCACATCGGTCCGGGTGGGGTCGGCGCGTTGGCGACCGATGCCGAGTTCCAGGCGACGATGTTCGTCACCGGTCTGATGACCACGACGTTCTCGACGACGGCCCCCGCGGGTACGCTGCTGCCGTTCACGTTCGAGATCAGCACGTCCGTCGTCGAGTCCCAGACGGTTCAACTCGCTCTGGCCGGCACGTTCACCTACGAAATCCCCGTTTCCGATATCGGTACGACGCTCACGCTCGATCTGATCATTGATATCGTCGGCACCGCTCATGTGGTTCCCGACCCGGCCTTCGGCGGTCTGACCGCTCTTGGTCTGGCCGGCGCCGGTGCCTGGCTGCGTCGTCGCAGCTAGAACGGGTAGCTGAAGTAGGGGACGGAGAGAAGCGTCTCACTGAACTCCTTCTGAAAGCCTCGGGGCAGCGTTTCTTGCCGAAACGCTGCCCTGTTCCTTTTCCGGCCTGACATGCGCGCCGCCCGTCCCTTCTCGGCCCCGGATCTTCCAGATCAGTTGACGGCAGTGGTATGATGCAGATTGATTTGAGCCTGTATAGAAATCCCTAGGATAGATCTGGTCTTCGTGCCATGGCAATCATCACCGCGATCAAGCGACTCATCGGAAGAGCCCGTGCGAAGCTGACGCTTCCGGGGTATGTGATCCCGCTCGCGGTGCTTGTTGCCGTGCTGTTCGCCTACTTCGTCTCAGACTACTACTTCCTGGGGGACGACTGCTTCATCAGCTTGCGGTACGCCAGGAACCTGGTCGAAGGACACGGCCTGGTCTACAACCCTGGGGAACGCGTTGAGGGATACACGAACTTCCTCTGGGTGGTGATGCTGGCGGGCTTCATGTTCGTTGGCCTGCCGCCCGAGCCCATCTGTGCCGCTCTGGGCATTGCCTCCGGCATACTTATCCTCTTCGCGATCATCTACTTCGGCGCGAGACGTCGGGGCGCCACCGATCCGCTCATCTGGATCGCCCCGCTGTGTCTTGCTGGAAATCGAACCTTCTGCGCATGGTCGACGGGCGGATTGGCGACGCAGTTCTTCTCGCTCCTGGCCTTGCTGGGGGTGCTCTGCTTCGTCGGTGAGCGCGAACGCCAAGTCAGATGGCCGTGGGCCTCGGCCCTGCTGCTCGCGGCGGCCACGCTCACTCGGCCCGAGGGGGCGTTGTTCTTCACGGTGGCTCTCTGCTTCTTCGTCGTCGATGCGGTCATCCTGCGCCGGCGTCGCCTCCTTACGGTGGCGCCATGGCTGGTCGTGTACGTCCTGATCGTGGGAACCCACGTCGGTTGGCGCTACGGATACTACGGCTACCTCCTGCCAAACACGTTCTATGCCAAGGTCTCCGGCTTCTGGTGGGATCAGTCGAGGATCTGGCTGTGGGCCTTTGCCTCAAAGTCGAACTTGGTCTGGATATGTCCGTTGCTTGTCATCCTGTTTGTGCTGAAGCGCGACTTCGTTTCGATCTTGTTCGCGACGCTGGTGGCGTCCTACCTCGGCTACCTGGTCTATATCGGCGGTGACCACCACGAGTTTCGGCTGGCCACGCCGATCTTGCCGTATCTGTACTGGTTGTTTCAGGAAGGTGCTTGGGCCGTTCAGGACTGGTGCACGGCCAGGAGTCGATCCACAAGGACGTCGCTCCCGGCGGGCATGATCGTCGGGGCTGTACTGGTGGGCGCGACGGTTCTGTCAAACGGCAACCGGCTGTCACTCGAGTTTCAGAAAGGAACTGGGATCGCCAGCGTCGAGGGCTCCAGGTCTTACGCCAGTCGCCGGATCGAAGAGGGAAAGTTCTTGAGGAGCCTTGTCATCGACGGACTGCTCAGCGGCAAGGAGCTGCTGGCCGTCGTTGGGGCCGGGGCGCTGCCCTACTATTCGCGACTGCCCACGTTGGATCTCTGCGGGCTGAATGATCTGGCCGTCGGCCACCAGGAGATCACCCGACGTGGCGTCATCGCTCATGAGAAGAGGGCGTCGCACGAGTATCTGGTGCGGCGGGGAGTGGTCATCTACGAGACCACTCAGGGCATCGTTCAGCCGAGGCAGATTCCCGGTGGGCCCGGTCCAATGCTTCATCGAACGGTGACCACGCCCTACTACCAGGGCCCACTTCGGTGTGTCAAGGCCAAGGGGCGGTATCTACTCTTCGCGACCACGCTGTCGGACGCGCAATTCCGCAAAACGTTCTCCCGTTGTGAGATCGTATTCTGAGGCCCCCGCGAACGCCTGTTCTCGCAGGCACGGAGCGGCGCTCCCCGTGACTGATGACAGGACATGCGCGTCCAGTGCCTTTCTCGGTCAGACAGTCACGTCCCGAGTGGCATCCATGAGCAAGCCTCCCTCGAGGAGGTCAGCGGGAAAGCAACGGTGCTCTCCAAGCTCAGATGTTTCCAACCCGATCCGACCCTTCGCCAATGCCGGCCACGCGTCTTGATGTACGCCCATCACGAACCTAGAGTGCTGACATGGGCGATGATCTGCCGGAATACGCTACTGGGGAGCGCGGCGCCTGCTCCGACTCGGTAATCGATCATGCCGCGACAGCTCGGATGCGTCCCTGCCTGCTGTTGGGGGGATTGGTGGTGGTCGTCGTCGCCTCCGTCTTGATCGCGCACTGGCCCGTGCTGTCGGCCAGGGCGATCTGTTTCGACGACGACGAGTATGTGACCCGAAACCCCCTCGTCCAGAACCCCAGCCGCGATGCGGTCAGGCGATTCGCCGTCGAGGTGGGGCGCCCCTCGACGGTCCGTGGCTACTACCAGCCGCTCACGATGATCTCGCTCCTGCTCGACACGGCCCTCGGCGGTCGACCGGACAATCCGCGACCCTACCATCGAACCAACCTCATCCTCCATGCGGCCAACACCGGTCTGATCGTCGTGCTGCTCCACCTGCTCTTCGGCCGGCCGTGGATCGCCGCCGCGGGGGGGCTGCTGTTCGGCCTCCACCCGATGACCGTGGAGCCGGTCGCATGGATCAGCGAACGCAAGACGCTCCTGGCGGCGTTCCTCGCGCTGTGGTGCCTCGTCTTCTACGTGATCCACGCGCGCCGGCGTTCCGTCGGCGCCTACGCGGCGAGCTTGATCGCATACGCCCTGGCACTCCTGGCCAAGCCGACGGCCACGCCCATGCCCGTCTTGCTGATACTGCTGGACATCTGGCCTTTGGGGCGGTGTGACCGCCGCGCGCTGTTGCAGAAGCTGCCGTTCTTCGCCGTTGCCGGCGCGTCGGCCGCGATCACGATCGTCTCGCAGGGCCAGTTCGCGCCCATGCCGATACCGGGCCTGCTCCGCGTGCCGCTGATCCTTTGCCACAACGCCATCTTCTATCTTCACAAGCTCATCTGGCCCGTCGACCTGACGCCCTGCTATCCATACCCGGAGCCGCTGGGCATGGCGAGCCCGGCCGTCCTGGCCGGCGTGATCGGGACAGGCCTCTTGGCCGTCCTCCTGATCCACTCGCTGCGATGGACCAGGGCCCTGACGGTCGGATGGCTGTTCTTCTTCGTCGCCATCCTGCCCACGATGGGCATCATCGGGTTTACGTTCGTGCTCACCTCGGACAAGTACGCCTATCTGCCGTCGCTCGGCATCCTGCTCGTCATCGCATGGGGCCTCGCGCGGGCCTGGGGCCCCTCGGATGACCTCCTGCCTCGCACCCCCCGGGCCGTGGCCACCTTGGGCGTCGTCCTCGTCCTCGCCGGTCTTTGCGCTCGGGCGACCCGCCAGACGATCGAGCCCTGGCGCGACACCCAACGGCTGTATCGTCACATGCTGTCGCTTGCTCCTCGAGATCCGCGCGTCCACAACAACCTCGCGCTGCTCCTCATGGCCAAGGGAGAGCCCGACGAGGCGATCCGGCACTATGAGGCCGCCATGCGGGCCCGACCCACCTATGAGCTGGCCCACAGGAACTTCGCCGATGCCCTCCTCGAGCAGGGCCGTCTCGATGAGGCGATCAGGGAGTACACCGAAGCGGTCCGGTTGAACCCGAACCTCCCGCTGACCCGCGGCCAATTGGCCAAGGCGCTTGTGCGGCGGGGCGACGTCGACGGAGCCATCGTTCACCTCGAAAGGGCCGTTCAACTCAAGTCCGACGCGCCCGCCCTCCACTTTCTATTGGCCAAGCTGCTGGCCCAGCGCGGTCGACTCGATGAGGCCATCCCGCACTTCGAGGCCGCCGCGAGGCTCCGGCCCGACATTCCCGACGTGCACAACGACCTGGGCGCGGCCCTCCTGAGGGCGGGAAGGGTCGCCGAGGCCATTTCGCATTTCGAACAGGCGCTCCGTCTCAAGCCCGATTTCGAGCAGGCCCGAAGCAACCTCGCGGCCGCCCGGTCGCGTCAGTGACGCGACGGCCCGGTGCTTCCCCCCCCGTTGCCGCCGCGCCGGCAAGGTTTACTTCGATCTCGCTGCCGCTATAATCCGTAGTGGTGCCGCGGGCACTGTATGCGGAGAGGCTGGATCCCGACATGCCGATGATCCATCTCGTGCGATCACCCGTCGCCGTTCTCTGCCGGGGCGTCGATCTTTCGTAGACTCTTACGACGACCCCGGCCGATGCAGACCCAGTCCCTTTTCCCCAAACGCGATTGCCGAGACCAAACGGAGAGTCACCCATGAGTGCCCGTTCAGCCTCATCGAAGGGCTACGATCCCAAGCCAGTGGAATCCGAGATGTACCGCCTGTGGACCGAAGGCGGATACTTTCATCACGCGCCGGGGCGGCCCGGTGACGGCAACGACTACTGCATCATGATCCCCCTGCCGAACGTCACCGGAGCGCTGCATCTGGGCCACGCGCTCAACCACACCTGCCAGGACATCATGATCCGCCGCGCCCGGATGCAGGGCAAGACCACGCTATGGATGACGGGCACCGACCACGCGGGAATCGCCACACAGTCCGTCGTCGAACGCCGCCTCTTCGAGCAGGAGAACAAGACCCGGCACGACCTCGGGCGAGAGGCGCTCGTCCGCAGGATCTGGCAGTGGAAGGACCAGTACGAGCAGCGGATCCTCTCGCAGATGAAGCTGCTGGGCAATAGCTGCGATTGGGAGCGCACGCGCTTCACGCTCGACGACGTCTGTGCCCGAGCCGTCCGCCATACGTTCTTCCGCATGTTCAAAGACGGACTGATCTATCGCGGCCGCCGCCTGGTCAACTGGGACACGCAGCTCCAGACGGCGGTGTCCGACGACGAGGTCTACCACGAGAGGCTCCAGTCGCACCTGTGGCACATGCGGTATCCGATTGCCGGCCATTCCGCCACCGCCCCCGGCGTCAGGCCGGGACGAGACTATCTCGTCGTGGCGACGACGCGTCCCGAGACGATGCTGGGCGACACCGCCGTCGCCGTGCACCCCGACGACCCGCGCTATAAGGACCTGATCGGCAAGACGTGCATCCTGCCGCTGATGGACCGCGAGATTCCCATCATCGCCGACCCCGTCCTCGTCAGGATGGAGTTCGGCAGCGGCTGTGTGAAGGTGACGCCCGCGCACGACCCGAACGACTACGAGTGCGGGCTCCGCAACGGTCTCGAGATGATCAACATCCTCACCCCCGACGGCAAGATCAATGTTAATGGCGGCAGGTTCGACGGAATGGATCGCCCGATCGCCCGAGGCGAAGTCGTCGCCGCCCTCGAGGCTGCCGGCCTGATGGAGAAGATCGAGCCCTACGAGCACGAGGTGGGCCACAGCGACCGCAGCAAGACCGCCATCGAACCGTACCTGTCCGAACAGTGGTTCGTGAAGATGGATGACATCGAGGGCGGAGTGAAGCTGGCCGACGGCACCGTCGCCCAGGGGTTGGCCCAGGCTGCCATCGACGCCGTGAACGACGGACGCGTCCGATTCTTCCCCGAACGATACGCCAAGACCTATCTCGACTGGCTCGGCGAGAAGCGCGACTGGTGCATCAGTCGTCAGTTGTGGTGGGGACATCGGATTCCCGTCTGGTACGCGACCGGATGCGACGAGGCGGCGATCCGGGCCGCCTTCGCCGATCGCGACGACGTCGCGGCCCGATACGACGAAGCCAACGACCGTTGGCTGATCTGCGTCCGAGAGGGCGAGCTGTCGGCGGACGGGCTGCCCGGCGCTCGCGTCGAGCAGGACGACGACGTCCTCGACACCTGGTTCAGCTCGGCCCTCTGGCCCCACAGCACGCTCGGCTGGCCCGACGAGACCGACGAGCTGAAGTACTGGTATCCCGGCAGCGTGCTGATCACCTCACGCGATATCATCACGCTCTGGGTGGCGCGAATGGTGATGACGGGCCTGTACAACATCGGGCCCATCCCATTCCACCACGTCTACGTCCACCCCAAGATCCTCGACGGGCAGGGCCAGACGATGAGCAAGAGCAAGGGCAACGGCGTCGACCCCGTCGAGATCATCGACCGGTACGGCGCCGACGCCACGCGATTCAGCATCGCCTACATGACCACCGAGACGCAGGACGTCCGCATGCCCGTGGCCTACGTCTGCCCGCACTGCGACCATCTCATCCCGCAGAAGCCCGAGCATCGAACGCAGCGGCGGATGAAGTGCCCCTCGTGCAAGCAGGCCTTTCAGCCGTCGAGCCCCCTCGTCGAGCCCGACCCGAACGAGCCGATCGGCATCGTCGCCTCCGAGCGGTTCGAGGTGGGCCGGAACCTCTGCAACAAGCTTTGGCAGGCCTCGACGGGCTTCGTCCTACGCAACCTCGACGGCTACGAGCCCTGCCCGCTGGAGCCCGACTCGCTCGACTTGCAGGACCGGTGGATCCTCTCGCGGCTCACCGAGTGCATCGAGAAGGTGGACGCCGAGCTGGCCGTCTACCGCTACGCCGAATCGGTCATGCCGATCTATCGCTTCTTCTGGAACGACTTCTGCGACTGGTACGTCGAGATGACCAAGCTGCGGCTGCAGTCCGACGGGCCGGAGAAACGCGTGGCTCAACAGGTGCTGGCGTGGGTCCTCGACCAGGCCCTCCGCTTGTTGCACCCGTACGTCCCGTTCGTGACCGAGGCCCTTTGGCGGCAGCTCAACGCCGCCGCGCCGAAGCGGGGCATCACCGAGCCCGTCGAACACTCACCCGTCCTGGTCGTCGCCGCGTGGCCGACCGTCTCGCCCGCCGCGCGAGACGCGAAGGTCGAGCTCGATATGGAGAAGCTCCAGGCGGTGATCCGCGCCATTCGGGACATTCGCGCGCGGGTCAACGACATCCGAAGCCAGGCCAAGCAGCCGTCCGTCCGGACGCTTCCGGAGGCGATCATCAAGGCGGCGTGGGATACGGTCGACCTGCTCGCACGCAACGCCGATTTCGTCAAGCTGCTCGCGACATGCGACGCCCTGGCCGCCGACACGGACTGCGAGCGTCCCGCGGCCTCGGCCGTCCAGGTGATTGATGCGTCGACCGAGGTATACGTGCCGATCGGCGACCTGATCGACCTGGCCAAGGAGAAAGAGCGGCTGCAAGGCGAGCTCGCCAACGCCGTTCAACAGATCAAGCAGATCACGGGCAAGCTGGCCAACGAGAAATTCGTCACCCGCGCCAAGCCGGAGATCGTCCAACGGGAACGCGACCGCCTGGCCGAGTTCGAGGCCAGACGCGACAGCATCGCGGAGAACCTGTCGTCGCTGGGCTGAGTGACCGCGTGAGATCAGACGCTGGGCACGTAGCATGGGCATCTTGCCCATGGACCGCGGCGGGTGAGATCCGCCTTCGGCGGATGCAACCGCCGCGTGGATTCACACGTCGCTGCCCAGCGAGTCGGGCAGTGTTTCCACATAGGACCGGATCTCATCGCGAACGCGGCGGTAGTGCTCCAGCGCCTCCTCTTCGCTGCGGGCGTTCCGGGCCAGCTTCGGCGGGTCGTCGAAGCCCCGGTGGATCACCTTGGCGCGGCCCGGGAAGCGCGGGCACGTCTCGTGCGCATGTCCGCAGACGGTGACGACGCAGTCGAAGGGAATATCGGCCACGTCATTCAGGTGTTTTGACCGGTGGCCGGTGATGTCGACACCCGCTTCGGCCATGACCTTCGCCGCCAGTGGGTTCAGGCCTTGAGGATCGATGCCCGCGCTGAAAGCCTCGATCACGTCGCCCTTGAGATGCCGCGCCCACCCCTCGGCCATCTGACTGCGGCAAGAGTTGCCCGTGCACAGGAACAAGATGCGAGCCCTATCGCTCATGCTAGGCGGCTCCAGAAGGTATGGCAGCGGCGTCGCCGAAGTACCGCCGCCGAAACCAGAACGCCACGTTGACCAGCCCGATCAGCACCGGCACCTCGACCAGCGGCCCAATGACCGCGGCGAAGGCCGCGCCCGAGCCGATGCCGAAGACCGCCACCGCCACCGCGATCGCCAGCTCGAAGTTGTTGCTCGCCGCCGTGAACGCGATCGTCGTCGTCTTGGAGTAGCCCGCGCCCAGCTTCTTGCCCATCCAGAACGACACGAGGAACATCACGACGAAGTAGATGCACAGCGGAGCCGCGATTCGAAGCACGTCGAGCGGCAACTGTACGATGAACTCGCCCTTCAGCGAGAACATCACCAGGATCGTGAACAGCAGCGCGATCAGCGTGACCGGCGAGATCCTCGGGATGAATCGCGTCTCGTACCACTCCTTGCCCTTGGCCTTGAGCATCACGAATCGCGTGATCATCCCGGCCAGGAAGGGGATGCCCAGATAGATGAAGACGCTCTCGGCGATCTGTCCGATCGTCACGGCCACGCTCGCGCCCTTCAGCCCGAGCAGCGGTGGTAGCACGGTGATGAAGAACCAGGCGTAGACCGAGTAGAACAGCACCTGGAAGACCGAGTTGAATGCGACCAGCCCCGCCGCGTACTCCGCATCGCCCTTGGCCAGATCGTTCCAGACGATGACCATGGCGATGCATCTCGCCAGCCCGATCATGATCAGCCCGACCATGTACTCGGGGTAGCCGTGCAGGAACGCGATCGCCAGGACGAACATCAGGATCGGACCGATCACCCAGTTTTGTACCAGTGACAGTCCGAGCACCTTGACGTCGCGAAAGACGTCGCCGAGCTCCTCGTACTTCACCTTGGCCAGCGGCGGATACATCATCAGGATCAGCCCGAGGGCGATCGGGATGTTCGTCGTGCCGACCTGGAAGCGATTGATGAATCCTTCGACGCCGGGCAGCAGCCAGCCCCCGCTGACGCCCACCGCCATGGCCAGGAAGATCCACAGCGTCAGGTAACGATCCAGGAAAGAGAGCCTCTTTGCCGTGCCGCCCGTCATGTCGCGTCTCTCTTTGCCACGCTCCCGCCCGAGCCTGCCCGTGACGCCGCGATCCATCCGTAACGACTGTGTTCGCGAGGCTGAGGGCGTGTCACCGGGGTATTACCCTGCCGCCTATGAGATAGACGTACGTCGTCGCCCAGTTCGCCAGCACCGTGGCAATCCCGAAGATCAGCAGTCCGACGCTCATGAGGGCCCAGCCGGTCATGATGTTCCCGATCACGCAGCCGGTGGCGAACCCCGCCCCGATCCCCACGAGAATGCCTCCGATGAAGGCGATCGCCGTCTGCTCGGGCGGCTTCGGCAGCAGGCGGGTCTCGCCCGACAGACGTCCCGAAATCCATGATCCGATGACCAGGGCGACGACCACGATGACGAGCCACCACACCACCTTCTTTCCGACCGGCGCGGGTGCTGCCGTGGATGCAATGGCCTTTCCGACCGCGCCCGGCAAGGTAGTGGCAACCGGCGTTCCCCCGGCCTTCGGCTTCTGGTACACGTGAACGACGTTCCGCTCCGTTCCCAGGACCTCGAACTGCAAGACCCCATGCGTCACGCCCAGACCATAGTTCCGCCCGCTGACGGCCGACGAGACATACGCCGGCGCGGCCAGGATCCCGATAGCTAAGCCCGCCTGCCACGGCCTCCAACGGCGACGGGTCAACCACTCCACCGCGTTGGACGCGCTCGATGTGTCGCGCTTCGGCGAGGTCCCGCTTCTCCGCGCCCTAAGGACGAACCCAACGCCAAACGTCAGCCCCGCCAGAATGATCGCGATCAGCCAAAACGGCATGCCCGTGACCGAAGAAAACGTCACCGCGCCCTTGTCTTGCGTTCTCACCGCGAACTCCATCATCGCCTTGTGCCATCCGTTCAGCGGCCCGTACTCGACCATTGCCACGCCGATCGGGATGCCCACCACCCCCGCCATAGAGTTGAGATTCCCCGCGCCCGCCTTATACAGGCATCCGCTGACGCACCCCCCGGCCAGGACCATTCCAACCCCGAACACGACCCCGCCGACAAGATAACTCAGCCAGAGCATCGGCTTGGGGTTCAACGTGACCCACCCGAGCTGCTCAAAGAGCGCGAACCCGAGCATCGAGACCACGATGCACACCCACAGGCCGATGACCTTCCGCCAGTCCTTCATCAGCAACACTTCGCTAAACGCCGACGCGCCGCAGAGATCGCCCTTCTGCAGAAAGAAGCCGAACAGCAGCCCGACAGGAACCGCCGTCAGCACCCACAGCCCCGTCGCCGCCGCCGCGATCAGCGCCGCCGCCATCGCTACCGCCATCACCCCCGTGTACGCAAGCCAATTCGTCGATCGCTTGTCATTCGACATCGTCGTCGTCTCCCACTGGAACTGCCGTCCAATCTTCTCGGGACGAGGCGAGGCCGCCCCCGCGATCACGGGGCGGTGTGAATCAGGTACACCCCACCCAACAGCACGAGCACGCCGCAGACCTTCTTGACGATCAGGGCGCCCCGGGACGCCTCGTTCCAGTTGAGATATCTCTGCACGAGTTCGGTCGAGGTTCCCGCCAGCACGATCACGCTGCAATGCCCCACCCCATAGACCGCCAGGAGCAGCACGCCGTAGGCCATGTTCGTCGCCGAGAGCTTGAACGTCACCGCCAGCATCGGCGCCATGTACGCGAACGTGCACGGCCCCAGCGCGATCCCGAAGACCAGCCCGAGGATGAAGGCCGCCAGCATGCCCTTGCGCTTCATCCCGACCTGTCCCGGGCCGGACCACGGCATCGGAATCACGTCGAGAAGCACCAGACCGACCACGAAGAAGATGACGGCGACGAAGTAGTTTCCGTACGCGCCGACGTCGCCCATCATTCGTCCGAGACCGGCCGTGATGCCGCCGATGGCGGCGATCGTGATCAGGATGCCCACGGCGAACA
>JAFGLZ010000154.1 GCA_016927755.1 Phycisphaerae bacterium
CCCTGACCCCCGCCCCCCAAGGACCAAACCAATGAACCACCCCCCAAAACATCGCCGACCATCGAACGGTTCAATCCACCTCCCCGACCGCGTAGAATGCACCCACCCCTATCGGGATTCCACAGCGAGGGAGATCTTGCTCGATCGGCTGCCCATTGGTCCCGCCCCGTCTCTGCTGCTCGTCCTGTTCGCCCTGTCAGGCGGCTGGCTCCTCCTGCACCCCATCGACCACGCCACGCCACTCGGCAAGACCCCCCTCAGCGTCTGGGTCTTCGCTCGAACCCACTACGACGCCTACCACGACATCATCCCCGAGTTCGAGGCCGCACACCCGAACGTCGCCGTCGACCTCCAGCTCGTCCACGCCCGCGCCGTCACTTCCCGCCTGCAGGCCGCCTTCTGGGCCGACCTCGACGTCCCCGACCTCGTCGAGACCGAGATCAGCGCCGTCGGCGTGTTCTGGCGCGGCCCCCTCGACGACATCGGCTTCGTCGACCTCACCGACCGCCTCCACTCCTCGGGCCTGTACGACCGGATCGTGCAGTCCCGCTTCTCCCCCTGGACGACGCGCGGCCACATCTTCGGCCTGCCCCACGATGTCCACCCCGTCATGCTCGCCTACCGCCGCGACCTCTTCGAAGAGGAGGGCATCAACGCCGCCGACCTGGACACCTGGGACAAGTTCATCCAGGCCGGCCGAATGGTCACCCGCGATCACGACGGCGACGGCGCCGCCGACCGATACATGATCGAGCTGTCCGACACCAACGCCAGCAGCTTCGAGGTCCTCCTCTTCCAGCGCGACGGCGGCTACTTCGACGCCGACGGACGCCTCATCATGGACAACGAAACCGCCCTCCAAACCCTCCTCTGGTACGTCCCCCTCGTGGCCGGCCCCGACCGAATCGGCAACTCCCTGGGCGATCGCCAGATCCTGACCCAGCAGGTCGAGGCGGGGTACCTGGTCTGTTTCATCTGCCCCGACTGGCGGACCCGCTTCTTCGAGAACGACATCCCCCGCGTCGCCGGCAAGATGGCCCTCATGCCCCTGCCCGCCGTCAAGCCGGGAGGCCGGCGAACCAGCACCTGGGGCGGCACGATGATCGGCATCACCAAGAAGTCCCCCAACCCCGATCTGGCCTGGGCCCTGGCCGTACACCTCTACTACGCGCCCAAGCCGTTCGACAAGCGGTTCCGGCAGACGAACATCATCCCGCCGATCCGCGACGCCTGGAACCAGCCGTCTCTGAGCGAGCCTCGCCCCTACTGGTCAAACGAGCCGATCGGCAAGCTCTTCACCGCCCTGGCCGACGAGACGCCGCCCCAATACTCCAGCCCCTACGCCCCCATCGCAAAGGACAAGCTCGGAGAGGTCATCACCCAGTGCGTCCTCTACTACAACGAGCACGGCCACGACGGCTTCGCCGACTTCGCACGAGGAATCCTGAAGTCCAAGGCCGACGACGTTCGCGCCCTGATGAGGAGGAACCCCTTCCAGTGAGCCAGGCCCGCGGATCGAGCTTGTGGACCGTGCAGCGACGGGCGGCGCCCTACGTCTTCGTGGCGCCCTTCTTCGTCGTTTTCATCACGTTCATGCTCTATCCGCTGATCCACAGCGTCGTCTACGCCTTCCAGACCAGCAACGGCCCAAAGAGCACCGTCTTCGTCGGGCTCGACAACTTCCGGTTCATGCTGAAAGACCCGGACTTCTGGACAGCGGTCAAGAACACCGCCACCTTCGCCTTCTTCAGCGTCTTCGTTCAGCTCCCGCTCAGTTTAGGCCTGGCCATGCTGCTCAACGCCAAGTGGGTCAGGACAAGGAACCTGCTCCGCCTCGCGTTCTTCTCACCCTATCTGGTCGGGCAGGTCTTCGTGGCGGTCCTGTTCTCACTGATCTTCATCCCCCGCTTCGGGCTGCTGAATCGCGCGATCCACGCCGTCACCGGCATGGGGCTCGAGACCAAGTGGCTCATGAACCCCGACCTCGTCATGCCCGCCCTCGTCCTGGCCGCCCTCTGGATGTACGTCGGCGTGAACATGATCTACTTCCTCGCCGCCCTTCAGGCCGTCGACCGTCAACTCTATGAGGCCGCCCAGGTCGACGGGGCGAATCGCTGGCAGCAATTCCTCAACGTCACCGTCCCCGGCATCAAACCTATCGCGATGTTTGTAATGATTATGAGTGCAATAGGTTCCTTTCAGCTCTTCGAGCTGCCCTTCGTGCTCCTACGCGAGACCTCTGGCCCCAACCAGTCAGGCCTGACCATCGTTATGTACCTCTACAACACCGGCTTCAACAGCGGCGACCTCGGCTACGCCAGCGCCATCGGCTGGGCCCTCGTCGTCATCATCCTGACCATCAGCCTGATCCAGGCCTCCGTGCTTGGGATGTGGAAACGCCAAACATGAGAGACCGAAGAGGACTGGACATCGCGATCGTCGTTGGCATTCACCTCCTGCTCGCCGCCTTGGCCTGCGTGGTGCTCACGCCCCTGGCGTGGCTGGTCTGCGCCGCCTTCAAAGGACCCAACGATCTGTTCCACTATCTCTTCGCCTCGCCGACTCCGACCCTCGCCAACTTCCGCAGCCTCTTCAATCAGGTGCCCTTCTTCCGCTACATGGCCAACAGCATGTTCGTCGCCACGACGGTCACGCTGCTGCAGCTCTTCTTCTCCTCGCTGGCCGGCTTCGCCCTGGCCAAGTACGAGTTCCGTGGCAAGCGGGCGATCATGGTCCTCATGCTCGCCACGATGATGATCCCGGGTCAGGTCCTGCTCTCCCCCATGTACAAGCTGCTCTACCAGATGCACCTCGTGGACACGTACTGGGCCCTGATCCTGCCGGGCATCGTCAGCGTCTTCGGGATCATCCTGTTCCGCCAGTCGATCCTGCAAGTCCCCGACGAGCTCCTCGACGCCGGTCGGATCGACGGCTGCAGCGAGTTCCGCCTCTACTGGGAGATCGCCGTCCCCGTGATCCGCCCGATGATCGGCGCGTTCACGCTCATCGCCTTCATGGCGTCGTGGAACAGCTTCCTCTGGCCGCAGATCGTCCTGCAGGACCAGAGCATCTTCACGCTACCCATCGCCCTCAACCAGATGGTCGGCCTGTACAGCCAGGAGTACGGCTCGCTCATGGCCGGAACGCTGCTGAGCATCGTGCCGGTGATCGTGCTCTTCCTCATCCTGCAGAAGGAGTTCCTCGCCGGTCTGACGTCCGGAGCCGTCAAAGGATAACGCGAGTGTCGAACCGTTTGTCCGCCTGTTTGGACCCGCTTCCGCGCCGAGCGGTTATCATGTGTCCATGCTCGTAATCGGTCCCATCACGCTCGACTTCCCGGTGGTCCAAGCGCCGCTCAGCGGCTACAGCGACCTGGCGATGCGACGGGCCGCCCGCCTGCACGGGGCCGAGTGGACCTTCGACGAGGTGAAGCTCGATCGGCTCGTCCTGGCCCCTGGCAAGCATCGGCGGCGAATCTTGCGCGTCGAGCCGGACGACCATCCCCTGGGCGGGCAGTTGATGGGTTCTGATCCGGATGAGATGGCCCGGGCGGCATCGGCGATGGTCGAGGCCGGCTACGAATGGATCGACGTGAACTTCGCCTGTCCGGTGCGTAAGGTCCTGGGACGCGGCAGGGGTGGCCGTCTCATGCGTCGCGTCGACGTCGCGCTGGCGATCCTGCGATCGGTTCACGACGCCGTCGCGGGTCGGTGCCCGGTGACCGTCAAGCTCCGCCGCGGGTGGGACGATTCCCCTGAGAGCGAGCGCCGATTCTTCGAGATCCTCGACGGCGCCTTCGAGATCACCCTCGACGGCGCGATCGTCCACCCCCGCACGGTCAAGCAGCGATACACGGGACGCAGCGACTGGACCTTTCTGGCCCGCGTCAAGAAGCACGTCGGCGGCCGCGCGATCCTGGGCAGCGGCGATCTGTACTGCGCCGAGGACGTCGTTCGGATGCTGGAGCATACCGGCGTGGACGGCGTGACGCTGGCGCGAGGGTGCATCGGAAATCCGTGGATCTTTCAGGAGTGCCGCGCCCTGCTGGAGCATCGACCGCTGCCGCCGACTCCCGACGTGCCCGAGCAGGGCCGAACGATCGCCCGGCACCTGGCCTGGGCGATGGACCTGCACGGGGAGCGCCGGGGCAGTCGCATCATGAGGAAGTTCGCGATCAAGTACTCGGAGCTGCACCCCAGCGCGAGCGAGGTCCGCGAGGCCTTCATCGGCATACAGCGGGCGCCGCAGTGGCGCGAGGTCATCGACACGTGGTACGATCCGGCCAAGCCCTGGCCCCCCGGCCAGAGACGAACCGGACCCGGCGAGCCCATCGCGGCGGGGACAGAGGAGGACTAGGACGCCGACGCTATTGCGCCTTCGGCGAAGAGGCTGCCTATCGATAAGTCACAAGAACTACTCGTCGATCTGGGCGATTCGCCGCGAGTGCCGCCCGCCTTCGAACTTCGTCTTGAGCCAGATCCGAACGATCTCGAGGGCGTTCTCGATGGGCATCATCCGCTGGCCGAGCGAGAGCATGTTGGCGTCGTTGTGCTCGCGCGCCAAACGGGCCGAGACGATGTCCCAGCACAGGGCGCATCGCACGCCCTTGATGCGATTGGCGACCATCGCCTCGCCGTTGCCGGAGCCGCCCAGGACGATGCCGCGCTCGCACTGTCCGCCGGCTACCGCCTCGGCGGCCGGTCGGATGAAGAGAGGGTAGTCGCACGCCTCCGCCGAGTCCGTCCCGAAGTCCTGGACCTCATGGCCGGCTTGGGTCAAATACTCCTTGAGCCGCTCCTTGTACTCGAATCCGGCGTGGTCGGCTGCGATGGCGATCTTCATAATACTCGGCCGCTCCCTCTGCAGTGACAGGCTGGTTACGGTTCCGCCGAAGGTCTGTATAGCAGCAACCCCATCGTCACATCAAGGGTTGATTTCCGGGTATGTGGGCGGAGGCGTCCCTCCCGGGGGCTCGGCTGAACGGCGTCCACAGCCGGGCGGGAATCTGGTATGATCCCCCGATCTGTAAGGAGCCTGTTGGCATCGCTTGAACGGAGATCGATTCCATGACGTCATCGCTGCTGTGTCTTCTCGTCGTACTGAACACCGGAGCCTTGGCCGCGGACCTGAGCGAGGCCGAGGCGAAAGAGGGGTTCGTCTCGCTCTTCAACGGCAAGGACCTGACCGGATGGGTCTACGAGGGCAAGCCGGACAAGGCGTTCCTGGTCAAGGACGGCGAGCTCTTCTGCAATCCCGTGCGGGGCGCCCCGACCGCCAACTACCCGGCGTGGCTGCGAACGCAAAAGCAGTACGAGAACTTCATCCTGCGCTTCGACTACAAGATCCCCTTCTACTGCGAGTCTGGGCTGGCGATTCACGCGCCGCTCTACGGGCAGCGCTCGAAGGTGGGCATCAAGATCGTGCTGACCGAAGACACGGCGCGCGGAGCCAAGACCCAGCACGCCGGCTCCATCCTGGGCGTCGCTCGCGAGAAGAAGATGGTCGCCACGAAGCACACCACCTGGTATCCGATGGAAGTCGCCATGGACTACCCCATGCTTCGCGTCAAGCTCAACGGCGAGCTCGTGCAGGAGATCGACTGCGAGAAGAACGAGCAGTTGCGCTACCGTCTCCGCAGTGGCTACATCGGCCTGACCGCCATGGGGTCGCCGTGTACGTTCCGCAACATCCGCATCAAGGAGCTGCCGTCGAAGGAGAAGTGGATTCACTTGTTGACGACGATCCCCGGGATCGATTCGAAGGACAAGTGGATCGAGCTGAAGCCCGGCACAAACCTGGGCGGCTGGAACATCCTGGGCAAGGGCGTCCAGTGGTGGGTCCGCGACGGCGTCCTCCGCGCCGCCGGCGACGGCTACCTGATTACCGACGGCCAGTGGCAGGACTTCGAGCTGTTCACGTACATCAAGGCCACGCCCCACGCCAACGGCGGAATCTTCTTCCGATGGAAAGGCCTCAATACGAACGACCGCGCTTACGAGATTCAGATCTACAACAACCCCGAGGGCGACAACCCCACCGGCAGCATCTACAGCTACGTGCGGAATCCCAACCTGCGACTGTCCGACAACGAGTGGTTCCCCATGCAGATCATCGCCAGGGGCAAGACCGTCATCACCCGCGTCAACGGGGACGACGCGGTCTTCAGCGATGCGTGCACGGAGTTCGTTCGCCCGGGGCGGATCGTGCTGCAGATGCATCACCGCGGCTCGCAGATCGAGTGGAAGGACCTTCGAATCAAGCCGCTGAAGTAGGGCGGTTCGTTGGCGAGATCACGCGCCGCTCAGGACCATGATACGAATGCGCCCGGCATCGGACGCCGGGGCGCGTCCTGCCGGTGCTGACGATCCCGCTGCCGCTGACGTGTGATCGCCTCGGCGGCGGCATGGACTAGTGCGCCGTGGCCACCGAATCTGAAGTCCGTGGCTTGTCTTCCGCTACGTTGCTCCTGGGTCTGTCCAGCCAGGGGAAGAAGCCCTTGTCGACTCGGGTCATTTCGAACAGCGTGGCGACCAGTTCGCCGCCGGAACCCACGCGGAACGGACTGCAGTATTCCCACACGATCTTTCCGCTGGAGGTCACCTCGAACGCCCTGCCGTTGTCGCTCTCGGTGATGAGGGTGTTGCCGTTAGGCAGGCGTTGGCTGATGCCGCACGATTCCGTGTAGAAATCGCCGGGCTTTGCGCCACGGTACTGCCAGGCGATCTCCTCGCTGAAAGGGTCGAACTCGATGACCTTGGACCATCCGTCGTTGCCTCGGTTGTCGAAGAGGAGCATGCGCCCGTTCGAGAGCAACCTGGCGTCGTGCTGATGATACCACATCCCGTTCTCCTGACCCGAAAGCCCCCAAACGACGCGTCGACGGTCGAGGTCGACGATGGCGATCGCGTCGATGAGCAGCATCGAGATCAGGATGTTCCCCTCCCTGTAAAGCGGCGAAAGGTGCGCCATGCTCCCGTCGAAAACCACGATCGAGTTGGTGTGAAAGAGCTCTCCGTCGTGACTCATGTTTTCGAGCAGATGCCTGTGCTCGGAGTTGAGGAAGCACTCGAGCAGGAAGTACTCCTCCACCGGACGGCCTTCGGGATTCAGGATCGTCACCGTTCCCTCGAGAATCGGTCTGTCCGGGTTGACCTTCGGGTTGACTCTCACCTCTCTCGTCAGGACGTAGATCCGTCCGTCCGTCGTGACGTAAGCCTGATGATGGCATCCACCGTCGTAAGACCAGAGCAGCTCGGAATCCCTGTTGAGCTTGACGATGCCGACGCCCTCGAAGATGGCCAGGACGTTTCCGTTGGGATACCAGTACACCCTCCTCCAGAACCCGGCGTCATGCGCGGTCTTCATCCGTGGCCAGATCTTCTCGATGGGGAACTCCCACTTGTGCAGGATGTTCCCCTCCATGTCCATGGCCAAGGCCACCGGTCCGTGGCCCGAGTTGAAGAGGTTGAGCCCGTCGTATGCCCGTCCCTCCTGATGGAGCGTGACGTTCCGTACCTGACGAGCCTTCACCGATCCCGCCACATAAGGCAGCGCCATGACGCGCGCGAGCTTCTGGCTCTGCTCCTTCGTGAGCTGCTTGGTGGGGTTTGTCTTCCGCGCCGAACGCCACCTGCCGCGGGTCTTGCCGGTGTTGAGAGTCATCTGCTGAGGGGGTGCGGGTCGCGCTCGTTGTCTATCCAGGGGTAGACGCTGACTGGGCGCCGGCGGCCGGAGAAATACGTACAAGACACCAGCCGCGGCCAACGTCAACGCGATGGCCGAAATACGCCTTCCCGTCATCGTCTAGACCTTGCTCCGTCCTTCCCAACCGAATCCGTGCCCTGCGGCGACAATGGCAGCCGCTATGGAGTAGGCACTTATCGGTTTCCCCAGAGCATTGGCCCCAGAGTCCTCTCTGGAGCGTCAAGACAACGGACGTCGTACGGTGTGACAGATGCAGGGCGATGATCAGGAACGGAGGAAGCCTGTGCCCTGATCCGGCACATCAACCCTACTCTAGATCATTGACGGCACGAGGTCAACGCAATTCCCTCGCGGCGTGGCGCCGCTTCGCGCCCACGCTCCACCGATCCCGCGAACCCCGTCACGGTCATGGTTGACCACGGCCGACATCCCTGCAACGCTAAGGTTGCTGCGACGGAGAGAGCTGGAGGCGGAGGACGGCCCCGCCCGCCTCACCGGACGTGAGGGATCCGATCGACATAGAGGACACCGCGGTCGAGTGCCGTCATTCCGTACGACGAAGGACATCCCAATGACCAACCCATCGTTAATGCTCAGTCTTGCCTGTCTCGCGGTCGGCCTTGGTGGATCGGCACGCGGCCAAGCGGTCACGCCCGTTGGCGCGCAAGACGAAGCAGCGTGGCTGCGCTGCCTGATCCCCTTGCCTAAGGAAATCGTGATCAAGGAGAAGACCATCCTGCCGGCAGGCAACGTGACCGTTCGTTTGCGCAGCGGCGCTGGCGATGTGGAGAAGGTGGCTGCGGCGGACATCTCGGCCCTACTGACGAAGGGGGGCAAGAGGACGCAGGGCGAGTCTCGGCTCGAGATCCTCATCGGCGTCTGCGACGAAGGGGGCAGGCTCGCCGACGTCGCCCTGCCGGAAGCGGCGAGCCGACTGAAGACGCTTGCGAACCGAGACCAGGCCTACGTCATCCGCCCGGTCGGCAAGGAAATGCTCGTCCTGACGGCGCTGGATCAACCTGGCGTCTACTACGCGGCCCAGACGCTACGCCAGCTCCTAGAGGGTCACCTCTCCGAAGGAACCGTAACCATCCCGCTGGCGACGGTGACCGACTGGCCGGATCTCGCGCGACGAGGGCTGTGGGGCGGCAACGCCACGCACGAGGTCGCGTGGATGGCGTCATACAAGATGAACCATATCGACGTGCAGGTTCGACTTGGCATGACCGACGACGGGCGAGGGACCGTCCAGCTCGTCTCCGTCGACGGGCCCAAGACGGTAGATGGGCAGGACCTGTTCACCTATGGCCGTCAGCGGGCGATGCACATGGTGCCGGTGATTACGCACCTGAGCCACCTGAGCCGAACGGGCCTATACGAGAAGCATCCGGAGGTCGCCGGCAAGGGGCCCGCCGCCACGCGTCCGGACATGTCCTCGTGGGTGGCACCGTGCGCGAACCATCCGAAATTCGTCGAGATATTGGCCGACTGGATGTGCTCGATCGCCGCGCATCCCCAGATCGACGAAATCTGCGCGTGGCTCAGCGAGGAGCAGGTTCGCTGCGGGTGCGACGCGTGCAAGACGGCCGGCCAATACGTCATGGAGACCCGGGCCCTCCTCGAGGCCTATCGCCTGGTGAGGGCCAAGTACCCGAACCTCCGGCTGCGGATCCTCCTGACCCAGGGCAGCTACGAGACGAACGACAAGGTACTGGCCGAGATCCCCGAGGACGTCGGCGTGGACTACTACGACGGGGCCAGGACCTACGACTCCTCCAAGGCCCCGATGATCTGCCCCCTGCTGGAGGCGTACGCCGCGCGGGGCAGGTGGCTCGGCTGCTATCCCCAACTGACCCCGTCCTGGGGCATCGTGTGTCCCTGGACCGGCCCTCAGTTCATCCGGGCTCGAATGAGGGAGTTCGTCGCCAAGAAGCTCACGTGTCTCGTCGGCTACGTCACGCCGAGCAACCGGCTCTGGGATTTCAACGTCACCGCCGCGGCCGAGTGGTCCTGGAACGCGACCGGCCGGGACGAGCGCGACTTCGCGCTCGCCTGGGCGACCCGCCGCGGGATCGCCAAGCCCGAAGCAGCGGCGGACTGGGCGGTTACGCTCGGGGCGGTCGGCTGGGACGTCTACGGCTCCGGCATTCCCTACGTCCTGACCTGGCGATTCGGCGCTGAGCTCGTCGAAACCCGGACGAAGCCCGTGCTCGGCGAAGGGATGTTCCGGTACTTCCCGACGGAAGGACACTTCGACAAGGACCTGGCCGACTGCGACAAGGCGTTGACGATCGCTAAGAGTCTAAGCGCGCCCGAGTTCGTTGCCGAAACCGAGGTGATCCGGGCGTACGTCGTGCTACTGAAAGAGATGTACAAGATCGCCGAGGCGATATCGCCCACTGCCGAGCTCGCTCCGGACACACGAAAGGAACTCGATGGACGCATCCAGCGGCTGACCAATGCGTGTCTGACTGCGACGGAGGCCCTGCGGCGATGGGAGCGCCTGTTCGGCGAGGGAATCGGCGAGGGTCGGTTCGTCGGCACGCTCAACTGCAACGACGAGACGGCCGTGGCGATCAGCAACGTGCTCGCGTCCCTGGGCGTGAAGAACCCGGCGGCCGCGTACCTGCCGACCGAGATCGGCAAGTGGGGCGGCGAGGACTTCCGCTCGAGCGAGAAGATCACAAAACGGTGGGACGTCACGGACTGCCTTCGAGTGCCCGGAACGTACCAGATCCGATTCAAGCGGCCCGGCAAGGCGGCGGAACTGCGGATCCACAAGGTCTCACTGGTCTCGATGCCCAGAGTCGGCGGGGAGAAGACGACGATCCTGAGCGAAGACCGGCATGAGGGGCAGGCACAGGACAGGTCCAGGAAGAGCACGTACACGGTTCGGCTGGATTCGCACGACGCCGCTGTGCGGTACTTCATTGTTGCGGAAGTCACGGGGGCTCGCTCGCGCGGAGCGGACGCGGAGCGAAGGCAGTGTGAGGGCCGGGCCTTGGTGAGGCGGCTACGTCGGCCAGGAGAATCTTAGTACGAATCCCCGGGGGGTCTTGAGGCGAGGCCATAGGCGGAAGTCAGGCTCCGGACCGGAATGATCGAGAAGCGTGCTCGACTGGCGTTCGGACAGAACCTGCTCCCCGGTCTGACGAGATAGGCCAATCGCACGCTTCATCTAGTCGGACCGTGCGACACGCCCCCTAGTCGTAGAACCCGTATTCATAAGCCGCGTCGTACATCGCCACGATGTTCTCCGCCGGAACACCGGCCTGAATGTTGTGGACGTTGTTGAAGACGTAACCACCGCCTGGCTTGAAGGCCTCGATGTTCCGCTTGACGTGCTCGCGAACCATGTTCGGATCGGCGGTGGGCAAGACGTGCTGGGCGTCGATCGCGCCGCCCCAGAAGACAAGCTTGTCGCCGAACTCGGCCTTGAGCCGGGCCGGGTCCATGTCGGCGGCGCTGATCTGAACGGGATTCAGCGCGTCAATGCCGTTGTCGATCAGGTCGGGAAGGTAGCACGTGCACGCCCCGCAGGTGTGGTACCAGATCTTGGCCTGCGTCCGCGAACGGATGGTCTGCACGAGCTGCTTGTGCCGCGGCTTGACGATCTTCCGGTAGATCTCCGGCTGAAAGAGGGGCCCATTCTGTCCGGCAAGGTCGTCGCCGATCATGATGACGTCCACGACGTCGCCCACCTCGTCCAGGAAGACGCCAAACCAGTCCAGCCAGAACTTCAGCGTCCGGTCGATCATCGCCTCACAGAACTCGGGCTGGGTCAGCATGTCGATGAACCAGTTCTCCAGCCCCCGGAGATACCAGCAGATCTCGTACGTCACCCCGCTGATCCCGCTGACGACGGCATAGGGCGTGTCGTTTCGGATGGCCAGGGCGGCGTCGCGGAGCCCCGCGAACCGGCCGGCGTCGTCGCCCTTAGGCCAGGCGTAGGCGGCGAGGTCATCAATCGTCGCGCTGGCGAGCGGGTGATGCGAGATGTCCATGTAGAGCGGCTCGTCGTCCGGCATCGACCAGGTGACGCCGAACTCGTCGGTCAGGTCGTGCCACACCCGCCCGTCCCGCTCGTTCGTGACGATGCCGCCCTTGAAGTCCGCTGCGGCGCCCGCGGCGATGTAGCGGGTATCGACGCGCAATCGCTCCAGAACGGCCTCGCAGGGCCTGGCGAGCTGCTGGACGGGGTCCATCATCGCCGCGTCGTCGTCGATGCCGAGATGCTCGAGCAGCCCCTCATAGGCGAACTTGTGGATGCCCGTCTGGTTCCCGCCCAGGTCGATGGGGATCCGATCCGGTTCCTCGTGGTTGAGGGCCTTGAGTAGTCGCTCACGCGAGGTCATCGTTTCTTTGGGCACGGTTTGCACCTCTGGTAGCAAGGAAAAGGACGCCCTCTTCCTCAGGCATACTCGTAGACAGGGATGGTCCTGATGGGTTGGTCGAGGCCGGACAACATTCGCTCGAGATGGCGAATCGTTTCGGGCTCCAGTAGCACGTCGCCGCAGACCGCGCACACTTCGGCCGGAACACGATCGATCACGATGAGTTGGCCCTCGTGCGTTACCGTATGGACGATCCGACGTTGCTCGTATTCGCCGGGACAGCCCGAAATCGTGCACTTCATCAGTTCCGTCTCCGTTGTGTTGGGCTCGGCCACTTTGGCGGCTTCGGCTCGTATGCCGTGATTATAACGACCATCGGCAAGGAAGTGGTGCAGACAACGTGCAAGTGCCGTCCTCGACTGGTCACTCCATGAAGAAGGCAACATGACCCTCGGCGATGCTCCGGGTAGTCCTCCAACACCTGCGCTGAGGCGATGGCTTCAATGACGGCATCGAGAGAGATGGCTTCCGCCACCATCTCCTGATGGGCGTGCTGGGTCAGACGGATTCTGCCGGCGCCGACCTTCGCGATGATGTCTTCTAGATCCGCTTGCATGCTTTCTGGACCCGTCAACTCCGCAACAGGCGTCGCAGGCGCGACCGGTTCTGAGCCAGTCAGCTCAATCGCAGTGGAACACCTCCTCCATGTCGGCCCACCACTCGCCCTCGGCTCGCGTGGCCAGCGGCTCCTGGCACGGCTTGCAGACGTCCCACCATTTCTGGGTCGTGGGGTCGGCGGCCATCTTGGCCATGTCCCCCTCGAAGTCGTCTCCGTGGTACTCGAAATAGCTGAAGAGCCAGTCATCCTTGAGGTAGATGGAGTAGTTGCGAATACTGCACCGTCGAATCATGGCCAGGACGTCCGGCCAGACTGCGGCGTGCAGCCGCTTGTACTCCTGGAGCTTCTCGGGTTTGACCTTGATGACCGTGCCGTAGCGTTTCATGGATCAGGCTCCATACTCCGCCGCGATCTCGCCGACTGCGTCCGTGGGCGGCGTCGAAGGTTATCGTTCGGGCGATTATACTGTCGCCGGTTCGAGGCGGCGACGGGTTTCGACATGGCGCGCCGTACAGGAGCCGATGCCACGGCATTGACGGCGTGGTCGTCCCGCCGTGCCGGGCTGTCCTCAGCCCGGATATGCCCACCGGAGGACGCCCGGGGCCTGCTCGCTCTCCCAAGCGGGTGATCCGCTCCCTCGTCCGGAACCTATGCCCAGGAGCCCCTATCATGATGTATGAGTGTCGACAGGTGCGGCGCATCGTCCTGCTTACGTCAGCGTTCTTGGCTTGTCTTGTGAACCCCAGAGGCGAGGCATCGGAGGCCAAGACCATGAGTTGGCCAGACGCGGTTGAGGCAGTCAAGGCGGATGCCTCGTGTGAGCCGGTCGTTCGCGCGCTGATCGAGAGCGCGCGCAAGGCGGCCGCCATGGGCCTGGTCCGCCGAGTCAGTCGGCTCGAGGACGTCGGTAAGCATCGGACCTGGCTCGATGGTCGGAGCAAGGCCCTGGAGGACGAGATCCGCGAGACGTTTGCCCTGGCGATGAGCGACTTCGCCGCGTGCAACACGCTGGCGGGTGAGTTGCCGATGATCGCCGCGGGGGCGAGGTTCTCCGGCGACGCCGCGTTGCGGAACCACGTGATCGACCAACTGCGCGAGGCGAGCACCTGGAGCCCGCTCCAACGCCCGGGCTGGACACTCTATGCGCCGGGGCACCGATTGCCCAAGGACGGCAAGGACGGCAACTGGCTCGCGACGGGATGCGGCGTCCGGGCGATCGTCACGACCCTGGACATCATGGGCCACGAGGTCCCCAAGGACGTACGTGACGCGCTCGACGGACTGCTGGCCAAGGAGATCGCTGGCGTCGTCGACGATTGGAAGACGAAACGCCCGTGGTTCGTTCGAGGCAACAACGCGATCACCAACCAATGGGTCCTGCCGACCGAGGGGCTGGTGACCGCCTGCGTCCACTTGGGGCCGGACAAGCATCGCCAGGCGTACGAGCTGGGCGTCAAGAACCTGCTTCAGGCGCTGTCCTCCCACGGCAAGGACGGAGAGTTCGAGGAGGGCATCGGATACGCGAACTTCACCGTGACGTCACTCGTCCACGCGGCCAGGGCGATGGCGGCGGTCGGCGACCGTCGGGCGATCGATCACCCGTTCCTGGCAAACTTCCCCACCTGGGCCGTGATGCACATCCAGCCCGGGCGCATGACGGTGAATTGCTTCGACGCGGGCGGGGCGGCGATCCCTCGGGACCACGGCGGGTGGCGCTCGATGCTGTCACTGCTCGTCTTCACGCTGGGCAGCGAAACGGCGAACTGGGCGTTGCATGAGCAGTTCAACGGGCCCTCGGATGACTTGATCGGACTGATGGCTAGGGCGACCGGCAAGCAAGTCGGCCGCAAGGCGCCAGATCTCTTCGCCGCATACGAGCGAGCAACGATGGTCGTCTGGCGCGACGGCTGGGGCGACGACGCCAGCGGGGTGTGGGTCCGAGGGGGGCACAAGCTGGATCAGCACGACCATGAGGATCGTGGTCACGTGAATTACATCCATCGGGGGCGGGCGATCCTGATCGAGGCGGGAACGCCCTCGTACCACAATCCGCGGATGGGCGTCGAGTACGCCTCCGGCGCGGGGCACAACGTGCTTCAGCTTGGGACCTTCTTTCCGCCCGAGCCCTATCCGGTCCAGAAAGCGGCCCTCTACGACGGATGGCAGCAGCGTCACGGCCTCGCGCCGATCACGGTCGAGCGGCTGGACGGTAACGGCGGGGTCGTGCGCATGGAAGTGCAGAAGTGCTATCCCGATCTGAGCCACTGGGACCGCGCGGTCGAGTGGTCGTCCGGGACGGTCACGGTCCGCGACGACGTCGCGCTGAAGCCGGGCAAGGCATCGGTGATCCTATTCCGCTGGCACCTGGGCACGGACAACGAGGTCGCTCTCTCGAGGGTGGACGCCTCGACGATGACGGCCAAGTGGGACGACGTGGAGATTCGGTTCGAAGGCGGCGGGCCGATCGAGGCGGCACAACGCAAGATGCCGGACGCCACGCTGGCCGGGAAAGAAGACCACATGCACGCCTGTCTGGAGGTCCGTTCCGCCCAGCCGGTGTCGCATCTGATGTTGACGACGCGCGTCCACGTGGGCCAGGGGTCATAGATGGCGACGCGATTGGACGCCGCCCATTGGGAAGGCTCGTCGCGGCGGCCTCCTGGCACCGGGGATCCCGGACGAGACGTCCGTGCCTAGCGGGCTGTTGCCGCGTTTCGTCCGGCGTTGGCATGCCGAACGGTCGGACGTTAAGATACGTCTTTCCATTGTCGCGGCGGGTTCATCATGTCGCGTCGTCCACAGGCGAGCCGCGAACGGGTAAGCAGCCTTGCCGGCGACGGTTGACGGCAGTCCGGCGGGGTTTGGAGTCTCTCATGGTCGACACAAAGCGGATGCTGTTGAGCGGAAACGAGGCGGTGGCCCTGGCGGCCAGGGACGTGGGGATCGCATTGGGCACCGGGTATCCGGGCACCCCCTCGACGGAGATCCTCGAGGAGTTCGCCAAGCTTGGCGGTCAGGCCCAGTGGGCGCCCAACGAAAAGGTGGCTTATGAGGTCGCGCTGGGCGCGGCCTTCGCGACGGCCCGGGCGATGGTGACGATGAAGCACGTCGGGCTGAATGTCGCGGCGGACCCGCTCTTCACCTCGACCTATACGGGAGTGGGCGGCGCCTTCGTCGTGGTCTCTGCCGACGACCCGGGCATGGCCTCCAGCCAGAACGAGCAGGACAACCGCCACTATGCTAGGGCGGCGGGCATCCCGACGCTGGAGCCCTCCGACAGCCAGGAGGCCTACGACATGACCTTCCTGGCAGTGGAGCTCTCCGAGCGCTGGCGGATCCCGGTCATGCTGAGGGTAACGACGCGGATCTGCCATTCGCGGACGATCGTCACGCCGCGTTCTCGGGCCGAGCCGCCACCGGTTGCGTTCCAGCACGATCGCCCCGGGAGGGTGATGATCCCGAGCAATGCCCGCCCGGCGCACCGCCGCCTGAGGGCCAAGCTCGCCGAGATCAAGGAATGGAACGAGAACGAAGGTCCGAACCGGCGCGTCGACGGCGAGAAGTCACTCGGCATCATCACGTCCGGCGTGTCCTTCGTTCACGCTCGAGAGGCGGCGCCGGAGGCGAGCGTCCTCAAGATCGGGATGTGCTATCCGTTGCCGATGGAGACGCTTCGCCGCTTCGCCCAGAGCGTCGATCGCTGCGTGGTCATCGAAGAGGGCGATCCGTATCTGGTCGAGTCTCTCCGGGCCGAGGGGATCAAGGTCGAGGGCAAGGCGGAGTGCTTCCGCTTCAACGAGCTGAACGTCAACCGGATTCGGCGGATCCTGGCCGGCGAGACGACGGAAGAGATCAAGCCGTTCCGCGGCAAGCCGCCGCAGCTCTGCCAGGGCTGTCCGCACCGCACGGTGTTCGAGGTCCTCGGCAAGCTCGACTGCATCGTGACGGGGGATATCGGGTGCTACACGCTGGCCGTGCTTCCGCCGTTTGAGGCGATGGATAGCTGCGTGTGCATGGGGGCCAGCGTTGGAACGGGCCTGGGCCTTCGTCACGTGCTGCCCGAGGACGAGGCGCGGCGCGTGGTCAGCGTGATCGGCGACAGCACGTTGGTTCACAGCGGCATCACCGGCATGGTGGAGATGATGTACAACCCGCCCGCCACGGGGCACGTGCTGATCATCCTGGACAACGGCACGACCGCCATGACGGGGCTTCAGGAGCATCCCGGAACGGGGCGGCGACTGAACTACGAGCCCACGGGCAAGCTTGCGTACGAGGACCTGGCACGGATTCTGGGTTTCAAGCACGTCGACATATGCGATCCGACGAAGGACATCGAGGGCTTCGAGCGACTCGTGCGGGAGCGGCTGGCGGATGACGAGCTGACGCTGATCGTGGTCCGCAGGCCGTGCCTGTTGGGCGCGAGAAAGGCCAAGAAGATGCAGCTCGCGTCGGAAGGGTCGGAGTGAGGCGGCGCCTCGCTACAACAAGGGGACGACATCGAGATGGCAAGCAAGGTGACCAACGTGGTGTTCGCCGGTCTCGGCGGGCAGGGTGTGTTGAAGGCGTCGGACATCATGTCCGAAACGGCGTTCAAGGCCGGCCTGGACGTCAAGAAGAGCGAGGTCCACGGGATGAGCCAGCGGGGCGGCTCGGTGACGAGCGACGTCCGCTTCGGTCAGGAGGTCCTGAGCCCGATGGTGCCGGCCGGTGAGGCCGACTATCTGGTGGTCCTAGAGGCCGTCGAGGTGGACCATAACCGCGGGCTGCTCCGCGAGGGGGGCGTGCTGATCGAGCCGAGTCTGATCGGCGAGGGCGTGCTGAGGAACCCCAAGAGCCTGAACGTGGCGCTATTGGGCGCGCTCAGCGCGCACCTGGATATCGACGAGGAGGTCTGGCTGTCGACCGTGCGTGACAACTTGCCGGTCAAGCTTCACGATGTTAATGTGCAAGCCTTTGCCGCGGGGCGCGCCGCGGCGAAAGCGGTGTAGAGTCAAATCCTGGGCCCCATTGGAAGCAGAGAGCACCTCGAATGAGCAAGAAAGCAAGCGTAGTGCCGTGTGGTTTCCATCCCGCCAGTGCACCGGACTACCTGCCCGTTCCGCGGCTTCGTGACCTGCAGTTGCAGCGTCTCAAGCGAATCGTCCAGCGGGCATACGATCGTCAAGCGCTCACGCGCAAGCGGATGGACGAGCGCGGGGTCAAACCTGACCACGTCCAGTCGCTCCGGGACATCGAGAAGCTGCCGTTCATGGTCAAGACCGATCTTCGCGACACGTATCCGTTCGGGCTGTTCGCCAGTCCGATGAATGACGTGGTCCGCGTTCACGCCTCGAGCGGGACGACGGGCAAGCCGATCGTCGTGGCCTACACGAAGGAGGACGTCGCCGTCTGGCAGGAGGTAATGGTTCGGACGTTCGCGGCCTGCGGCTGCCACGAGGGGGACATCATCCAGAACGCCTACGGCTACGGGCTGTTTACGGGCGGGCTGGGCGCGCACTACGGGGCCGAGGCGCTGGGCGCGACGGTCATACCGATCTCCGGCGGAAATACCGAGCGTCAGATCATGATTCTCAAGGACTTCGGCGTGACGGCGATTTGCTCGACGCCGAGCTACTTCCTGCACATCCTGGACCGTGTCGAGGGGATGGGGGTGAACATCCGCGACCTGCCGCTCCGCGCGGGCATCTTCGGGGCCGAGCCGTGGACCGAGGCGATGCGCCAGCGGATTCAGGACATCAGCGGGATCGAGGCATACGACATCTACGGATTGAGCGAAATCATTGGGCCAGGGGTGGCCAGTGAGTGCCAGGAGCAGGCGAACATCCACATCTTCGAGGACCACTTCTACCCGGAGATCATCGACCCCGAGACGGGCGAGCCCGTGCTGGAGGGACAGGAAGGCGAGCTGGTGCTGACGACGCTCAGCAAGTGGGCCATGCCGATGATCCGCTACCGCACGCGCGACATCACGAGCTTCATCACCGAGCCGTGTCCGTGCGGGCGGACGATTCGCCGGGTCCAGCGGATCGCGCGGCGAAGCGACGACATGTTCATCATCCGCGGCGTCAACGTCTTCCCGTCGCAGATCGAGGCGGCGCTCCTGAGCGTCGAGGGCACGTTGCCGCACTATCAGATCATCCTGACTCGGACGAAGGGGCTCGACCAGATCGAGGTCCAGATCGAGGTGACGCCCGAGGTCTTCAGCGACAAGGTTGGGGCGATGGAGGACCTGCAGAAGGCCCTGGCCCACGCGGTGGCCAACACGCTCAATATCCGGGCGGCGGTTCGGCTCGTCGAGCCGAACACGATCCAGCGGAGCGAGGGCAAGGCCAAGCGGGTGATCGATAAGCGAGAGCTGTAGCGGACGGACACGGAACCTATCGAAAGGGGCACATCCATGAAGGTTCATCAACTGTCGGTGTTCCTGGAGAATCAGCCGGGCCGGTTGAGCCAGTCGTGCAAGGCCCTGGCCGAGGCGGGGATCAACATCCTGACGTTGTCCCTGGCGGATACACAGCAGTTCGGTATCCTGCGTCTGATCGTCAAGGATTGGGAGAAGGGTAAGCGGGTCCTCGAGAAGACCGGCTGCGTGGCCAAGGTCACGGAGGTGGTGGCCACGGAGGTCCAGGACCGTCCCGGCGGACTGGCCGAGATCCTGTCGGTGCTGGAGGAGGGGGGCGTCAACGTCGAGTACATGTACGCCTTCACGTTCCGCCGGGAACAGAGCGCCGTGATGGTCTTCCGCTTCGAGGATCCGGACGCGGCCATCAAGGTGCTTCAGGCCAAGGGCATCAACGTGCTCGACAGCGTGGAGCTGTATGACCTCGTGGAGCCGGGCAAGTAGCCGACGACTCCGAGGCAGTCCGAACGCTTTCCCTCATTGTCGGGTGATCGACACCATGCCAGAGTTCCCCTTTGAGAATCGCATCTGGGACCCCGCCGAGACCATGTCTCCCGACGAGCGCGGCGTTCTGCAGGTACAGCGGCTTCGCGACGTCGTCGCTCGCGTCGCGGGAGTGCCCTTCTACAGGGAGGCCTTCGCCAGGGACCGGGTCTCGTCGGAGGCGATTCGGAGTCTGGACGATCTCAGACGCCTGCCGTTTACGACCAAGGCCGATCTTCGCGAGCATTATCCGCTGGGCTTCCTTGCCGTGCCGAGGGAGCAGGTGGCCCGCATCCACGGTTCCTCCGGCACGACGGGAAAACCGACCTTCGTGGCCTACACGGCCGAGGATCTGAAGACCTGGTCGGGGCTGTGTGCCCGCTTCCTGGTTGCCGGCGGGCTCCGCCCGGAGCATAACGTCCATATCGCCTTCGGCTACGGGCTGTTCACGGGCGGGTTCGGTCTTCACTACGGTGTCGAGCGGGTGGGCGCCGGCATCACTCCGGCCGCCGCCGGCAACACGCCCCGGCAGATCATGCTCATTCAAGACCTCAACGCGCAAGTTCTCATCTGCACGCCGACCTACTCCCTGAATATCGCCGAGGTTGCCCGCGGCCAGGGCATCGATCCCCGTGATCTGCCGCTGAAGTTCGCCCATTTCGGCGGCGAGCCGTGGACGGAGGACATGCGGGTCCAGATCGAGCGGGAGTTGGATCTGTTGGCGTTCAACAACTACGGTTTGAGCGAGGTCATCGGGCCGGGCGTCAGCGGGGAGTGTGCGGCCCGCGGCGGGATGCATATCCAGGAAGACCACTTCATCGTCGAATGCGTCAACCCGGAGACGTTGGAGCCGGTGGCGGACGGCGAGCTCGGCGAGCTCGTCTTCACGACGTTGACCAAGCAGGCGATGCCCATCATTCGGTACCGGACTCGCGACATCGCGTCGCTGAACCATGCCGCCTGTCCGTGCGGGCGGACGACGGTTCGCATGAGCCGCGTGGCCGGGCGGACCGACGACATGCTCATCATCCGGGGCGTGAACGTCTTCCCGTCGCAGATCGAGGAGGCCTTGCTGCGCGTGGAGGGGACGGCCCCGCACTATCTGATCGAGGTCGACCGCCCCGGGACGATGGATCAGGTGATGGTCCGCGTGGAAATCCGAGAGCAAGATTTCTCCGACAAGATGAGCCAGTTGCAGGCCTTGCACGACCGCATCGATCGGGAAATCCAGTCGATCACGGGCATCCGGATGGCCGTGGAATTGGTCGAGCCGAGGACGCTCGAGCGATCAGCAGGAAAAGCGGTGCGTGTGATCGACCATCGGCGCGAGAAGGGGCAGATCTGACGTTTGGCCGGTGGCTTCCCGCGAGCCGCAGCACGCAAGGCCGGCAGGTTCTTTGCGATAAGATTCCTGTTTATACCGACTTATATTCATGGCCCTTATGGGGTCGTGCTTCGGGTGGTTTCGTTTGGCGACCAGAGCGGCTGTCGGATGGTAGGTCTGAGGGTTGCGGCGTCCGTCTGGGCCTGTGGCCTGCTGCGGTGGACGCGGCGATCGTTGACCGGGACCTCTCCAGAACGAACGACAAGTTTCCAAAATAAACCAAGTTAGGTCTTTACAAGCTTCCATCGGTTCCAGTATTACTTGAAACCACTCATTCTTGTTTGAGGATCCGCGCAATCGGGCGGGGTTCGGCGCGGTGGTCGATCGCGGATCCCGGAAGGGACCTCACGTCATGTTTGGAATCGAAGACAAGTGGGTGTGGTTGGCGTACTTGCTGTGCATCCTCAGCTCGCTTCTGTGCGTCGGTTATGGCTTGGCCAACTGGAACAAGGGCGAGGAGCCCGTGGAGCAGGACGACATCCGGTGGGCGGCCGAGGAGAAGCGGGTCGAAGAGGAGCTGTAGGTGGTCCAACGGGCCGGTTGTCGCGCGTGCATTTGAGGCGCGGGTAGCCGGAGGGAGGAGATCCGAATGATGCTGGCGCAGGCTGTGGGACCGATCGAGGCCCTGGTCATCATCCTGTATCTGCTGGTCGTGGCGTATCTGGGGTGGCTCGGGTATCGTCAGACGAAGACGGCGACCGATTACATGATCGCGGGTCGGAAGGTGCATCCGTTCGTCATGGCGATGAGCTACGGTGCGACCTTCATCTCCACGAGTGCGATCGTCGGGTTCGGCGGCGTGGCGGGCCTGTTCGGGATGAGCCTGCTCTGGCTGACCTTCCTGAACATCTTCGTGGGCATCTTCATCGCTTTCGTCTTTCTGGGGGGGCCCACGCGGCGGATGGGGCACCGGCTTGACGCCCACACCTTCCCTGAGCTGATTGGAAGGCGCTACCAGAGTAAGTTCATTCAGGTCTTCGCCGGGCTCATCATCTTCTTCTTCATCCCCCTGTATTCGGCCGCCGTCCTCATCGGTGGGTGCGAGTTCATCTCGACGCAGTTTGGCATCGACTACACGGTGGCGTTGCTGGTCTTCAGCGTGATCATTGCGGCCTACGTGGTCGTTGGCGGGCTCAAGGGCGTGATGTACACCGACGCGCTGCAGGGCACGATCATGTTTGTCGGCATGTTCGTTCTCTTGATCTTCAGCTACTCGAAGGTGGGCGGCGTCACGATCGGTCATCACGAGCTGACGGAACTTGCCAAGCTCGTGCCGGGCAAGCTCAAGGCCATGGGACACGAGGGCTGGACGGCGTTTCCTGACTTCGGGTTCGGCGATCGGAAGTACGATCTGTGGTGGATCACTGTCTCCACGATCGTGCTCGGCGTCGGCATCGGCGTGCTGGCCCAGCCGCAGCTTGTCGTTCGGTTCATGACCGTCAAGAGCAAGATGGAGCTCAATCGCGCCGCGCTCGTGGGCGGCATCTTCATCCTGGTCATGACGGGTGTGGCCTTCACAGTGGGCAGCCTGTCCAACGCGTACTTCGCCCTCCACGGCAAGGTCATGACGGGCAAGGTGGTCAAGGAAATCGACGCCGAGAAGGGCCAAGCCGTCATCCAGTTGATGAAGAAGAACGAGAGCGGCGCCTGGGCCGAGATTCCCGACAAGATGGCCCCGGTCAAGCTGGACGGGGAGGAGCCGTACCTGAAGGGGCAGAAGGGCGCCGACGGCAAGCCGGTGGACATCGCCCGCGGGCGGAGCATTTCGATCGTCTACGCCAAGGGTAACCCGGACGGGATCATCCCGTTGTACATCAAGGAGGCGCTGCCCGACTGGTTCGGCCTGCTGTTCCTGCTGACACTGCTCGCGGCGGCAATGAGTACGCTGTCCAGCCAGTTTCACGCCCTGGGCACGAGCATCGGACGTGACGTCTTCGAGCAGCTCTCGGGCTCACCGAAGGCGGCGGACTCCGCCCGAAGCATGCACGTCGTCCGGATCGCCATCATCCTGGGAATCGTCCTTGCCGTGGTGATCAGCTACAAGGCCCGGGGCGGGTACATCATCGCTCGGGCAACGGCGATCTTCTTCGGGCTGTGTGCCTCGGCGTTTTTGCCGGCGTTCCTGGGCGGGCTGTTCTGGAAGCGCATGACGCGGGCCGGAGCGATCTGGTCGATGATCGTCGGATTCGTGGCGACGGCCTTCTGGCTCCTGTTCATCAAGGCCAAGGAGGCGGGGGACCTGGGTGTGGTGCAGCACTTTACCGGCGGCAAGACGAGCTTGCTGAGCGACAAGCCTAACTGGGACGTCGTGGACCCACTCCTCGTGGCCTTGCCGCTGTCGATCCTCGTGGGTGTGATCGTGAGTCTGGCCACGAAACGGCCGGACGATGAGCACCTGGAACGGTGCTTCGGGCGGTAGCCCGGTCAAGGGACGCGCGACGGCTCAGAGCCGATCGTGCGGCCCCCTTCAGCGGAGAGACCAACGGCGTCCATCGATGCATTCGGCGGACGCCGTTTACATTGCGCGAACCTAGGTTATTCAGCGCGAGGATGCTACGTCCTGGTCTCGACCGAGGTCGCCGGGTGCGGATCGCTCCCGATGATCGCCAGGAGTTGCCCCACCATACGGCGGACCCTGTGAGCTTCGGCCGTGAGCTCCTTCGATGCGACGTTTGAAGCCTCGACCTCGGCCGCGTTGGATCGTGTGACTCGATCGATCTCCGCCATCGCTCCGTTGAGCCGTTCGATGTCCCCTGCCTGGTTGGTCGAAGTCTCGGCGATTTTCGCGACCAGTTCGCCCACCCGTCCGGTCGACTCGGCGATCTTGCCGAAGTCCTCCGTGGTGGTCCGATTGAGTTGAACGCCGTTGGCGACGCGCGAGACCGTTTGCTGGATCAGATCCCCCGTTTCGCGGGCGGATTGGGCCGCGCGTTCCGCGAGGCTGCGGACCTCATCGGCCACCACGGCAAAACCTTTGCCTTGCTCACCGGCTCGGGCCGCTTCGACCGCCGCGTTCAGGGCGAGCAGGTTGGTCTGGAACGCAATCTCCTCGATGACCTTGAGGATCTTCCGAATCTCTCCGCTCGCTTCGGAAATGTCCTGCATGGCCCTGGCCGCTTCCTTCATGGTCCCATCCGCTCCGGTAATGATCGCGGAGACTTCGCCCATGAAGGTATTTGCCTGCCGGGCGTCCTCTGCGTTCCGTCGAGCCGTCGAGGCCATGTCCGCAAGGGAAGTTGCCGTTCCTTCGAGCCCTTGGGCCTGTTCGGAGGTCCCTTGAGTCAGCCCCCGGCTGGCGGCGGAGACTCGTCCCGCGACGGCATCCACGCGGGCCGTGCGTTGGCTCAAACGGGAAAGCGCTGTCGTGATGGGACGGACGATCCTACGACGAACGAGCAACGCGAGGATCAGTCCGAGGAGGATGCCGGGGCCTCCCAGCAGGATCAACAGCGTCCCTGCCCTGGCCGAGGTGGTCCGAAGGTGTGCTTGCTGGGCAGTCAGCAGGTCGTCCGCCCGGCCTTCCAGGGCGAGCGATGCGATGTCCATCTTGCGGGCCACTTCGGCCTGCGATTGCTGAAGGGCGGTCAGGCGGTCGCACGCGCTATCATAGGCTCGGATTGCGGCAATGACCCGATTCGCGTGCTCCTGTCCCGCGGGTTCCTTCGATGCCTCTTTCAGGGCCTCGGCCTGAGCAATCGCCTTGGCGGTGCACTTTGTCCGGGAATCCTGAGATGAGGAATCTGAGCTGGTCTGGCGTGTTCGCGGTTCCTTTCCGGCGTCCACCAATCGCCGGCACGCGAGGTCGGCCATATCCGCCGCGGCCGCCCGCGAACGAACGACTTCTTCCGCTTCAACGACGGCCCGAGAGAGTTGCTGCTTCTGTGAGTCCCGAGTTTCCACGCACTTGGCCAGAAGGTCCTTGGCGTGTCGCTGCAACTCTCCGGCGCTTGAGGCCAGGTCTGTCCGAGTTGCCGCGTAGCGATGGAATCCTTCCTCGTGCGTCTTGATTCCGGTGACTACGTTATCGATCCGGTCCGCGTCCGCGGACTGCGCCAGGACGTCGCGTGTCCTGTTGGCGAGACCGGTACAGGCCTCGATCGTCCCGCGGACGCGGTCGGCCTGCTTGGGCGTGGGATCATTGGCGTAGCGCTTGACGGCGAGGCGGCACTGGGTCCATCGCTCGATGAGCCCGGCCGCGCTGCTGACCCGCGTGACGCCAGTTTCGATGGCCGATCGGATCCGCTGGTCATCGAGCGCGGCTTGGACCTTGAGCGCGTAGTCGTCGCGAATCTCGCCGCATTGCTTTGACGCCTGTGCGGCGCCCGCGAGGATGGTTTCGATGGCCTCGTCGATCCTGCTGGAGAAGGCCTGCTCCGTGTGGTCGATCCTGGGTTCCTCCGCGTCACTGGGTTGCGTGGTGGCGTGGTCGAGATAGGCTTTCATCATCTGCTTGGCGTCCTCGACCTCTGCCGCAATCGTCTTCTCGATTCGGTTGAGCTGATGCCTCTGGATCGCGGCGTAGTCGCTCGACATCTGGTCAACGCAGTCGCGGATCGCGATGCGAACCTCCTCAATCTTGGCGACGAGGTCCTCCTGCAGCCTGGCGATCTGGCGGGCGCAGAGATCGGCGCACTGCGTGGCGACGCTTGCGGCGATACGATCCATTTCCTCTGCGGCCACTTCGGCATCCTTCAAGTTCGCCAGCCACCGAGCCATCGAGGCCTGATAGGCCTTGTCGACGGCGGCGATGGCATCCAGACGATCATTCTTTTCCCGCGACGGTTGCTTCGATCGCATCTCCTGGCAGATAGCCAGGATCTCGTCCGCGGCCGATCGGTTCAGTGCGATGCGGTTGGGGTCCTGCGTGCATGAGCAGAGCAGGCTCACGAGCCTGGCCCTTTCGGCTAGGTCGGCAAGTCGGTTGGCAGACTCCCTTGATTGGAGGACCTCTATCCTGATTCCTGAGAGCCGCTGTTGATCGTCGGCGAGCTTGCGTTCCAGGTCGGCTTGGAGGCCCTGAGCCTCGTTTAGGGCTCCCTGATGGGTCTTGGCGACCGCGGCGTCTGCCCGAATCAACTGCCCCTCGATGCCGACACAGGCGGCAAACGAATCATGCCAGGTTCGAAACTGCTGTCTGGTCTCCGACAGGGCAGCCGCATCCTCCGGCGCCTTCAGCTTGTCGGCCAGTGTGGAAAGACCGGCTTCCAACTCCTTGGCGAGCCCGTCCGCATGGTCGAGGCACCTTCTGTCCCTGCGGATCATGAACTCCTTCTCGCGGAGTAGACCGGCGAGCGCCTTCTGGAAGACTCGCGTGGTCTCCTCGGCGGTTGCGGCCTGAGCATTGACCCGCCAGATGCCCGACCACCCGAGGCACGCTAGGATGACGACCAAGCCGACCAGGACGCCAAGGCTCAGCCCGAGCTTGGCACCGAATGTCAACCGTCTATCAGACATGGATCAGACCTCACGCGGAGTCTTGCGGGGCGTCAGCGCGTTATCGGACGCGACGGTACGACCGCCGGGGCGCCGCCGGGACGAAGTCCCGCGGCCCTGCTGCGCTGCGGAGAACCTGGCATATTCGCCAATGGCAGCGCAGCGCGGACCTGGCGCGGAGACATTCCCGCCCTCGAACCTAGAATCGTCTCGGCAAAGGATGGGGTTTAGGTATCAGGCGATGTTATCGGGACGCATCCGAGGGAACTGGCGGGCAGGAAACGAAAGCCCCCGGTCACCGCACGTAACCGGGGGCTTGTGATCGTCACACGAAGGTTCGCGCTAGAACTTGACCTGAAGCTGGATGCGAACCATGTTGACCTCGTCGTTCTGGCTCCAGTTGGCGGCGGAGGAAGATGAGGGAGCCTCCGACATCCGCGTGAAATCGGCTTGGACCACCGCATTCCAACTGGACCATGGGAAGTAGTTCACGCCGAAGGCGTACTCCCAGCAGTTGTCTCCGTTGTTGTCCCAGACGCCACCCAGTCGAGCAGCCATTTCCAGTTTTTTCGGAATGACGAAGTAACCGGCCTGGAGGTATCCGCCTTGCTGGTGGCTGGCGTCGCTGCGACCGGTCTGGAGTTCCCAGGCGCTGAACTCGCTGTTTCCGTCGATGGTACGGAGCCAGTACTCGGCCGTGGCCGAGAAGCCACGATACCGGAACGCCGCGTCCGTTCCGAACTGGAAGTAGTCGGTCCCCGTCAGGTCCGCCACGGCGTTCCCGCCGATTCCCCGCCCGCTACGGATTCGATCCGGGATGCTGTACCAAGCACCGGGGTTCCGGTCGCCGTTGTCGTCGTTGTAGCCGAAGCTGAAGCCAACCTCCAACTGCGGATCCTTGGAGTAGGCCAGATCGCTCTCGCCGTTGATGGGGCCGCCCAGGATGTTCGCAACGAGCCGTGTGGCGTACGCGAAGTTGGTATCGAGCTGATCCAGGCTGGGGCTGTCGTTCGGATTGGCGACGCCGTTGGCAACGGCCACGACGTAGCTCAATTTCTTGGCCAGCGTACCGTGGACGGCCGCTCCGATCGTCCGATCGAGGTTGAAGAACTCATTGGCCATCGATCGGTCAACGAACTGGAGCGCCGACTTGCTGACGAGCTCCTGCCGCCCGAACGGCACCTTGACCAAGCCGGCCAGGAATTGGACCTCAGGCATCAAGGCGTAGTTGACGTATGCATAGTAGGTTCGCCAGTCATGCTGGTTGTCGGTATCGCCGTAGACCGTGATGTTGTAGGTCAGCTTCGGGTCGTGGATGTGGCCCGTGAAGATCAGGAAGAGGTCTTCGATCTCGAACCCGTTGATGTCATCCTGTTTCTGCCGGCCCTGGAGCCTCCTGTTATCGGTCTGTCGGTTCTGACCGGTGTAGCGGATGTGCATGTAACCGCCGATCTTCAGGAGAAATGTTTCGTCGGAGCTCTTGATGTAGAACCCCTTGTCGTATCCGACCTGCTGGACGTCGGGATACAGGCTCTCTCTGAAGCCGCTATCGGCCATCAACTCCTGGACGACCTTGCGAACCTCGGCCACCCTGGTCGCATCAGTGGACTCGGCTTCGAGCGAATCAACCTGGTTCTGCAGCGCGCCAATCTTGTCCTGCTGTGCCTTGAGCAGTGACTCGAGTTGGTTGATCTTGTCGTTCAGGCCCGCGCTGTCAGCCTGCCCGTCGGCTTTGGCCACGGCGGTCCCCGAATCCCCCAGGGCAGACACCGGAATCAGCGCCACCAAGCACAACGCCGTCCACACGCCTGCACTCCCTCGCAAGCTCCTGATCATTGGGTATCCTCCAAGAAACTCAACGGTGACCGATGGTCAGTCTGTTCGCCCAAGGTGCGCCACACGGGGCGCCGCCGCACCACTTAGCGCGACCGTTGTACATCGCTGGCGCGAGGCATTGCTAAGACCACGTTAAGATGCAACCAGGATATTCTGTCAGCGGCCAAAACACAGGCTTCCACTCGCTTTCAGAGGTTCGGGCCCTTCGTTCCGAGACGGACCTCGATAGCGATCCTGATTGACCAGATCCTCAGCAAGTTTCGCTAGCAACGAAACTTCTACCGCGCCTAAGCGAGGATTCTAGGCCGAATTGGATTCTCATGCAATGGTCTATTCTGGATTTTTTTATCGGTCGTCCTGGGGATTGAGTTGAGGCTTTCGGCTGGAGAGCTAGAGTCGCGGGACAGGGAATCCTGGCCTCAGGCCCCCGATGCCCCGAGCGCGGGGCCAGTGCTGGCCCGTGCTGGTGGGGCCGCAAGCGGCATCCACCCCTGGGTACGGTATGCCGGGCGCGATCATGGCCGCAGGTGCCCCCACCGGGAGGATGCGAGTACCCTCCGACGGCAAGGATGCCGCCATAAGTGTCTGCTCGTTCGGATCATCGGGAATCGGGAACAGGAAGATGCAACACCTTCCCCCACAAGCACGCACCGCCCTTTAGTGTCGGTGAAAGACGCGCCTACCCGAGATCGTCTCCGGGACACGACCCATCCAGGGAAGATGATGAGGCCAGGCGATTACGGCGATAATCGCCCGGCGCTCTCAATCTGCCTTACGGCTGGAACCACGCATCGGACTGAGCCGAATGTGACTCACCCGTCATGGCCGCCGGCTCCGCCTTGTTGTCGGCGCAACCAGCCAAGCTGAAAGAGAAGACGACCAGGAACAACACGGACAGTAGAGCACGCTTGATCATGATTTGACCCCTCCCCTAAGAGGTTGCTCTTAAAAAGTGCCTTACAACGCCTGCGCCACACTTGCAGACTCAACTTATTCTACTTCCCGGTCAGCCGATGTCAACTTCAACATGGGTTGGACAATCGTCTCACCTCGCAGCATTTGATGCGGCTCCACCGCTACGGCTTCCTTCGCGATTTCGCGCATGGTCTCGATGCGTCAACCACTCACGCCTTCGTCAAAAGGGGGCATGTTCGGCGCCCCGGCCCGGAACGTTCCGCAGCCTGTCATTCCCGGACGTTGCCGGGTTATCGGACGTGGCAGACCCATCCCGGGGGCAAGTCATAGCGAAAAGCGTTTGACGTCCGCGCGATTATATTCGAGGTTTCGAAGACTCACTCGCCGTGGGGGGGCACGTGGGTGCTTCGCGTTTTTTCTGTCATTTTTCTTGCGCTGACAGCGGGCTGTCAGGTTGCCGGCCCGCTCGCCTCCACAGACATCGCCAATGCCGCTCAGGCGGAGGCCCTCGCCGGTCTCCGTGCTGCTCGGTCGTTGGAGGATTGCTACGGAGGGGTCGTTCGTGACAATACGGCGGAGCGACGGATGAGCGGCATTGCCGATCGCCTTGCCCGCCAGATTCCCGATCGTCCGATAAGTCTCCGTTGCCGGCTGCTCGCCTGCGACAAGATCAACGCCTTCTCACTACCGGGTGGGCTGATCTACGTCACGAAAGGTTTGTACGCTCGGTTGTCGACTGAGGATCGGCTTGCGGCGGTCCTGGCACATGAGCTGGCGCACATCGTGGCCAAGGACAGCTTCAAGAACCCCCATGCCACGAGTCAGGAGAAGCTAGCGAGAGAGGTGTCGGCGGATCAACGCGGCGTGCGATACCTGATCTCTACCGGGTATCGGCCGGAGGCCATGATCGACGTGATTCATGTCGTCAGGTCGTACATGCCCGAGGGGTGGGCCGAGGTGCGGTCCGAAGCCGTGGTCCACGAGATCGAGCGGTGTTCGGAGCAGCTTGCGCACGCGGGCGCCGACCGATAGCACCGTCGTCACCCGGCGGTCGACGGGATGATGGGATCCTTCTTCCGGTAGGCCAGCCCCTGGAACGTCGCGATCAGTTCGCCGTCGCCATTCCTGACCTCAACGTTATAGGTGGATAGTCTCGGATTGGCTGAGACCTCTCGAGCCTCGGCCACGAGGACGCCGTCCACCGCGGCCTTGATGAACGTCACCGCGGCATTGATGGCGATCGCCACGGTCCCGCAGGCGTTGCAGGCCGCGGCGAAGGCGAAGTCCGCCAGCGCGAACGTCGTTGCGCCGTGAACCATGTTCACCGCGTTCAGATGGAACGGCTGGACCTCCATGCTCGCCTTGGCGTATCCCTCAGCGACCTCTTCGAGTGTGAAGCCGAGGTAGGCGGCCAGCCGGTCGCCTTTCGTGAAGTAGTCCTTGATGGCCGCCATGGAAGGCTTCGGTGGCTTCTCCGCTGAGTGGTTCATGACAGCATTCCCTGGTCTGAGATTCCGCTCCGACCGGGACCCGATCAGGCCCGATCGAACGGGTACGGTTTCCCGCAAGCACGAAGGAACTCATGATATAGGGCCTAGGCGATGGTGACCAGTCGCCCGTCCGTCCCATCGAAATGCGCCTTCCCGGAACGCGGGTCCGCGCGGCACGCGTTCGGTGAAATATCCCCCTCCAAACAGTGACAACACCGGTGTGGTGAGCGTCGACGCCGGGATCATGTGTTCTGTAAATCCTTGATGTAAGGAGGATTGCGATGGTCCTCAAATCGGTCAAGATCGGGGCGATCGGCCTGGCGGGATTCTGTCTGATCGGAGGATTCATCTTCGGGGCGGATCTGTTGAGCTATGTGAGCAGCTCGGCGCGATCCGTTCAGTCGGCCGTCAAGGATGCGGTTCCGGTCGAGTTCGAGTTGAAACGGGCTCGAGATCTGCTGGAGGACATCATTCCAGAGATGCAGGCGAACGTCCGCCTGATCGCGCAGGAGGAAGTGGAGGTCGCGGGCATCAAGGCCGACGTCGAGCGGCACCAAAACGCGACTTCTAGAGAGCGTCTTGCCGTGGCCACGCTGCGCGATGCCCTAAACGCGCCTCGTGCGACCGTGACGCTTGCCGGTCGGACGTATCGGCGCGATCAGGTCAAGGCGGAGCTGGCGCGACGGTTCGACGGGCTCAAAGAGGCCGAACTGGTGCTTGGCGGCAAGCAGCGGCTGCTCGATACGCGACAGAAGTCGCTCAAGGCCGCGATGCAAATGCTCGATCGAACTCGTTCTCAGAAGGCCCGGTTGGAGACCCAGATCGAGGGCCTCGACGCGCAGTATCGTCTGGTGAAGGCGGCGTCCGTGGGATCGCGGTTCCACGTGGACCACTCCAAGCTGGCTCAGACGGAGAAGCTAATCCGCGACATCAAGAAACGGCTTGATGTTGCGGAACGGATCCTGTCCCACGAGGCTCGGTTCGTCGAGCCGATTCCGGTCGACACGATCAGCGAAGAAGACCTGATCGCACAGGTGGACGACCACCTGTCCGCCGAGGATCTGACCGTCGAGACGGCGGGAGGCGGTGCGCTAGCCCTCGATCGGGCGGGACAGATTGACTGATCCATGGGGCCTACTCGGCGCGGGAGGCGGCTGCCGAGCGGGTATACTGGGAGCCTGGGCTCCTCTTGCCGCGGAGCTAGACGCGTGCTGATCCTTCGCATCCGACAAGCCGAGACCGCCCTGTGGGACGGACGCCTGGACGAGGCCTTCGATCTGGCCCGCCGAGAGGAGGTCCGATCGCATCGTCAGGGCCAGCAGTTGGTCGGCGACTTGGCGCGGGCGCTCGTTGCCCGGGGCTGGGAGCATTTGAAGGTCGGAAGGCTTTCCGAGGCGATGTCCGACTGCGGCAAGGCGGCCAGACTCGCTGGAAACTCCGGCGACATCGCGGCGCTGCGAGGAGCGATCGAGCAGGCGATGTCGAAGGAGAACCACAATCGCCATCGCCATGCGGACGTCCTGGCTTGCGCCCGAGAGTGCCTGGACAATGGCATGTTGTCCGGCTGCGAGGATCTGCTGGCCAGCGCGGAGGGTGAGACTCGGCGGATCGAGGCCCTCCGCGGAGAAGCGGCGGCGCGACGAGCGGATGCCGACGCGTCATTGAGGCGGGTCGAGGTCGCCATCGAGCGGCAGGATTGGTCCGGCGCCATCGAAGGACTCCTTGCGGCTTGGCAGACACACGCCTCGAGCGACCGATTGGCGTCGCTGGCGGCGGCGGTAACGGATCGTGTCGGCATGGAGATCCGGGCGGCGCTTGATACGGGACGGCTGGATCGGGCGAACCTGCTGATGTGTCGGCTGAGAAAGCTGCCCCGACAGGGCGTCGAGATGCGGGAGTTGTCCAGGGCGCTGTCGAAGTGTCAACTTGCGTTCGAGTGCATCGAGCAAGGTCGTCTGCGTCAGGCGAGCGAGGCGCTTCGGCAACTGTCGGCGCTCCTCCCTGAGGCTGCGTGGGTGCGGGACGCATTGGCCCATGCGGAGCAGACGGCTACAGGGCTGGAAGCGCTTCGAGGTGGGCCGTTGGGTCTGGTCTCACCCAGTGGCTCGGGGGCGTCGTCTTTGACCGTTGCCGTGAACGATGCGCCGCCGGCGGGGCGACCGGATCGCCTTCCCGCTTCGCCAGACAAGCCGGACGGATGTGTGCCGATGCGATTCATGCTTCAGATCGACGGGGTGGGCGGTTTCCTGGTCCTTCTCGACCGTCAGATCACGGTCGGTCCGGCGGCCTCGTCGCGGTCTCCGGACCTGCCGCTGATGGCAGACCGGAACCTGCCGCCCATCAGGATCGAACGACTCGAGGATGACTACTTCGTCTCCGCAACGGACGGGGTACTCGTCAACGGCAGGGCAGCGCGGCGGAGCTTGCTGTCGGACGGCGACAAGATCGGGCTGTCACAGCGTTGTCGGCTTCGGTTCGGGCTGCCTCATCCGGCGAGTTCGTCGGCCGTGCTGGACGTCTCGGGCTCGCGTCTGCCGACCGGCGACGTGCGGCGTGTGATTCTCCTCGACCGCAATCTGGTAATCGGTCCGGCGGGAACGTCGCACATTCGCACCGACCGCGTGATCGAGCCGATCGTGCTGAGTGTGCGGGACGGGCGGCTGCTCTGCGGCAGCAGCGAGCCGATGACGGTGGACGACCGGGTCGTGGATCGGTCGACGGGGATTCCGATGAACTCTCATGTGTGCGTGGGTCCGCTGTCGTTCGTGATGGTGCCGGCGTAGGATGCAGGCGGCGGCGGGGAGCTGAGTCACTCAGTCAGGGCGAGAGCGATGCAAGGGTACCAATACAAGCACGGTGACCGTCCCCTGGAGGGCTTCACGATCCAACGGGCCGTGGGGCGCGGCGGTTTCGGGGAGGTCTACTACGCCCTGAGCGACAGCGGCCGGGAAGTGGCGCTCAAGTGCGTCCAGGGTTACGAGGAGATCGAGCTGCGCGGCATCCGCCAGTGCATGAACCTCAAGAGCCCGTACCTCGTGACGATCTTTGACGTGAAGCACAACGATCAGGACCGTCCGTTCGTGATCATGGAGTACGTTTCCGGTCCGTCTCTCCGGGACCTGCTGAACGAGTCGCCATCGGGGCTCGGGGCGCAGAAGGCGGCGTTCTTCCTTCGCGAGATCGGCAAGGGGCTGACCTACCTGCACGACCGGGGGATCGTCCACCGCGACCTGAAGCCGGGGAACATCTTCTACGAGGACGGGTACGTCAAGATCGGCGATTACGGCCTGAGCAAGGTCATGACGGCCAGCCAGCACAGCGGGCAGACGATCACGGTGGGGACGGTTCACTACATGGCCCCGGAGATCGGCAAGGGGCGATACGACCAGGGCATCGACATCTATGCGCTGGGCATCGTGCTTTTCGAGATGCTAACGGGACAGGTGCCGTTCTTCGGCGCCTCGCCGGGCGAGATCCTGATGAAGCACATGGCCAGCGATCCGGACCTCAGCGGGATCGAGGAGCCGTTCGCCCGGGTCATCCGGCGGGCGATGGACAAGGATCCGGAGCGGCGCTACCGGACGGTCCAGGAGATGGTTGAGGACGTCTTTGGGGCCGAGCACGTCCGTGAGAGCGTCTCCCACTTCCGCCCGGAGAGTCTGAGCGAAGTGGCCGAGCGAATCGGCCAGAAGGTCGCGGCGGGCGTTCGGGCCGGCGCATCGGGTTCATCGGGAGATCCGACGGTAACGCTCGGCCGCGACGTTCCGCCTGGCCAAGGCGGGAGCAGCGCCTGGGGCAGGCCGGAAAACTGGTGGGAAGACTTCGGCCGGCGGATGGGGCAATGGGGCGAGCAGATGGGCCGATGGGGCGAGCGGTTCGGCTCGCACGTCGGGCGCGAAGTCGCCAAGCAGGCCCGTCAGTTCGGCGAATCCTCCGTGGACTCAGACATGCGGGTGCGGGGCGACCCGAAGCAGGATCCGCTTAAGCGGCATCAGCGGCGCATCCTGGCCTTTACGGCCGCGGGCATCGTCGCGGTGGCGGTCGCGTTGGCTACGCCGTTTGGACATGACGACAGTCTGCTGACCGGCCTCGGGACGTTCTGCGCATTGGTGGGGAGCGCGCTGGGGATCCTCATCGCGGAGCGTCGTCTGGGGCTTCAATCGGAGTCGGACTTCGTCAAACGCCTGGCGTACGGCGGGCTGGCGTGTGTTCTCGGCGTGATATTCCTTGTCCCAACGGTAATCTTGGCTGGATACTTGAACGAGAGTCTGGGGCGGGCCGCCATCACGATATGCGTGGCGATCTTCCTGGTGAACTGGCCGAAGCGGACGAACCCCGGACGGGAGGAGCGAGTCTCCCTGGGATGCGCCTTTGCCGCGGGATTGGCGGGGCTGATCGTCTCGGCGATCGGCGGCGGAGACATGCTCCTGGCGACCGGCTTCCTTGCCGGGCTGTCGCTGACGGCGCAAGTGGCCAGCGCGTTTGACCCCAAAAGCGCCAGGGACTTGCGCAGGCATTTGGCGGAGATGGAGGAGTTCTGGCAAGGCTCCGTCGCTCGGGGTGCGCCGGCGGAGGCGAGGCCCGGCATCGCGCCGGCACCTCCTCCCCCGCCAGCGGCTCGTCCTGAGCAGAACGCAGCGGAGCGCGCGGTGCCGGGCAGACGGGGAATCGGCGAGCACGGACTGCGCGCGGGCGAGGCTCGGCAGCACGATCGCGGAAGCGCTTCGCTCTGGCACGCCGTCGAAGGCGTTCCGGTACCCGTATGGGTTCGGCCGGTCGCTCTGCTAGTGTTCATGATCTTGCTGGGTGTGGGCGTGGCGTGCCTGGTCTGGGCGGGGACGACGCGTTCCGATGACGAACTCGTCATCGGGGTCTGCGTGGGTGTCAGTTCGCTGCTGCTGTCGCTGTTCTGCCTGGTTAAGTCGCTCCAACTCCGATTCGTGAGTTGGTGGAGCAGCCTGGTCAAGCCGCTCGTGATGATCGCGTGTTTGACGGCCGTGTTGACGGCGTCGATGGTCCTTGGTGTCTCGCGACTCGGCTCGGACGAGACGGCGATTGCCGTGTTCTTCATCGTCTTCCCCAGCCTCCTGTTCTTGGTTGCCGCTGTGCTGCCCAACGCCGCAATGCATTCACTCTTTGGTGGCGCGATCCCGAGGACGCCGAGCCCTCCGTCGCTACATACGGTTTCCACGCGTCGGCGATTGTGGGCATTCTTACTGGCCTGCGCCGGCTTTCTCGGAGTGGGCGGGCTGCAGCGGTTCTACGTCGGTAAGGTCGGCACGGGCCTGATCTGGCTGCTGACGGTCGGGTTGTTCTACATGGGGACGCTGTACGACCTGATTCTGATTGCGCTGGGCAAGTTCCGGGACCGGCACGGGCTGCCCCTGATTGTCTGGCACAGCGACGAGGAGTTGAGGCGATCGTCGGTTTCGGCTGCGGCGAAGGTCGGTGCCCCGCCAGGGCCGCAGGCAGCGGTTGAGATCACACGAGATCTTCGGGAGCATCGAGAAGTCACCCAACCCTCGGGGGGCCGGGCGACAAGCGATCCTGCGGCTTCCGCAAGGTCGGCGGCAGGCAACCGGGACTCGTTCGACTTTGCAGGCATTGTCCTGTCAGCCATCGGCGGTGTGTTCCTGCTGGTGACGTTGGTCACGGGGCTGGCGCTGGCGGCGGAGCTCCCGGCGATGCTGGCGGCCGGTCTGCCGGAACCTGACGTGGCCGCGGAGTTGACGAAGGCGTTCGGTTACGCGGGCTGGCCCAAGCTGTTAGACCGGATCCTGACGATCGCGACGGTGAGCTCGGCGTTTCTGGCAACGGGCTTCCTCGTGGTGGCCAGACGGCGATCTGGGGCGCTGCACATTACTCGGGCGGTGTTTGGCTCGTTCGGCTTGTTGTTTGCGTTGTATCCGGTCTTGGCCGAGTCGTTCCGCCACGTGCAGTGGGACGCGTTCTCGGAGCACATCCGTAGTGAGCGAATCGGTCCGGCCGTGGAGATGATCCTCAACAGCGTGGACAGCGTGGGGGCGGCCATTGCGGCGGGGATCGCGCTGGTCTCGATCATGGTGCTCGCTTGGCCCGCGCGGCGGCGCGCGCCCGAGACGGTGTACGAGACTGCGGCGTGACCGGCAGAGGATCCAGTGATGGTTCAGACTGCGATCTGGCTTGTCTTGTTGATACCGCTGGCGGCTGGGCTGGCTGTTCTCCTGGCGACCTGGCGTCGGGGAAGGCGGCTTGCCGCGGTCGGCCTGGGTATGGCGGCGGGCTTGGCAGTGATGGCGCTCTTCGTCGTGGGGGTTCGGTCAGCGCATCGACGCGAGATCACCGTGACACCGCCCCGCAAGGTTGCCGTCCAGAACGGTCCAGGCGTGGTTTCGCACGAGATCTCGGAAGTCCGGAGGAGCATCCACCGCGTACGCGGCGAGATTGCCGAAGTGCAGCGCGAGGTGCAGTCGGCTGCCGGAAACCTGCAGCCGCTCAAAGTTCCCCAGCCCTTGCTGCTCGAGGGAGAACGCTGGTCTGTGGAGATCAGCGATGACTTCACTCCGAACGTCTTTCCGTCCGCCCAATCGGCGGCGCGGAGCCTGGTTCGTCGCGCACTCCAGCTCTTACCGCCAGAGAAGGGCACCGTCGTGATAAGGGGCAAGGCTGAACGCGCAATCCTCGACGAGGCAGGCAAGGCGCTCTCCGACTTGCGGAGCGAGCTGAACGTCCTCGTGCGTCCTGAAATCGCCGGGTCCGACAAGCAGCTACGAGAGGCGGCGCCTCTGCTGGCCGACCTCGAGTTTGCGTCCTCGCCGACCGGAACGCACACGATCCTGATCGAAGGACGGCGTTACGGACACCGGGAGGGGACGCTTCGCCTATGTGCACGCGTGGGCAAGCGAGAGCGTCTGTGGACGACCTCCTTCGTCGACAAGTTGTGGGCTGACGACTTCTCCAAGTGGACGCAGCAGTGGCCTCGTGAAGGCTGGATGATCGCCGGATCGCCAAGTCCCCGCACGGATGCGCACGAGGCGGAGCGTCAGGCGAAGCTCGACGCCGCGCACAGGCTGCTGCCCGAAATCCAGAGGACCGTGGGCACCCTCGGCGGGTGGCGGATTGCCGAGAGAGACCCGAACCGGCTGGCGGCGCTCGTTGCCGATCACCTGGACAGCGGCCCCTACATCGCGGATCGGTTCCTCCAGAAGTACGACCGTCCGTACGGCGCGGTGTGGCGGTGTTCCCTGCTTGTCGACGCCTCGTCCGATAGCGTTCGCAGGTTGGCCGTGTCGTGCCGGAGAGACCGGCAGATCGAAAGGAGCTCGTGGGTGCGGACGTTAGGATCGATCGGGGCGCTGTTTGGGGTCATCTGCGCGGTCTACCTGTTCCTCAATGCGGCCACGAAAGGTTACTATGTATGGTCGTTGCGGGTGTTGGTGGCGCTGGCCGTGCTTGGCGGCGGCGCGGCGACGCTGTGGATGTTGGCATGAGGATGGTGGACGGCATGGCTGGATGCGACCCCACGTGCTTCCATGAGTGATCTGAGCGAGGCCGATCGATTTCTGCTGGAGCAGATCCGCAGCGGCAACGCCGACGGCTGGGCTCAGTTGGTTTCGCGCTATCAGGGCCGTCTCGTGTCCTTCGCGCGGACCAAGCTGCGGCAGTCCGCCGACGCTGAGGACCTCGTTCAGGACACGTTCCTTGCCTTTCTCAAGGGGTTGCAGGGCTTCCGCGGGGAGGCCAGCATCGAGACCTACCTATTCACCATTCTCCGTCGGAAGATCATCAACTGGGGTCGGGGCAAGAAGGCGGGGCTGTGCCTGCTCCAGGACGTCATGTACGGTGGCAAGGGGGGCGATACCGTCGAGCAGGCCGCCGACGCGCCGGAGCAGCTTGCGGCGGACGAGCCGACGGCGAGCTGGTACGCACGCCGCGACGAGGCGCAGGACCTCCAGCGGTCGGCCCTGACGTCGGCGCTCCGTGGGCTGATCGAACGGTTCAAGTCGTCGGGCAACTTCCGCGATCTTCAAGTCGTCGAGCTGTTGTTCTACTCCCAGCTTCGCAACAAGGACGCGGCCGAGATCCTCTCGCTTGACGAGAAGCACGTCGGCTTGATCAAACACCGATGCCTGAAGGAGATCCGAGAGCGGATCGGACAGGCCCACCCCCTGCATGCGTCCGCGCTGAGCGAGGATTTCGAGCCGTACGATGCCCTTATCACCGAGATCTGGCAGACCCAGCGTTTGAGCTGTTTGAAGCGGAGCACGATCGGGGCGCATCTGCTCGGTTCGCTCGACGATCCGTGGCAGGAGTACGTGACCTTCCACCTGGAGCGGCTGGGCTGTACGTTTTGCCAGGCGAACCTGGAGGATCTCCGGCGGCAGACCGCCGACGATACGTCGCGGACTCTGCGCGACCGGATCATGGAATCGACGGTCGGCTTCCTCAGCCGACCGTAGGCGCCCGGCTTTTTCATCTCGTCATCCCCCACGATTTGTCGTAGGTTACTTGAGTTGGGACTTCCCCGTGGAGGACCGTACACGATGCGTAGGCTCGTTCTGTTGCGAAATCACTGCGCCGGCATGACGCTCCTGCTGTGCGTGGGCGTAGGCAGTGCGTCGGCGGAGGAATCCGAGGTGAGCGAGACAGACCTGTTGAACGGGACCAGCCCGCTGCGCGACCAAGGCGATCTGGCGGCCAGGATGGTCGCGGGGATCGATCGGTTTCTGACGCGGGGGCTGACCGCGTCGGTCGAGCGCCGCGGCGGGCATTGGAAGCAGGATTTCTCGTCGCGCGAGGCCTATGCACGGTCGGTCTCGGCAAACCGCGAGCGACTCAGGGAGATCATCGGCGCGGTCGATCCGCGGCCCTTGCCGGTTCAAATGGAGCTTGTCGGCACGACGGAGCAGCCGTCGCTTGTTGGGCAGGGGGCGGGCTACACGGTCCACGCGGTGCGATGGCGCGCCCTCGACGGAGTTGACGGCGAAGGGCTGCTGCTCCGGCCCACCAGCTCGCCGGTCGCTCGCATCATCGCGATTCCCGATGCCGACCAGACGCCGGAGATGCTCGTGGGCATGGCCGTGGGGGGCGCACCGGAGGGGCAGTTTGGCCGTCGCCTTGCGGAGGCATGCTGCGAGGTCCTGGTGCCCGCCTTGATCAATCGGAGCGACACGTTCTCCGGCAATCCGCGCGTCTGCGTGACGAACCAGCCGCACCGGGAGTTCGTCTATCGAATGGCCTACGAGATGGGCCGGCACGTCATCGGGTATGAGGTGCAGAAGGTACTGGCGGCGGTGGACTACTTTGCCTCCCCCGCGGCGGGCGAGAAGAGGCCCGTCGGCGTGATGGGTTACGGCGAGGGGGGGCTTCTGGCCCTTTACAGCGGCGGGCTGGATTCACGGATCGACGTGGTCGTGGTCAGCGGCTACTTCCAGCCGCGACAGCAAGTGTGGGCGGAGCCGATCTATCGGAATGTTTGGCGGCTGCTCAGCGAGTTCGGGGATGCCGAACTGGCGGGTCTGATCGCGCCGCGGACGCTGATCGTCGAGGCGTGTCGGGGCCCCGAGATCGACGGCCCACCGAAGGCCCGCAAAGGCCACGTTGGCGGGGCGGCGCCGGGCAAGCTGACGACACCGTCGATCGACACAGTCCGGGCCGAGATCGAACGGGCCCGTGGGACGTACGCGAGGCTTGATGCGTCGGGCAACCTGAAGCTGATCATCAGCCAGGGGGGCAAGGGGCCCCCCGGCACCTCCGATACGCTGGCGGCGCTGTTGGCGGGCTTAGGACAGGAGGCGGCGGCATCACGACTCGTTTCCGTCGGCCAACCTCCGAAGGACTTCCGCAAGGGGTTCGATCCGAGCGATCGCCAGAAGCGGCAGCTCGATCAGATGATCGAATTCACGCAGGGGCTAGTTCGTCAGTCGGAGTTCCGGCGACGCGAGCACTGGTCGAAGACGGACGCCTCGAGCGTCCAAAAGTGGACGGCATCATGCAAGGCGTATCGAAGGCGGTTTTGGGAGGACGTCATCGGTAGACTGCCGGACGCGAGCGAGCCGGCGAACCCGCGATCGCGGCGGCTCTACGATCGCCCGAAGTGGCGAGGCTACGAGGTGATGCTGGATGTGTGGCCCGACGTCTTCGCTTCGGGCATTCTGCTGGTCCCCAAGGATCTCAAGCAAGGCGAGCAGCGCCCTGTCGTGGTATGCCAGCACGGTCTGGAGGGCACGCCGCGCAGCACGATCGAGCCGCGGCACGCCCAGGCCTATAGCCGATTCGCGGTTAGGCTGGTCGAGCGCGGGTTCGTCGTCTATGCGCCGCAGAACCCGTACATCGGGGGCGATGCCTTCCGGGTCCTGCAGCGTAAGGCCAACCCGCTGGGGCTATCACTCTTCTCGTTCATCATCGGCCAGCACGCTCGGACGCTGGCGTGGCTGGCGTCGCTGCCGTTCGTCGACGCGGAGCGGATCGGGTTCTACGGCATCAGCTATGGCGGCAAGACCGCCGTCCGGGTTCCGACGATCCTCGAGCGATATGCCCTGAGCATCTGCTCGGCGGACTTCAACGACTGGATCTATAAGAACACGACGATCGACCACCGCACGAGCTACCTATTTACGGGTGAGTACGAGATGCCCGAGTTCAACCTGGGCAATACCTTCAACTACGCCGAGATGGCTGGGCTGATGGTGCCCCGTCCTTTCATGGTCGAGCGCGGCCATCGCGACGGTGTGGCTAGCGACGAGTGGGTGGCGTATGAGTACGCCAAAGTGCGCCGGCTCTACGATGAGCTCGGTATCGGCGACCGAACGGAGATCGAGTTCTTCAACGGCGGGCACAAGATCAACGGTGTGGGGACGTTCGAGTTCCCGCACAAGCACCTGAAGTGGCCCAGGTAGTGCGATGGATTTGGCATCGCGGTGATGCCCTGGTTCGCACAAGCGTGAGACGTTTGAGGCCTAGGCCGCGAAGTCGAGGGGCCGATGCGATACCTTAGATTCGTCAGCTTGACCGTTGGGGCAATCGGACTGTTCTGCATACTACTGTCGGCCGGAAGCGAGGGGACGATCGAGCCTTGGGGCCGAATTGGGACGGTTCTTACGGTTGTCGGACTAGCTGGATGCGTTTCGCTGATTGCGGCAGACGCCAAACGACAGAAGTGAGCCTACACGCAGCGCGAAGAGCAACTCAGTGTTGCCACCTGGAGTGAGGGCGCCGATGGGTGGGTACCATTCTTGGAGAGACCTAATGACGCTGACTATGCGGTCGATGGGGGTGTTTCTGCTTGCAGGTGGTTTGGCCTTCGGGGCGATGTGCTCGCGGGTACTGGCTCGCTCGACAGACGTCATCCCTCTGCCACGCGAGATCAAGCGGATCGGAGACGACCTGACGCTAGACAAGGATCATCCCTTGCGGATCGTCCTCAGCGGCGGGAAATGCGCCACGTGCAAAACGAGCGCTAAGACGCTGGCCGACGAGCTGCAGCGCCTCGGCGTGGCGATCTCGCAGGACGGTTCGGCCAAGTGCACGACCCTCTACATGGGGTGCGCCACGGCAAACGCGCAACACACCGCCCGATGCCGGAAGGCCGACGCGATGCCCGATCCCAAGTGGGGTCCGGACGGATACCGTCTCAAGGTGTCCTCCAAGGAGATCCTCATCGCCGGAAACAACCAGACCGGAACGTTCTACGGCCTGCAGACGTTTCGCCAGATGCTCGAGCCGATTCCCGGCGGCAAGGGCGTTCGTGTCGAGTGTGTTGATATCCGCGACTGGCCGGCGATGAAGTGGCGGGGCACGATGTTTGGGCTGCAGTCACCCCGCGAACACGAGCGGCTGGCGTATTACAAGATGAACCTGCTGAACTGGGAGGTCAACGATCAACCGGGCTACAAGACCATCCCCCAGTTTTCCGGCGGCATCTCGTTGGCGCACATCCGTGAAGTGGCCGAATCGGCCCGGCGCTACTACGTGAACCTGACGCTGGAGACGCAGTCGTTCGGGCACGTGAGCTGGATGCTGAGCAAGTTCCCGGAACTTCGCGCCCGTCCGAACGACCTGCACGTTCTCCGGCCGTTGCACGAGCCGACATACGAGTTGATTGGCCGGATCTACGCCGAGCTGTGCCCGTTGTACAAGACGCCGATCTACATGGCCGGCTGCGACGAGGCCTGGGGCATCGAGGAGTGGGCCAAGGAGCAGGGCCTCGACTGCGACGAGGTGATTGGAAAACACATCCAGCGGCTCGCCGACATGCTGAGGGAACACGGCAAGCGGACGATGATCTGGGGCGACTATCTGCTCAAGCACCGCCGTGCGATCCGCTGGATGAAACCGAAGGACTTCCTGATCTGTGATTGGCACTATGAGCCGGACAAGGAGTATCCCAGTGTCGATTTCTTCGTGGAGAACGGCTTCGAAACGCTCGTCTCGCCGGCGGTGGTGCCGGCCCGACCGATCTTTCCCGACTACGAACGACAGATTCCGAACATCCGCGGCTTCATCCAAGATGGCGTCCGGCGCGGCGCGACTGGCCTGCTCAACACGAACTGGCCCGTCAGCCCGATGCCCACCGAGTGCTACTGGTACGGTTGGGTCTGCGGGGCCGAGTACGCATGGAACCCGACCGGGCGATCCCAGGAGACGTTCGACCGAGTCTTCTTCAAGCAGGTCTACGGGCTGACGTCCGAGCAGGGGCTGGGTCTGTTCAGGAAGTTCGCTCGTTTGGGGACGTACCACCGTCTCGACCAGGAGGCGGCCAAGGCACCGAAGGGCCTCCTGGGCGACATGGTCAAGTCGGGCTGGAACCTGGTCGTGCCGAAGCTGCATCGCGCCCAGGACACGTACATCCGGGAGGCCCAGTCGGCGCTCGACAAGGCCCTCGAAGCGGCGAGCCCCTCCGGTGCCGAGCGGCTCAAGGCGTTTCAGCAGATCCTCGATCGCCTTCGACAGGCCATGACGTATATGGAGAAGGTGCAGGAGTTGGGTCGGACGATCTCCACGGGCACATGGGCGCCGACAGAAGGCTCGACAGATAGCCTAGCTGTCGGATTGGATTCGATTCGGAGGGTGTGCGAGGACTGGCTCGGACTGATCGAGGGGGCTTCGGCCTTGCAGCAACGAGGGGCGGCTCGGGCCGTCGGGGTGTCCATCATGAAGGCGACCGAGCCGACGGGCACTCCCCAAAAACGAATTCAGCAAGTCCTCGGTCTACTGGATTTGGAGCTGAAGCCGCCGGGCAAGACCGTTCGCATCAGACCTGGATCACAGTTCAGTGTGGAATCGGATCCGGCGAAGGTGCCGGCGCCAGAGGCGCGTCGAGAAGGGTGGTGTCACTTTCCGCGATCGGATGCGTCGGCAAGCTGGCAGTTCGAGTTTCGTGTTCCCGGTCGCTACCGGGTTCTGACGCTGCTCCGACACAGCGCGGGCGTCTGGGAGAACAGCCAGTTCGTCCGAGGCGGACGCAACGCCGCGTACGACGGCCGCTACGGCTGGAAGCTCGACGGCGAGCCGATCAAGGAGCAGTGGCTTGGGAAGGAATTGAATCCAGACGCCGACGAGGCCCTCCGTTGGGCAGTCCTCGCCGACAGGGAGTTCAAGGCGGGCAACCACACGCTGCTTGCTCATGTGACGGGCATGAACCACGCCATCATCGCGGAATTCGTCTTCACTCAGGATCCAGGCTTCCGTCCGGAGATGAGCCGCGGCGATATCAAGACAAAGTAGGCCGCCTCCCGTTGCGCTGGTCCATTGGCTCTTCAGACTCTTCGCCGCATCAGCAGCCAGATGCCCGATCCAAGCGCGGCCATCACCAACGGCATGGCCGACGCGCAGGCGGGGGTAGGTTCCGGAGGCGTTCGACCGTCGGTCATTGTAGGTTCCGGAGGCGTTCGACCGTCGGTCATCGTGACGGTGAACCGGTATCCCTTCTTGCCGTCGGTAGTCTCATAGCTTGGCAGGGGGATACTGAGTAGGCCGCTCCTTGGGACCTCCCATGTGGTGCCGACATCGGGGGCGCCAGTGATTCCGGCGGGTACGGCCTTGAGCTTCAGCACGTAGTTCGCGTCCCGGGCTAGAACCGCGTCGAGGATGAAGTCGATCTCCTCGTTCGGCCAATCCGAACCGTTCCAGACATAGAGCGACCACGTGTACGTTCCGCCCTCAGTGGGTTCGGCCCGGATATCTCGATCGTAGAAGCCGGTCGAGGCGGACCAGTTCGGGCCCTGCTCGTAGTAGACCGCCGCGAAGGCGAGGCCCGTCTGATTTGGGTCCACCGCCCGATCCTTGTCGGCGTCGAAATCGTCGGATGCGTCCGTCCGGGCACCAAGCCGCGCGGCGGAACAGGTACAGCCCGGCACGGGCCCGGCCGCTTCGAAACGGAGGTACGAGAGATACGTAACGTCCTCCTGAGAGGTCGCGAGCGCCCCAAACCCGAGGACTATAAACCCGAACCCGACTAGGGTCGCCCCTGGCGACCGATGGCTCGCCTTGGCTGCGCGCATGGAACCACGTCCTCCGATTTGCCCTGCGCCGAACGCAGATTCCCTAGTCGCTGACGGTGGGGTAGCCTTCTTCCTTCCACTCCTCGAGGCCGCCGTTCATGTGACGGACGTCCTCGAAGCCGAGCTCGACCATTCGGTCGCTGGCCCGAGCGCTGCGGAAGTCGTTGGCCGAGCCGTAGACGATGTAGGTCTTGGTCTTGTCGAAGGGCGCCAACTCGTCATCGAAGTTGAGGGAGCAGATCAGGCAGAGGTTGACGGACCCCTCGATGCGCTCCTCCATGTATTCGAAGGGACGCCGGATGTCCATGACGGTGACGTTTGGGTCTTCCAGGTCGATGATCGCCTTGGCCTCGGCGGCAGTGATCGTCGGGGCCAGGTTCTGCGGAGGCGTCGTATCCGGCAAGAATGCCAGCAGGATGTCCCAGCACCCAGCCGTCAGGGGCGCAAGGGCCGCTAGCGCCAGCGAAGCCACGATGACATATCGTCGAGAGTTCCTTCCATGCATGACGTGCCAGTACCTCCCACACCACGGCCGCCCAATTGTGCCACCGTGATTGTAGGCTGCCCGGCCGGGCCAACGCAAGCCTACCGGGCTCCGAGAATCGGCTGAATGATCCTTGACTGCGGCATGCCGGCGTGGTTAAATAACGATTCTTTGCATTTTAGGCGGCCCGGAAGGGCCCTGATGACGGGATCGGTGTGCCATGAGCCGGAAGACCAAGCAGCTAATCACTGACGAGTACAAGGGGTGGTACGAAGGAATCAGCAGCGCGTGCGTAATCGATGTGACTGGGCTGGATGCCAAGTCGACCCATCGACTCCGCGGCGAGCTTCGTGCCAAGGGGATGGAGATCCGCGTACTCAAGAACTCCCTGGCCCGTCGGGCTTTCGAGGGGGCGGCGCTGGAGCCCCTCGGCAAGTCCCTGCAGGGCCCGTGCACGCTGGTTCATGGCGGGGACTCAGCCGTCGATGTCGCCAAGGAGTTGGTCCGTCTCGCACGTGAGATGGATGCCATCAAGCTGAAAGTCGGAATGATCGACGGCGATCCGGAGCTGATGCCCGTCAAGGACATGGCTCAGATGAAGAGCCGGGCCGAACTCCAGGGCGAGGTGATCATGCTGGTCCTGTCGCCCTGGCGTCGCGTCGCGGGCCAGATCACGAGCCCGTGGGCGAAGGTGGCCGGCTGCGTCAAGGCCGTCGCCGACAAGACCGAGGAGAGCCAGGCGGCCTAGCCCCGAGCGTTACGAGCCGGGTGCGCCAAGACGAAAGCATCATCCGCACACGAGACAAGCACGAGAAACACACGTCGACCGCGGATTGTCCCGAGGACTTCGGTCCAGACGGGTTAAACGGCCTCAACGGGAGGCCGGCTATCAGGTCGACCGATGTCACTGGCGTAGACGTGGAGCAGACAAACGATGTCAGATGAGGTACAGGCAGAGGCCAGAGAGTTTTCGGCTGAGACCAAGTCGCTGGGCGACAAGATCGTTGAGTTGACGGCCAAGCAGGCCCAGGAACTGGCGGATTATCTGAAGGAGGTCCACGGGATCGAGCCGGCCGGTGGGGCCGTGGCCTTTGCGGCGATGCCAGGTGCGGGCGGCGCTGAGGCCGCTGCCGACGCCGGGCCCACGAGCTACGACGTTGTCCTCAAGGCTGCTGGGGACAAGAAGATTGCCGTGATCAAGGAAGTCCGTGCGGCGACGGGGCTGGGCCTCAAGGAGGCCAAGGCCGTCGTGGACGAGGCCCCCAAGGCCGTCAAGGAGGGGCTCAGCAAGGAAGAGGCCGAGGACCTCGTCAGGAAGCTCGAAGAGGCTGGTGCGACCGTCGAAATCGTCGGCAAGTAGCCGAGTCCTCGATCCGTAGGCAGGATTTGGCTCGCCGGCTGTTGGCCCCGAATTGCTTGCGCGCCGACTCGGGGGTCGGTGCGCCGGCTGGTGGTCCGCAAGGAAGCGCTCGGACTTCTGCGACGTCTATAATAGGTGCGTCGCTCTTGCGAGTGCGGTTCGTTTAGGGCTTGCCTCTTGCAATTGCAGGGCCAGCTTGTATACTAACTTGTTTGCCACAATAGGTTCCTTCCGTAGCGAGCGCGAGACAGGTCAGTTCGGGGCGAATCGTTGTCGTCTCGGATCGGGACAACTGGCCGAACAGATGGCGCCCGCCGGATCAGCGCAGCGTCCCTCTTGAAACGAGTTTTGGCGAAGAAGAATTGCCCCGCATGGGTTCCCGTGGAGCCTGGGTCAAGCCGCTGAGCGTCTTGTTGACGAACGCGTTGCTTTTGGTCTATCCGGAGACGCGCTCGAGGAGCTCGCGGTGTCGGACCATTCACGAAAGGGACTGGAAATGGTCGGCGAACGGACGATTCGAAACTTCAGTAAGGTGGGCGACGCCCTGCCCATCCCGAATCTGATCGAGATCCAGACCGAGAGCTATCGGCGCTTCCTGCAGGCGGACGCGGAGCCCGAGGCCCGCAAGAGTATCGGTCTGGAAGCCCTGCTCAGGGAAGTCTTCCCGATCGTGAGCTACGACGAGAACATGACGCTGGAGTACATGGGGTACGAGTTGGGCAAGCCTCGGCACGATCAAGACGAGTGCCGCCAGCTCAGGCTTACGTTCGGCAGGCCGTTCCGGATTCGCTGTCGTCTCGTCCGCAAGGACAAGGACGAGATCATGGAGGACGTCATCTATCTGGGCGAGCTGCCGGAGATGATCGGCGGCGGCGAGTTCATCATCAACGGGGCCGAGCGCGTCATCGTCTCGCAGTTGCACCGGTCTCCCGGCGTCGATTTCGTCAAGGAATCGGCCGAGGGCGACCGCGCCCTGCACGCCTGCAGGATCATCCCGGAGCGGGGAAGCTGGATCGAGATCAACGTCACCCGGAAGGACGAGCTGAGCGTGCGGATCGACCAGTCGAGCAAGATCCCCGCCACGACGTTCCTCCGCGCGATGGACGAGAAGTACAGCACGGACGAGGCGATCATCAAGTGCTTCTACGGCGACGTGACCAAGAGCGTCAAGGTGGGCTCGCTGAAGCCGAACATGTACGCGGCCGAGACGATCATCGACGAGGAGAGCGGCGAGGAACTGGTCCGGGCTGGCTGCCAACTGGGCGATCAGGTCGAGGCGATCCAGGGCAGCGGCGTCAAGCAGATCCGCGTTATCGACGGCATCCAGGACCCGCTGATCCTGAACACGTTGGCTCAGGACACCAGCCGCAACCACGAAGAGGCGCTGCTGAAGATCTACGCTCGTCTGCGTCCGGGGAACCCGCCGCAGTTGGACAGGGCCCGGAAGCTGTTCCAAGAGAAGTTTTTCGATGAGAACCGGTATCGTCTTGGAAAGGTCGGCCGGTTTCGCCTGAACCGGAAGTTCGATCTGGAGATTCCCGAAACGGAGATGACCCTCAAGGTCGAGGATTTGGTCCAGTCCCTTAAGTACCTACTCCTGTTGCGGACCGGGGACGGCCAGTACGACGTTGACGACATCGACCATCTGGGCAACCGTCGGTTGCGGACCATCGACGAGTTGGCCTCGGACGAGCTCCGTAAGGGCTTCCTCAAGCTGCGTCGGACCGTTCAGGAGCGCATGAGCCTGAAGAACCCCGACGAGCTGCAGCGCATCGCCGAGCTGGTCAACAGCAAGAGCATTAGCAGCAGCATCGAGTTCTTCTTCGGTCGCGGGGAGTTGAGCCAGGTGGTGGATCAGACGAATCCCCTCGCGCAGCTCACGCATGAGCGGCGGCTGTCGGCCTTGGGTCCGGGCGGTCTGAACCGCAAGCGAGCGGGGTTCGAGGTCCGGGACGTGCACATCAGCCATTACGGCCGGATCTGCCCGATCGAGACCCCGGAAGGTACCAACATCGGCCTCATCGCCTCGTTGAGCATTTACTCTTCGGTCGATCCGTACGGGTTCCTCGTCACGCCGTATCGCGTGGTGCAGCGGGGTAAGGTTGGCGATGAGGTCGCGTATCTCCGTGCCGACGAGGAGATGCGGGTGGTCCTGGCCCCGTCCGATTCGCCGGATGAAGCCGGCAAGATCAAGGGCGACCAGGTTCTGGCTCGTCGGCATGGGGACCTGGCCACGGTCGAGGCCAAGGACGTGAAGTTCATCGACATCTCGCCGAAGCAGACCGTCGGTGTGTCCGCGGCGCTGATTCCATTCCTCGAGCACGACGACGCGAACCGGGCCCTGATGGGCTCGAACATGCAGCGTCAAGCGGTGCCGCTGCTTCGCTGTGAGCCTCCGATCATCGCCACGGGCATGGAACGATCGGTTGCCGAGAACAGCGGCATGGTCATTCGAGCAAGGAAGGGCGGCACGGTCACGTTCGTCGATTCCAAGCGGATCGTTCTGGACAACACCGACGAATACGTCCTTAGGAAGTTCGTCGGTCTGAACGATAACTGCTGCCTGAACCAGAAACCGTTGGTCAAGCCAAGCCAGCGCGTCAAGAAGGACGAGGTGATCGCGGACGGGGCCTCGACCTATCAGGGCGAGCTCGCCCTGGGCAAGAACGTGCTCGTGGCGTTCATGACCTATGACGGGCACAACTTCGAGGACGCGATCGTCATCAGCGAGCGCTTGGTCAAGGACGACGTCTTCACGAGCATCCACATCGAGGAGTTCGAGGTGGAGATCCGAGAGACCAAGCTCGGTCGCGAGGAGTTCACCCGGGACATCCCGAACGTCAGCGAGCGAGCGCTTCGGAATCTCGACGAGAACGGCGTGGTCCTGCCTGGAACGAAGGTGGAGCCCGGCGATATCCTCGTGGGCAAGGTCAGCCCGAAGAGCAAGAGCGAGTTGACGCCGGAGGAGAAACTGCTTCACGCGATCTTCGGCCGTGCCGGCGAGGACGTCAAGAACGACTCCTTGGAGGTGCCGGCGGGCAAGGAAGGCATCGTGATCGACACGAAGCGTTTCAGCCGTCGGATGCATATGTCCGAGGAGCAGAAGCGGGCGCTCAACAAGCAGATGAAGGAGTTTCGCCAGGAAGCGGACGAGCGCATCGCCGAGGTCTTCCGGCAGATGTGCCAGGAGATCGATGATGCGGTCGGTCAGGAGATGATCGACCCTTCGACTCGCCAGAAGGTGGGCAAGAGCGATATCATCGACGTCCTCATGGAGCAGGTGGAGACCTTCGATCCGAAGTGGATCAAGCCGGCGAGCAAGCGCGAGGAGGGCGAGAAGATCTACAGGCGGTACTGGCCGCGGCTCACCGACATGGTGGAAGAGCGGGAGCGCAAGCTTGGGCAGATGAAACGGGGCGACGAACTCCCCAGCGGCGTGCTGGAGATGGTCAAGGTTTATCTGTCGACCAAACGGCAGTTGTCGGTGGGCGACAAGATGGCGGGGCGGCACGGGAACAAGGGCGTCATCGCCAAAATCGTTCCGGACGAGGACATGCCGTTCCTCGAGGACGGGACGCCTGTCGACATCCTGCTTAACCCGCTGGGCGTGCCGTCTCGTATGAACGTTGGGCAGATCCTTGAGACCCACCTGGGCTGGGCGGCGGCGGTGCTGGGCTTCCAGGCGGTGACCCCCGTGTTCGACGGAGGCAAGGAGGCGGAGATCCGCGACTGTCTGAACGAGGCGACGCATCGAGTTGAGGAGCGGATGGCGGACGTCCAGGCCAAGCAGGTGGCGGGCCTTACGGGCGAGCTTCTCGTCCGGATGCCGGCCACGGGCAAGGTCAAGCTCTACGATGGGCGCACTGGCGATCCCTTCGACCAGCCGATCACGGTCGGCTACATCTACATGATGAAGCTCCACCACTTGGTGGACGACAAGATCCACGCTCGCGCGACGGGGCCCTACAGCCTCATCACCCAGCAGCCGCTGGGCGGCAAGGCTCGAACGGGCGGCCAGCGGTTCGGTGAGATGGAGGTGTGGGGTCTCGAGGCATACGGCGCCGCTTACATCCTCCAGGAGCTTCTGACGGTCAAGAGCGACGACGTGGAAGGGCGGACCAAGATCTACGAATCCATGGTCAAGGGCACGAACACGCTGGAGGCCGGCACGCCTGTCAGCTTCGACGTGCTCTGCAACGAGATTCGGGGATTGGGTCTGAACATCCAGCTCGAGAAGAAGAAGGTGATCTGATCTCGGGCATCCCCGGCATCGGCGAGCGTGACCGGGGCGGTAGATGGATGGCTGGAGATGACATTCGTGCATCGGCGACATCATGACGGCGAAATGACGGGCGCGCGGAGGGTCCGTCATCGAACGTCGTTGTCGTCGGTGGCAGTTCGCAGCCACACGCCCAGGCGGGCACAAGGACAAGGAAGCGATTCCCATGGCTGAGAGCGTCTACGATCGGATCAACGATTACGGAAGCGTCAAGATCACGCTGGCCAGCCCCAACGACATCCGCAGTTGGTCGTTCGGCGAGGTCAAGAAGCCAGAGACGATCAACTACCGTACCTACCGCGCGGAGAAGGACGGGCTGTTTTGCGAGCGGATCTTCGGTCCCGAGCGGGATTGGGAGTGCTTCTGCGGGAAGTACAAAGGCACGAAGCACAAGGGCATGATCTGCGATCGATGCGGCGTGAAGGTGACGCACAGCCGGGTTCGGCGCAAGCGGATGGGGCATATCAACCTGGCTGCCCCGATCGTCCACATCTGGTACTTCAAGGCCATGCCCAGCCGGCTGGGCAACCTGCTGGACATGAAGACGACCGACCTGGAGAAAGTCATCTACTTCCAGGATTACGTGGTCGTCGAACTGCTGGACCCCGAGTGCCCGCTCCAGGAGCGGCAACTGTTGACGGAGGAGGAGTATCGGGCGAACAGCGAGCGGTATCCGGGCCAGTTCCGAGCGATGATGGGGGCCGAGGCCGTCAAGGAGCTTCTGCAGCGCCTCGACCTGAACACCCTAAGCGACGAGCTCCGCGAGGCCCTGACCAAGACGAACAGCCGCCAGAAGATCAAAGACCTGACGAAACGACTGAAGATCGTCGAGTCGCTCAGGCAGTCGGACAATCAACCCGAGTGGATGGTCATGGACGTGGTCCCGGTTATCCCGCCGGATCTCCGTCCGCTGGTGCTGCTGGAGAGCGGCAATTTCGCCACGAGCGACCTGAACGACTTGTACCGCCGGATCATCAACCGGAACAACCGGCTCAAGAAGTTGGTGGACCTGAACGCGCCCGAGGTCATCATCCGGAACGAGAAGCGGATGCTGCAGCAAGCGGTCGACGCGCTGTTCGACAACGGTCGATGCCGTCGTCCGGTTCTTGGCTCCTCGAACCGTCCGCTCAAGTCGCTGACCGACATGATCAAGGGCAAGCAGGGGCGATTCCGGGAGAACCTCCTGGGTAAGCGCGTGGACTACTCCGCCCGATCCGTGATCGTGGTCGGTCCGGAGTTGAAGCTCAACCAATGCGGCCTGCCGAAGAAGATCGCGCTGGAGCTCTACCAGCCCTTCATCATCCGCAAGCTGAAGGAGCACGGTCTGGCCGACACGATCAAGTCGGCCAAGAAGATGCTGGAGCGTCGCGATCAGGAGATCTGGGACATCCTGGAGGAGGTGATCTTCCAGCATCCGGTGCTGCTCAACCGAGCCCCGACGCTTCACCGGATGGGCATCCAGGCGTTTGAGCCGGTCCTGGTCGAGGGCAACGCGATCAAGATCCACCCGCTGGTGTGCCGTGGCTTCAACGCGGACTTCGATGGCGACCAGATGGCGGTGCACCTGCCGCTGAGCATCGAGGCCCAGGCGGAGGCACACGTGCTGATGATGAGCACGAACAACATCTTCAGCCCCGCCAACGGCCGGCCGATCATGTCGCCGTCCCAGGACATCGTGCTGGGCGTTTATTACCTGACGACGTGGCATCCGGACGAGCCGGGCGAGCGAGACAAGGGCAAGGAGTGGAGCTTCTACTCGGCGGCGGAAGCGATGTTGGCGTACGATCGCGGCCAGTTGGGTTTGCACACCTGGGCGCAGGTCCGTATTGGACGGGCGCGCGTGGTGGACGACGTCAAGGATCAGGCCCGCGATCTGAAGCCCGGCGAGCGCGTGACGACGACGGTCGGGCGCTTGATCTTGAACGACATCCTGCCGACGAAGATGCCGTTCTATAACTTCAAGATCGACAACGAGGGCTCGAGTCGGATCATCGCGGACTGCCACTCGGTTCTGGGGCGATCAGCGACGATCGAACTGTTGGATAACATTAAGGAACTGGGCTTCAAGTGGTCGACCCTCGCCGGTTTGTCCTTCGGCGTGACTGACCTCCGCGTGCCTGCGGCCAAGCAGAAGATCTTGGACGCGGCCCAAAAGTTGGTGGACCGAGTCGAACGAGATCACCGCAAGGGGGCCATCACCGACCAGGAGCGCTACCATCAGCTTATCGATACGTGGATCCACGCCCGTGAGCAGGTGACGGACGCGATGCGGGTGGAACTCCAGAACGATATGCGCGACGAGAACAACAACTACCTGCCGTATGACGGCGGCAAGGGCCGGTTGTACCTGAATCCGGTGCATTTGATGCGTCACTCGGGCGCTCGGGGCTCGATCGACCAGATCCGGCAGCTCGCGGGCATGCGAGCCCTGATGGCCAAGCCCTCCGGAGAGATCATCGAGACGCCGATCAAGTCGAACTTCCGCGAAGGACTGAACGTGCTCGAGTACTTCAGTTCGACCCACGGAGCCCGAAAGGGCCTGGCGGATACGGCGCTGAAGACGGCGGACTCGGGGTATCTGACGCGGAAGCTTGCCGACGTCGCGCAGAACGTCATCATCAACCACATCGATTGCGGCACGATCAACGGCGTGACGAAGCAGGCGGTTTTCGAGGGCGAGAACGTGAGCGTGCCGCTGGCACAGCAGATCATCGGTCGAATCGCCCGCGATCCGATCCGTCACCCGGTGACGGACGAACTCATCGTGGACCGGGACCAGATCATCACGGAGGGGATCGCCCGGCGCATCGAGCTACCGCCGCCCGAGGGCCTCGGACTCGAGTCAATCCGCGTGCGCAGCCCGCTGACTTGCGAAAGCCCCCTCGGCGTGTGCGCCAAGTGCTATGGCGTCGACATGTCGACGGGACATCTCGTGGAAGAGGGGATGGCGGTGGGCATCATCGGGGCCCAGTCGATCGGGGAACCCGGCACGCAGCTCACGATGCGGACGTTCCACACCGGCGGCGTCGCCGCGCACCGAGTCACCGATCGGGCGATCCGGTGTAGTCAGTCGGGCAAGGCGATCTACCACAACCTCAATGCGGTTCCGGTCAAGGATCCACAGACCAAGGAGACGCGGACCGTCGTGCTCAAACGGCGCGGCGAGATCGTTATCAACGACGCGAAGGATCGAGAGCTCGAGCGGTTCGCGGTGCCCTACGGCTCGACGCTGATGATCAAGGACGGCGAGTCGGTCAAGGCGGGGGAGCCGTTGGTCACTTGGGACCCGTTCCTTACGCCGATTCTCGCCGAGGCGGCCGGTTTCGTTCGCCTGCAGGACATCGGTGAGGGCGATACGGCGCGTCGCGAGTCGGAGCGGCAGGATGCCAAGCTCATCGTCGTCGAGCACAAGGGCGACAAAACGCCGCAGATCATCATCGAAGACGCCGAGGGCAAGATCCTGGAGTACTGGTATCTTCCGCCTCGCGCACGTATCGAAGTGGAAGAAGGGCAGGAAATCATGCCCGGTTCGCTCCTGGCGCGGCGCCCGCGTCAGATTTCGGGCACGCAGGACATCACCGGAGGCCTGCCGCGCGTCACGGAGATCTTCGAAGCTCGCCGGCCGAAGGAGCCGGCCGTGATGGCGGAGATCAGCGGCGTGGTCGAGCTCCGGTCAGATCGGCGTCGGGGCAAGATGACGATCAACATCCGAAGCCAGACGATGGAGAAGGAGCATCACGTTCCGCAAGACAAGCCGCTGCTGGTTCACGCGGGCGACTACGTCGATGC
>JAFGLZ010000155.1 GCA_016927755.1 Phycisphaerae bacterium
GCCGGAGAGCGTATGCCTGGTGGGGACTTGCACCCCACGGATCGAGTACACTCTCAGGCGCACTAGCACGGGCGTCTCGCCCGTGACTGGAGGAATAGGGAAAAGAGGCTACTCTCCTGTCGATAGGTTTCAGAAAAACGGGGCAGGCTACTTCTCCGCTTCGACCAGGATCTCCTCTCAAGGTCTTCTGTGCCCTCGAGGCGAACCCCACACCGGAACCCCGGGCCGAAATGGCCTCCACCCATTCAGGCCACTGCAACAATGATTCCAGAATGGGCCCTCAGGCTCGAACAAAGCTTGTGAGAGAATCCCGCCGCGCAAGCCCCACCCTCCCCATCATCTTCCCCCTCCTTTCCCTCACGATACTTTGCTCTGTCCCATCCCCTGATCGCCAATCCCCCAGCCTCCACGGTACGCCGACCTCCTTGTCACAAGAATGGACCCAGCCCAAGAAAGACTGAGATACTCCGCTAACGCCGTCTTCGGTGAACCAGTTGCGTACCGTCGTAACACAGGCTTCCAGCCTGCCCAGAACGCCGGCAAGGATCCCTAAGCTACGCGAAAGCGTCCGACCGAAGACGGCACGAGACCCCAAATCCTAAACCCTAGGCCCTGCCCCCGACGCGCCTCACCCCCAAGCGTCGGAAAGGAGAAGAACGTGTCGTCCAACAAGACAAGCCGAAACGTGCCCTCCCCCACACAAGAAGGGACGAGCAAGGTGCGACATTCCCGAACCACGGGCGCCTCGGCGCGCCCCCCAGGCCCGAACCCCGAGACCCCACGGAAAGTCGCGCATTTCGGCGCATTGCGGTGCATTCCGGGACATTCCGGGACATTCCGGGACATCGCCCATCCCCCGCCACGCCGTCCCCACATCGAGCCCCCAGCCCTACGCCGTGCAAAACGGCGCATTCAGATGTGTTCCGATGTATTCCGAGACATTCCGAGACATTCCGGGACATCGGTCCCTATCCGATGTCGGCGTGTCGACTTTTCGACAGGGCATCGCCCACCCCAGTCTCCCGCTCCCGCCAGCCCCCCGAGCCCGCGAGAAACAGCGCATTTCGCTGCATCTCGGTGCATTCCGGGACATTTCGGGACATTCCGAGACATTTCGAGACACTTCGAGACATCGCCATCGACGCCCCGCTAAGTCGGCTTCCTCGACCAAGCGTTAGCGATCAGGCTGTCAACCAGGATCTGCAGGAGATGAAACAACACGCACGGCACCACCGCCGTCCGGTAGGCAGGAAAGTACTCCAGCGCCACGAAAACGCTGATCGGAATCGTCTTCTGGCTCGCCACGATCGTCAACGATCGCAGAGCCCCCCCCGGCAGTCGCATCGCCCGACCTGCCGTGTAGTTCACCACCAGCATGATCGCGTGCAGCACCACCGCCACCGCCCCCACGTGCAGCACCAACCTCAACCCATTGCTGCCAAGCGTCTCGGCCCCCTGACTCACCGCGATGAAGATCATCCCGACCACCAGCAGCACGTTGAACGCCGAAAGCACCGGCTTGAGCCGTCTGACCTGATGGACGAGCGGCCGGCGAAGCACCTGCCCCACGATCGTCGGAAGGATGATCAGATACGCCAATCGCAGCATCATCTGGGCCACCGGAAGGTCGATCTCCCCGCTCACACCCAAGACGATTTGAAGCACGATCGGCATCAGCAGCACCGCCGTCATGCTGCACACCACCGTGATCAGAATCGCGATCGCCACCGACCCCCCCGCCAGCGCCGACAGGATGATCCCGCTTGCCAGCGTCGTCGGACACGACGAGACCACCATCAGCCCCACGAACTCGTTGGGCCCGACCGCCATGAGCTTGCCCACGGCGAACCCCATCACGGGGAAGATCCCGCTGACCGCAAGGATCGCGTAGAGCGGCGCTCGCAGGTTCCGCGCCTCCCTCAGGAAGTGCCCCGTCTCCAGGCTCACGCCGCTCAGAACGAACACAGTGAAGATGATCGCCGGCATGGCCCCGAGCCCGTGCAGGGCCAGACCCGTCTCGGGCGTGGAAAGACCCGCCACCGCCGCCACCACGATGCCAAGCGTCAGAAGGTTTCGCAGCAGGAACCGCGCCAGCCTCGGCCCCCTTGAGGCCTCGACCACGGATTCGATACCATGGGGTAACAACGAAACGGGCTCCAGGCAGAACGCGGTGCTGTGAGTCAAGACCAATCGTCAACCTCTAACCTGAATCCGGGCGCTGCGTCAAGCCGCCCCGTGTTTACGGTCCGAAAATCGACTGAACGATCCGGTATCAAACGTCCGATAGAATTCATCACGGGGCCGCCCACAGTCTGTGTCTGTTGGCGGCTCGGCTCGCCTAACGGGAGGAGTCCGATAATGCGACGGGGTAAGCTATCGCCAGTTGCGCGCGGATTACTGATCGCCTGTGTGATCTCGATTCTCGGTGCCGGTACCGTGGGGTGCTACTGCACCGCCGACTGGTGCTCCACGTTCCGAGACGCGGCCAACCCTTCGATCCAAACGGGCCTGACCGCCGTCACCGCCGGTCTCATCAACGGCATCTTCTCGCTGCTCAACACCGGCAGCGACACGCTGGGCGGAACGACCCAGACCCAAACCACGAACTTCACGCAGGGAGGCGATCCGAACGCGACCAATCCGTAGCCCCAGTCGCATGGGATCGGACAACAGACTCCCTGCTCTAGTGGAAGGGCCACGTCAGCTCGCCAGGAACCCCCTCGATCTCTCCGGTAGCCCGATCACGGCCGCCATGCGCGCCGGCGCCGCGTCAGGTCGTCCGCTCGCACGTAACGCAAACATCCTTGCCTGCTTCCCGCGCAGGCTCTGAGCTGCCTGCACGAGTCTCTGAACAGATCGCCAAGAACGGGTGGCCCATCGCTTCAGCGGTGGGGGACACGAATTCGGGCTGGGGATCGTGTCCCCGATGGCTGAGGCCATGAACCATGCATCGAAGGTTTTCGAGAAGCAGACTGTTCATTCATTGTTGCGGGCCGCTTAGGTCCCGCGAGCGATACTTCAACGCTCACCCAGGCACGCGGCACGCCGGCCAGCTTGGCCCTCCACTCATCCCAAGGCCCTGACGCTACGGCGGCGCAGGCGCCGGCTTCACGACCGCCTCGTAGCGCGGCCGCTCAATTACCATCTCGACCATCTTGTGAACCCCCGGCTTGGAAACGAACGTCTTGTCCTGATACCCCGCCGCGATCATCCCGCCTGACTCGTAACACCGAACCGCCCGAACGTTCTCCGGAAAGACGATCAACGCGACTCGGCCCGCGCGCAGAGCCCCGAACGCCTGGTCCAACAGCAAACGGAGCATAGTCCCGCCCAGCCCCCGACCCCGCTGCTTCGGATCGAGGATGAAGTGTCCGATCCACAACTCCCCAGGACGGCCCGGGAAGTCGTTCACTTCCGCGTACCCGATCGGCTCCGGCCAGTCCGACGACCAAAACAACGTCGGTCGACCGCGTCGAGACGTCCACCCGATCACCTTCTCCGCGCTCACAGGCGGAGGCGTCTGCGGGGCCAGCCAGAACAATTCGTCGGAATCCCTAACCCAGCTCGCCACCAGCGACGCGCGGATCCGGCTGAAGGGACGCAGCTCGTAGTGCATCGAGCGATGATCCATGGTCCTGGGGGTCCTCACCCTTCATCCACCCATGGTCTTCGAGAGACTGTCGAAATGCCGTCGATGCGGCATTATAGTGATTAGCCGGTCGAATGTTAGCTTAACCGCCCCGTTGCCGGCCAAAACACCCGAGGACCTTGAGCCGGAAGTGAGGCGGCCTAACGGATCACTGACCCCCTTTAATAACAAACCCCACCGTCGCCGGTCCGGCCGCTGCGGCGTAAACTGGGGCGGGGACGGGGGGAGATCGCGGACCAAGCCCATGGAAGCCGAATACCTGCTCGGTCATCCCGTTCGCCACTGGACTGTGGACCTATCCGGCCGTTCCCTGGACCTCGTCGGCCCGGCCAACGAGGACGATCTGCTCGAATCACCCGACGTCCAGGCCCGATTCGAGGCCGATGAGTATCTGCCCTATTGGGGGCAGCTCTGGCCCTCGGCCGTCATGTTGGCCGCCTTCGTCCTCCAAGACCAGCTCGGTAGCGGGCGATCCGCCCTGGAGATCGGCTGCGGGTTGGGATTGGTCGCCCTTGGCGCAAGACTCGCCGGCTGGAACGTCCTGGCCACCGACTACGACGAGACCGCCTTGGCCTTCACAAGAGAAAACGCCCGCCGCAACGACCTCGGCCCTGTCCAAACCCGCCTGCTCGACTGGCGCCATCCGATGGTAACGCAACGATTTGATCGTATTCTGGCCTCGGATGTCCTCTACGAGCGACGAAACCACGAGCCCGTCATCAGCCTGATCAATCATCTCCTGGCCGGTGGCGGCATCGCCCTCATCTCGGACCCCAATCGAAAGATGGCGGCGGGTTTTGTCGAGATGCTCCGACGGGCAGGGCTCTCGTGCCAGACCACCTCGACGCATGCGTATCAACCATATGGCCGATATGTGAAGGGGACGATCTACCGCGTCTGGCGCGAGCCAGTCCGCGCCAACGACGCCTAGACACATCGGAGGCCCTTCATACGGATGCCGGACCCCGCCCCGCCCAGCGTTTCCGTGGCGATCTGTACGCGCGACAGACCCGCCTCACTGCGACGGTGCGTGCGAGCTGTTATTGCGCAAAGTACATTCCCAAAAGAACTTATAGTCGTCGATGACGGACCGCTGTCGTCTGAGGTACGTCAGGAGCTCGCATCGTCCGTTGAGAATGCAGGCCTGCACTGGCGTTACTTCACCAAACCCCAGTCAGGCCTGACGCGGTCGCGGAACCTCGCCCTGGCCCACGCCTCCGGAGAAATCGTCCAGTTCTTCGACGATGACGCGGAGCCTGCCTACCATTATCTGAGCGAGATCCTTGCGATCTTCGCCGCCGACCCAGACCTCCGCGTGGCCGTCCTGGGAGGGACGGTTACCGAGCCCGCGCTCTCCGGACGGGGTGGACGGGCCTGGTCGACGGCCGCCATGATCGCCGGTTGGTGGGCACTGGGGAAAAGGGGCATGCGACGGCGAGGATGGCCCGAGGACATGGACCTCACGGGGCGAATCGTCCCGACCCCCAACGTCATCGGGGCCGCCCTGGCAGTGAGGAAATCGCTCGTCTTCCCGCCCGGGTTCGATGAATCCCTGACAGGCTATGCATTGGGTGAGGATCGCGAACTGGCGTACCGCCTTGCCCGCACTCACTTGGTCGGCTTGGCCACGCGGGCTCACGCGACTCATCACCATGATCCGGCCGGGCGAATCGACCCGTTCCGCCTGGGTCAAGCGACGATAAGCAACTACTGCCACATCCTCAGCAAGAACACGCCGATGGGATTCGGTGAGTGGTTGTTGATCGGTTGGAGCATGATCGTCCTGTCGGGCCTCCGCCTGGGCTTTGCCCTGTTCGGTGACCGACGCCGCCATCTGGCCGAGTTGGGTGGCATGATTCAAGGGGGCGCCTCTTGGTTCTGGCATCACATCCGCCGAACCGGCTGCTGCTGGTGACCAACACGCTGGTCACTGGCGGGGCCGAGCGAATGCTCATGACGCTCGCGCGCTCACTGGACCGGCGACGCGTCGTGCCCGTGGTCGCGTGTCTGAAGCGCGCCGGCCCCCTGGCATCCGAGTTGACCGATGCGGGCATCGAGGTGCACGCCGATCTCCTCCGCCACAAGGCCGATCTCTTCGTGATTGAGCGCCTGATCGACGTGTTCAGACGCGAGCGGATAGACGCCGTCTGTGCCGTGGGCAGCGGAGGGGATCGAATGTTCTGGTCCACCCTGGCCGCTCGCCTTACGAGGCGACCCGCCATCGTCTGGTCGCACGTCCATCCCTGCCAAGAACACCGTGGATTTGAGCGCGCGAACCGCGCGCTATACCGATGGGTCGATGCGTTCGTCGCGCTGGGCCGGCGCCATCGGCAAGCCCTCGTCCGCTTCGAGAATGTGCCTGCCGGCCGAACGATCGTGATCCGGAATGGAATCGACGTCGAAGCCTTCGACCGCCCCGACCTGCGTCCCGAGGCGCGCCGCCGACTGGGCCTGCCCGGCGAGGAAACGGTCGCCGTCGGCATCGTGGCGAATCTCCGTCCGGACAAGCGACATGACGTCTTCGTCGAGGCCGCGCGGCGGATCTGCTGTGAGCACGACGCCGCGCCCCCGTCGCCCGTCTTCTACGTCATCGGCGACGGCCCAACCACGGAGTCGGTCACCGAGTCCGCCAGGCGATCCGGCCTCGGTCCGGACCGACTGCGTCTGCTGGGCAAACGGGACGATGTGCCCGTCCTGCTCCAGGGGCTGGACGTCGTCTGCCTGTGTAGTCAGTGGCAGGAGTGCCTCAGCATCAGCATGCTCGAGGCGATGGCCGCGGGAAGGGCCTTCGTGGGACCAGCCATTGGGTCGCTGGACGAGGCGCTGATCGACCGACAAACGGGCCGTGTGATCCGACCGGGAGACGCCGATTCCCTAGTCGAAGCGCTCCGTGAGCTAATCCACGATGGCCCCCAGCGGGAACTCCTCGGACGACAGGCCCGAGCCAAGGTCCTCGCGGAGTTCCGACAGGAAACCATGGCCAGGGCGTTCGAGAGACTCGTTGCATCGCTGTGTGAGAGAGGCAGCGCACAGCAGGGCGCGCCCTGCTGTGTGGGCAAACCCGGCCAAAGCCCGTAAGTCGTTGCTGGCGGCTTGGATCGGCAGGAGATCGTACCGGATTGGACGGCGACGCATGGTGCCGGTGACCGATACAGGCAGGGGATGCTTACGCCCGGCCAGGGGCAGCCGCTTGGAACGAGCAAGGCCAAATCGTACACTCGACGTACGGCCCACACCCCGTGTGGGGGCAACGGGGGGAGCGCCCAGGCCGGTACGCGTGCTCCATGTCGTGTCGACCTTTGAGCTTAAGACCGACACGAAATGGTTGCTGTCCCTCTTGGGGCATGTGGATCGTCACCGGGTCGACCCTAGCATTGCCTGCATGTATGGCGGGGGGGCGATGCGAAAGCGGTTTGAGTCGCTTGGCATCGAGACGGCCGATTTCGCCTCGCCTGGCGAGATCGACCTGTCGGCGGCCGCACGGATATACCGATATATCCGAAGCGGCCGATTCGATGTGGTCCACACGCATCTGCTCCGGGCTGATCTGTATGCCGGGCTGGCCGCCAGGTTGGCGGGCACACGGGCGATCGTCTCGACGGTCTATGCCATCGGACCCTATCGCCGTTCACGACGGCGACGGCTCGATGGGCTGTTGGACCAGCTCACGCGCCTGTGGCCCACGCATCTGGTCGCCGTCAGCGAGGCGGTTCGGGCCGATTGTGGCCGACGGCTTCGCTGGCCCGCATCGAAGGTCTCGGTGATCCATACGGGCATCGAGCCGGGGGAATATGGTGCATGCGAACCCGCTCGCCGGCGGATTCGCGCCGAGTGGGGATTCGACCAGACCGCGCCGCTGATCGTTACCGTAGCGCGGTTGAGCTACGAAAAGGGCCTTCCGACACTCATCCAGGCAGCCGGGGAATTGTCCGATCGACACCCCAGCGCCATGTTTGCCATCGTCGGTGAGGGCCCGATGCGGTCTGAGCTCGCCGCTCAGATCGATTCATTGGGGCTGTCCGAGACGGTCCGACTCATCGGATTCCGGACGGACGTCCCGGATGTCCTTGCAGCGGCGGACGTGTTCTGCCTGCCGTCCAGGATGGAAGGCATGCCGAACGTGCTGTTGGAAGCCTCCGCCGCGCGGGTGCCCATAGTCGCGACGAGAGTCGGGGGGGTTCCCGAACTCATCGCCGACAACGTGACCGGGCTGCTGGTCCCGCCGGGCAATGCGGACGCCTTGGCCGGGGCAATCGGCCGACTGATCGAGGATCCGAGCCTGAGGGACCGGCTGGGACAGGCCGCCCGCCGACAGGTCGAGCAGGAATTCTCGGTCAGCGCCGTCGCGGAGAAGTACCAGGCCCTCCACGAGAGCCTGGCTGCTGGAATCGCATGAGATGATCTGCAGTCGAGTCGACGCCATCCTGGATCTCGCAACCGAGCGGCCTCGCGTCGTCGACGTGATGGGGTTGCCGCTCTGCGCCGTCGACACCTCCGGGCTGATCCGTCTTCTGGTGGATCGAGCGACCGCGAAGATGCCGTCGCGGGCCTGCTACGTGAATGCCCACGTCCACAACCTCGCAAGACGCAACCCCGACCTGCGAGACGCCCTGGCCACATCGGACGTCCTGTATGCCGACGGCATGTCGATGGTTTGGGCAAGCCGATTGCTGGGCCGACCGCTTCCGGCTCGCTTGAGTTCCGCCGACTACGTCGAGGACTTTGCGCTGGCCAGCGCTGCCCGTGGAACCTCCTTGTTTCTGCTGGGAGGCGCTGACGGAGTGGCGAAACGAGCGGCCAAACGGCTGATCGAGTGGGTGCCGGATCTCCGAATCGTCGGCGTCCATGGCGGTTACTTCGATCGAGCCGACAACGCGGCCGTCGTTGACCGGATCAACCGTGCCCGCCCGGACATCCTGCTCGTCGGCATGGGGAGCCCCGGACAGGAAATATGGTCGGCGGAGAACCGCCCCAGGCTGGACGTGCCGGTGATCTGGTGCGTCGGCGCGCTCTTCGACTATCTGGCGGGCCAGGAATGGCGGGCACCGGAATGGATGTGTCGGGCCGGGCTCGAATGGGCGTACCGTCTGGCCATGGACCCAATCGGCAAGGGGCGACGCTACCTGGTAGGCAACCCACTGTTTGCGGGTGCGGTCACGAAGGCGTGGGTCCGGCAGATCCTTCGACGCGACGACGAGCGGCCGGCCGAAGTCGAGGTACCCAGCGGATGACACAGGCCCAACACGCATTGCTGGACTTGCCGAGCCGCGCGTCAGGGATTGACCTGACGATCTCCCCGAGCCTCCCGGATCGGGCGGGGCTCTGGGACCTCGCTTTCAGATTGCCGAAGCGGGTGATCGACGTCACGCTGTCTATCGTGATCCTGACGCTCTCCTCGCCGATTCTGCTCCTGGCGGCCCTCGCCATCAAGTTGACCAGTCCGGGACCGATCCTCTTCCGCCAGGCGCGAGCCGGTCGCGGAGGAAGGCCCTTCAAGATCTACAAATTGCGCACCATGCGTGACCGCGCCGCGGACGAGAAAGAGCTCTACCGCGAGTTGAACGAACTCAGCGGCGCACCGGTCTTCAAGATCCGCCGCGATCCTCGGATCACCCCTGTCGGACGCCTGCTTCGTCGCAGCAGCATCGACGAGTTGCCGCAACTGATGAACGTCCTTCGTGGCGAGATGTCCATCGTGGGACCACGACCGCTACCACTGGACGAGATGCGGTCGGCGAGTTGGGGCGAACACTTACGCCTCAGCGTCAAGCCCGGCCTGACCTGCCTATGGCAGATTGCCGGCAGAACAGAGATTCCATATCGAGAATGGATGCAACTCGATGGATACTACGTCCAGAACCGCAGCCTCAGCCTCGATTTCAAGATCATGATGAAGACCATCCCCGCGATCCTTTCCGGACGGGGAGCCTACTGATCCCGTGCCTGGCGAACGTCGGCGGTCAAGCGGGCCACCACAGCACCGGACGCCCAGTGTCCCGTCCGGCCATGAGTACCGGACCTCATCACGGCCGATAACGTCAACCTACCTGCTATTGGGAGCCGCCAGCCCCCCCCGACCGCACTTTCAGTACTGGCACGTAATCCCGCGCCGCCTCACTGACGATAGCCCAAACAACAGGAGTTGAGGTGCTCCAGCCGGACCGCGTCAGCGACAGCCATGGGACGTCGATGACATCGCGTCGTGCCGGCACGGAAACCGCAAACGCAAGGTCGGGTCGGCCCGAACGGGCCGCGGATCGTTGCCCCTGGCGGGGAAGCGGTCGCTGCATCGAGAGCAGAGGGAGAGGACGAAGTCCGGTCGTCGCCATCGCCTGGAAGTGAGCGACACCGAGAGACCGGACGAAAGTGGTCAACGGGGAAGACGCCTGCGAAGCGCGTCATGCAGCGGCGGAAAAGACCATGGCATACTTGCTGGAAAGCTTGGGCCGCGGACTGCTCGGCAGTCTGAGCAATGCATTCGAGGCCCAACTCGGGGATGCGTGCGAGCTGCCCACCGAGAAACTCATCGAGGCCGCTCATCACGGAGATACGGATGCTGAGGCCCAGATCCGACTCGGCAGGCGATACCTGAGAGAAGGACGGTTCTCCGCGGCCCAGAGCGCGTTCACCCGCGCGATTCAAACAGACCCAAGCGCCTCCGTGGGGCGTCTCGGGTTGATCTGCGCGCTCGACGAGCTCGGCCGATCGGACGAGGCCGTCCAGCATCTGCGCGCGGCCCAGAAGCAGGATCCGACGGACCCGGCGATCCTGTTCTCGCTCGGGCTGTGCCATGAGCGTCGCGGCGACCTGAAACAGTCCACCCGGTACTACAACGACGCCCTGACTTACTGCCCTCAGCTCCGCAACGCGCACGAACGTTTGGCCGCCATCGCCGTGCACGAGGGAGACCTCCTCGAGGCCGTCAGGCATTACGAGTTGCTCTGCCAGTGGGATCCGGGCAGCGTCGACACGCGCCTGACCCTGGCAAACCTGCTCGTCAGAAGCGGACATCCCGAAGCGGCCATCGAGCAGTACGAGCGGGCCCTCACGATCGAGCCGGACAACTGGGTGGCGCACAATGACCTGGCCAGCGCCTACGAGCAAGCGGGCCTGTTCAGAGAGGCGATCGAGCAACTCCACGCCATGATTGAGGAGCAGCCCGGCTTCCCCGACAACCACCTCCGCCTGGGCGACCTCTACGTCAAGCTGGGCGAGGACCAGGCGGCCCTGGATCAGTACGCGGCCGCACTCGAAATCCATCCCGACTACCTCGAGGCGATGGTCAAGATGGGCACGCAGCACTTGCGCAACGCCCGCTACATTGAGGCCGCGCGCTGGTTCAACCGTGCCGTCGAGGTGAACGATCGCCTTCTCTTCGCGTACGTTGGCCTGGGAGTGGCCCAATTGCAGACCGGACGCCGGGAAGCGGCGCTCGCATCCTTCGAGATGGCCGGCAGTATCGAACCCAATAGCACGCTCCTATTCAGCGAGATGGCCAGACTGCAGCTCAAGGCGGCGATCCAGAGCCAGGCGGTTCGCAGCGTGAACGGCGGCGGAAGTCTGTCTCCCGAACACGTCGAGGCGATGGGGTCCATCGCCGATCTGATCGATATGCAGATTCAACGCCATCGTGAGGCGCTCCGTCAGCGACCCAATCACGCCGACATGCACTACCGATTGGGTTTGCTGCTGAAGAACCGGGGGCAGACGGCCGACGCCATCGAGGCGTACCGCCAAGCGGTGGAGATCAACCCCAGCTACGTCAAGGCCCTGGTCAAGCTAGGATTGGTCTTGAACGAGGCAGGTCGGGAGGACGAGGCCATTGATGCCCTTACCCGCGCAATCCAGGCCCAGCCCGACGCCGTCGACCTCCACTATCATCTCGGGCTGCTCTTCGCTGAGCGGAATCGGTTCGAGTTGGCGGTGGAGCACTTCGAGCATGTGATGAAAGGCAGCGCGGAGAACGTCGACTTCCACGCCAACCTGGCCCTGGCTCTTCAGAACATGGGCCTTCTGGACCGTGCGGCGGCGACGTGGCAGGCAATCTGCGACCTGCTTTCCGGCCTTCCCGGCGAGCCGGGTCCTTGGGCACCCACTCGTTCCTGAGCCTACCGTGATCCAGTTGGGTCTCATCCTGGCCAGCAGCGAGGGCAGACGACCTGTTCCGGGTTGATTTTCCTTGCGCATTCCACTATCTACCAACCGATAAGTCGTCAAGTCGCCCTGCTACGCGGTCCTGAGTAACATCGACCCGTTGTGCCAAGGCGAGCGATGTCGGGGAGAGCGTGAGGTGCGCCGAGTCATCGTTGGGGTCACGAGGACGCTGTTGCCTGCCGCAATCCTGATCGTCGGGTGCCAGCCGGCGGACGTCGAGGTCGTCAAGCTCCTCCCGGAGCCCCCGACGTATACCCTCCCGCCCAGTCCCCCAATCGTCGAGAAGGAGCCGGTCAAGGTGGCTCAACCCCCCGCGCCGAGGACATGGCTCGAAGGCGAGCCCGGGTGGGTGCCGCCCGGAGGATTCAGCAAGCGGTGGACGTGCATCGTCATACACCACAGCGCCACGGGGTCCGGCTGTGCCAGTGAGTTCCATCACGCCCATCAGGCCAGGGGATGGGATGAGCTCGGCTACCACTTCGTGATCGGCAACGGCACCGGCAGCGGCAACGGACAGATCGAGGTCGGGCCACGATGGTACAAGCAGAAGCACGGGGCCCACTGCAAGACCGCCGAGAACTACCACAATGAGCACGGCATCGGTATCTGCCTCGTCGGCGACTTCGAGCGTACTCGACCCACCGCGCGGCAGATCGCCTCGCTCAACAAACTGCTTCGGTTCCTGATGGCCAATTGCAGCATCTCAGCGGACCGCGTGATCGGGCACCGGGAAGCGCCCGGCGCTCAGACTGCCTGCCCCGGACAGAATGTCAGCATGGCCCGCATACGATCGACCGCGCGCAACCTCCTGGCCCAGTCCCCCTGAGTCTCATTACCACCCACCGCGACAGGTCCGTGGAGAAGGCTGGCTTGCGCCCCTCGGATACCGTAGAATCAAGGGGCGATCGAGAGGACTTCATCATGTCCAACCAGACCGACGACGCGGCACACGAGTCTTGCGAACACGGCGATATCACCCGGCATGACGAGAAACCGCTATGGCGATGCCCACAGCTTGGTGGTCCGGTCACATTCGAGTATTGCAGGAAGGTGAACCGCTCGCTGCCATGCGTCCGCTTGGCCGTCTGTTGGGGGGAGCAACTCGACGTGCCGGGGTTCCTTCTAGACCACTATGATGAGTCCCAGCGGGCCCAAATCGAGGCCACTGCGGGCCGCGGCCGGATGGACATCATCTCCGAAACGCTTCAGCGAGTCCTGAGTCGGCGAGTGCCCCCGGAGCAAGATGGGGCGGAATGATCTGGCAGTCGAGATCGCCCGCACCGAACGGGCGGCTGTTGTCCGCGCAAAAAAAACGGGTCACGACGTCTCCCCTCGTCGTGACCCTCCCCTGGGTAATAGCAGTAACCCACTGGCGGAGCTTGGAGGTCAGTCCCAGCCGGGACCCGGCCTTTCAAGTCCCGCCACTAGATTGCTCGCAGCAACCCAAGTCTATCAAATTGTGTTGGACCGTTTGTCCGCCCTACTGATAGGCATGTGGCGTGCCAATCGAGCCATTCCCACCTCATCGGTCCCGGATCTTGATGTAAGATGCTGTACTGCAAGATTTTGCTCTGACGTCTCGCCAGTGTTGGATCAGACCGCAGAGCTGGGGTGTGCTTCAGTCCCCATTCCTGACCAAGTCAGAACGGGTACTATTCCCCAAACGGCAGCCTTCATTGGTACGTTTGAGCATTGCTGAAGGTGGCAGGCGGGGCTACTGCCCGTTCGGGTGGGTGCACGCCAGATCCTGACGAAGCAGGATTCTCAGCGTTTTCTTACCATGCAGGCGGCGGTGCAGAGCTTTGCGAGCTGAGTCACGTCGCTCTCCAAGCGGTCGAAGGGAGCTCCGTCCGTTGCCAGCTTCTGGATTTCCCGGGCCGCGCGGCTGATCTGGCTGTAGCCGTAGCCTTTGGCGGATCCCTTCAACTCGCTGCAGAGCTGCTGGATGCGGTTTCGGTCTTCGGCCTCCATTAGCCGCCGTAGCTGGCGGCTCTTCTCGTCCAATCGATCGAGGAATCGGAGGATGAGCGGACGCATGGCGACATCGGACCAGAGCGCGCTGTGAAGCGGCTCAAGGTGATCCTCGTCCTGTCCGCTACCGGGCAAGTTTGTCTTGAGGAGGCTCAGAAGCTCGCTGAAGGCATAGGGCTTGACCAAGACGGCCGCGCAGCCCTCGGCCATGACCGCCTTGTGGATTGCTTCGCTTTCGCTTGCGGTGACGCCGATCATCGGCCCGACGAAGCCCCTGTCCCGAAGCGCCCTGGGCACTTCGGGTCCCATCAGGCCGGGCAGGTGTAGATCGACGATTGCCAGGTCGAAGGCCGAGAAGCCGAGGAGATCGAAGACTTCCGACGGATTGCAGGCAGTTCGGACATCCAAGCCGTGCCTGCGGAGCAGGAACGCGACTAGCTCGCGGTCCTCCGGGACGTCCTCCAGATACAGGATCCTCCCGGTCAGGCTGACCAGTTGATTGCCTGATCCATGCCGTTCGGCGTCGGTGAGGTAGGCCTGGACGAAATCCTCCAGATCGATGGTTGAATCGTATTGAACCGCGACTTCGTGAACGTTTCCGCGGTAATGGGTGCAGCGGATAACCTCGCCTCGAACCTCCAACAGCCTGCCGTCCAAGGTCTGCAGCAGCGTGATGCACTTGGTTCCCAGATGGACGTAGCTTCCGTGGAGAAACGCCAGGCCGTTCCGACTGATATTTCGCGGAATCACCTGAAGGTTGGCCTTAACCCCTTCGGCGTGGAAGAGCTGGATTCGAAGTCCTTCTTCCGGTCGGTAGGGCGGGCGATCTTCTCGGCGACGATTAGAGCCGTTGAAGTCGTTGGTCTCTCGATCCATTTGGGCCAGAAGGGCCTTCTCAGCCTCCTTGGAGAGACGCAGCCCTTTGACGTAGCCCTTGTTTGGCGGCAGTAAGGACACAGTACACCTTCCGACCAGTCGAGGATCGTTTCCCACTCTGTATCGGCAAACGAGGCGGCTCGCATCGGTTGCGGGGCCCAATCAAGGCACGGGGGCGCGACGGTCGGTCGGGGGATCGTGGGGATTATCGGACAGCCTCCCTGCGGAACTCGGCGTGGTGCCGATATCCGATGCCGTTCGGTCGGGATCTCGTGGCTTCTTTTCTCATGCGGGTCCGATTCGCAGCGACGAGTTCCAGGGTAATCGAAAAGTACACTTGCCCCAGGGCCGGTCTATGGCGATAATGCTGGTTTAGTCATTCCGTGGGGCCCCGAGAGCGATGCCGCTGGGGTAGGGAGTTCAACAAGCCGGAGACGTCAATGGGAGCGACGCTCGACGCACTGCACCGCCTGCAAGCCATCGAATCGAGACTTCATGCCCTCCGACAACGGATCGAGGGTAAGCGGCGCGAGATCAGGGTTCAAACCCGCCGTCTCAACAGCATCAAAGAGAGCGATCAGCAGCAGCACGACCGGACCCAACACCTTCAGGCGGACATCGATCGTCTCGAGTTGGATCGCAAGAGCAGGGAGAACGAGATCATCAAGCTCCGCGAGCAGATGAAGATCACCAAGACGAACAAGGAGTATGCGGCGATCCGCGTGCAGATCAACACGCTCGATGCGAACAACCGTAAGCTGGAGGATCGCATTCTAGAGCTGATGGGCCAAGCCGACGAGCTCAAGACTCAGAGCGAAACGATCCAGGACGAGCTTCGGCAGCAAGGCGATCGGCTGTCAAAGCTCGATCAGGAGCTGGCCGAGATCGAGTCGGAGACCGAGCCGCAGATCGCCGAGCTTCAGGAGCAGCGGGAAGAGGCGACGATGCACGTCCCAGCCAGCGCGCTGCAGACATTCGAGCTCGTCAGCGAGCACCGCGACAGCGACGCCATGGCCAAAATGGTCCGTCCGAACGCCAAGCGAGATGAGTTCATCTGCAACGGGTGCCACATGAGCCAACCCCTTGAGACGGTGAACGCGATCATGAACAAGGATGAGGTACAGACCTGCAAGGTCTGCGGACGGATCCTTTACCTCGAGGAGCCCGCGACCACGGATCGAGCCACCACCTCCTAACCTGGCCCGCGCATGGCCCTTCAACTGCACATCGATGGCCGCACCGGGGAAATTCCGATCCCGCGGGCGTCGGGTTCGTTCTTCGAGATCACTCTCGGATAGCGGCCCGCGTACTCCAACCCCGAAACATGGGCCCGCCCTACTTCAGCGGCTTGATCCAGATGTTTCGATAGGCCACGGCCGTGTGGTCGCCCTGGAGCATGATGGGGCCGGGCTTGCCGAAGTTCTTGCCGTCCAACTCGCCGCCGGTCGGCGCGGGACAATCGAAGGCGTCAATGATCTTCACGCCATTGTGGCCGACCGTCACGGTGTTGCCCTTGAGCGTAATGTTGAAGCACTGCCACTCGCCCGGTTTCTTGGAGACGAGCTTGTCGGCGATCTTCTTGGAATAGAGCGAGCCGCACGTGTGCATCGCGGGCTTCTTGTCCTTGGAGCTGTCGTGCACCTGGACCTCGATCCGCCCGCGAAGGTAGACGCCGCTGTTGCCCTTCTCGGGCACCTTGAATTCGACGTGCAGCATGAAATTCTGGAACGTCTTTTCGGTGATCAGGTCGATGCCATGCGTGCCGTGGGCGAGGTCGTTGACCAGGACGCCATCCTCGACCTTCCAGCAGTTCTTGCCTTTCCGGTCGGGGCGGGGTTTCCACCCGGTGAGGTCCTTGCCGTTGAAGAGACAGATCCATCCCTCCTCGGCGAACTTAGCCTTCATCGGGCAGGGCTTGCCCATCTCCTTGCAGGCCTTGACGCCGCAGGTCGGTCCCTTGGCCGCACTGCACTCGTCCGCCGCCACAACGACACCGTACGACAGGGCCACGGTCAGCAACGTTGTCACGATTGAGCTTGGCATGTCTGTTCCTCCACGTTCGTCTTCGCTCGAGTTGGTGAATGCCGATCCTGTTCCGCCCGGGCGCGTAGGGGCGACCTCGAGTCGCCCGGGTAGACACGATACGCGAGCGTCGTCGTCCACGCAAGGCGGAGCGGGACCTCGCGCTGACAGCCTGGGGGCAAGCGTGCGAGCGGCCTTGGCCTCTGGACCGATGCTTGATCGACGCGCCACGGGGTGGTACAAGCCTTGCTCCGTCTGCGTTGATCCGGGATCGACTTGCGCGATGGTGGAGCCTGTACATGACGATGGGCCTCGGCTGGCTGATTTGGATCCTGCTGCTAGCGGCGGTGAGCGTGGTCTGGCTACTGCGTCACGCCCACCTCAACCGGTACCAGCGCGAAGAGGTGCCCTTGCGGAGCGGACTCTATGACGGTCCGCCGACCAACGCCCCCCGCTTGAGCGTCCTCGTGGCCGCCAAGGACGAGGAGCAGAACATCGAGGCGTGCGTTCGGTCAATGCTCGACCAGGACTATCCGGACTATCAGCTCATCGCGATCAACGACCGCAGCGACGACCGAACGGGCGAGATTCTGGATGCCGTCGCGGCCGAGAATCCCAGGCTGACGGCGGTTCACGTCCAGGAGCTTCGCGAGGGATGGTTCGGGAAGAACAACGCGATGCACACCGGGTTCGAGCGCGCCGACGGCGAGTGGCTGTGCTTCATCGACGCGGACTGTCGGCAGACGTCGCGGCAGACGTTGAGCATGGCGATGCGTTTCGCGATGGAGAAGGACGTGGACTTTCTGTCGGTGCTGCCGCAGCTCGAGACGCAGAGCGTGTGGGAGCAGATCATCCAGCCGGCGTGCGGGGCGGTGATGGTGTTTTGGTTCAACCCGTCGAACGTGAACGATCCGAATCACTCGGCCGCCTACGCGAACGGGGCGTTCATGCTGATGAAGCGTAGCGCGTACGAGGCGATCGGCGGGCACGAGCCGTTCAAGACGGAGGTCAACGAGGACATGCACATGGCCAAGGCCGCCAAGGCGGCGGGCCTTCGGTTGTACGTCGTGGAGAACCGCGACCTGTACGTGACGCGGATGTACACGAACTTCCGGGACATCTGGCGTGGGTGGAGCCGGATCTTCTATGGCTGCTTCGAGACATTCCGGCGACTGAGGATCTCATTACTAGTCATGCTCTTCAGCGGGCTGTTGCCGTGGTATTCGGCGGCGATCGCTTGGATCATGACGGGCGTTCACGGCTGGGGGGCCGCCGGTCCCTGGCGTTGGGTAGCGTTGGCGGCGACAGCGGCCGTTGTGTGTCAGCAGTCCGTTTTGACTCGCTACTACCAGGTCAGCCAGACTCCGCCGATCCTGGCGCCGACGTATCCCGTGGCGGGGACGCTCGTGTGCGGGATGCTCATCAACGCGATGGCCAAGCTGGGTGGCCGAACGACCACCACCTGGCGGGGCACGACGTATCGCGGCGACAAGCTGACGGGCCAATAGCAGGCTCTGGCCCCCTGCGTCACGAGTTCGCTGCTTGGACCTCCTTCTGTTACGTGCGACCGTCCAGCGATCGGGAAGGGTCACTTGCTCTCGATCGGCATTACGCCTTCAGTTCCACGCGCTGGATCTCGATTCGATTGAGGTCGGCCACGCCTAAGCCTTTCTCCTGTCCGTAGGCGAGCATCTTTCTGGCGGGGACGAGCTGCCAGGTCTTCTTAAACTTGCTGATGGTCTTTCGCTTCTGCTCGAGGATGTCGGTTCCGACGGCGTCGACGGCCACGGTGTCAAAGCCGAAGATGAGGGTGTTCAAGGGCCATCGACAACTCGGGGAGTGGAGGGGGCCGTGGTCCCATTGGGGACGGATGGCATCGACGATAATTAATCGAGTTTTAGTCCTTATTGCAGGAAACATATTGAGCTCGATGATGCTCTTTCCCATGTCGTTGGCGTTTTCCCAGGAGTGAAACGTACTCGGATTGGCGATGCTGCCGAAGTGGTTCTTCAGCGAGATGCAGACGCCCTTGCCGCTATGTGTCTTGAGCACGGGCATGTTGATCAGGCAATCGGTGTAATCGATCAGCAGCTTGCGGAGCTTGGCGGGCTTTCCGCGATTAGGGATCGGCACCTCGACGATGCTGGCCGCATCGCCCTTGCACTCGATCCGACTGAACATGAAGACCTTCTCGGGATCGTTTCCGCCGTGGCGGCTGAGCGATCCGGAGACGACACCGCGCAGCTCGGGGCGGGTTTCGATCGGGCGCCAGCCCATCTCGTTCCACTTGACGGTGATCCGCTGGCCGGGCTGGGCGATCTGCTGCCAGGCTTCCTTATCCGATTGTTTGCCGGTGAGGGTCTTAATTCCGACCTCGACCATCTTGTTGAGGACTCCGGCGTCGATCTGGTAGTCCTTGAGGAGGACGCCGGGGTGGGTGACGATCACCACGCGCGACTTGGACGGTGCCGCATCGGCGGCGGAAGCGACCGACGCCCCGGAGGCCAGGCTCAGCGCAGCGGCCCCCTTGGCGGAATCCAACAGGAATCGCCGCCGGGTTAGTTCCTGGGGTAGCGGCGCGCAACGGCGACTACGCTCATTCATACGTTGATGCTCCTAGGACTCGCCTCGGGATGATTGCCTCGACCCAGCTCGCCACACCTACGTCCTGATTCATAGTATAGCGACTCGGGGGGCTGTGCCCCACGGGCGGGAGGGCACCGTGGGGGAAGGCCCCGGAGTTCAGGCTCCAGACTCCAGGGGGAGGGGGGGATCCGATGTCTCGGAATGTCTCGGAATGTCCCGGAATGTCCCGGAATGCACCGAGATGCAGCGAGATGCAGCGAAATGCGCTGTTTTTCGGGGCTCGGGCGTTGTTGTACTCTCGGTCCGTCCATGGCAGGATGGCCCTAATTGGTAGAATTCCAGCCCGTTGAGTCCTCGATATAGAGCTCTCACTCCCATACCCCGCCGGATGGGACGCTCATGGCGAGCCCTGCCGAGGGACTCCGTCTCGTCGTCGGTAGATAAGGGGGTCGGTGTTCCGGCAGAGGGGGATTTGGGGGAGGACACGAAGGAGGGCGTTCGGGCCTGGGACATTGAGTTATGAGGGTCTTGGCGCGAGGGGGGATGTGGGACAGCGTTTGGGGGGCATGCTGCTCTCTCCAAAGATTCCTGCGTTGGCGCGGACGTCTTACTCATGGAACATGGGCAGGATGCCCATGCTACGCCTGTCGGCGCGGTGGCGGGGAGCGGGTACTATCTTGTGGGGAAAGGGCGACGCCTTCGCGCGTTCTCGCTGGAGGGGTCGTCATGGGATGGTTGGCTGCAGCGTGCTTGGACGGTTCCGTGGGTAGATTGGAGAGACACTCATGTTGGGACTGATCATGACACTTTCGCTATCACCACTCGCGCTAACGACGACGGTGACGCCGGAGGAGATGAACGAGGCCCTTACGTGGGTCGCGGCCAAGTTCGAGGGCAAGCAGATCGTGCCTCCGCAGGAGGCGGCGCTGATCGTCCTGGCGAACAATGACCCGGTGCAGAAGAACGCTCGCGGCGGCAGGCCGATGAAGATCGTCGACAAGGAGTACCGGCGCGGGCTCTACTGCCACGCGGTGAGTAAGGTGGTGGTTCGTCTTCCGGGGCCGGGCAAGACGTTTGCGGCAATCATCGGCGTCGACACCAACGACCAGACGAGTGGCGGGCGGGGGAGCGTCGTGTTTTCGGTGAACGTCGGCGGGAAGGAGGCGTTTCGATCGGGACTGATGCGCGAGGGGATGCCGGGCGCCCCCGTGTCAGTGGATCTGGGCGGGGCGACGGAGTTCGTCCTGGAGATCGGGGACGGCGGGGACGGGATCGGGTGCGACCAGTCGGACTGGGCGGATGCGAAGGTGACGCTGGCTGACGGGCGCGAGCTGTGGCTGGGCGACTTGCCGATCGTTGCCGGGCAGCGGAAGGCCCCCACCACCGCCCTACCGTTCTCATTCGTCTACGGAGGGAAGCCGTTCTCGGAGCTCTGCAAGGACTGGAAGCTCACGCGGGCCGCGGAGCGGCTGGACGACAAGCGGACGGGGCACACGCTCACGTACGTTGACCCGAAGACGGGGCTGGAGGTCCGCTGCCGGGGAGTCCAGTACCAAGACTTCCCGACGGTCGAGTGGACGCTGTACTTCAAGAACACGGGCGAGAAGGACACGCCCATCATCGAGAAGATCCTGCCGCTGGACATCGAGGTCGAGCGAACGGGGGCGGCGGAGTTCCTGCTTCATCACTTCATCGGCTCGCCGGCCAATGGCTCGGACTACGGGCCCCTGGAGACGACGCTCGGCGCGGGGACGAGTAAGCGGATCGGCGCGGCGGGGGGTCGACCCACCAACAGCGACATGTCGTACTTCAACCTGGCGTGGGGCGAGGAGGGGATGATCGTGGTGGTCGGCTGGCCGGGGCAGTGGTCGGCGGAGTTCGCCAGGGACAAGGGGGTGGGGCTGGCGATCCGGGCGGGGCAGGAGCTGACGCACTTCACGCTGCACCCGGGCGAGGAGGTTCGCTCGCCGATGATGGTGCTGCAGTTCTACCGGGGCGATTGGATTCGGGCGCAGAACGTGTGGCGGCGGTGGATGATGGCGCACAGCATGCCGAGGCCGGGCGGCAAGCTGCCGCAGCCGCAGTTTCTGGCGTCGAGCTCTCGGGCGTACGAGGAGATGATCGGGGCGAACGAGCAGAACCAGATCATGCACATCGATCGCTATCTGGAGGAGGGGCTGAAGCTCGACTACTGGTGGATGGACGCGGGCTGGTACGTGAACAAGACGGGCTGGCCGAACGTGGGGACGTGGGAGGTGGACCCGAAGCGGTTTCCGCGCGGGCTGAGGCCGATCAGCGATCACGCGCACGCCAAGGGGGTCAAGATCCTGGTGTGGTTCGAGCCGGAGCGTGTGACGGCGGGGACGTGGATCGCCGAGAAGCACCCGGAGTGGGTGCTGGGCGGGGCCAAGGGGGGGCTGCTGAACCTGGGGAACCCGGAGGCGTGGACGTGGCTGGTCAATCACGTCGACAAGCTGCTGACCGAGCAAGGGATCGACCTGTATCGGCAGGACTTCAACATGGATCCGCTGGGCTACTGGCGGGGGAACGACGCGCCGGATCGTCAGGGGATCACGGAGATCAAGCACGTGACCGGCTATCTGGCGTACTGGGATGAGCTGCGTCGCCGGCATCCGAACATGCTGATCGACTCGTGCGCGTCGGGGGGGCGCCGGAACGATCTGGAGACGATGCGCCGGGCCGTTCCGATGTGGCGGAGCGATTACGCGTTCGAGCCGGTGGGTCATCAGTGCATGACGTACGGGCTGAGCTTTTGGATTCCGTTCCACGGGACGGGGACGGTGGCGACGGTGAACGCGGGGTACTACGGCGGGGGGTTCACGCCGGTCGAGGCGTACGCGTTCTGGAGCAACGCGGCGCCGAGCTTGGGCTCGGGGATCGACGTCCGCGTGAAGGAGATCGACTACGCGGCGCTGCGGCGGTTGCTCGGGGAGTGGCGGGCGACGGCGAAGTACTACTACGGGGATTTCTATCCGCTGATGCCGTGGACGCGCGACAAGGACGTGTGGATGGCGTGGCAGTTCAACGCGCCCGAGTCGGGCGAGGGGATGGTGCAGGTCTTCCGGCGGTCGGACAGCGCGTACGAGGCGGCGCGGTTCCGGCTGCACGGGCTCGAGCCGGAGGCGACGTACGTCGTGGGCAACGTCGATACGCCGGATGCGACGCGGGAGATGGGCGGCAAGGAACTGATGGAGAAGGGTGTGCGCGTGGACATCGGGGATCGGCCGGGGGTGGCGGTGTTGAGGTATCGGCGGAAGTAGGGATGGGGGCGTCTTGTGCCAGTTGACCGACTATGGCCGATCACTCTGCCCCCAGATCGGCATCGATCCGGGCCCCCGCCGCGTACGAGTCTGGAGCATTCGTACTGGGTCATGAAGGCCGCCGGGCACTTCGAGAGCCAGCGCTATGAGGCCTCTCGGGAGTACGCCGTCCAGGGAAATGGCACGGTCGACCTCCTCGCCGAGCGCGCCGGCGAGCGCCTCGCTGTGGAGATCGAGACAGGCAAATCAGACGTCAGGGGCAACCTCGAGAAGCTCCAGGGCAAGGGGTTTGAGAGGATCGTGTTCGTGGCGACGTCGCCGGCGGCAGTGAGCGCTTGCCGGAAGGTGATGGATGGTGTTGACCGCGCCAAACAGCCGTCGGTTGAGTTGCTGACGTGGCTGGATGTGTCGTGATTTCTACAGGGGGCCCCTACGGGTCGACATCCTGGCGGCTGGTGAGGCCGCCCCCTTAGCCGATGGGTGGTGAGCCCAGGTTTACCGGGTGATGCCGCCCGTCTCGATGACGCCAGCCACGTTGTCCGTCGCTGACGACCGCGAGCGAAACACGCCCGCACCGTCAAGGATAGCACACGTCAGTGAGACGATCACCTGGACGCACCAGAAAGACGGCCCGGCCGCGCCTTTCACCTCTCGGCTACACACCACGGCCGGGCCTTCTTCTTCGCCTGCCCGCTCTGCGCGGACACGCCGGACGACCGGGTGGTCCCTGAGCACGGCACGGCCGCACAGGCTTGTGCCACCTGCACGGATCTGGCCGCAGGTTCACGCCACCTGCGATTCAGGGGCTTCGGCAACACGGAACCCGATGTTGTTGTTCTCGTTCGACGGGTTGTTGTTGTTGCGATTCGACGCGTGCAGGTTGTTGTCGTTGTTGTTGAACGACCCGCCCCGCAGACCGCGATACGAACCGTTACGCCTCCCGGTCACCCGATGACACCTCTGTACACTACCGGCACAACACCGAACGCCGCAGCCCATAGCTCTGGGCGTGCGCCGCGTGAGCGCCCCAAGCCCGCACCCGCATCGTCAGATCCGCCGGCAACCGACGCTTCTGATTGACCTCCCACCGCATCTGCCGATACCGCCGGTCGAATCGACGCACGGACGACGACCGCACCCGAATCCGCCCATCAGCGAACACCACGAACCCCGCGAAATCCACGCCCCCGCGCGTCGGCATCAGCCGATACTTGTCCGGATGCATCCGCAATCGCAGCTCGTCCAGCTTCTCCCTGATCCCCGCCCCGAAGGCCCGCAACCCGGCCCGGTCGTCCCGAACAGGATGAAGTCATCCATGTACCGCAGATACCCCTTGACCCGAAGCACGTGCTTGGCAAGATGGTCCACCGGGTTCAGGTACACATTGGCCATGAACTGGCTGGTCAGGTTGCCGATCGGCAGCCCACGCCGCCGCATCCGATACTCAAACAGCTCCGCCCCCGGCGCCCACTCCGGCGTTTCGCCGTCCGCATGGCTGGCCAGAATCCGCCGCAGCAACGCCAGCAACGGCGCGTCGCCGATCACCCGGCCCACCAGCCCCATCAGGACCTCGTGGTCGATGCTCGGAAAGTACTTCGAGACGTCGCACTTCAGCGCGTAACGATGCCCTCGCGCGAAGTGCAGCGCCCGGCGCATGGCCGCGTGCGTGCCCTTACCCCGACGGCACGCAAAGCTGTCCTCGATGAACCGCCTCTCGAAGATCGGCTCGATCACCCGCACTATGGCGTGATGGACAACCCGGTCGCGGAACGGCGCCGCAGCGACCAGACGCTCCTTCGGCTCATGGATCAGGAAGTAGTGATACCCGCCGTGCTGGTACGTCTCCGATGCCAACTCCTGCCGGAGTGAAACGAGCTCCTTTTCGAGATCCCCCAGGAAGCTCGCCCCGGGCAATTTCGTTCGCTTGCCCGACAGGGCCTTCCGAGCGGCAGCGTAGAGGTTATCGAACGAGCAAACCCGCTCAAAGAGATGCCTGTGCCGGTGCATCCTGCGGGACTCCCTTCCCTGCCGCGTGCTTCAGCCAACCACCCACCATCCGCCCGCATTCGGCCAACGCCATGCAGCTATGCTCGTATTGTCTCGGCGTGAGGAGCTTGCGGTCCTTCGCCAGCCGGATCAGCCACCGCAAGACCTCGATGTCGCGGTTGGCCTGTCGTAGCAGATCAACCTTCCGCGGCGAGTAGGTCGCCTCGACGAGGACCTCCAGGATGTTCATCGCCCGATCGGCCAGGCGCTGCCCGAACACGAAACGCTGATTCTTGGGGAAGCTGTCGACGCGTTCCAACAGCCACTTCGTCACGTCGTACCACTTGACCAGCAGCACCGGCGGCTCGTCTCTACGTTGCGCCTTGCGCTGCGCCATTTTTCAAAAATCGATCCTCGCTACGCTCGGATAGAGGGAAAAAGGGCCAAAGCAAAAAGGGTCATCTCTCAACGGCCTTCCGCCTGATCAGCACCCCAATACCACCGAACGCCAGCAACGCCACTGTAGCGGGCTCAGGAACCTCGGCAACACGGAACCCGAAGTCGAAGTACTCGTACGACGGGGAGAAGTCGTAGTAGCGATTCGACGCGAGCAGGATGTCGATGTAGCTGAACGACCCGCCCCGCAGACCGCGATCGTACAGAATGGCCTCATTCCATTCCCAGACGTTCCCGCCCTGATCGAATGTGTCGTACGGGCTCGCGGAGTTCTCATGCGCGCCGACCTCCGTGCGGTAATACTGGCCGCCGATCGTGTAACCACTGTCGTAGAACGTCGCGTTGTTGCCCGGGTCCGGGTTGATCAGGTCGTTGCTCGGTGCGGTGTTCGTACCCGTCGGGTAGTCCCAGTAGTTCCCCGTCACGCCGTCGTTCTTGTGATACGCCGCCTTGTACCACTCATCCTCCGACGGGATCACCCACGTCGCGTTTGGATCGCGCGTCACCGCCAACAGCGCCGCATCGGACGTCGCGCCATTTAGGTAGTACGACCCGTCCTCCGTCGTCGTCAGGTCCTGCATCCCCGTTGTCGGCTGGCCGTTCTCCAGCCAGTTGCAGAACCGCGCCGCGTCCCCCCACGAGACGTAGTTGACGGGTCGGTCCGCCCAGTCGGACGCGACGCTGTAGCTGTAACTCCCCGACGAGCCCGTCCGCTCGATCTTGCAGCCGTAGCTCGACGACCACATGGACGTGTTGTACAGCCCGTATGTGTCCGTGTCGGCAACGGCGTTCAAGAAGTCGGTGTACTGCCCCGCCGTCACCTCGAACTTGCCAATGTTGTACACGTAGTCCACGCCGCCATACCCAACCTCCCCCGTATCGTCGGCGTTGCCCGGATTGCCCACGGGCACGGTTTCGATGTTTACGCCCAGCGCGGGCGCACCCAACGACAGACACACCACGCCGACAACACACATGCCCCACCCAACACTCGCCTTCATCGTTGGATTCCTCCCTTCCCTCAATCTGTGCGACAGCGCCCAGCGCGCAGTGGTCAAAGCCCAATGCCTGCAAGGCGCTCCCTTGATGTGACCGGAAGATCTCCCTCCGAGGGGACCTCCTCACCCCGCCGTCCTGGCAACGTGCCTCCTCCCAAACAAACGCCATTTTCGAGCCACGTCACAGACGGGTCAAGCCAATTCTCGAAAATCCTGATAGATTCTGCCCCCTTCCCCGGAAATCTGCCTGGGCTCTGCCGATCAACATCCCAGCGGCATGTCCCACGACCAACCTGCCATCGCGAATGCATACGGTCCACACAGTCTCCCACGATGTGCAAACGCCGGCCGGCCGGCGTGCGGGCGGTGGTCGAGATCCGCTCACGCTCTCACCCTGTTATACGTCCACCAGGTCGCCGAAGCATTGCGCAGGCGTCGCAGGCTCGAGCCGGGGGTGGCGGTGTTGAGGTATCGGCGGAAGTAGGGATGGGGGCGTCTCGTTTGTGGGGGTTGATGGTCACGGGCGAGACGCCCGTGCTATCCATCGGAGACCCGGATTCCGGGGGAATTCGTGCCAGCAAACCACCACGGCCTGAAGGCGGTGACTTGGGGTTGGGCTGCACTTCGTGGAAGGTCGTCAGAACGATCGGGCGCACTTCAGCCGTCCCGATGGGACTGATTCACGCGCAGGCGGCTGGGTCCCCCCAGGACTGAAGGTCCTGGGCTATTATCACACGGTCCCTACGGGACCAGAGATGCTCGGCGCCGCATGGTCTACGCGACCCAAGGTGCTCGGCGCGTCGACGGTCACGGGCAAGATGCCCGTGCTACAGCGGTCACGGGCGAGACGCTTGTGCCGCGAAGGTCACGGGCGAGACGCCCGTGCTATCGGAGACCCGGATTCCGGGGGAATTCGTGCCAGCAAACCACCACGGCCTGAGGGCGGTGACTTGGGGTTGGGCTGGACTTCGTGGAAGGTCGTCAGAACGATCGGGCGCACTTCAGCCGTCCCGATGGGACTGATTCACGCGCGGGGGGCAGGGGCCCCAGGACTGAAGGTCCTGGGCTATTGTCACACGGTCCCTACGGGACCAGAGACGTTTGGCGCCGCACGGTCTACGCGACCCAAGGTGCTCGGCGCGTCGACTCGGATCGCCCGGTCGGGACGTGAGACCGAAGACGTGCGGGCACAGGGAATTCGTGCTGCCCACCGCTGAAGCGGCGGGCCACCCGGTGCAGTCAAGCAAGTCGAATACGGCTCGGCGGGAGCCTCGCCCTCCCTTTTGCACCTCCTCAATTCACGACGGATCGCTAGACGGTCACGAGGCGCATTTCCCATGGGGGGATCGTGGGTAGGGTGAAGGTTTTGTAGGGGCCGGCGGCCGCGGTGGCGCGGACCTTGGCCTGGCGGCATTGCATGTCGACGACGGATAGCTCGGGTTGGTCGGTGAGCACGGCGAGGGTGAGGCCCTCGGCGGGGTCGAGGTAAGCGTTGGTCAGGGCGATGGCCCATCGGCCCTGGCCGGTCGGTCTGGCCCAGAGGTTCGCCCTGTGGAAGGAGGCGACGTAGGCGGGGAGGCGATCCTTCGAGAGCCATCGCATGACCGACTTGATCTGGGCGGACTTGCTGAGGTTCTGCACCTGCTCCCAGGGGTAATAGCCGGCCACGCAGACGCGTCCGCCGAGTGAGTTCTCGAAGACGCCGACGCAGCACGGGGCCACTTGCTTGTAGGTGTAGTCGACGATGCGCGAGAGGGCCTCGGCCTTGGGGTTTGTGCGTTTGAGGGCGTAGGCGGGGCACTTCCAGAAGGACTGCCGCCCGTTTCGATATCGGCCAGAGAAGCTGGCGTTGAGGGGGTGGCCGACGAACTGCTCGATGCAGTCGTCGTGCATGACGTTCTCGACGTCGAAACCGGTCAACTCGCCGAGTTTCATTGCGTTGAGGCGCTGGAGGGCTTGGGGGTCCATGTAGACGCCGGAGGCGAGGATCTTTCGGAGGTCGGCCTCGTCGAAGGCGAAGACGGCCTCGCCGGTGAGGGCGGTAACGGGGGCGTTGCGTAGGGAGTAGGCGGCGGGGACGCCCGTGACGAGGATCTCGTCGATCTCGTGGGTTCCGGGGACGCCGCCGCCGAGCCAGTCTCCGCCGTCGACGTTCTTGGCGGCGAAGCTGTCCTTGTTCCATCCGCTGTAGAGGCCGACGGGGCGGGTTCGGCCGAAGGCTCGGGCGAGGCGATCGAGGAAGGGCCTGGCCTGTCGCAGGCGGGCGACGAGCGGCTCGAATTCGTCCAAGGGCTCGCCGTATTGGCTCAGGACGTTGAAGGCCGTGCCGGTGCAGCCGCCGGCGATGTAGCTGCAGGCCTCGAGGGCGGTGGCGTGGGCGCTCTTCTTGAGTCGCTGATAGGGGAAGCTTTCGAGCTCGGACTGGATCGATCGGACGCTCTCGGGGAGGAAGGCGGTCTGCCGTCCGACCTGGTGGGCCTTCTGTGCGATGGCGTCGAGCCAGGAGTCGGTGTAGGCGCCTCCGCCGGGCCGCCACATGACCTCGGTCTTGCGCGGTCCGGCGAGGGTCTCGGCCCATCGGTCGAAGTCGTAGCCCTCGAAGAAGCGGTCGCCGGTCATGAATCCGAGGGGCATGTCGGGCTTGACGGCGTGGACGGTTTGCTCGATGAGCTGGAACAGCCGGTTGATCGTGTCACGGTTGTGGCGGAGCCAGGCGCGGCGGACCTCGAGCTTCTTGGGGACGGGGCCGGTGTTGAAGGCGTCGGCGAGCGACGCTCGTGTGTAGCGGACGCCGGTTTCCTTCTCGAAGATCGCCAGGCAGTGGTCGCAGAAGCAGCCGCATCGGATCGGCATGTGCCCGAAGAGCCGGACGTCGTCGTCGATCCAGATGTAGTCGGGGTTGGCGGAGGCGAGGGCTTCGTAGACGCGCTTGGCGTAGTCGCGCAGACCATCGTCATTGGGGCAGAAGGATCCCTGGCAGGTTCTTCCGTCGATGTCGGTCATCCGCGTGTAGGGCTCGGCGAGGGAGTTGGCCAGGTTCTCGTTGTGGTGGCCGATGGTGGCGAGGATGTTGATGCCCGATCGATAGCCCAGCTTGCGGAGGGCGGCCATCCGCTGAGTGAGGATCTTGGCGCGCGCCTGGATCTCGGCCAGCGGCAGCGGCGGATGGGACTCGGAGGTGAAGAAGGTGATCTCGTCGGTGACGCCCTTGTTCTTCTCGAAGAGGCGGACGAGGTTGTCGAAGCATTCGTCCGAGCGCCAGAGGGGCACGCCGATTCGGAAGGAGATGAAGGCCTTGTCGATTGGTTCAGCCATGAGCGTAGTCCTGTCGCAATGATGAGTACGGTTCGCGCGAACGGCCATCGGGGTCGTTCGCCAGTGGGCACGATACGTGACTTCTCGGCGATCGGTCAACGGCCTCGGATCTGAATTGCGTCGCGGAATTGGGCGACGGGCATGCGGTGAGTAGGTGGCGCGGGCGTCTTGTCGGTGGACCATCACGGGCAAGATGCCCGTGCTACGGTGGTCACGGGCGAGGGGCCCGTGCTACCATGGGGGGCGTTGTCGTCATGCCGACGTTTATGACTTGGGAGGACCGCGATGTGTTTTGACACATTCCGTCGGCCTGGATGGGTGGCCGGCCTGTCGACGCTTGGCACCGCCCTCTTCTCACTAGCAGGTAGCGCGGCACGGGCGGAGTCTCCCTACGCTCGGGATGCACTGACGAGCGCGTACGAGCAGGCGTCGCGGACGATTCTCTCTCAGCCCGGCGTGGCGAAGAAGGGATACTGTTTCGTTTTCGGGGCGGGACGGGGGCGGCTGGCCTACGAGTTGGCCCGGCAGAGCGATCTGCGAATCATCGGGGCGGTGGAGGACGTGGCGGCGCTCGCGGCGGCGCGAAAGGCGCTCGACGAGGCGGGACTCTACGGGGATCGGATCGCCCTGCAGCCGTCGTCACTGAGCAAGTTGCGGTATCGCGACTACGCGGCGGCGCTGGTGGTGTCGGACTCGATCCTGGCCGAGGGGGCGTGCAGGGGCTCGGCGGCCGAGATGTTCCGGATGGTTCGACCAGACGGGGGGATCGCGTTGATCGGCCAGCCGGCCGGCTGCCCTAAGCGACTGCGGCGCGACGAGCTCGAGGGATGGCTGAAGGCGGGCGGGGTGGCGTACACGATTACGGAATCGGATCCGGACGGGCTGTGGGCACGGATCGATCGTGGTCCGCTGCCCGGCAGCGGCGAGTGGACGCACATGTGGGCGGATTTGGGCAACACGGCCTGCAGCGGGGACGAGCGGACGACGGATTCGTTCAAGGTCCTGTGGTTCGGCGAGCCGGGTCCGAGCATCATGATCGATCGGCACTGGGAGCCGGTCTCGCCGCTGTACAAGGACGGGCGGTTCATCGTGCCCGGGTTCGATCGCATTGTGTGCTGCGACGCGTATAACGGCGCGAGGCTTTGGGATCTGTCGGTGCCGGGCGCGGCGCGGATCGCGATGATGCGTGACGCGGGCTGGCTGGCGCTCGATGACGAGTATCTTTACGTCGCGACGAAGGGCGACTGCCTCAAGGTGGGCGTGAAGACGGGGGAGGTTGCCGAATCGTATCGGACGCCGTCCGGCGGGCTCGACTGGGGATACGTGGCCATCGACGGAGATCTGCTTTTCGGCAGCGAGCAGAGGCCTCAGGCATCGTACCTGGCGTCGAACATCGGGAGCGGCGCGGAGCTGAAGGCGCTTGGCCTTAGCAAGCTCGGGGCGTACGCGGAGGGCAATCAGCTCGGTCGGGGCGACGATCGGTTTCTCATCACGAGCAAGGCTCTGTTCTGCCGCGATCGCAATACGGGCAAGGAGCTCTGGCGTTACGCCGACGAGAGCGTCATCGCCAACCCGACGATCTGCGTCGGGGGCGGGGGCGTCTGCTTTTTCGAGAGCCGCGAGCCGTCGGTGGTGGCGGACGAGGACGGGCGGGTGAAGATGCCGCAGTTCGCGAAGGGGGCCAGCGAGCATCTCGTCAAGCTCGACAAGACGACGGGCAAGGTCTTGTGGCGCCGGCAGGCGGAGGCGCCCTGCCGGCACGTCTTGCACCTGAGCCATGCTCGGGGCGTGCTGGTCGCCTCGGGGTGCACGACGATCAAGGGGAACTACTGGTATCACCTGCGCGCCTTCCGGGACGAAGATGGCTCGCCCATGTGGCAGCGGGACGTGGACTCGACGTTCGCCGACAAGGACAAGGACCACGGCAAACAGGACAAGCATCCGGTGATCGTCGGGGACAGGGTGGTTCTCAAGCAGGGCAGCTTCCGTCTCGAGGACGGCGCGCCGCTGGGGCTGGCGTTCCAGACGTCGAATTGCGCGGACTGCGCCGCCTCGATGAAGCACATCTTCACGCGGAACAGCGGCGTGGCGCGGATGATCAGCTTGAACAAGGGCGGCGCGGGGGTGGCGTTGTGCTCGGCGATACGGCCGGGGTGCTACATCAGCATCATCCCGGCGGGGGGCGTGATCATGCTGCCGGCTTTCAGCGCGGGGTGCACGTGCGCTTATACGATTCAGACAACGATCGCGTGGCTGCCGCAGTAGTGGACAGGGATCAGGGGTCAGGGATCAGGGGCTGAGATGACGGATCATAGCACCGATGTTGGAGTTGGGTTGGCAGTGGCGGGGGTCTGGCTTGCCCTCTTCTGTGTTCCGGCGCGGGCGGCGGACTGGCCGACGCGGTTGCACGACGTGCGTCGAGGCGGCGTCAGCCAGGAGCGGCTGACGGGGCCGCTGACGTCGACATGGACGCACGCGGGGCGACGGGCCCCGTCGCCGGCGTGGACGGAGTCGCCGGCGCGCCATGATTACCTTCACGACTGGTTCGACATGAAGCCGCGGCAGGGGTTCGATCGGTGCTTCGACGTGGCGGTGGTGGGAGATCGGGTCTACTTCGGCTCGTCGGCGAGCGGGGCGGTAACGTGTCTGGACCTCACATCCGGCAAGAAGGAGTGGCGTTTCTTCGCGGACGGACCCGTTCGGTTCGCCCCTCAGGTGGCGCACGGCAACGTGTACTTCGGCAGCGACGACGGGGTAGCCTATTGCCTGAGGGCCGACGACGGGGCGCTGGTGTGGAAGCAGCGGGCGGGGCCGGGGGATGAGATGATTTGGGGCAACCAACGGATGATCTCGGTGTGGCCGGTTCGGAGCTCTCTGCTGGTGGACGGGGAGGACGTTTTCTGGACGGCGGGCATCTTTCCCGAGGAGGGGATGTTCCTGTGCAAGCGGAACGCGCTGGACGGGGCCGGCGGCTGGACGGTTCCGGCGAAGCTTCCACCGCAGGGGTATCTTCTGGCGACGCCTTCGCTCCTGTTCGTTCCGACGGGCAAGACGTATCCGCAGGTCTATCGTCGAAGCGACGGCGCGCACGTCGGGAGCGTCAAGGCGAGCGCTCGAGACGGGGGCTGCTGGGCGCTGCTGACGCCGGACGACCGGCATCTGTGGTCGGGGCCGGCGTTCAAGAATCAGACGAGCCAGCTCGATGCGAACACGAAGGCGGGGATCGCGACGGTGGGCGGGGCCAACTACGTGATCGCCGACGGGGATTTCGCCTACTACAACACGGATTCGGCGCTCTGCAAGATTCGGCGGGAGGGCCGGTCCGTCGTTTGGCGCGTCGACCACGGGTATCCGTTCGCGCTGGTCAAGGCGGCGGACACGGTCTTCGCGGGGGGGGACGGCGAGATCGCCGCCTTCAGCGATGCGGACGGCAGGCGGATCTGGACCGCACCGGTGAAAGGCAAGGCGTACGGTCTGGCGGTCGCCAACGGGCGGCTTCTGGCGAGCACGGACCGAGGTAGCATTCATTGTTTCGCCACCCCGTTGCCGTAGATCGCCGAGGAGGGCATGGGCCGGCGGAGCGGACGAAGGGTAGTCATCACATCTTCCGCAAGGCTGACGTTACCGAACGAATCACGCTTCAGCGGGACGGGAGCAAGGCAAAGCCCTACCAGGTAAAACAGGTTCGCCAGATTGTCTTGAAGCACAAGCTGGGGGGTGAACTCAATGGGTAGGTACGAAATCATCCTCTACTGGAGCCAGGAGGACGGTGCGTTCATCGCCGAGGCGCCCGAGTTGCCCGGCTGCATGGCCCACGGGGACAGCCATGAGACGGCATTGGCCAATATCCGCCGCGCCATGGAGCTCTGGATAGAAACCGCCAATGAATTCGGCGACGCGGTGCCCGAGCCGAAGGGACGCCGCCTGATGTTTGCCTAGTTCAAACGAACCGCGGCCGATCTGAACGACTAAGCGCTCGCCACTGACGGTCACGAGAACCTGAAACCTCTCGGTGCCTTTCACGACACCTTCATGCGAGAGATTCGGCATGGCGCCGCATGGTGGCGTGGAACGTCCATGAGAGTCAACCGTTTTCGAGAACCTGTCTGATCTTGCCGATGAGTTCGCTGAACCGGTAGGGTTTCTGGATGAAAGCGGCGGGGCCTTCGTTGGAGAAGCGCTGGACGGCCTCCTGCTCGTTGTATCCGCTGCTGAGCAGGACGCGGACGTCGGGGCGGATGCGGCGGAGTTCGCGGAGCGCCTCGACGCCGTCCATTCTGGGCATCGTGAGATCCAGCAGCACGCATGCGATCTCGCCGGCGCGGGTGTCGAACAGGTCCACCGCCTCTTGCCCGTCGACGGCGGTGAGCACGGTGAATCCCGCCCTCTCGAGGATGCCGCTGCCGGCCGAACGAACCTCTTCCTCGTCGTCGACCAGGAGGATCGTTCCGCTACCTCGCCACTCGGCAGGGGCGTCGGCCTGTTTCTCGATGGGGGCCGCGGGGGCCGCGTGAACGGGGAAGAGCGCGCGGAACATGGACCCTTTTCCCGGCTCGCTGGCGATCTCGAGAGTCCCCTGGTGCCCACGAACGATGCCCACGACGGCGGCCAGCCCCAATCCCCTTCCGGTAAACTTGGTCGTGAAGAACGGCTCGAAGATCCGGGCGCGCGTCTTATCGTCCATGCCGCAGCCGGTGTCCCTCACTTCGAAGAACACATAGGGGCCGGGCGGCAAGTCGTCCGCGAGATACGTTTGGTTCAGGTATGCGGCGTCGCACTCGATCACGCCCGTGGCGATCGAGATGACGCCGTCCGCCGAACCGATGGCCTCGGACGCGTTCGTGATCAAGTTGATGACGACCTGGCGAATCTGGGTCGCGTCCGCCATGACGGACGGGAGCGCGTCTCCCAGGTGGTAGGCGAGATCCACCTTCTTGGAGATGGAGACGCGCAGGAGGTCGGCCATCTCCCTGATGACCTCGTTCAGATTGACAGGTTCGATCACGAACCGGCCCCTGCCGGAGTAGGCGAGCATCTGGCGGCAGAGGTCGGCGGCACGGTGGGCGGCGTTCTGGATCTGCCCGATGCTGGATCGCGCCTCGGCCTGGGGGGCGAGATCCATCATCGCGAGATCGGCGTGCCCGAGGATGCCGGTCAGGAGGTTGTTGAAGTCATGAGCGATTCCTCCGGCCAGGACGCCGAGGCTCTCGAGCTTCTGGGCGTGTTGGACCTGGAGCTCCAACTGACGCCGCTCCTTCTCGGCCCGTTTGCGCTCCGTGATGTCGAGGTGCGTCCCGCTCGCCCGGAGGGGCTTGCCCTGTTCGTCCCACTCCATGGCCCTGCCCCGAGCCAGAATCCACTTCCACTGGCCCGACTTGGTCCTCAATCGATACTCGGCCTCATACGCAGGCACTCGCCCTTCGAAGTGCTCGTTGAGGACCCTCAGGACACCACTCAGATCCTCGGGATGAACTAATCCCTCCCATGCCCTCACATGGGGCTCGATCTCGTCCCGCTGAAACCCAAGCATCTCGATCCACCGATCGTCATAGACGACCTCGCCGGTCTTGACGCTCCAATCCCATGATCCGAGCCCCGCCCCCTCGTGGGCGAGCTCGAGCCGCCGCTGACTCCGAGCCAGGGCCTTGGTGGCCTCTAGCTGCCTCATGCGATCGAGGCCCATCCTGCCGAGCACCCCGGCAAAATTCACGAGGAAGTCCTGGATCGGTCCGAGCTTCTCTTTCGGGACGACGGGCACCTCCGACAGCGCCTCGACATAGGCCTGTTCGTCGAACCCGTACTTCCTCGCCTGCCGGCGGAAGAATGCTTCGTCGGGAGGCTCGAGCAGGAATTGCCCGACGAAGAAGTTGGCGACGTGCTCGCCTTCCAGCACGACGGGGAAGGCGGCGTCGGTGAGTCCGTTCTGGCAACGGTAAAGACAGCTCCGTTCCTCCCTCAGCTCGTTGGCCATGACGGTGTCGGACTCGAGGCACTTCCGACGGGAATCGGGGTTTTGTCGATGGAAGTCAGTGCAGATGCGCTGCCAGCGAGCGCCGACGAGGACCTTTCCCTGAAGGTCGATGATGGCCGAGGCGATTCCGACGGCCTCGCAGAAGCTGTCCAACAGCCCCTGCATCCGGTCCAGGTCGAGAAGATCGGAAAGCTCGTATTTCATGCCGATATGACTCGCCCGCCAGCAGAGTCAGGAGGAGGGACGAGCATTACGAGAGGGTTGCCGAATCCCAACTCCCCCCCGAGAAAGGCCATCCGTGGGACGGCATCCATGCCTCGTCCTCCCTGCACCCGCGCGGGCCTGGTTAAGGTTATCTGAGCTTTAGGTCAACCGGATGTCAAGGCTCCGCCATGGATTAGATGGGATATTACCGAGCGACGCAGGGGGCAATATCGGGTGCGACGGCGCGGCCGCTGCTCCTCTAATCAGCAATGAAGCCGAGGTACTTTCCCGCATAGTACGCCATAAGCCAGAAGGCCCCGTCGGACTCGGTCCGACCATCGCCGCCCTCATCGAGTCGCCAGACGTCCTCGCTCCAGTGCTGGACGTATCGGTTCTCGATCGGTATGACGCCGCCGTCGCGGAGGTAGCCGTGCGAGGGGCGTTCGTCGCTGCTGAACGAGTGCTCATGGTGCGCCAGGATGTCGAGGCGGTGGCTGTTGGTCAGGTGCCAGTTGACGAGGTCCAGGGGCTGGCCCTCGAGCATGTCGATCGACTCCCGGAGCCAGTCGCCCGTCATCGAATATGCTTCGTTCCAGAAGGGGCGCTTCTCGGGCCTGTAGGATCCGGCGTAGAGGAAGTTGAAGAAGGGGTTGCGTTCCCGTCGGACGAGCCTCCAGTAGCGATGGAAGGCGTAGGCCATCATGTCCTTGACCTTGGGGTCGGTCTCGTAGCGTAAGAGGGTGAAGAATCGCATGATGGTCATCTCGTCATCGGACTGGTTGCCCGTTCCGGGGCCGTCGTGGATCTTGCAGCCTATGAAGGCGTTGATGGCGTAGCCGTGCTTGGCGACGAGCTCTTGCCGGGCTCGGGCATACTTTTCGTCGCCGGAGACGTGCTGGGCGATGGCCAGGTAGGAGAGGATGCCGAGGGAGTTCATTCCGCGCTCTTCCCAGCAGTGGGGGTCGTGGTTTAGATCGTGGGGCCCGAAGTAGGCCCAGCGTGTGCGCTGGCCGTCCCAATCCACGAGGCCGTAACGGTTCCGCATGAGGTGGTCGGTCGTGTCGCAGATGACCTTCCGCACGCGCGCCTTCTCGGCCTCATCCTCGGCGACCAGGTCGTAGTAGAGGGCGTTCATGAAATAGTGCCCGTCGAGCTCGTCGGAGCTGGTGTCGCACTTCCAGTACCACTTGCCGTCGGCGCTCTTGGGCCAGCGGGGGTAGATGACCTTCCAGAGGGGGTCGTCGCCCTCTCTTCGTTTTCGGTCGGCGTCCTCGGAGTGCCCGTCGTTGGGGTTTCTGCCGTCGGTGGGGAGGATGGATCTGGCGGGGAATCCTCGCTGGACGGTCTTCTCACCTCCTTGAGTCACGTCGCAGAGGAACTTGAGGGCCTCGAAGGCGGCCTTGGCTCGTCGCTTTGCCGCGGGGTCCTTCGTGGCGCCGTAGGCGAAGCACTCGCCGGCGCCGTACATGCCGGTCCAGAGGCCGTCGTTGTCGCTGTCCTCATTGACGACCTTGGTCACGTCGCCCGGCACTTCGAGATGGCACTCGAGGACGAAGCCATAGGGGGTGCGGCGGTGGCGCTTGTCGATGATGTCCTCGAAGTACTTGGCCTTCTCGGCGAGCGTCATCGTACGGAATCCGATCCTGCCGACGCCCTTCGGGGTAGCGAACCAGGCACTGCCTTTTCCGTCGACGGCCACGCCGGCGATGGCGTCATCGGGCAGCCATCGACGCCCCTGCCGGTAGTGCCACTTCTTGCCGTCGTAGCGGATCGCTCCGAGCTTTGTGCCGAACCAGACGGCGTCCGGACCGGCGGCGACGCAGGTGAAGTTGTTGTACGGCAGGCCCTCCAGCCCGGTGAAGAGGCTCCACTTGCCGGCATCGAGGCAGCCGGCGCCCTGGGGGCTGCAGAACCACAACCGACCCGCGCCGTCGAATGCGACGCCGCGAGCGTCGTGAACGGCCCAACTGTATCTGCCGTCCGCCGGGAGCAGTCGAGACCAACCGCCCTGCCGCTTGACGAAGAGCCCCGCTCGAGCGGCGACGGCGACCTGTCCGTCGGGGGCGAGCGCTATCTGACGGATCTCGGTGCTCTGTGGGAGCAGCGGGAGGAGGTCGGCCTCGGGTCCGAGACGACCGTCGGCGAATCTGAACAGCCCGTCGGGTCCGCCGACCCAGACGTCCTGACCACGCGCTGCCATCGTGATCGACGAGGCCGGCAGGCCATCGCACAACCGGCGAACGTCATCGGCCACGATGCCGTACAGCGCGGATTTCGCGACGGCGTAGGTCGTCTGGCCGGACGTGGCGACGAGGGTCACGGGTCCGGGGGTGACGTTCTTGACCGAGATCCACTGATGACCGTCGTATCGGCAGAGCCCCGCGCCCGTGGCGGCATAGACGGTTCCATCCGGGGCGACGGCCACGTCGCGGACGTTGTCGTCGGCCAGACCGTCGGCCTTGGTGAAGACCTCTCGGATCTCCTGCGAAAAGGCACCAACCTTGACGGCCGGGACGTTCGAAGCGGCCCGTGTGATCCGGCCGACCATGGCCGCGCAGGCGATTGAGACGAAGATCCAACCCTTGGGTCGGTGCATAGACATTCCTCCGCGTCGTTGAAGTTCGGGACTGGCGGACTACACTCATCGTCGGTCAGGTTCGCCGGCCCTCGGAAGCACGATATCATAGCCGACGATTCGCGGCCTTGTCTCCCCGGCGACGGGGCTCACCGGGCACGGACCGTATTGTGGCGTTCATGATCTGGACAGGAACGAGAAACATGACATACTGGCGTGCCTGAGGATCGGAACGCAGGCGATCGCCCGTGGCGCGGGGTATCGCGATGGCGGCTGGACGGGTCGTGCGGCAAGCTTCCCGGCGCGGCATGAATGCCGCGGCTCGGAGACGTGGTCGCACAGTGGGCGGAAGGCGCCGCGGGGTTGGCGTGGGTTTGGAGGAAGGAGACAACACGATGAGACGTCTGATGGGAGGTTTGGCGATGCTTTGTCTGGCAATGGCGGTGACGGGGTCCGGCGGTCCGCTGAAGGCGGCCACGTTCGGCGACGACCTGGGCTTCCTCGAGAAGCACACGGACGTGATCGTGCTCAAGTCGGGCAAGGCACAGGTGGCGGTCGTCCCGTCGTATCAGGGACGGGTCATGACGAGCGCCGCCGACGGGGCAGGCGGGTTGAGCTTCGGGTGGATCAATCGTGAGCTCATCGCCTCCGGCAAGACCGTGCCGCACATCAACCCCTGGGGCGGCGAGGACCGGTTCTGGCTGGGGCCCGAGGGCGGGCAGTTCGCGATCTTCTTCAAGAAGGGCGACGCGTTCGACCTGAAGCACTGGCAGACGCCCGCCATCATCGACACCGACCCGTTCAAGGTGGTGGACAAGAAGGCGGACCGCGCGACGTTCTCGGCCCGGGCCAAGCTGACGAACTACTCCGGCACGGCGTTCGAGGTGGGCATCGAGCGGACCGTCGCGCTGCTAAGGAAGGACCAGGCGGAAAAGGCGCTGGGGCTGGACATCCCGAACAGCTTGAAGATGGTGGTCTACGAGTCGGACAACAAGATCACCAACAAGGGCCAGGAGGCGTGGAAGAAGGAGACGGGTCTGCTGTCGATCTGGATCCTGGGCATGTTCAATCCGTCGCCGAAGACGACGATCGTGATCCCCTTCGCGGCGGGGCCAGAGGGGACGCTAGGGCCAAAGGTGAACGACGCGTACTTCGGGAAGGTCCCGGCCGAGCGCCTCATCGTCAAGGACGACGTTCTCTACTTCAGCGGCGACGGGCGATACCGCAGCAAGATCGGCCTGACACCGCAGCGGGCCAAGCCCGTGGCGGGCAGCTATGACGCGGTCAGCAAGGTGCTCACGATCGTGCAGTACACCAAGCCCGAGGGCGCTACCGACTACGTGAACTCCATGTGGGAGCTGCAGGACAAGCCGTACGCGGGGGACGTGGTGAACTCGTACAACGACGGTCCGCCCGAGCCGGGCAAGAAGCCGCTGGGCCCGTTCTACGAGTTAGAGACGTCCTCGCCGGCGGCGGCGCTAAAGCCCGGTGAGTCCATCTCACACATGCACCGGACGTTCCACCTGCAGGGGAGCGAGCAGGACCTCGACGCCATCGCCAAGGCGACGTTGGGCGCGGGCATCGAGGAGATCAAGGGCACGTTCGGGTCGAAGTAGGACCGGGTGACTCCCGGCCAGGCCTCGTCGGCAATCACGGGCAGGTTTCGGCGATCGCGCGGAGCGATTGCCGGAGCCTGCCCGTTTGTATTGCGTCGCGGAGCTCGGTCTTCCGCTCACCGCGCCGGCCTCGATCGAGGCGCCCCCGGCTTCCAGTCGATGCGGAGTCGCTGGCGATCCCCGCCGCTTGGGTTTCGGTGTTGGACGCGCGTCGCGCCGGGCTTGAAGTCCGCTTTCCGCCCGTTGACGGTGAGCCGCACCCCCTGGAGATCCGGCGGAACGAAAACGACCGTCGGCGCTTCGCACGCGGTCGGTTCGTAGCTCAGCTCGAACGACCCGTCGCCCCAGCTCATCTCCGGGTTCCGCCCGGCGATCCGCTGGGCGTAGACCATGACGAGGCAATCGAGTCTGTCATTCGGGGAGCCGTCGTTGTCGAGGACGCCGAAGCTACAGTGCTGCTGCCGATCGTAGGACCAGTAGGTCCATCCCAGGTGATAGCGATTCATCAGGCCCAGGAAGTCGCGCAGGTAGTCGCGGCGACCCACGACGACCGCCGGCAGGCCGAACTCCGTGAAGACCATGGGCGTGCCGAATCGAAGGGCCTCGGCGACCTTCACTCGAATGGCCGACTGCATCAATCGCCTGCTCATCGGGGAGTAGGGCCCACCCTCGTGGCAGACGGGATCGTAGTAGTGCGGAGCATAGACGCAGGCGTCATCGGGCTCGAGCCGGAGCTGCGTCGGCAGCCCGGCGCTCGTGTAGATCATCGGCTCGAAGAACAAGCGGATCTTGAAGCCGTTGCGACGTCTCATGGCCTGGACGTCCTCGTAGAAGCGCGGCAGCACGTCCGTCTCGAAGTCGGATCCGGAGCACGGATGCGGCTCGTTGATGACGTCCACGCCGATGACGTTCTCGAGCGATTCCACCTTTCGGAGGAGGTGCTCGAGCATGGCGACGTACCGGGCTTTCAGGTCTTCACTCCGCCAGAAGTGATCGTATGCGGCCCGCACGGCGGGGTCGAAGTAGTTCATGTTCCAGGGGCGCCGCAGCTTGAACGCGTGCCCACCGTCGTTGACGGTCCAGTCGGGGAATCCGTTCCCGGAGAATCGTCGGGCGTAGAGGTCTTGATGCACGTCGAGCAAGACGTCAATGCCCAGTTCCCGCAACCAGCGAAGCCGCCTGAGCGTCTGGGAAATGTACTCGCGGTCGTAGCGTCCCCGCTCGGGCTCGATGGCCTCCCAGAAGACGAGGTAACGGACGAGGTTGAACCCCCAGTCACGCAGACGGGCGAAGTCCTCGCGTCGTTGCCACGGAAGGAAGCCCTTGTCGCTCTTGGACGTGTTGGAGACGTTGAGCCCGTGATAGATGACGATTCGGCCATGAGCATCGAGGAGCGGCGTCGGTCGTTCCGTCGGTGATTCCCGTCGAGCGAGCGCGTCTCCAGCTTGCTCGACGGCGTCACCTGCTTCCGCGCGCAGGCCCGGACAGGAGAAGGCCAGGGCGACAAGGAAAGCAGATACTGAGAAGGGGTGGTTGTCTGGGAAACGTTGGCGCCAGTGCCCCGCCGCCGCCCACCGCGGGTTAAATACCCGCACCCCGGCGGCGCGGAATCTCGCGCGGCGATTCGGCGCGAAGACGATCCCCGTCGAGCTTGGCCTCATGTCGTGCCTCCCTGGACGCTTCGATTATGGTAGCGTCCGCGAAGCGCTTCAAGAATGGGGCGAGGATCCCCAACCGTCGATGGGACAGAGGCCCCAAGACGCGGCATCCGAGCCAGTCGGCCAGGACGTCATCTCGCAGGTTGTTAGCACCACGATTGTCCCTTCTGGTATGATGAGATTGGCTGGGCGTCCGTGACCCGCCTAGCGTGGCACGTCGCGGCGAGTTGAGGCGATCATTCTCGTCGTCGGGCCCGAGGAGATACGCGGACGCCTATCCGAGGGGGATGGCATTTCTGATCGGCCCGCTGAGGCGAAGAGGCCTTTCACACGTCGAGGTCGGCTTGGGTGTCCAGGCGGACGAACTCCGTCGAGATGAGCGGATGCAAAGGCCTTTGAACGTACTGATCGTCGAGGACTCCGAGGACGACGCCATGATCGTTCTTCGCGAGCTCCGTCGAGGGGGATTCGACCCGACCTGGCGGCGAGTCGACTCGGCCTCGTCGCTGGGCGCGGCGATGGTCGACGGTCGGTGGGACCTGATCGTCGCGGACTACAACATGCCGGGATTCGACGCGATCCGGGCGCTCGAGCAGGTCCGTGCCCAGAGCCCGGACTTGCCCTTCATCATCGTCTCGGGGGCGATCGGCGAGGACGTCGCGGTCGAGGCGATGCGCGCCGGCGCCAACGACTACGTCATGAAGGAGCGTCTGGGTCGACTGGTCCCGGCGGTCGAGCGGGAACTGCGTGAGGCGGAGACACGACGTCAAAGCAGGCGGGCCGAGGCCGAGAGGGCGGAGCTGGAAGGCCAGCTTCGCCGGTCGCAGCGCATGGAGTCGATCGGCCGGCTGGCCGGAGGGATTGCCCACGATTTCAACAATCTTCTGTCTCCCATCCTCGGGTATGCGGACATCGCACTCATGGACCTTGCCCCGGATCATCCTCTGTACACGGCTCTGATGCAGATACGCGGGGCGGCGGAACGGGCCAGGGGGCTGACTCGGCAACTCCTGGCTTTTGGCCGCAAACAGATGCTCGAGGTCAAGGTGATCGATCTCGGGGAGCTGGTATCCGGCTTCGAGCGGATGCTGAGGAGAACGATCCGTGAGGACATCACGATCGAGCTTCGCATCGACGCCAAGGGCGGCTGTGTGTTTGCCGATCCTTCTCAGATCGAGCAGGTGCTCATGAATCTGGCGGTCAACGCCCAGGACGCCATGCCGAACGGAGGGAAGCTGGTCATCGAGACGGGCACCGCGACGCTGACCGAGGATGACGTCCGGACGCACGCGGGCGCCAAGTGTGGGTCCTACATCGTCTTGTCGGCCCTTGACACCGGCTGCGGGATGGACGCGCCGACGCAGGAACGCATCTTCGAGCCGTTCTTCACGACGAAGCCGCCTGGCCAGGGCACGGGCTTGGGCCTATCGACCGTCTACGGAATCGTCAAGCAACACGGGGGCCATATCCGCTTCGAAAGCCGGCCCGAATCGGGCACGGTATTCCGGGTCTTCCTCCCGCAAGCGGAGGGCCCACCCGAGCATCTGGCCGCCCCGTCGGTGAGCCAGCCCGGGAAGCGGGGTAATGAGACCGTATTGGTCGTGGAGGACGACGAAAGCGTTCGAGGGCTTGTTCATCAGATGCTCAGGTCGCACGGTTACGACGTGCACACGGCCGGGACTCCCGAGGAAGCGTTTCGATTCGTGGCGCGATCCGACAGGCCGCCTGACCTCCTGCTGACCGACGTCATCATGCCGGAGATGAACGGCCCCGAGCTTTACGAGACGTTGGCGAAATCGCGACCGGAGCTGGCCGTGCTTTACATGTCCGGGTACAGCGACGAGGTCATCGCCCACCATGGCGGCATCCGGCGAGGGATCCATCTTCTGGCCAAACCGTTTTCAGTAGAGACACTTACGAACAAGGTCAGAGAAGTGTTGGACGGTCGAGCCGGGAGCGGGCACGCCGGGGAGGTTCCGGATCGAGGGGACGCCGTCGTGTAGACGCATCACCCGATCCGGAATATGATTGAGACAGGAGATTGCGACACGGCGGGGTGGATCTGCTGATCCTGGGGTTCGGCGTGCCGGAGAGGGATCGGAGGAGACGTTCCAAACAAGTCTGGGGGTGGGATCGTGTGTGCGAGTGCGCGTCTCTGGAGGGGAATCGCGGGTTACAGCACTGTTGATTGGCTAGATTGAGGTCGTTGATGGGAGATCCGCTCCGTATCCTGATTCTGGAGGATTCCGAGGACGACGCCGCGCTCGTGCTCAGAGAGGTGAGCCGAGGCGAGCTGTCGATCGTCGGCGAGCGGGTCTCGTGTGCCGAGACGATGTCGGCGGCGATCCGGGGATCGGACTGGGATATCATCATCGCCGACTACGCGCTTCCTGGCTTCACGGCGTTGCAGGCGATGCGGATGGTTCAGGACGCCGGTCTCGACGTGCCTTTCATCATCGTGTCGGGCCAGATCGGCGAAGACGCGGCGGTCGAGCTCATGAAGGCCGGCGCCAGCGACTATGTCGCCAAGGACAGGCTGGGGCGCCTGGTCCCGGCCATCGAGAGGGAGCTGAGAGAGGCCAAGGTCCGCCGGGAGCGTCGGGAGGCCGAGGTCGCGCTGCGCGAGAGCGAGGAGCGGTTCCGCAGCCTGGTGAAGAATTCTTCGGACATCATCACGGTTCTCAGCGCCGAGGGGACGATCCGGTACAGCAGCCTGTCGACGGGGCGCATCCTGGGGTACGGCCCGGAGGAGATGGTGGGGAGGAGCGCGTTTGACTTCGTGCACCCCGACGACCTGGAGGCGGTCCTGCCGGCGTTCGCCAGGGTGATCCAGAAGCCGGAGACGGTCATCACGGTCGAGTATCGTTTCCTTCACGCGGACGGGACCTGGGTTCCGATCGAATCCGTCGGCAGCAATTTTCTCGGCGATCCCAGCATCAGGGGCATCGTCGTGAACTCTCGCGACGTGACGGACCGCCGACAGGCGGAGGCGGCGCTGCGGGAGAGTGAGGAGCGCTACCGAGAGTTCATCGAGGGGACGGAGGACCTCGTCACACAGGTCGATAGCCGCGGACAGTTGATGTTCGTGAATCATGTGTCTCGACGGGTGTTCGGCCTGCCGCCCGAGGCGTGCGTGGGCCTGTCCTCTCTGGAGTTCATCCATCCCGACGACAGAGAAGCGACGGCCAGGATGTATATCGAGTGGACCAAGCGAAGGGCCAGGCACGTCACGCTCGAGAATCGCCAGGTGAGCCGATCGGGCCAAGTGCGCAGCCTCCTCTGGACGATCAACCTGCACTATGACGAACAGGGCAACGTCACGAGCTTCAACTCGATCGGACGCGACATCACGGAACGCAAGCACGCGGAGCAGGACATCCAACGGAGCGAGCAGCACTTCCGTTCGCTGGTCGAGAACTCGACGGACATCATCTCGGTCCTGGACGAGCGGGGGGCGCTCACGTACGTGAGCCCTCCATGGGAGAAGCTGCTCGGCTACACGAAGGACGAGGTGCTGGGCAGGAACGTCTTCGAGCTGCTGCATGCGGAGGACAGGCAGGAGGTCTACGACGCCTTCGCGAGGGGAAACCGGATACCCGGGCATGTGGAGACGAGAGTCTTTCGCTTCCTGCACAAGGACGGGACGTATCGCGTCATGGAAGCGACAGGGACGAATCTGCTGGAAGACTCCGCGGTCAAGGGAGTGGTCATCAACGCTCGGGACATCACGGAGCAGCGGCAGAGCGAGGTACTGGCACAGCAGCGCCAGGCCGAACTGGCCCACGCCGCCCGGCTGAGCACCGTGGGCGAGATGACCTCGGAACTGGCTCACGAGCTGGGCCAGCCCCTGACGGCGATCGCCGGCTACGCACGGTCGTGCGTGCAGCGCATGCAGTCGGGGAACTATCAACCGGAGCGGCTGCTGGCGACGATGGAGAAGGTCGCGGTTCAGTCCGAGCGGGCGGGAGAAGTGATTCACAACATCCGGGCCTTTCTGCGGAAGGACCCCGGCCCGAAGGTTCCGACCGACGTCAACGAAATCGTCAGGGACGCCGTCGCGCTGGTGCGTCACGAGTCCAACTCCCTCCGGCACCCGATCGAGCTGAACCTCTGCCGCGAGCTGCTGCCGGTCAAGGCGGTTCGAATCGAGATCGAGCAAGTCGTCGTCAACCTGGTTCGAAACGGCTTGGAGGCGATGAGGGACACGGAGCCTCGCGACGCCCGTCTGTCCATCACGACCGGGAGGAACGGCGGCGGCCAGATCGAAGTGGCGATCGCCGATCGGGGAACCGGCTTCGCCGAAGGCACGCAGGAACGCCTCTTCAGCCCGTTCTTCACGACGAAGCCGGACGGGATGGGGATGGGCCTGGCGATCTCTCGAAGGATCATCGAAGCGCACGGCGGTCGCTTGTCGGCTTGGCCTAACCGCAACCGTGGTGTAACCTTCACGTTTACGTTGCCCGTGAGCAACTGGAGTCTCGATGATGGAGCATGAACCCGCTGTTTTCGTGGTGGATGACGATCCTGCCGTCCTGGACGCGTTGGAGGAGTTGATCGACTCGGTGGGCCTGTCGGTCAAGTCCTTTTCATCAGCGCAGGCGTTTCTAGAGGCCTACGACCCGGATCAGCCAGGATGTCTGATACTGGACATCCGTATGCCCGGGATGGACGGACTGGAGCTTCAGCAACGGCTCAAGGGCGAGGGGATCGACATCCCGATCATCTTCCTTTCGGGACATGCCGACGTTCCCATCGCCGTGCGGGCCGTTCAGGCCGGCGCCTTCGACTTCGTCGAGAAGCCCTTCCGTGAGCAGTCGCTGCTCGACAGCATCAAACGGGCGATCACGCTGCACCAGGAGCTTCGGCGACGCCGGAGCAACCGAGACATGGTACTGGCTCGCCTGGCGTCCCTGACGGATCGGGAACGCGAGGTCCTGGACCTGGTCATCGAGGGAAAGACCAGCAAAGCCATCGCCAATGAGCTAGACCGCAGCCACAAGACGATCGATCAGCATCGCGCCAAGATCCTGGAGAAGATGCAGGCGGAGAACGTCGCGAGCCTGGTGCGTATGGTCCTAGACGTCAAGCCGACCTAGTCGATGGGCGCACGATTCCGCTCCCGGCGTCATTGGGATCATTTGCGATTCTGAGGATCGTACTCACACCGAGGCCAGAGCCCCGCCCCTTATGGGGCGGTTGACGTAGCGGCCGCCCCCCCCAACCACCCAGACCTCGCGGCTAGTGATTCTTGCGGCACATCCCGAGGACCTCGCGCGGGATCACGTTGATTCAAGGCGTCTTATGGGAGCGTCCCGCCGGAAGGCGTGAGCGGGGCGTCACACGCCTTCGTCCGCGGGATTCTCTTTAGGGATCTTATCGGAAGCCTCAGGCCGGGGGAGCGGGCAATCGAGCCGGCAAGTCAAGCGCTCAGGGTCACTTGTCGATAGGATTGCGGAGCACGTTCGGGGTAAGATCCTCGCGCCCGGGGAGCGGCCTGTCGATGACGCGCCGTCGCTGAGCCCCTATCGGGGCAGCCGGGGGGCCGTCCACGATCCGACCCGACACGGACAGGAATCGGAGGCGCAGTAAGGCGTCGACCGGTCACTCGTGGGACATGCTGGGTCAGGATGAGAGAATGCCTCCCGAGTCTTCCAAGGCACCTCGTGAGCCGTCGCGCGTCTGGGCGCGGATTCGCGCGCTTCTGCCCTACGTCCCTGTGGTGTGCGTGGCGGCGGTCGGCGTTCTGGCCACCGACTATGTGTACCGCGCCGCTCGGAGTTGGGAGCGCGAACATGCTCGCCGGGCGTTCGAACGAGACGCCCAGGTCCTCACCGCGGCGCTGAGGGCGTCTCTGGAGCGGCACCTGGAGATGCTCAGCTTCCTCGATGAGTTGTACGACGCGTCTGAGCAGGTCACGCGCGAGGAGTTCGAGCACTTCGTGGGCAGGGCGTTGAAGCGGCGAAAGGGCTACCGGTCCGTGCAATGGGCGCCAAGAATTCAGGCGACCGATCCGCGCGGATTCGAATCCAGGATGGGAGGAGAAGGCGGTCCACGGTTCGAGGTCCACCCCGCATCAAGTCGCGACGAGCACTTCCCCGTCGAGTTCTCCTGGCCCGAATCCTCCGACCCGCCACAGCGGGGATTCGATCTGGCTTGCGATCCGCTCCGGTTTCGCGTGATGCAGGCCGCCCGAGACGCGGGACAGATGCGAGCCACCGGTCCGGTGTGGCGGGGGTCGCGCCCGCATTTCACCGTGATCCAGCCCATCTACGCCAAGGCCCCCGTCGTCGATACCGACCCGAGCGAGCGAGATCGCCTGCTGGGCTTCATCGCGGGGGAGTGCAGCGTGGAGGGTCTTGTGGGCGGCGCGTTCGAGGCGACCGAAGTCGGCGGCGTGAGCGTTGAACTCCGTGACGTGACCGCGGGGGGCCCGCCCTGTCTGGCCTACCAATGGCCTTGCGGCGAGGTCTCGCCGCGCGGCGAGACGCGAACGGCTTCCCCTGACAGCGCGAGGGATTGGGTCCATGTGGCGCGCCTCCCGGTGGCTGACAGGCAGTGGTCATTGCGCTGCCGGCCCGCATCCTCCCACGCCTTCAGCGCCAGGATGGGAACGCCGTTCGGGCTGCTGATCGGCGGGCTGGGCATCACGCTGCTGCTGACGGCGTATCTGGGTTCACTGGTCGGACGGTCTTCTCGGATCCGGCAGCTCGTGGCTCGACGCACGGACGAGCTCTCGCACGCGAACGAGAGCTTGCGTCGACAGATCGCCGAACGGCATCGGGCGGATCAGGCCCTGCGCGAGAGCGAGCAGCAGTACCGGAAGCTCTTCGAGTCGGCGGGGGAGGGGATCTTCCTGATGGAAGGGCCGGTCTTCGTGGACTGCAATCACCGCGTCCTGGAGCTGTTCGGGTGCGAACGGGACCAGATCATCGGTCGAACCCCCGTTGGCCTCTCCCCGGACGTCCAGCCGGACGGGCAGCGCTCGGTCGACGTGGCGATGGGGAAGATCGAGGCCGCGCTCGCCGGGGAGCCGCAGTTCTTCGAATGGCAACATCGACGTCACGACGGGGCCCTCTTTGACGCGGAGGTCACCCTGAGCGGCTTCGTCAGCTACGGCAAGGCCCTGGTCCTCGCGCTCGTTCACGACGTGACGGATCGCAAGCGCGCCGAGCGGGCCTCGCGTGAAAGTGAGCGCCGGTCCCAGGCGATTCTCGACGCGATCAAGGTGGGCTTCGTGATCGTGGACGCCGAGACGCACAGGGTCGTCGAGGCCAACCCCACGGCTCTCAAGATGATCGGGGCTGGGAAGGAACAGGTCGTCGGCAAGGTGTGCCATGCCCACATCTGCCCGGCGGAGCAATGCCGATGCCCGGTCACCGATCTCGGCATGGAGGTCGACTGCTCCGAGCGCGTCCTTCTCACGAACAACCGGGAGAAGATACCGATTCTCAAGACGGTTACGGCGATCGACTTGGCGGGACGGAGGTGCCTGCTCGAGAGTTTCGTCGACATCACCGAGCGGAAACACGCCGAAGAGCGGCAGAAGCATCAGACCCAGTTGCTCACGGTGAAGAACATGGAGCTCGAGAGCCAGCGCCAGCAGTTGGGGGCGCAGAAGGAGGAACTGGAGAACATCAACCGCAAACTCGAGGACGCCAAGCTGGCCGCGGAAGACGCGAATCGTGCCAAGAGCCAGTTCCTGGCCAATATGAGCCACGAGATCCGAACGCCGATGACGGCGATCGTGGGGTTCGCGGACATTTTGCTCGATGCCGATTTGAGCGCGAGCGATCAACTGAACGCCGTCCAGACGATTCGGCGCAACGGCGAGTTTCTGACCGAGATCATCAACGACATCCTGGACCTGTCCAAGATCGAGGCGGGACGCCTGGAGGTCAGACGGGTCCGCTGCTCCGTCGTGGAGCTGCTGAGCGACATCGAGTCGCTGCTGCGGGTTCGCGCCCAAGGCAAGGGCCTGTCGCTGAGGTTCGAGTTTGACGGCCCGGCGCCCAGCGCGATCCTGACGGACCCCACGCGACTCCGGGAGATCTTCTTCAACCTGATCGGCAACGCGATCAAGTTCACCGAGACCGGCGGCGTCCGCATCGTGACGCGATCGGTCAAGGGCGACGACGGCAAGCCGGAACGCGTCATTCAGTTCGACGTCATCGACACCGGCATCGGCATCCAGCCGGACCAGATGGACCGGCTGTTCGAGCCGTTCCAGCAGGCCGACTCGTCGCTGACTCGTAAGTTCGGCGGCACCGGGCTGGGCCTGGCGATCAGCAGGCGTCTGGCCCGCATGCTCGGCGGCGACATCACGGTGAGGAGCCGTCCCAACGAGGGGAGCACGTTCACGGTGACGATCGCATCGGGCGACCTGACGGACGTCCAGTGGCTGGAGAGCCCGTCGTGCGTTCTGTCGGTCGAGGCGGCCATCGAAACCGGTGCTCAACCGCCGACGACGATCGAGTTGACCGGGCGTCGCGTCTTGCTGGCCGAGGACGGCCCGGACAATCAGCGGCTGATCTCATTCCATCTGAGGCGGGCCGGCTGCGAGGTGACGCTCGCCGAGAACGGGCAGGCGGCGGTCGAGACCGCGATGCGGGCCAGCAAGGAAGGACGTCCGTTCGACGTCATCCTGATGGACATGCAGATGCCGATTCTCGACGGTTACGGGGCGACGCGGACGCTCCGCGACAAGGGATACGACCGGTCGATCATCGCCCTGACCGCGCACGCGATGGCGACGGAGCGGGACAAGTGCCTCGCGGCGGGCTGCAGCGAATACGCGAGCAAGCCCATCGATCGAGACGCGCTGCTCGCGCTCATCGCACAGCAGATCAGCCGTGAGCCCACCGCCCCACCCACGCCTCGATGGACGGAAGCGCTGGAGAGCGCGCTTGCCGAAGGGCAGGTCCAGACGCTCGGGACGCTGGCCCGGCAGATCCGCGTGACGGCGGACGACCATCGGCTCCCCGCCCTTTCCGCGGCGGCCCTGACGGTCGAAGCCCTGATCGGCGAACAGGCCGAGCTGCACCGGATCGAACAGCAGGTTCGGCAACTGATCGACCTGTGCGTCGTGTTTGTCGAACAATTGGGGGTCAAGGCCTTGAGTCCTGACGCGTCCTGAGCGACCATGTCGGCATACGCATCCGATGGAAGCTGCTCATTCTGCTGCTGGCGATCGCGCTGGCGCCGCTCGTGATCGTGGCGGTCATGGCGAATCGCCGACGGTGTGAGCTACGAGGAATACGGCTGGGAGGGTCTCGAGCCCGGCGCCGTGATCGTCGTCGGAACCGACGGGATCTGGGAGACGCGAGACCCGATGGGCGAGCAGTTCGGCATGGATGCGTTTCGTCAGGTCGTCCGGACGAACGCCGAGTCATCGGCCGCCGAGATGATCGACGCGGTCGAGAGGGCGCTCGTCGACTTCCGAAGGGATCGGCCGCAGGAAGACGACGTCACGCTGGTGATCGCCAAGGTGATTGGATGAGCAAGATGATCGGCGACGTGCTCGCCCGGACCGTCTCATGCACCACGGGCATCCTTTCCCGCCATCTGTGCAGGCTGGAAGCCCGCGGTACAAGCCCGATCTCCGGTCGCGTCGCTCTCGTATGCCTGGCGCTCCTGGCGGCCGGCGCAGTCGCCGAGGCCCAGTCGACGCGCGTCGCGTCGAGCCCCCCCGCCGCCAAGGGGATGATGTTCCTGCACTACGCCGACGCCAGGTTCATCGAAGGTCTGCGCCGGCACGGCCTGTTGGACAACTACGGGTTCCGACTGCTCAACACGGGCTACGATCCGCGTCCCTTCGGCGAGAGGTGGGCCGGGTCGAAGGTCCTGGCCGACGCGGGCGCATCGGGACGATGCCACTACTTCGATCGGATCACGGGGGGCATGCCGTTCCAGTCGCTCGAGGGCATGACCGACATCGCCCGCCGGTTCAAGGACGACCCGCGCTTCCTCGGATTTCAGGTCCACGAGTGGGGGAACTCGCCCTTCGCCGACTACGGGCGGATACAGAAGCTCATCCTCGACAAGGGCCGGCCGTTCGACCAGAAGAGCTTCGCCGAGTTCGAGCGGCGAACGCAGTACCCGTACTTCTCCGGCGGGGACTTTAGGATGTACCACGACCTCTACCGCCCGCTGAAGACGCAGCGGGACGTGGAGGCGTTCCTGGAGGCGTATTTCCGCCGGCTCATCGAGCTGACGGCGGGCCAGGTCATGTCGGTCAACGGGTACGTGCAAATGAACCACACGGCCTTGCGGCTGGGCGCCAAGAACATCATGCCCGAGATCGGGAATCAGGTCCCGCTGTCGGCCCTGCAAATCGCGTGCGCTCGTGGGGCGGCCCGGCAATATGACAAACCCTTCGGCGTCTACTACGAGCCGTGGGGCGGCACGCCGTTCGGATGCTGCTGCGCCCTGGGCTTCTCGCCCTGGTTCCCGGCGGAGAAGCGGCTCAAGGAGAAGACCGACGTCTACCAGATCACGCCGAAGCTGGGCAGCAGCCGATCGCTGCAGCGCCGGCTGCTCTACTTCTCGTGGCTTGCGGGCGCCGCTTACGTCGCCGAGGAGTGGGGCACGGAGAACTACTTCAGCGATTGGGAGACGTACCCGCTGACGGCCTACGGGCGTGTCGTCAAGGAGTTTCTCGAGATCACGACGCGGTGGTCCCTCCCGCAACCGGTCGTGCCGGCGGCGGTCGTTGCACCTCCGGGGACGTTCGGGATCGACGTCGGGTTCGTGTCCGGGCGGCGCGACAGGCTGTACGGCGTCGCGGCCCCCGATGCGTTCCACACGCGGCTGCGCCGATTCGCCAAGGACGTCTTCGCCACGCAGTCCGCCAAGAAGGGCGGCGACGCCCACAACCTGACGCCGTCGCCGTGGATCGGGTGCTTCGACGTGCTGTCGGCCGAGGCGACGCCCGGGCTCCTGGCCAAGTACGCGGTGTGGGTCTACTTCGACGCCGCGCAGGCGGAGAAGGCCCCCGACGGCGGCGGATCGCTCAAGGTGGTCTACACGGCGGACCCGAAGGACTCGGACCGTGTGATCGAGGCGGTCGGCAAGCACCTTCGCTATCAGGTTCAGGGACAGGTCGGCTGTGCCCATGCCCGAGTCGACGGGCGCTATCTCCTCGGTGTGTTCAACAACCTCGGGATCACCAAGACACCCGACGGCGACCAGGCCAATCCTGAGGCCACTCAGACCGTGACGGTGATCGGTCCCGTCGACGGCGTCGCGTGCGTGGTCGGCAAGGACTACCTCGAGAACAAGGACAAGGATCGACTGACGATCCGCCTGCCGGCGGGGCAAGTGGCGATCCTGTCGTTTCCCGATCCGGCGGCGTCTCGATAAGGCGATACGGCGCGACGGGTAAGGCTTTGAGGGGAAGAACCCGTTGGGCAATCCAGCGCGGTCCCCAACAACGTGCTGCGCTCCTCGACCAGGGAGTGCGGCGGCTCGACGCCGCTCTTGACTCGCCGCGGGGCGGGTCTTTCAGGCCAGGGGCCGGGCGATCCGTCCGAAGCGCCCCTACTGGCCCGCCTTGTTCACCAACACGCGCAGACGAGCGGCGTCACTGACGCACTTTTCGGCGGCGACGTCCTGCTCGGTGAAGACGGCCATGAGGATCTCCTTGTCCTTCGTACGCTCGCGGTCGTAGATGACGTAGACGCGTCCATCGGGGGCCTGGACGCCGTCGGGGTAGGACACGTTCTTGCGCTCGTCGAGGAGCAGGTGGTGCGTCCACGTCTTGCCGTCGTCGTCGGAGAGCGAGGCGGTCATGTGCGATCGACCCGTGTAGTTGTAGTGGTTCACGAGCAGCAGCTTGCCGGACTTGAGCCTTCGAATGAAGAACCGCGAGCTGGGGCCCTTGATGCCCGAGTCCTCGCCGGGCGACCACGTTTTGCCGCGATCCTTCGAGAAGCTCTGGCCGATGCCGTAGGACGTGCGGACCAGCACCCACCAACTGCCATCCTTCTTCTCGACCAGCATGTGCTCGTCGTAGGTCCGCTTGGGTACGTCCGGGCCGCGGACGAACGTGAAGGTCTTGCCCTGATCGCTCGTGAGGTACAGGTTCGAGAATCGCTCTTTGGCGGTGTCGTCACGGAAGGGCTTGTGGTTCCAGACGGCGATCGGCAGCGCCCACTCGCCCGTCGACAGCGCGGTAGGCTTGTTCATCATGATCCCGTCGGCGATGCGGCGGGGTTCGGACCACTTGGGGTCCTCGTGGCCGGAGTTCGTCGTGGTGATCGCCCAGGTTCCCGAGCGACCGTCGAACCACGTGTCGCTCTGCGCCCAGAAGAGCCACAGCCGCCCCGTCGGGTCGTGCCACAGGCAGGGGTCGTAGGCGCGGACCCGGCCCGGCGGGTCGATCACGACCTTCGGCGGGGACCACGTCTTTCCGTCGTCGCCGCTGGTGATGGCGACGACGTAGTTCTCGTTACCCTCGCCCTTTCCGCCCGAGTACCAGAGGGCCCAGAGCCGACCGCCCGCGGCCCGCTCGATGCCGGGGATGCCCTGCCAGAGGCGGTTCTTGGCCGCGTACTCCGGGCCCGGGTTTGTCTGGACCTTTGGCGCGATGAGGGACGCGTCCCTGCCTGCATTGTCGATCACCACTTTCAGCCTCGCGTTCTTGCCAACGCATTTGCCCGCGGCGACGTCCTCCTCGGTAACGACGGCCATGAGGATCTCCTTGGCGCCGCCACGACTGCGATCATAGGTGATGTAGATGCGTCCGTCAGGCGCCTCGACGCCGTCGGGGTACGACACGTAGGTCCGCTCATCCAGCAGCAGGTGGCCGTACCACGTCTTGCCGTCATCGTCGGAGAGCGACGCGGTCATGTGCGATCGTCCCTTGAACTTGTAGTGGTTCACCAGCAGCAGCTTGCCGGACTTCAGCCGCCGGATGAAGAAGCGGGCGTTGGGGCCCTGGATTTTCGATTTGACGGGCGGGGTCCACGTCTTTCCGCCGTCGCGGCTGGTCGTCTCGGCGATGCCGTAGGGCATGCGGACGAGCATCCACCAACTCCCGTCCTTTCGCTGGACGAGCATATGCTCATCGACCTTCCGGCCCGGGATCTCGGGACCGCGGATGAGCTGGAAGGTCTTGCCCTGATCGCGGGTGATTGTGATGTTGGGGAACCGCTGGTCCTTCATGTCGTCGCGAAAGGCCTTCATGTCCCACACGGCGGTCGGGAGGGCCCAGCTCCCGTCGGACAGGACGGTCGGCTTGTTCATCATGATCCCGTTGGCGATGCGTCGCGGCTCGGTCCACGTGGGCGTCTCGCTTCCGGGGTCGGTCGTCGTGATGGCCCAGACGCCGGCCCGACCGTCGAAGAGCGTGTAGCTCTGGGCCCAGAAGAGCCACATTCGGCCGGTCGGATCGATCCAGAGGCACGGATCGAACGCTCGGACCGGACCCGGCGGGTCGATCGCGATCTTCGGTGGCGACCAGGTCTTGCCGTCGTCGGCGCTGGTCACGAGGACCACGAAGTTCTCGTTGCCCTCGCCCTTGCCGCCCGAATACCACGTCGCCCAGAGCCGTCCTCCCGGGGCGCGCTCGATACCGGGGATGCCCTGCCATAGACGGGCCACGCCGGCATACTCCGGGCCCGGGTTCAACTGGACCTTTGGCGCGACCAGCGCGGCGTCATCCTTGTCGAGGGTCTCGGCGGTGGCGGACGCCGCGCACATCGTCAAGACCGTCATGCACAACTGTCGCATCATTTCTTCTCCTGGCTTTATCTGACATGCCCTGTGAACCGCCGTGCGTGAGTCCGCGCCACCGTGGCACGAGCGTCTCGCCGTGATGGCTCATGGGCAAGATGCCCATGCTACGTGCTCGCCGCAAGCCCGGGGGCTTGATCTCGCGCGATCATTCAGGCGAACCCATGACGAAACAGCTTGATGACCTCGAGCAGCGCGATGTAGGACATCACGCACGAGAAAACGAACGACGCCAGGAGCCCCAGGTTCAGCAGTACCCCGGCACGATGTCGCCCCATGGCGGTCGGGCGGTTCACGAGGATCGCGATCACCGCGATCACCAGCGGCAGCACGAAGACCTGGGCGACCTGGGTGGCGATCTGCGCGTAGATCGGATTGCTCCCGAAGATCGGCACGATGAGGCCCATCAGGCAGGCCACGCCGGCCAGGACGCGGAACAGCGACGAACGGGTCTGCAGCTCACCCGATCGGTAGTCCGCGACCAGGAGGGGGGCGACCATCGCGATCGGGAAGATGGAGGAGAGCCCGGCGCTGAGCGTGCCCACCAGGAAGAGCCCGACGGCGTACTTGCCCGCGACGGGCTCGAGGGTGTGGACCATGTCCAGGACCTTGCTGATCGTCAGTCCGCGATGGAACAGGGCCCCGGTCGCACAGACCATGATCGAGGCGCTGATGATGAACATGAACGAGGCCGAGATGAGCGCGTCGCGCTGCTCGTGCCGGAGATCGCCCTCGGTCCACCCCTTGCCCTTCATGAGCAGCGGGCGGACGACGAAGGTCGGCGCGGCCATGGTCGTGCCGACGAAGGCGGCGATCATGAGCGTGGCCCCCTGCACCTTGGGGACCCTTGGGATGAGCCCGGCGGCGATTTCTCCGGGCGGCGGCAACACGACGAACATCGAGACGATGAAGGCCAGCCCCATCAACGTCACGAAGACGACTAGGACCTGCTCGAAGAAGGAGTACCGTCCGATCCACAGCAGCGCGTACATCACCGCCAGGATGGCAACGGCGATGCCAAGCACGGCCCAGTAGCTTTCGGGGGTGAGGGCGGGGATGAAGAGTCGGACCGCCTCGTATATCGCGTGGGACGAGAGACCCACCAGGCCCGACAGACAGCACCATTGTCCGGTGATGACGCCGACCATCATCAGGATCGAGAGGGGCTTGCCGAACCGGACCTTTGTCTTGACGCTGTGGATCGACGTGCCGCCCGTCACGACCGCGTAGCGGCCGTAGGCCTCCATCAGGACCCAGGAAAACAGGCAACTCAGCGCCAGGACCCACAACAACTGCATGCCGTACTTCGACCCGGAGGTGGCCATCGAGGTGACGCTGCCCGTTCCGATCGTGTAGCCGATGCAGAAGATGCCGGGCCCGACGGTCAGCAGGATGAGCCAGGCGCGTTTGGCTAGTGACACTCGCTTGTCCATCCGTCGCTCCTGATGATATGGCTATTCCGCGACGTCCAGGGCATACAGGACGGTTGACGGTGCCGCAAGGGAATCGCTGAATCGCGTGGCGTTCTCGGCCACCACGCGATGGGTGAAGAGCTCCGTGATCCGCCTGCAGCGTCGGGGCAGCTCGAAGGTCCGCTTTCCGCCCTTGAGGCTGTGCGCGGCGAGCAGGTGTTCGTTGGCGTAGAGGGGTTCGGGCGCGTCGGAGTAGATATGGACGCCGGCGTCCCGCGCGAGCTTGCGAAGCGTCGTGGAGGGGAGGTTCGGTTTCGGGGCGAAGACCGAGGTCCAGCCGTCCATCTTCCTTTCGGTCAACTCGGTAACGTCCGGGCGGATGCCCGTGAGCTTCTCGATGTTCGCGCGATCGTAGACGCCGTCGGCGATGACGCCCGGGGCGTAGACCCAGACGACGGTCTTGTCGCCCCTGCAGACTTTCTTTCGGAGGAGGTCTCGCTTGGCGGCGTCCACGACGAAGAGATTCGGCAGGAGGATGAGCTTGTGCTTCGAGAGGTCGAGGGTGGCGAGGTCGGCGACCGAGAACACCTCGTAGGGCGCGCCCATCCTGGCCAGCCCCGCGCGCTGCCTGTAGAGGAATTCGGGCAGGATCGAGGCCATGCCGTCGACGTACACCATGCTCTCGGCGTCGACGAGGACGGCCACCTCGGCCGCCGGGCCGGTCGAGCGGGGAGCGTGTTGTTGCCATAGCGTCCGCATCTGCTCGATGGCGGAGATAACGGCCTGGCCCTCGTACCATCCGCCGAACATATCGAACCACCATAGTGAGGTGCCTTCGATGAGGCTCAGGGAGAACTCCCGCCGGAGTCCGGCGATCGTGGCTTTCTCGTCTGGGAAGCCATCGCGATGTCCCGGAACCGAGACGCCGAGCTCGACGGTCGATCGGGAGGTGTGGGTTCGGTGGTCGATCTCACGGATGCAGCCCTTGCCGTAGAGGCGCAGGCTGCCCGTACAGGTCATGAAGCCGCTGCCGCCGCCGATCTGGCGGTCGAAGTAGGGACCTGGCGCGAGGAAGAAGTCGAGGTCCTTCGAGCGGAAGACGCGATCGAAATCGAGGTGTCCCTCGTAGAGCAGCCGGCCCCTGGCGTGCTCGAGAACGTACCCATAGAAGATGCCGATCGGGACGCGATGGTCGATGACCTCCTGCACGGCGCCGGCGAAGAAGAGGATGGCATCGCCCGTCAGCCAGCTATTGAAGCGCCAGTAGTCGAGGGCCAAGCGGTCCTTGACGGGGTCGCGGAAGATGCCGTGGGTCGTCCGCTCTCGAAGCGAGGCGGGGGGAATATCGACGGGATCGGGGCGTTGGTTCGCCTTCATCCACGCTCGCCATGCCGCTCGACGTGAGGCGCTCTCCTCACCGTGGCTGCAATCCTGCCACTCGGTGGTCGCGCCGCAGGCCAGGATGTAGCCGGCGACGGAGGGTGCGTGCCGCTTCTCCATGTGGCCGAGGAATGCCCGGAGGTATTCCCGCGTCTCCTTGCGCCACACGTCCGTGGCGGCGGTCCTGCCCTGCTGATAGAAGGTGTCACAGCATCCGGACCGCCGCCCGTGCAAGCGGACCCACCAGTGCGGCGTGTTGAGATCGATCATGCATAGCAGCTTGGCCTTCGGATTGGCCTGGCGGATCTGCTCGACCTGCTTGTCGAGGGAGGCGAAGTCGTAGCGTCCCGGACCGATCCAGATCGGAGGGAAGGCGGAGTACGGCACGCCCAGCGAGCAGTCCGTGCTAGCGGGGAAGAAGCAGACGGTCTCGACGCCCATTGCGGCGAAACGGCGCAACGTCTCGGGTTGCGGTCGAAAGGATCGAAACGCGAACCACCTTGCCGGCTTGGCGCGGCCGGGCGGACTCTCGGCAAGGGCACGGCCCTGCCAGTCCAGACCGGCGCATGTCAACATCAGGGCAAGAAGGGTCCGTGTCTTCACCGCGCACCTCACTCCGACTGGTCGCCAACGATCATGAGACAGGGGCGGAGTCTACCCGGTATCGGCCGTGGAGCCTACCCCCGAGGCGAGACGATCAGATTGTAGGGGAGTCAGGGACGGAGGCGTGGATGGGACTCACCCGTGGCCGTCGGCGGGCCGCAGGGGCAGCGTGAGCGTGAACGTCGAGCCGCGACCGAGTTCCGTGTCCGCGCGGATATGCCCCCCCATGGCGATGGCCAGGCTCTTCGATATGGCGAGCCCCAGGCCCATCCCCGCGGCGTCCTGGTCGGTCTTGGTCGTGAAGAAGGGTTCGAAGATGCGCGGCAGGACGTCCGGGGCGATGCCCTCGCCCTGGTCGGAGACGGCGATGTTCAGGGCACTGGCGCTCCTGACGGCGGTCATCAGAAGCTCGCCCCCCCTCGGCGAGGCATCAATCGCGTTGGTCAGGAGGTTGTACAAGATCTGCCGGAGGTCGGACTCGGCCACGAGGACCTCGGCGTCGCTCGATGCGGGATCCTGTCGGACCCGCAACGCCTTGGCCTCGATCCGCCGTTCGAGCAACACCTGGATCTCTCGGAAGACGTCGGCGACGTTGACGCAGGACAGGTCCTTGCCTTTCGGGCGATAGGCCCGGTGAACGTGGCGGACGATCTCAGTGATGCGCTGCAGCTCGCGCTCGATCAACCCGACCATGCCGCGGTGTGGATGGTCGGTCGGAACCGCTCGTTTGACGAGGGCGAAGGCGTTGGCGATGCCCGCAAGGGGGTTGTTGATCTCATGGGCGGCGCCGGCGGCTAGTCTTCCGGCCGTGGCGAGTCTCTCCAGCTCCTCCTGGCGGCGCTGCAATTCCCGAATTCTCGCCGCCTGCCGCTCCACAACTTGCTCGAGATAGGCTTGCTTGCGGTGCAGCTCGGCCCGGTCCAGCTCGCGTGGCGTGACGTCGATTACGGCGCTCCCACAGGCCGCTGGGGCGCCTGCGGCATCTCGAATGGGAGCGCTCGAGAGAAGGATCGTGCGCATCGAACCGTCAGGGGCCTTCATGCGGACCTCACAGGACCCCGGGGCGTCGTCTTTCAGGATACTCATGACGTGTGAGCGAACGTCGCTGCCCTTGGAGGCAGTGAAGCGGCCGCAGGCACAACTACCCGCCGAAGGATTCCGTTGGATGCCGAGAAGAGAAGCCGCCGCCCGGTTGCATGCCTCGATTGCGCCCACTTGACTGAATACGACGATCCCAATCGGCAAGCTGTCCAACAGGTCTTGGAACGATCCGGGCAGGGGTTCGGACTGGTCTTGGGCCCCGTTCCGGCCAGTTTGGGTGAATCTCGACTCCTGATGACAAGGCATCAGCCTGCAAGTCAGGCCCCAGCCATCCGAGCCGGTCCGCGCTGCCTCGCATGGCTCGACCGAACGAGGCAATGGGTCGTCGTCCACGGGTTCCGCGCCATGCGGGTCCATGGATTCGGCGCGGTCTTTCATTGCGTCGTCCCTCCGTGGAGCCAACGCGAAGCAATGCCCCCAAAGGCTGCCGGCCGACGAGAACGTCAGCGGCAACCTTGCGGGCAATCCCTAACACGCTTCGCGCGCGGACGCAATCGGGTATATTACCTAGCCCACCTAACGGTCAGGAACGACGCCTCTCTGCCGGCGCCCGGTAGAGGGTACATCCACCCAATCATGCCCGCGCGCCGACTCCCATCGGACGGATTGTCCGAGCCACGGAGTCCGCCCCGCGCGGAGCGCATAGCGCAGCAGGAAGTCCTCGGCTCGAGCCGTCAGCGGCGAGGAATCGATGCGGCGTCGACGACACCACTGGGATATGGATGCGTCCCGGCGCGAAGGAGCCGGGAGAGAAGTGTGAACGCGGACATAGAGCGATTGACTCAGCCCGAACCCGCCAGGCGACGTGAACCGCCTTGCGGTCTCCCAACCCGGTTCGACAAGGCGCCTGACCATCCAGGGACCTGGCAAGAATCGAGAACAGGCCGGACGCCGCGAGCGCTCGCGGGCATCCGACCTGTCCCTGTTCTCTCGCACGTTCGGCGAGCTAGAACCCCTTCAAGTCATCTTCGCCCGACCAGGACGTCTCGACGTCATCGTCGGCGACAGACGGTCTGTTCGCATGCTCTCGGGCGGCGTGGGCGCTCGATGTCGCCCTGTTTGACGAACCGGTTCCCGACCGGCCGCGACCCGCCGCGGCGCAGGTGGCGCGTTTCCTCGACGAAACGGTCCCTCCGACCATCGCGACGAGATCGTTCACCATGCTTCGGACGTTCTCGGCCTGCGCCGAGAGTTCCTCGGAAGCGCTGGCGGACTCCTCCGCGCCGGCGGCATTGGATTGCGTCACCTTGTCCATCTGGGCGACGGCCGTGTTGACCTGCTCGACGCCTTGGGCCTGCTCGCTCGACGCGCGCGTGATCTGATTGACCAGATCAGCCACTTTACCGGCGGACTCGCCGATCTTCGTGAAGCTTTCCGTCGTGGTCTGGTTCAACTCGACGCCGCGCGCGACACGGGCAACGGTCTGCTCGATGAGATCGCCGGTTTCGCGAGCCGCCTGCGCCGCTCGCTGCGCCAGGTTTCGCACCTCATCGGCGACGACGGCGAAGCCCTTGCCGTGCTCGCCAGCACGAGCCGCCTCGACGGCGGCGTTCAGGGCCAGCAGGTTTGTCTGGAAAGCGATCTCTTCGATGACCTTGATGATCTTGCTGATCTGGTCGCTGGCCTCGGAGATCTGCTGCATCGCTTGCGACGTCTCCTTCATCGCCGAGTCGGCCTCGCCGATGACTTGGCTGGCCTCGGACATGAATTCGTTCGCCTGCTGGGCGTTGTCGGCGTTGGTCCTGGCCATCGCGGCCATCTCCTCGAGGGCACTGGACGTTTCCTCGAGGCTGCTGGCTTGCTCGGAAGCGCCTTCGGCCAGTTGCTGGCTCGCCGTGGAGACCTGACTGGCCGCATCGGTGACCTGATCCGCACCGTCGTTGAGCCCCTCGATGATCGTCGAAAGCGCCCGCACGATCGCGCGACCGATGATGAACGCAAGGAACAGCCCGATCAGACCGGCGATCGAGCCGATCAGCGTGACCGCCAGGCGGCTCGTCATTGCCGTGGATCGCGCCTGCTGGACGGTCTGTTCGGTGTTTTCCTTCGCGGTCGCGGTGGTCTTCTGGAGAAGGTCCTGGACCTGCTTGAGGGCGGGCAGTGTGTTGGCCGCGTAGATCTGGTTGGCCTTGTTCATGCCCTCGACGGACGATTCGGCGTGGGCGCGGCACTGGTGTAGGGCCTGACGCGTGTCCTTGAGCGCCGGCAGGGTCTGAGTGAGATACACTTGCTCGGCCCGGGACTGGGCCTCCTCGAGCGCGGTCTCGGCGACGATCGCCTCCTCGAAGTGCTTGGCCACGCCGTCAAGGGCCGGGATCGTCTCGCTCGCGTAGACCTTCTTGGCCTGCTCGAGGTCCCCCCCGGCCAAGGCGTCCCGGATCTTGGCCGCGGATTCGTGCAGGCGGCGATGGGGCTCTCGGCAGGCCTCCAGCGCCTTCTTCAGCTCCGGGAACGCGGCGGACCACTTCCCGCACTCCTCGCCGACGAACCACCGTCCGAACGCGCATTTCTCCGGATCCATCTCGACATCGAGCGTCTTGCTGCCCATGACGCAGGCCTTGCAGACCTCAGCCATCCACTTGCGGTGGTCGTCAAGGCGGTCCTTGAGCGTAGCCCGCAGGCCCTTGTGTCGCTGCCTCCAGAGCGTCTTGATCTCCTCGGCCGTCTGATGAAGCTTGTTGTGCGGAGCGTGGCAGGCTTCGAGCAGCTTGGCGAACTCGGGGTCATCGAGGGCGGCCTTCTTGGCCTGCTCTCCCGCGAGCCACTTGCCGAACGCGCACTTCCGCGCGTCCGTCTCCACCTCCAGCGTCGCCAGGTTTTGTGTGAAGAGCTTGCCGACGTTGTCGGCCCAGACCAGATGATCGTTTTCGCGGGCGCACAACAGGGCCGGCAGGGTCTCGTCCGCTTGCTTGAAGTGTTTTCCGATCTCGATCGCCGAGGCGTGCAGGCGATTGTGCGGCTCCTCGATGTCCGCCAGGAAGCCCTTCAACTGTGGGATGAAGCTCTCGGCCTCCCTGCGTCCCTCTCCGTAGTACCACTCGCCAAACGCGCACTTGTGCGGGTCGGTCTGGACCTTCAACTGGGTCACCTTGTCGTCGGTGAGCAGGGCGCTGACGGCCCCGGCCCAGTTCAGGTGGTCGACCTCCTTCTGGGTGATGGCGCTCGCCAACTCCTGGCCCTTGACCATGTCCCCGACGTTTCCGATGATTCCGCCGATCCCCACGACGGAACAGACGGTCACGACGCCCAGCAGAAACAGGACCAATCCGAATCCCACGTAGATCCGCTTGCCGATACTCATGTTCTTGAACATGCCTGAGGTTCTCCCATGCGCTGGCATGCGCCAGACGTGTCTCTTCTTCGGACTCCGTGGCCCACACGAGCCACCTTCTGGTTCGCGACGCGATCGGCCTCGATGCCCCCGAGGTCTGGTGGACTGGAAGCGGCACCCCCTTTCCGACACATGAGAGGCTTAACAATACAATGGACAGCCGTCGTCCCGGCGCGAACCCAGTCACAGGTGATGCCCGCCGACAAGACGGGTAATCCTGCCAGCCAGCGAAGGGGTAATCGACCGATACGAGACGGGACTTCATGGGGTCTTGTCGAGAGATAGATAGGTGTTTGCTTGGAGGGGTACGACAATGATTACTTATGGAATCAGGCATATGCGGGGAGGACTAACGCAGGATCTCCGTCATGTCCGCAGTGCGTCTCCAGCAGAATCACCATGCGCACGAGCTGGGCGACGCTGCTTGCCCCCATTTTACCCATGACCTTGGCCCGGTGCGTTTCGACGGTTTTGGGACTCGTGCCGAGTTTGCCCGCAATGATCTTGTTCGGGTATCCGAGGGCAACCAACTCCATCACTTCGCGTTCGCGACGTGTTAGCTGCGACATACGTTGCATGACCTCGTCCAGGCGGGCACACACCTGGCGCTCTCGCACGTTTCGGTCGACCGCCTGACGGACGCGTTCCAGGAATCGCTGAGGATTGTATGGCTTCTCGACGAACGTCTCGGCACCGTTCCGCAGGGCGCGGACCGCCATCGGGACGTCCCCGTAGCCCGTCACGATGATCACGGGCAGACAGATGTTGCGCTGCGTAAGCTCTTCTTGCAGCTCCAGCCCGCTCATGCCGCGCAGGCGCACGTCCAGCACGAGACAGCCGGGACGATCATCATCGAAGTCCCTGAGAAAGTCCTCGGCAGACTGATGGGTCCGGACCTCGAACCCGATCGAGCCGATGAGTGCCTCCACGGACTCGACCATGGACGCATCATCATCGACGACATGGACAACGGGTTCATCGACCAGTGTGCATGCGCTCACGAGATGCCCTCCCAGCTTGATCTCCTCGCCTATATTAGAGGATCGTGTTTTCATAGAGAATGCTGGATGAGGATTTACCACCGGGACCGTCAGAAGTCAGATAGGTAGTCTCATGGAAATCCACGAGGGAAACCCAGTGCTATCAGGCAAACGCTCAGTCGATTCCGCAATGTCAACTAGTTACCGCGTCAGCAGGCACTTCAGATTGTGCTTCCCTCCTTTTCGCCGTACGCTGCTCTGTCCGGCAGGCCTCGGCTTGCCAAGGCCGGAGCCAGGTCAGCCCGCATTCAGCGACGTCCCTGACCGAGCATCCAGGGATTGAAGCAAGTGATTATGCCCACGTCAATACGAGCAATGCCCCAATAGACAGGTGTTTATGCTCAGATCCGAATCGACTCAATCATGATGGGGAGGACGATGGCGGGCAATGTCATCCTCTCTGTTACTCCGATGATCCATGTCCTTCTGGCTGGCCACCTGTCCGGAGCAGAGTTGGAGGAACGAGGGCCACTCCGCCGCAAGGCCTCCGACCGGCTCAAGCGAGCACCTTCTGCTTCCCAGGTCCCGCAATCCAGGCCCTCCGGGCAAGCCCTGGCGGATGCGGCGCGTTGTGGCTATAAGGTTGTGGGCATGCCAGAGGCCGTCGGGTTTGACGCCGGGATGCTCGGACGGGTTCTCGACTCTGTCTGGGATCGTTCGGAAGGATGACCATGACCGCGTTTGCCAACGACGAGGAGCGTTTCAAGTGGATTCGGGAGAACGTCTACGTCCCCGTGGTGTCGGACATCTTGGACGACCTGGGGATCAAGACGCAGGCCATGCACCCGCGTCTGAGGCCGCTCGACGCCGACAACTGCATCATGGTGGGACGGGCGCGGACGCTTCGTTGGATGCAGACGGACTACGTCGTCGAAGAGGACCCCTACGGCAACGAGATCGACGCCATCGACTCGCTCAGGCCCGGTGACGTGGTGATGCACTCCACGGACTACAGCGGGACGATCGCACCGTGGGGGGAACTGATGACGACGGTGTGCAAGGTGCGCGGCGCCGTGGGGTGCATTTGCGACGCCCTGGTGCGAGACTGCAAGCGGATCATGGCGATGGGGTTTCCTCTCTTCCACGCCGGGATCGCGCCGCTGGACAGCAAGGGTCGGGGGCTGGTGGTGGCCTATGACGTACCCATTCGCTGTGGCGAGGTGCTCGTGCATCCGGGCGACCTGGTCTTCGCCGATTTCGACGGCGTCGTGGTCGTTCCTCAGGACGTCGAGGACGAGGTCCTCGGAGAGGCCATGGACAAGGTCGGCAAGGAGAATCTCACGCGCAAGGAACTGCAGGAGGGCAAGACGCTCCGCGAAGTGTACAACAAGTACAGGGTGCTCTGAGACGCTCCGGGGCAGCGAACCCCGGGCGTGCCTTGAACGAAACCAGCGTGAATCCTCACGACTTGCTGACAATCGGGGGCGGGGGGCGGTTGCGATTAACGTTTATCTCATCAATTCTTAGCGCTGGGTTGGAAATGGTCTAACATAATGGGGTCACGCAAGCGCACGGCGCGGTGAGATTTGGTCCGCCGGGTAGTCCGTGCGGAGATCCGAGGCTCGGGCGGAACGTCAGAGATGGCGAGTCGAGTCATCGCGACCCGCCCATGGAGCAAAGGCGTGATGGACACGCGATCAACGATCCTCATCGTGGAAGACGAGACCGACCTGGCGGACCTGCTCCGCTATCACCTGGAACGCGAAGGCTACGTCTGCCGGGTGGCCGAGGACGGCGAGCGCGCGGTCGCCGAGGCCTATCGGCAACCACCGGACCTGATCATCCTGGATCGGATGCTGCCCAAGCTGTCCGGCGACGAAGTGGCCACGCGTCTCAAGCGGGATAGCCGCACGACGTCGGTTCCGATCCTCATGCTGACCGCCAAGGCCGAAGACGAGGACGAGCTGGTGGGGTTCGCGTTGGGGGCAGACGACTACGTTCGGAAGCCCTTCTCGGTCAAGCTACTGCTGCCTCGCGTCGCGGCCATTCTCAGGCGTCAGCAGTCCGGCGGCTCGCAAGACGAGATCGTGACCGGCGGACCGATCACGCTCGACCACGCTCGACACGAGGTATCGGCGGACGGACGTCGTCTGGACCTGACGGCGACGGAGTTCCGGATCCTGGCGGCCCTGATGAGCGCCAGGGGCCGCGTGCTATCTCGCGAGCAGCTCATCGACTCGGCGATCGGGATGGACGCGGCGGTGACGAATCGGGCCATGGACGTCCATATCGCGGCGCTGCGGAAGAAGCTCGCCAAGTCCGCGACGTACATCCGGACCATCCGCGGGGTGGGGTATGCGTTCAGGGGCCCCGAGGAGGAGTCGTGAGCATCACAGGTCGGCCATGATCCTGAGCAGTCGCCCGTACCGACTCTTGATCGCCGGGGTTCTGATCGTCGTGCTGACGTGCTGGGCATCCTTTTGGCTCATCACCAGGGAACAGCAGCGGCTGCACAACGAGGAGTTGACCCGGCAGTTGCTTACCGAGGCGAGGATGATCCGCGAGTCGATCCGGGGCCAATGGCCCGACGTGCCGGCCGGGTCGATCGCCGGTCTGGTCCACACGCTGCAGCGGGACGGCGTGCATATCGCCCTGGTTGGGGCCGACGGCACCCGATTCTTGGACTCCACCGGCACTCTGGAACCCGGCGAGCTGTTGGGCACGCCGGAGGTCCGAGGCGCGCTCCTGGACTCCTCGGGAACAGACCAGAGGGACTGGGGACCGGACCACCGCGCTCATGTGATGGTCGCCGTTCGCGTCGGAAGCGACGACTCGACTCACGGGGTGGTGTGGCTGTCCCGTCCGGTGTGGACGATCACCGAACACCCCACGGCCTACGGGCGTTTGCTGGGGATCGGCGGGGGCATCGCGGCGCTCGTGACGCTGATCCTGGTGGGGTTCTACCTGCGGCTGCACCGGCGCGTGCTTGGGCGGGTTGTCGAGACGGCCCGGAACCTGTCCGCCGGGGACCTGGCCACGGAGCTGGACGTTTCCGGAGCGGACGAGCTGGCGGTCCTCTCTTCGTCGCTGAACGCCCTTCGGGAGCGACTGGCCTGGCAAGTGGAGACCATCGACCGGCAGCGACAGATGCTCCAGGCACTGATCGACCAGTCGCACGAAGGCATCATCGTGACCCGCGCCGACGGCTGCATCGCGTTGATCAACCCCTCGGCCATTCGATTGCTCAACCTTCCGCTTCCCGCGGCCGGTGGCAGCCGACTCGTCGGGAGGCAGGTCGAACACTGCATACCGCAGCGTGGGCTGCGGCGGCTCCTGCTCGGAGGCAACTCAAACGAGCCCGACCCTGGGGGACAGACCGGGGGGCCGTCGAAAAGCAAGGGCCGCGGGCAGGAGGAGATCGAGCTTCGCGTCGAGACACGAGCCGGCACCGTGCATTTGCTGGCGCGGGCGTCGGCGCTGGTTCTGGTGGAATCGGAGAAGGCATCGGGCGCCCCGCCGCTCGGGCGGGTGGCGGTCCTCACGGACATCACGGAGCTTCAGCATACGATCCAGGTTCGCACGGACTTCGTCGCGAACGCCTCTCACGAGCTGCGGACGCCGCTGTCCACGATCCGAGCGGCGGCCGAGACGCTGCTGACGATGGATCTCAGGACGGAGACGGAGCAGGCCTTGGAGTTCCTGGAGAAGGTGGACCGTCAGAGCGCGCGACTTCAACAGATGGTGGCGGATTTGCTCGATCTGTCGCGGCTCGAATCGCCCACGGAGCAGTTCGAGCCGGAGGCGCTCGAACCGTGCCGCGTCGTGATGGAGCTGCAGAACCGATTCGCCGAGGCGCTCGAGCGCAAGCGGCTCGAATGGCAGGTGGATGGAGACGTCGACGACAACGTGACGATCCGCGCGAACCCGCGTCTACTCAGGCTGGTTCTGGACAACCTGGTGGATAATGCGATCAAGTTCACGGAGCCGGAGGGGCGCATCCATCTGCATATGACGCGAACCGATGAGCTCGCCGTGTTCCAAGTGTCCGACAGCGGCTGCGGCATCCCGGAGGAGGAGCAGCAGCGGGTCTTCGAACGCTTCTACCAGGTTCAGCGGAGCCGGTCGGGACCGGAGCGGGGCACGGGTCTCGGGCTGTCGATCGTCCGGCACGCGGTTGGCGCGATGGGGGGGAGTGTTCAGCTCGAGAGCAAAGTGGGCGAAGGGACCCGCGTGACGGTTTCGATCCCGCAGAAGAGGCGTCCGACGGTCAAGGGCGGACCGCCGGAGGAATCCTCGATCGCGCGTTCTCATCGCAAGTCGCTGTGACGCCTCGAAGCTCGGCAGGCCAGGAGGCCGTCAAACGAAACGCCTGGTGAGTGTGTTGTTCCCGCATCTGGAGCGTCCCGCGGGAGACCCGTATTCTCTAGATTCACCGTGATTTCGTACGGGCCTCACGAAGCGTTAACGCCGGCGGCATAGAGTTCCTGGCAGAAGATAATGGAGGGTCCTCAGCAATCCGCTTACCGCCACATACCTCCAAGCCCTTTAAGGAGGGTCGCTCAACCGCGCACTCGCTTGAATCCCCGCAGCATCACCACCACCGGCCCTGGTTTCCTTGAGGAGGGGAAACCGGGGCCGTCCTCTTTTCGGCAAGCGTGCACAGGCCGGCAAGACTTCTTGCGTCGCATACGGGTTCGTGCCGGCCGAACTCGCGTAATCTCGGTTTAACAGAGCGCTAGCGCGGTGGTACACTGTGTAGGCTGCAGGGGACAGCTTGGCGATGCTCCCCAGGGGGAAATAGAGACATGCGGTGGAATCGTCGTGCCATCGCGACGCCGCTCATCGTCGTGGTCATGTTGGGCATGGCCGCGGGCGGGCTCTTGAACGGGCGAAGACGACAGTCCACGCCCGGGGGGTTCGTCCGCGTTGATGGCTCGAGCACGGTCGCACCGATCATGGTGGTCGCCAAGGATCTGTTGGGACGTGAGCGCCCGAGCCTGAAGGTCCAGGTGGCCATCTCGGGCACGGGGGGTGGATTCAAGAAGTTCCTGGCGGAGGATCCCGCGCAGCGGACGGACATCAACTGCGCATCACGGCCCATCAAGCCGAAGGAGATCGAGCAGGCCAACCGGGTGGGCGTGGGTTTCATCGAACTGCCTATCGCCTACGACGGGATCGCCGTTGTCGTTCACCCAACCAACACGTTTTGCGGCGAGTTGAGCATCGAGGAACTGAGGCGCATTTGGTCGCCCGGCAGCACGATACGCAACTGGAAGGACGTTCGCGGCGGCTTTCCCGATCTGGCGCTGAGTCTCTACGGTCCGGGCCCCGACAGCGGCACGTTTGACTACTTCGTCGAGTCCGTCGTGGGCAAGGCGTCCGCGTGCCGAAGCGACTTCAGCGGCAGCGAGGACGACAACGTCATCGCGCGATGGGTCGCCGAGGATCGCGGCGGTCTCGGTTACTTCGGGTACACGTATTTCGAGGCCAACCGCGACAGGCTGAAGCTCCTCGGCATTCGGCGCGCAGGCGGCGAGTGCGTCAAGCCCAGTATCGAGGCCATCCGATCCGGGCGTTACAGGCCGTTTTCGCGGCCGCTGCTGCTGTATGTCAACGCGCAGGCCGCTCAACGTCCGGAGGTCGCCGCGTTCGTGACGTTCTTCATCGAGAAGGCCCGACCCATCCTAGCCAGACCGGATCTGAGCTACGTGTCTCTGGATCAGGCCCTCTACGACGCCGCCATCGACCGCTTCAACAAACGACTCACCGGCAGCGTGTTGGCCGGCCCCAAGTCGTCGGGCAAGCGTCTGATCGAACTGTTCGGAGCCAAACCCAACGCTCGCTAGCCTTAACGCGCCGCCAACTCCCCTCAACGAAAAGTCGCACCTTCTTAACAGGAGGCTAACACGCCAGAGGTAGCGTACTGGTGGGGAGCCGGGGTGTCGGCCCAGGGGGATGGAGCTTGCAGCGGGACGCGTGGTGTCGTCCGCGACTTGCTGTGCGATGCTCGAGGGTGGATTCATGAAGGCGAGCGGATACGGTTACCGTCTGGGAACGGGAGGAGTGGCGATCCTCATCGTCGCTTGTGGCGTCCAGGCCGCATGGGCGCAGTCGCGGGTGGAGGTCGCCAAGGCCGAGGATTCCCGCGGGGTCGAGTTGGCCGGCGCTCGGATCGAACAGCTCGAGGCGTTGCTCGATGCCCAGCAAGTCAAGATCCAATCGCTCAGGGACCAGATCGAATCCCTGGAGACCCAGTCCACTGCCGCGGGCAGGCGTGCGGCGGTGCATAAGGTCGTCCGGGAGCTCATGGAGGACAGCAGCTTCCGGGAGTCGCTGTACCCCGACGTCCAGCAGGTGGGCTACCACAAGGGCTTCTACATCAAGAGCTCCGACGAGACGTTCTTGCTGACGGTCTCGGCCTATACGCGATGGCGATGGACGGGTCAGAACCGTCAGACGGACAACCCACGGCTCCAGGGCCGTCAGAAGCAGGACGACATCAACGGTTTCGAGGTCGAGGACCTCTACTTCACGTTCAAGGGTCACATCCACACGAAGGACCTTACCTACCGGATCACGACGGAGGGCGACACGGACATCTCCCACGACTGGCGGACCTATTACGCATGGATCAACTACCGATTCGCGGACGAGGTGGAGTTCATGGCCGGTCTGATGAAGGCCCCGTTCGGGCGACAGGAGACGTTGAGCAAGTCGGCACTGCAGTTCGTCGACCGGTCGATGGCGAATGAGCTGTTCAACCTCGACCGCGTGATTCTGGCGGGCTTTCACGGGACGCTGGCCAAGCGGCTGAGCTACACGCTGGCCGTGGCCAACGGGATCGCGAACCGCAGCGACAGCCCCAGCCGGGAGGAGCTCGATACGAACTTTGCCTACATGGGACGGTTGGTCGCTCACGTTCTCGGCAAGGAGATCAAGGGCGAGAGCGACCTGGCGTACTCAAAGGATCCGCAACTCGAGGCGGGGCTCAGCTTCGTCTACA
>JAFGLZ010000156.1 GCA_016927755.1 Phycisphaerae bacterium
ATCGCCAGGCGTCCGACCGCTTCCGCCGACTCGGCTACCAGACTATTCAGCTCCGCGAGGGTGACGGCTACGACGGCTGGCCCGAGCACGCCCCCTTCGACGGCATCATCGTCACCTGTGCCGCCGGGCACGTGCCCCCGCCCCTCTATCAGCAACTCGCACCGGGCGGTCGGATCGTCATCCCCCTCGGCCAGCCCGGCATGTATCAGCAACTCAAGATCGTGACGAAGGACGCCAAGACCTCCCAGCCCCGGTATCAGACCATCTGCGGCGTGGCCTTCGTTCCCATGACCGGGCGGATGCGGCAGTGATGACCTCCCCGGTAATCCGTGCCGACGGACGAATCTACACCGCGGTCGTGATCGCCTCCGCGGCCGTCGTCGGCCTGCAACTCGTCCTCATGCGCTGCCTGGCGGTGGCGAGCTGGCATCATCTCGCGTATCTCATCATCAGCACGGCCCTGCTCGGGTTCGGCGCCAGCGGCACGCTCCTGACGCTGACGGGGCGGCGGCTCGCCCTGCGTCTCCACGGCGTGATGGTCTGCGCCCTGCTCGGCCTGGGCCTGGCGGCGCCGGCGTGCTTTCGCCTCGCCGAGGCCCTCCCGATCGACACCTACCAGGTCATGCTCCAGCCGCGGCAAGCGGCGCTCCTCATCGTCTATCACCTCATCATACTGGTGCCGTTCCTGCTCGGGGCGATCTCGATCGGCCTGCCGCTGATGGCCTGCCGCGAGCAGGTGGCCCGACTCTATGCGGTGAACATGATCGGCAGCGGGTTCGGAGCCGCCGCCGCCGTGGGCCTGATGGTCCTCTTGCCCGCCGAGCACCTCCTCTGGGGGGTCTCGGCCGCGGCGGCCTCGGCAGGCTTGGTCGTGGCGATGGGTTCGCGGCGACGCCTTGCCCTGTGGTGTGGCGGCGTCATCGCGCTGATCGGACTCCTCGCCACGGCGCGCGGTCCGATTGCCGTGGATCCCTACAAGCCGTTGGCGTACTACCGGCAGTTGGCCGCGCAGGGACAGGCCGATCTCCTGGCCGAGCGACGCTCGCCGCGCGGCCGCATCGACGTGTTCGATTCGCCCCTGGCCCACCAGACCCTCTTCGCGTCGCCCCAGGCCGACCTGCCTCCCCCGCAGATGACGCTCCTCGTCGACGGGATCTCGACGGCGCCGATCTTCCGCATCCGTGGCCCCGAGGGCGCCGCGGTGATGGATCAAACCCCGCTGGCCGCGATCTATCGCGCCTTCAGACCCCGGCGCGTGCTGCTGCTGGGCGAGATCGGCGGAGCGAACGTCTGGATGGCCCGGAGGCTCGGGGCCGACCACATCACCGTCGTCCAGGCCGACGAGCAGATCGTCGACCTCCTTCGCGGCAAGCTCGCCGAGTTGGCCGGTCACGTCCTCGACCGAGCCGATGTCGACGTCGTCGTCTCGGACCCTCGAGGCTTCCTCGATCGATCGCGGGATACGTTCGATCTAATCCAACTCGTTGCCCTGGAGTCGCTCGGCGGCGGCGCCCCGGGCGTGATGGCCCTCAACCAATCCTCGCTGGCCACGGTCGAGGGGATCGGACGATGTCTCGACCGCCTGAGCGACCGGGGCGTCGTGGCCGTCGTCCGAGGCCTGCGGGAGCCCCCGCGCGACAACGTCCGCCTGGCGGCCACCTTCGTCGAGGCGCTCGAGACACGCGGCGTCGCCAACTGCGGAAACCAACTTATCCAGTTTCGCAACTACCTGGCGGCGTGTACGGCCGCCACATCCCGTCCGCTGACGGCGGAGACACGCGACCGGCTCGAGCGCGCTATCGCCGACATGGCGATGGACCTCGATTGGCTGCCAGGCATGCGCGACCATCAGGCCAATCACCTGGACCCTCGCCCGGGGCCTCCAGGCTCGACGCTCTCCTATCTCGACTGGGCCGTCAGACGCATCCTCTCGCCCGATCGAGAGTCCTTCTACCGCCAGTGGGCCTTCGCCGTCCGCCCGGCAACGGACGATTGCCCGTTCTTCTTCGACTTCTTCCGTTGGCGCTCGCTGCCCGAATATCGCCGCTCGTTCGGCGGCAATTGGCTGGCGAACCTCGAGTGGGGCTACGTCGTCTTGATCGCGGCACTGGCCTGGTCAACCGTCGCCGCGATCGTCTTGATCCTGCTTCCACTGCTATGGGTGAGGCGAGAGCCCTCCTCGCGGGGTGTGAGGCTCGCGACCGGCGTCTACTTCGTCGGCCTGGGGATGGGCTACATGCTCATCGAGATGGCGCTGATACAGGAGTTCACCCGCGTCCTCGCCGAGCCCGTCTTCGCCGTCGCCGTCGTGCTGGCGGCATTTCTCGTCTTCAGCGGCCTGGGAAGCGACTGGATCGGACGCCGGCGCCCCGATCCGGCAAAGCGCTCCAGCCTACCCATCATCACAGTGATTGCGCTGGCGATGCTCTATCTCCTGGCGGCAAGACACCTCGTCTCGGCGGCGACGGCATGGTCCATGCCCCTCCGCGCCGCCGTGTGCCTGTCGGTCGCGGCGATCATGGCAGTGCCGATGGGTATGCCGTTTCCCCTGGGGTTGATGCGGCTGGCTCGTCGATCGCCGGTGTTGATCCCCTGGGCATGGGGGGCCAATGGCTTCGCCTCGGTCGTGGCCGCCGTCCTGGCGGTCGTCCTGGCCATGTCGTTCGGCTTCACGGCCGCGATCTGCGCTGGCCTGCTGGCCTACGCCGTGGCGGCCCTGGCCTCGCGCTTCCTATCGACCTAAGCTGCCTGCAGGAATCCTTGAACAGATCGTCAAGAACGGGTGGCCCACCGCTTCAGCGGTGGCCGGCGCGAATTCGGGCTGGAGATCGTGTCCCCGATGGCTGAAGCCATGAACCATGCATCGAAGGTCTTCGAGAAGCACGCTGTTCATTCATTGTTGCGGGCCGCCTGGCGGACTTGCCTTCTCGCTCGAATGCGGTACATAGAAGGGCCTGCATGAACCCGTTGCTGACCGTCATCGTAGTCGTGGTAGGGGGGTTGCTGCTCTCCTGCGCCCTGTACGTCGCGATCCGAGCGCGTCGGCGGCGAGAGTCGTCTGTCCTGGCGGGCCTCGCCGACGTGCTCCCCCTCCCCCCCGCCGAGCGGATCCTTCGGCTGGAGCAGTGGATGTCGCGGACCGACGGGCCCGGAGTCGAGCGGGCCGCCCGCCTCATCATCCTGGGATGTGCGATGCTCGATACGGGCCGTCGCAAGCAAGCCGCCAGGCCGTTCCAAGTGGCTTGTCACACCGAGCCGAGATTCGGCCTGGCCCTCCTGCTCGCCTTCACCTGTATGAAGGACGAGAGCGGCGGCCTGCTGCAGACGCTGATGGAGACCTGGCAGGAGATGCACCGTCCCTCCTTCGGTGGCTGCCGGCTGGAGCGCTCCTTCTTGGACGTGTGCGGGGCGAATGCCGCGTCACCACCCGGGTCCGAGTTGGCCAGGGCACTAGGGTCCCTGCCGTCGCAAGCGCTGCGGGACGAGATCCACTCGGCAATGCGGAATCGTCCGGCTTGGGCAGAGCCCCTCTTCGGCGAGCAGCTTGCATAGCTCGCCCCTGGCCTCGGATGGCGTTTACAGTGATCCGGGAGCATGATAGATTCTGGCAAGAGCGGGAGGCGCGATGAGCGATACCGACGAAGCCAAACCGATGGACGACGTGGCCGATCAGACCCCTGCGGGTGACGAGATCGACGACTTCGAGGAGCCTCAGCGCAAGATCGGCTGGAAGAAGGGACTCGTCATCGTCGTCGCCGTCCTGACCTTGTTCGCCTTCTTGGATACCTATCGTAGGCATGCCTACCGCATTTCGTGGTCGCATGATTTCGAGGCGTGCATGGCCCAGGCCCAGAACCCCCGCAAAGCGGTCATCCTCCTGATCCACAAGCGAAACGATTCCCGAATAGCCATCATGGACGACGACGTCTTCAGCGACAAGGGAGTCTATGACTGGGCGACACAGGGCGTGCCATGCCGCCTGATCTGGGAGGAGCACCCCGAACTCGTCCGAAAGTACAAGCTGACCGAATCCCCCTCGCTCTTGTGCCTGAATCCGGAGGGCAAGGCGATCTTCGAATGGTCGGGGGACTCGATCACCCCGGCGGTCCGCAAACGCCAACTCCCCTACGTCGTCGGAAAGGCCGACGAAGGGTCGTACCGCCGACCGAACGCGATCGACCGGGCACCCTAACGGTAGGCAAGGGATCACGTGTGCTGCATCTCCAACGGGAGCACCTGACTCGACTGCTGGACGCACCCTTCCCGCGAGCGCTTCGCCGCATCCTCCTGCTCTCGCGCAGCCGGATCCTGATTACGCAATTCGACAAGCTCGGAGATGTGCTCTGTTCGACGGCCGCCCTCCGCCTCCTGCGAGAAACGCTGCCTGGCGCCCGCCTCGTCGTTGCCGTGCAGCCTTACGCATACGACGTCGTCGCCGCTAACCCCGACGTGGATGAGGTCCTGGCGGTCTCGGTTCCGTGGTCCTCCAGCCGCTTCGCCGGTGGGCTCCGCGAGAGAGCCCGGACCGTCTGGCGCGTGGGGCGATCGCTACGCTCCCGACGCTTCCACCTGGGCCTCGATCTGCAAGGCAATCCCCTCAACGCCCTATTGATGCGGTTGGCCGGGATCCCCCTTCGCGTGGGGATGGCTGGATTGGGCGGCAACCTCTTCCTGACGGCCGGGCAGCCAATGGACTGGTTCGCCAATCGCGTCGCCTTCCGCCTGCGACTCGTCGAACGCCTTACGGGAAACACGGGCCGACCCGTGACCCGATTCGACCTGAAACACGAGGATCGACAGTGGGCCCAGGCCCGGATCGCCCAACGCGCCGCAAGCGATCCTCTCGCGATCCTGTGCCCGACGGCGGAGAACGCTCTTCGCATGTGGGACGAGCGCCGATTCGTCGAGCTGGGCGCGCGCCTGAGCGATCGCGCCGTCGTGGCCTTCTGCCACGCGCCGGGCGACGCCGAGACCGCCTCCCGATTCGAACGCGCCTGGCGCGACAATCCCCGCTGTCACGTCGTCGAGACCGAGACGCTGGGGCGGCTTGGCGCGATGATGTCCCACGCGTCCGTCGTGGTCAGTGGCGATTCGGCGCCGATGCACTTGGCCGTCGCGGTCGGCACGCCCGTCGTGGCCATCTTCGGTCCCAGCCCGCCCTCTGCGGCCGGGCCGATCGATTGGGACTACAACCGAGTCGTCGAGCCCGCCGTCATCTGCGGCCCTTGCCTGTGGGGACCTCACGCCCCGAGATGCGACGTTCGGCGATGCCTGGACTCCATCTCCGTTGATCGCGTCGCCCGCGCGACGTGTGAGCTGCTCGACCAAGGCAAGGCCCCCCCGTCGCCGCGACCCGCCTGACGCCGACGCACCGCCTCCTCCCGCAATGTATTGAATGAAGCGCCCTCCTATCGAAAGTGACCACCCGCGCGCCTCGGGATGGACCCCAAGGACCCGTAACTAAAGTGGCCCGATATTCAGACCGATGCAGAGGTCATGAAAACGACAACGCACATTCTCCGACGTCCGATAATGATCCTTGCCCTGGCGGGCGGAGCCCTGATCGGCGGATGCAGCACGGCGGCCGTGGACATCGGGCTGCAGGTCTTCTACGGCCTGACCGCCGGGCTCGATACCAGCGAACTGCTCAACGCCTGGCTGCAGGGCACCATGCAGGGCGGATAGGCTGCCTGCGGAAATGCCTGGCCAGATCGCCAAGGGAGGGTGGCCCATCGCCTTAGCGGTGGCCGGCGCGAATTCGGCCCGGGAATCGTGTTCCCGATGACTGAAGCCATGAACCGTGCATCGAAGGTTTCCGAGGAGCGCACTGTTCGTTTACTGCTGCGGGCCGCTTCGAGAGCCCCGTCCCCGGAAAGGTCGCTCCCCACGGACGAGCCGCTCACGGAGGAGACACCGTCATGATGACCGTCAACACCAGGTCCACCCGCCTCCTTGCGCTAGCCGCGGCGATCGCGCTCGCGCCACTGGTCGGGTGCACCGGCTCGCCCGGCGGATCGATCCTCTATGATGCCAGCTACACGCTTGGAACCATCATCAACGGTCTCGTGATCGAGCCGGCCATGATGCCGACGGTCAAGATCGAGGTCACCGTCACCAACACCGCCAACGGCGTCGTACTGCTAAAGGCCATCGCCACGGGCATCGATCTGCCCCTCAAGTACCACTGGGATCAGATCGAAGGGGACGCGGCCGTCATCGCCTCGCCGGAAGAAAGCACTACGGAGGTGCTGCTCCCCGTCGACGCGGCCGGAGCGTTCGGCTTTGAAGTCAAGGTGACCGACGCTCAGGGACGCCAGGCCAGCGACGCCGTCCAGTTGAACCTGCACCTGGGTTCCTAGGCGGTCCGATCTCGAGGAACGCGCGCCGGACTTGGTACGCCGGTTCGATCAAGGCTCCGTGCAAGGATGCCAGCGACAATGAACAGCGGCGCGAGATGCGGTAGGTCGATGTCGACGCGAGGCGCCCTCGTGGGGTCTGCCCTCATGGCCGTGGGCCTGGTCGCCGCGCTGACGCAGTGCGGCGTTCCCCCCGCTTCACAGTCCCCCAGCGCCGTCGACGTATTCTACCAGCCAGTGGCCGCCGCCGTCTCCTGGAGCGAGGGAGCCGAGATCGTTAGCAGCGTCGGTTCCGGCGCCGCCCAGATGCGTCTCGTCATTCCCCCAGGCGTCCTGACCGAGGACGCCTCGGTCAGCATCTCGCGGCTCGACGTGCCCCCGGACGCATCGAGCGATTCGCCCCCAATATGCGGCCCGATCTACGACATCCAAGGCCTCGAGGGCAAAATCGACGGCTTGATCACAATCGTCCTGCCCTATACCTCTAGTTGGATCCCCGCCGGATCCGGCGAGAGCGATGTCTTCACCGCCTTCTGGGACGGAGCGGATTGGGCCGTCGTCGGACGATCCGCCATTGATCTCGACAACCACACGGTCACCGTCGAGACCTACCACGCCTCGAAGTGGGTCGCCTTTGCCGAGCACCCCTACGAAATTCAGCCCAACGCCGGCAAGGACCAGGTTGTCGTCTCGGGCGATGTCGTCCAACTGAACGCCACCGACTCCACCCCCGTCCGAAAGAGCAGCGAAGTCCGGATGCCGTCCAAGCTCACCTATCGCTGGTGGCAGATGACCGGCACACCGGTGACCCTGGATGACGAGACCTCCGCGACGCCTAATTTCATCGCTCCCGACGTCACCTTCGACATGAACCTCCGGTTCGAGCTGGAGGTGATCTGCGGCTACTCCTCGAACCATTCGGCCAAGGACACCGTGACGATCACCGTCTCCCCACGACCGGCACCCGGACAGGCGAGCAATCCCACGCCGGCGCATGGCGCCGTCAATATGCCGACGACCGTGGTCCTCGAGTGGACCCCCTCGGAATCCGGGGCCACGCACGATCTCTACGTGGGCACGTCGCTCATCGCGATCGACCAGGCCACGCCGACCTCCTCCGAGTACAAGGGCAACCTCTCCGCCGCCGAGTACTCTCCCCCGACCGCCTTCGCCGCCGATTCGACCGTCTACTGGCGAGTCGACGAGATCACCTCCGCGGGGACCACGAAAGGTCAGACCTGGCAGTTCGCCACATTGCCGCCCGTTCCCGCGGCGGCGAGCGATCCGACACCCACCGATGGGCAGACCCTCGTCGACGCCGGCACCCTGCTCTCCTGGGAAGCCGGAAGCGGGGCCACCCAACACGATGTCTACTTGGGTACCAATGAGGCGATGGTCGATCGCGCCACCACTGCGGACAGCCCGATCTACTGCGGACGCCAGGCGAGCGTCGTCTTCGCCCCGACCACGGATCTCGGTTACGGCACGACCTACTACTGGCGCGTCGATGAGGTCAACGCGGCCGGCGTGACCAAGGGATCCGTCTACGAGTTCACGACGATCCAGGCGTCCGCCGACAAGGCCACCGATCCGCTGCCGGCCAGTGGCGCGACGCTCGTACCGATTACGGCCTCCCTGAGCTGGCGGACGGGTCTAGCCGAGGCCACCCACGACGTCTACTTCGGCGCCAATGCCGCGGGGGTTACCTACGCCACGACAAGCGATGCGGAATTCAAGGGTAATCAGGCCGGCACGACATACGACATCCCCGGCGACCTGACCGCCGGTCAAACGTACTACTGGCGAATCGACGAGGTCACCGAAGCGGGAATCACCAAGGGAACCGTCTGGTCCTTCACCACAATCCCCCCGCTGCCGGGATTGGCGGGCGGTCCGGACCCCGCCGACGCGGCGACCGACGTCTCGACCTCGCTCCTCATGAGCTGGACCGCCGGCAGCGACGCCACTCAACACGACGTCTACCTGGGCACCGATAGCGTGGCCGTGACCGACGCGGAGTACGGCGACTCGCCGATCTTCCGCGGACGCCAGGCGGGGCGCTACTACAACGCGTCCGGACAACTCCTAGCCAACACGACCTACTACTG
>JAFGLZ010000157.1 GCA_016927755.1 Phycisphaerae bacterium
CGACGACGACGACATGGCCGCCTTCGCCGCCCACCACAACGGCCCCGGCAACGACCCCTGCGACGCCGCCGGCGCGCCCGGCTGGCGCGCCGACTTCGACGGCGACGGAGACGTCGACGGCCGGGACTACGTCATCCTCGCCCACGCCTTCAACGGCCCCGGCGAAACGCCCCGAGGCGAACTCACCCTCTGGACCGGCCCCATGGTCACCAGCCGCGCCAAGAACCCCTACTACTTCACCGGCCGACGCCTAGACGTCCTAGACATCACCGACCCCAACACCCCCAACCACCCCACCGACGACCACGCCGGCCTGCAGATCTACGACTACCGAGCGCGGACGATGGATCCGGTGCTGGGGCGGTTCTTGCAGAGGGACGGTGTCGGAACCCGCGTCGCCTTCGAATGGAGCCAAACAGGGTCAACCGGCCCGACCTTGGGCGATCAGGATCCTGTAGAGCAGTACGGGGACGGCGCGAACCTCGTTCAATATGCCAACGGGCAGCCAACGGCACTCGTAGATCCTACCGGTAACTGGATCTGGCCTCAACCGCGCCGCACCGCTGCTCAGTGCTGCCAGGATGCGAAGGCCCAAGGTGAACACATCGACCCCATGACGGGGCTCCCGGATCTGGGCGGCGTGATATGCTGTGACGGTGAGAAGACCGCATGTGTGTGGATCGAGAGCAGAGGAGATCCGTCCCGGGATCTCGCTATTGATATGGTTATCGAGTGCATCACACGGCACGAACAGGATCACTTCGACGACGTCTCGTGTGGTGAGTGTCCACCTACACATCGCCCACCTTGGGACGACCCAGCGAAGGAGAAGGCGGAGGAGTGCAAAGCGCACTTGATTAGTCTTAGCTGCCTTCGGAGTCACCGAAAGGACTGCGCCAAGGCACCGAACCCCGCAAGGTGTCTCGCGGAGCTTCAGATCTACATCAACCACAACAGCGGTGAGGTCCGCAGGTTCTGCAAGTAAGCGAGCAGGGAGCGTCCATATGACCTTCGGCCCTAGGCACCAAGACTGTAGCGGTCAAGGCGATCGCTGTCGGATCGCTGGTTGCAGCTTCGTGTTGGTTCGCCTCAGCTTCTTCGGAATCGCCGCGTTAGCACTCGCGGCTGGCTCCTGCAAGAAGGATGAGCCAATCCCCCAGCTCGCGCCCCGCAGCGCGGTGATGCCTATCTGGGTCAATCGAGCAGGAGCTCCTACCGCAGCGGTCTATGTAACAAGAAGCGACTTGGAGACCGAGCAACCCAGTGTGATCCTGGCGATTTGGAAAGACGGCTGTGCCGTCTGGTCGCAAGACCAAGTCGGTGGGGGGCCCCCGTACCAGACAAGCGACGTCGATCCTCAGCGGCTGACGGCAGCTTTGAACAAGCTGGAATCCGCCGGGGTCTTCCGCGACCCGAGCCTGAACAGAGGCCATTTCGGCCCTGACTCACACCAAACGGTAGTTGCCGTCGCGGACGGCCCTCGCGCGCTTCATATGCGTTCCTGGCATGAGCTATACGAGTGCAACCCCAACGTAGTGGTGACATCGTACGGCGTCACTTCTCTGGGCGGCCGAGATCGCGAAGCGGTGCTGAGGTCTGAGCCTAAGAGCTACCGGCGCTTCCGAAGCATGTGGAAGTGCGTTCGAGATGAGCTCGCTGCTATCCTCCCCAGAGAAGGCCGCCCAGCCCAAGACATGCGTTTCGAGCTTCGGTCCGTCTCTGCTGGTAACGGGAAATGAGGGATAAACAGATAATGGCGGCAAACGAACAATGGGAGCAGAAAAGGGACAAGGAGAAAAGGGGACATTCTACTTCTTCATCACGCTGCTCTTATCGGGTGCGCAAGATGATGGACCTGTGCGTGGAAACACCGACACGTCGACAAGCCCAAACGTCGACACCAGACACCCAGCGGGATGGGCTGCTTCGGATGACGGCCTCGGTCAACACGCTGCGCGTGGACGATCCGAGCAAGGTGCGGACACCGGCGGAGTTTGTCTACACGCGTGCGGCCATGGGGCTGCCGACGGACGAGACGTTCGAGCAATACGGCCTGGGCGAGCTGACGCGGACGTTCCACTACGACGATCTGCATCGGCTGACGGGCGTGGACTACCCCAACGAGCCGAACGAGGAGGTGTTCGAGCTGGATCTGGCCGGCAACCGGATCACGTACAGCGATCGGGACGGCGATGACGCGAATTACTTCTCGAACACGGCCAACCAGTACACCGACATCCAGCCCTACGACTACGACCCCAACTACGACGCCGCCGGCAACATGACCAACGACCATCGCGGATACAAGTTCTCCTACGACCACGACAACAAGCTGACCCAGGTTCAGACGCCTCCAGGAGGCAGCGGCGTCCTCGTGATGTTCTGGTTCGACGCCCTTGGCCGGCGGATCGCCAAGACCGCCGACAGCGTAACCACCCTCGACCTCTACTCCGGCCAGAACGTCCTGGCCGAGTACGACGCCACCCCCCAGCGCCTCCGCTACTACGTCCACGGCCCCACCTACATCGACGAGCGCG
>JAFGLZ010000158.1 GCA_016927755.1 Phycisphaerae bacterium
CACGCCCCCGCTCCCCCCGCTGTTCGCTCGTCCCCGGTGGTCCCGCCGCCGCCGCCTCGCAAGCTCCTGCCATTCGTCAGGGCTGGCGGTCACTGACGATTGATTGACATCGTCGAAAATCCCTACTAGCGTAAAGACCGTTTCACGAGGCAGTCCATTTCTGGAGGCAATTCGATGCGATCGTCCCAATCGAGGGCTCTTCTGGTAACGCTGGGAATCGGGTTTCTCGTCAGCATCACCGCGGCGATCGGGTGTTCTTACGGAGGATACGTCACCTCCGGCCTGGGCGTCGCCAAGAGGGCCTCGGGCGAGCCGTCGGGCGGCACCTACAAGGCGAAATACTACGTCGACGTCATGCTGGACGGAAACGAGGGCAGCCGCGAAAAGGCAACCGGCGACATCAGGATCGCCAGTGCCGTCAACACCTCGCCACGATTCAAGTTCGCCCTGAGAGACCCCGACGAATTCGGCAAGATCACGTCCGTGATCCTCAACATCCACCTGTATCATCCCGAACGGAAAGACCAGCCCTTCGACGCCAGCTACGTCCTGGCCCTGGCCTCACAAGACGCCGCCAAGCTCGCCTTCAAACCGGACGTGACCTACGACTTCTCCACGCCGATCGAAGGCGTCAAAGTGATCTACCCGGCGAGCTACAAGGGAAACCAGGACGGCACCGTGAAGCTGCCCGGCGGCAGCCACTTCTGCATGACGGTAACGGTCCAGGCAAGCCGCGTCGAGACCGCACGCGTCATGTTCGAAACGAAATGATGATCCGGCGCCGGGATCGTCGACAAGGAAGACGTGAGACTCGGACGCCTTGATTGAGCCGCCTATGGAGCCCTTCGCGTGGGGTCCCTCATCGCAGGAGCGGCGGTTCCCCGTTGCCGAACACGGCACTCGGACCTCTTGCACCTCTCTGAGGGTGTCTGACAAGCGCCGGAGTTCCTTCAGTCCTCAACCCAGTAGGAATAGAAGCGTGCGTTGCGGAGCGTGAAGCGAAGAGCGATGAGCTTGCCCTTCGCGCTCGCAACGTCGCCTTGCCGCCACCGCACCTGGGCGCGTGCCAGATCCTCCTTGAGCGCTTCTGATACGGCCACCGGCTTTCCGGCCTCGTCCAGTACTTCCACGCGAAGCTCACCGCCCAAGGCATCAGCGTTGACGAACACCTTGCTCCCGGTCAGGGGGAAGGCCTTGGTGAGGACCACGCCTTCCTGCTCGCCCGCGTCCAGCGATACGAAGCCGTCTCGCCGCAGCACGGCCAGGCAGACCGCGCCTTGATCCCGGTCGAGGCCCGGCAACGGGAGATGCTCCCCATGGGGATACTTGCCCACGTACTTGAACGTGCCACGATACTTGATTCCGGTGTAGTAGAACCAAAGCTCATCCTGGCCGGAGAAGCTCGCCTCGCCAGGCCGCAGGATCGGGTAGGACGGGGGGAGGATCTGGGTCAAGTCGTACGCGCCGGAATCCACCCGAGAAGGGCCGATGAACGGTTTTCGGTCGCCCAGGCGGTTCCAGGTCTTCAGATCGCGGCTGAAGGCCAACTGCAGCAGATGGAAGCCGACCGTGTTGGGGTAGTTGGGGACCGGCCCGGTGGCGTGGTACATCGCCGGTATGCCGATGTAGAGCCCCTCGTAGCGGAAGACCCCCATGTTGTAGACGTCGACGTTGTGGACGTTCGGGTCGTTGCTTGGTGGATGATGGAGCGTTTGGTCGGCAAACCGGGCCTTGATATTCTCGCGTCCGAGCTTCTGGTCGAGGTCGTCGGCGAAGAAGATCAGCTCGGGTTTGGTCCAGTGCTCGAAGTCCTTGCTTGTGGAAAGGTAAACGGCGCGACCGTGGGGGCCCCCCTGTTTCACGGCGAGGATGAACAGGTGCTCCTTCGGGTCAAAGGAGAAGTTGTATTCGTCGCTGCTGGGCACGCCGGGTACGTCCAGCATCTTCCAGTTCACCCCGTCAGGCGACACGGCGAACCCGCGCGGAGGAAGGGCCGCCTTGAACCGTCGCGACGGATCGGCATCGCTGGGATCGTAGACCATGCAGTCCACCCTGGGCTTCGTCTCACCGGCAGGTGTCCAATGCAGGCCGTCCTTGCTTTCGTAGTAGCGACCCAGTGCCGAGATCTTGTAGACCTCCTGCCGAGGGTCCCAGATCGGGGCGGTGCGCGTTTGAATGCAGGATGGCGCCCCCCCACCCGGAGCAGGCCTGATCACGGCGCCTTTCTTGGCCGGTTGGTGCATCGTTCGGCGCAGGTTGTCGATCTTGGCGATCCCGTAATCGTCCAGGAACAACTGATGCTCCCCTGGTGGCACGCTAAAGCGCGGTGCCGCCACGGCCATCTCTGCCGGACATGGAAAGGCTCCCCCCGCCAAGATCCCGCAGACGAGAACTGGAATAGCGTGCCGCAAGCCGGTCTTCCGCACGTTCATAATGCACCTCGTGGACCCTTGTCAGAGGGCACGCTCAACTCTCTGGGATGCCGAATGGGCGGAAAGCATATCGGCGGCATCGGCGTCCCGCACTCCGGACAGACGTTACTGGCGTTTCCCCTCAGCTTGTAGCCGCATTTACGGCAATACGCCCGGATGTTGCGTCTCCTGCGCGCTGCGTGATACGCCAGGCCAACACCGACCAGGATCGCATCGACGAGAAGCAGCAAGGCTAGGATAACGACCGCCCCCAAGTCCTCTAGCAAGGTATCGGCGATCCAGAAGTAGAGGGCCTTCCAGGTGCGGCCATACAGGAATACGGCGTAACGCATGCTGGGGACTCTGCCGTAGATGACTGCCCAGTTTATGATCGCCAGGGACGCGTAGAAGAGCACCCATCCCATTTGATGCAAACGTCGCCTACGTGCATGAGCCACTTGGAAGCGGGACATATCACAACATCCGCTATTGCCTTCATCGAGCAGGACAAGCCAGAGAGGAGGTGAAGACAGCGGGCGATGGGAATCGAACCCACATGACCGGCCTGGAAGTCCGGAAGCGTCCGCCGCAAGCAACGAGTCCTGCAACGAGTTAGCATCGGACCCCGACGCGCTTACAGGCCGGCTTACGGGAATCGTCTTCGAATACGCCGACCTGTGCTGTGTTACTAGATTATTGCGCGAGTTGCCCGAGGTGGTCAAGGCGGGGATTCTGGCGATGGTCCGGGCCTCCGGGAAGGCCGAAGGATATGCGCCGGGACGCGGGCCCTGACACCGAAACGGAACAGGCCCACAGGCTCGTCCTGTGGGCCTGTCAGGGACTCTCGTATCAGCTACCCCCGGCGTCTGGTCCATGCGAACAGCCCGAGGGCGCCCAGCATCATCGGCAGCATGGGGCTTGCTCCCGCCCCACACTTGAAGGACGTAGAGATCTCTTTGTCCGAGTCCATCGTGATGGTCAGCGGGTTGCTGTAGATGTCGTTCGGGTCAACGTCCCCCGCCCAGCCCGTCCAGGACCTGCCTTCATCCCATTCGGCCGTCAGCGTCACGGACGTATCAATCGGATACCAGTGTCGAAGGTCGATGCTGGCCGTCGGGGCTGGATCAAGATCCACGTCCCCTCTGTCCTGTCCCTTGATTTGCAGACTCAGCACGACATGGTCGGCCCAGTATTCATCCGCGCCCATGTCGACGCGCCCCCCACGAACCCTCGGCTCGACGTCGATATCGAACGGGCGGTTCGGGTCGGGTGTGAAGTCCGGGTCGCCGGCGTCGATGCAAGGCGAGTTGGGCGACAGGCGGTAGTCGTTGTCGTCCCATGTGTTCGGGTCGCCATCGGGTCCGTTGGGATCGACGAAGAGCGGGTCATCGCTGATGTTGCCCGTGCCGGTCCAGCCGCCGTCGATGCACGTGTACGTTATCTGCGACGTAGAGTTCGGGTCGTAGATTTCATACGGCGCGTTCGACCACAGGATGCAGTCCGTCACCGTCACTCTGCTACCGTAGTTGTGCATACCTCCGCCGTAGCTTGCTGTGTTCCCGCTAAACGTGCAGTGCGTCACCATCGGGCTGCCGTAGCGGTTGCACATTCCGCCACCGAGGGTGAACGTTGTATTCCCGCTGAACGTGCAGTGCGTCACCGCCGGGGCGCTGTTGCCGCCGTTGCACATCCCACCACCCTGGTAGCTCGTTGTGTTACCGCTGAACGTGCAGTGCGTCACCGTCGCGTTGCTACCGTAGTTGTTCATACCCCCGCCCTGGTAGCTCGCTGTGTTCCCGCTGAACGTGCAGTTGGCCAGCGTCGGGCTGCTGGCCTGACAATAGACTCCCCCCCCCCGCAGGCGTTGGGGTCATACGGCCCATCGGTGTCGATAAAGCCGTTAGCGATGGTCAGACCGGCCACTGCTGAGTTGGGGCCTTCGCCGCCGTGGAAGTAGAACCCACGGTGGTAGTCATTCGGGTCTAGGGGAGGATCGTTCGGGTCACATCCGCAATCGATGACTGTCGCCGCTACGACGTTGGGGTCGTTGGGATCGGTACTTTGGACGGTAATCGCCCGGCCGCCGTAGTCCAGATCTCGGTTCCCATTGCCTTCGTACGTACCGACGGCAATGATCACCTCATCCCCATCGCTGCTGGCATCTATGGCGGCCTGGATCGTGGCGTATTCGCTCGGCACGTGCCGCTCCACAGCCCAGCCGTCGGCTGTCCACACCAGCGCAAACCCCCAGCACAAAGCCAATCCCTTCCTGATAGACATAGCCTGCCTCCGTTGCCGCGAAGAACCACATGACTTGGGGAAGGCCTCACTCTCCACGATGACAAGACCTAACAATAGCAGGCCAAGCCAGTTTGGGGAAGGGTACAAGCCGCGAGCGTCGGGTTTCGGAGCATGGCTCTTCCGCTCTATGACTGCCGTCGCCAGTTGGATCTGTCGCTCATTGCGTTGTGGGCGTTTAGCCACAAGGCCAGGTAGGCATCGGTGATGCACCAAGTCACCCACTGTTCCGCGCCAGGATAGGTGTCGTACTCGCCTTTGGCGAACATGCGCCGGTCTTCGTGACGGCGCTGCATCTCGAGCATGTTCTCGGCTCGCAGTTGCATCCAGCTTGCCGCACGGTACGGAAGATCCTTGTCCCATCCCAGCAGATCGGCCCAGACGTCGATTCGATAGTAGGCCGAGACGTCGTGCGTGCTCCAGTCAGTTCCCTTGGGGTAGTAGATACCGGCCTGGCCGGGGCGGTAGATCGTGCCGCCTGGCTCGTGATATGGGGGACAGGGCCATTGCCGCGTTGCCAGCATGCGATAGATCATCGCGGCGTTGAAGTCGGCGGCTTCGGGGACTGGCCTGGCGGCCAGGGACTGGGTCAGATAGGCCCATAGGTTCATGCTCACGTCAACCATGTAGTCCGGGTGGATGAAGCCGTGATTCAGGACGCCGCCGCCTTCGAGGGCGTTGTAGCCCTTGAGCCAGTCCTTTACGGCACGGCCGTCCAGCATCCTCTTGTTTTCCCGCCAGTCATTCTCCGTGGCGTACGATGAGACCATCAACTCGCTGCATTTCTCTTTCCATTGCCGGATGTGCGGATGGCCGGGCATCATCGCCACGGCCACGCTCAGGACCATGGAATTCCACGAGTTCTCCTCGGCCTTCGTGTCGCCGCCCTTTCCGTTCCAGTAGGGCACCTCGTAGCCGATGAAGCGATCGGCTTCGTGAACGACGAGCCGTGTCAGTTCGTCGCGCGTCTGACCGTCCAGGTGTTCCCAGAGCATCCAGCCGCCGAATCCGAGCTCGGCGGCCCACAGAGCGGACTGCCAAGCGTCTCCCCATCCGTTCTTCGGATCGCCGATCGCCTTGTGCGTCTTGGCGGTGCCTCGCAGCAGCTTGATCGTTCGATCAAGGGCCTCCTGACGTGAAACGCCAGCGTCCCTCTCATCGAACGATTGGGTCTCGAGAACGGCCGCCAGGCCGTAGACCGTCGAGGTGCATGGCCGGATGCCATGCTCGTCCATTCGGGTCAGGACGAACATGCGTCCTGACGCGTCTTCCTTGAAGGTTTTGGCGATCCATCCAAGGTCGTATCGCGCGCAGTTGCGCAGGAGATCCCTGCACTGGCGGAGGCTCCGGCTATCGCGGGGCTCGCTTTTGAATCGGGACCAGTCGATTGGCGTGACGAAGCCCGCCAGCGTCTTTGCTGTTGAGGTGTGTTTGCCGGGGTCGCCGGGGTGAATGACCGACTTCTGGCTGGGAAGGGCAGGTATCGAGATGAAGACTCCTGCGAGCGTGGCGATAGTCAGGGTCCATCTGCACGGGTTGGGCTTCATGGCGGCTCGTCCTCGTGTGATTTGTCGATTCGCAGCCTATCACCGGGCCAGGCGGTCGTCCAATTCGTGATGCTCGGAATCACATGGGGGTTGCACAACAGCGTTGAGATCGTGGGAGGGGATACATCCTGCAACGCGACAGACAACCCCCTTGCGGCGCATAGGCCGCCGCGATGGACGAGCCGCCTCGGCTACCTCTGGTAGGTTCCGATGAGCTCTCCCTGTGCCAGGATGTGACCGCGAATCGCCTTGAGCAGCCCATCTCTGGTCAGGCCCGGTTTCAGGTCCATTGGGGCATCGAGTGCGTAGAGCTTGAAGTGGTAGTGGTGGACGCCATGGCCCGGCGGAGGCATCGGTCCGCCGTAACCTATCTTGCGCCAGGAGTTCTTCCCCTGCAGGGCCCCGGCAGGCGCCGCGGGCTGTTTCGTCTTGTCGACGCCTTCCGGCAGATGATTGGTCTCCGCAGAGATGTTGTAGATCACCCAGTGGACCCACGGCTCGGCGCGGGGAGCGTCGGGATCGTCCACGATCAAGGCCAGTTGTTTGGCGCCCGGTGGCAGGTCAGACCAGCGTAACGGCGGAGACACGTCCTGCCCCTGGCCACTGTACTTCTTGGGAATGGCCAGGTTTGCCCCAAACGCCTCGCTCTCGATCCTGATGGTCATGGCTGGCACTGCCTCCTCCTTGATCCCTGCAGGCTCTTTCTGCCTTGGATTCTTGCAGCCCGATAGAAACGGTGGAGTTGTCACGAGAAGGATCACGACAGTCGGACAGAGAAGGCATGTTCGATGCGTCGCCATGATCACCACCTCCCTGAGGGCCTCGGATGCCTGCCGCGCAGGATTCCACCCCGAGTCAGGGCATATCAGTGGAGACATGAGGACAGCGGGCGATGGGAATCGAACCCACATAGCCGGCTTGGAAGGCCGGTGCTCTGCCTTTGAGCTACGCCCGCGATTCGCGCCGCGCCGATCGGCGAGGCGACACCATTCATAGGGTACGAATGTGGTCTCGGCGCGTCAATTGTCTGTGGGGGCGATTCTTGTGTCGCCTGGACGGGCGGGGGCGGGCTTGCGTTAGGGGCTTGGGTCTCTTAGAAAGACGCCATGCCACGGTATCCGGTCGGAAAGCTTTCTCATGGGCAACTGGCCAGGCTGCTGGGCCGACTGCCCGTTGGGTCGGGTCGCGACCTGCTGGTCGGCCCGGCGATCGGCGAGGACGCGGCGGCTGTGGCCGTGCGGGATCAGGCCCTGGTCGTCGCGACGGACCCGGTGACGTTCGCCGCGGATCGGGCGGGGTGGTACGCGGTCCACGTGAACGCCAATGACGTGGCGACGATGGGCGCCCGGCCTCGATGGTTTCAGGCGTGCGTGCTGATGCCGGCCGAGTCGCGCGTGACGGTGCGGTCTGTCTTCGACGACGTGGCCCGCGCGTGCGAGGAGCTTGGCGTGGGCGTTCTCGGAGGGCATACCGAGGTGACGACGGGTATCGAGCATCCGATCGTCATCGGGACGATGCTGGGCCTAGTGGACCGCGGCAAGGTCCTGCGGACGGGCGGGGCGAGGATCGGCGACGCGATCGTGCTGACCAAGAGCGCGGCGATCGAGGCGACGTCGATCGTCGCACGGGAATGCGGCGATCGTCTCAGCGGACGGGTCGGCAAGCGCGCTGTGAGTCGCGCGGCCCGATTTCTGTTCGACCCCGGCATCAGCGTGGTGAAGGAGGCGATGATCGCCGCGGCGGCGGGGGCGACGGCGATGCACGACCCGACCGAGGGGGGCGTGCTGACGGGTCTTTGGGAGATGGCCGAGGCGGCGGGCAAGCGGTTCGTCGTCGACGCGGGGGCGATCCCTGTGGCGGAGGCGACGCGCGTCTTGTGCGGGGCGGTGGGTATCGACCCGCTCCGCGCGATTGCGTCGGGCTGTCTGCTGGTGACGATCGGCAAGGGCAAGGTTGCGGGGCTGGCGAGGCGCCTGAGGAGGGCCGGCATCTCGTGTGCGGCGGTGGGCGAGGTGGCCCGGGGCACGAGCGGCCTGTACGATATTGCGGGCGGGAAGGTACGGATCAGCGCGACGGATGAGATTGCCAAGCTGTTTGCGTAGCCGGTCTCGAAAAGGTTCCTGACACCTTTTTCGGCGCATTGGGGCGGATGGCGCATTGAACATGGGCGAGAAGGCGACGACGAAAGAGGTTCCGGCGGAGGATCGCATCGGCTTGTCCGATTGGCGGTTCGCGCGGTGGGACTGGGTCGCGTGTCTGCTGCTGGTTCTTGCCGGGTCGTTGCTGTGGCTTCCGGGTCTTGGGCGGCGGGGTCTTTGGACGAGCGGTGAGGCCCGCGCCGTCCAAACGGCTCGGCGGATGGTCAAGAGCGGCAAGTGGGTGCCGATGACGCTCGAAAAGGGAATGCCCCTGCTCATGGTCGACCCGGCCAGCGGGGAGCGCGGTGACACCATCACCGGATGGAAGCGGTGGCCGACGAAGCTCAGCTACGACGATCCGTGCGCCGTGCTCGCGCTCGAAGAGGACTGGCGGGACACGGTCAAGGCAGCGCTGGAGAAGGGCGGCCCGCCCATCGAGCTCCGCTACGACTACGTCCCGCAGATTCACAAGCCCGTCTTCTTCTATTGGCTGGTGGCGGCCGGATACACGCTTGGGGTGCCGATGGAAGGCCCGTGGATGGCGTTTTCGATCCGGTGCTTTAGCACGGTTCCGGCCATCCTCCTGCTGCCGGTGGTGTATCTGTTCGGGTGTTTGCTGTATGACCGTCTGGCGGGGCTCATCGCGGCGGTTTCACTGGCGACGTGCGTCGAGTACTTCTGGCTGGCGCGCGTGGCCAAGATGGACATGACGCTGACGTTCATGCTCGGCGTGGCGTTTCTCCTGTGGTACCTGGGTCATCGCGGCATCCGCCCGCTGGCCTGCAATCTGGGCGTCTACGTGCTCCTCGGGTGCGCGGCGCTCATGAAGAGCCTGGCGTACTTCCTCCTGCCGGGGCTGATCGTGCTGATCTACCTGGCGATCGAAGGGATCGGCGAGCACGGCTGGCGGGGGGGGCTTCGGCAGTGGCCGGCGGCGATCTGGCGGACGATGCGACGGATGCACTTCCTCGCGGGGGTCGTGATCGTGCTGGCGATCTGGCTTCCGTGGCACGTGCTGATCCACATCGAGACGGACGGGCAGTTCACCCGTGAGATGTTCCTGCGACACAACCTCTCCCGCGCGGGGATCATGGACTACGGCAAGGAATTCGAGGCCAAGACCAACGCGTTGTTCTACTTCGGCCGGCTCGTGGCGGACATGCTTCCTTGGTGGATCATGCTGCCCGGGGCGATGATCCACGTCTTCCGTCCGAGATGTCGCGCGTTCTGGCGACAGGGCGCGTGGCTGATGGCATGGATGCTCGCGTGGATGGCGTTCTTCAGCTACCTGAGTTTCCGCAAGGAAGAATACATCCTGCCGATGTACCCGGCGGCGGCATTGCTGATCGGCAAGATGTTGGCGGACCTGATCCGCGCTCCGGCCGGCGGGCACATCAGTTGGCGGACGTTCGCCGACGCCACGAAGGTGGGCCTAGCGTGGCTGATCGGGCGTCGTGCCGCGGCGAGCGATCCGGACTCGTCGGTCGAGGGGGACCTCCACCTGACCATCGCCGTGCGGATGGCGGCCGTGGCCATGGCTCTGGCGGCGGTGGTGATTGGTATCGGCGCTCTACTGATGATGAGTGAGGGCGTGCGGGACTTCATGTTCGCGTTCCCGGACGCGGACGAGCCGTGGATCGGGACGAACGAGCACGATCGGACCGCGTTTTCGGCGCTGGCGGTCTTCATGCGCGGACACATCATCGCGACGTGCGTCTACATCCTTGCGGTCGCTGGGGCCATGGTGATCGCCGCCGCGATGGTCTTCAAGCGCCGATGCGGCGTGGCGGTGGCGCTGTGGGCGGGAACGATGGCCGTGGCCCTGCTGCCAATGGTCCATGTGTTCCAGGACCGAACGCTCGATCCGCTGCGCTCACAGCGGGCGCTCGCCTCGCGTCTGGGCGAGGTCATCGCCGAGACGGGCGAGGACACGCGGCTCATTCTCTTCGGGGCCGAGGATCACGAGCTCGTGACGCTCATGCCGGACCGGTTCGACGCGATTCCACGACTCCGCTTTGCGATGCTGCGCGGCCGACTGCTCGCGCTGAAGGACCACCCCGTGATCGTGCTGCTGCCGAGGAAGGACTACGAGGATGGCTCGCTCTTCGGCGAGTTCGCCTGGGACGATCTGTTGAAGACCATCGAGGAAGTGCCGACGGGTATGCCGCGATACGATCGTGCCCACAACGACGCGCTCGTCATTCTCCGCTCGCCGCGCGGGCGGGCGCCGGTGACCCAGCCGATGCGCCCGGGTCAGGGGACTTGACGTCGTCGAGTCGAACGGGAAGACCACCGAATGCCGCTGCTGCTACGAAACATCGCGCTAGCCTTGGACGAGCCAGAGGAGGCGCTGCCGGCGCGGGCGGCTCGCCGACTCAAGCTGCCCGTCGACGCGATCGCGTTTTGGGGGATCGTGCGGCGGGCGATCGACGCGCGAGCGGGTGAGGTGCGGTTGGTCTACAACATCGAGCTTTCGCTGGACTCGCCCCAGACCGAGAATCGGATCGCCAAACGACTCCACCGGACGGACGTGACGCGGATCGCTCCTGAGCCGCCGCCGAGTTCCGCCGTGGGCAGCGAGCCGATGGCCGAGCGCCCGGTGGTGATCGGGTTCGGACCGGCGGGGATGTTTGGGGCGCTCATACTGGCCGAGCACGGGTATCGCCCGGTGGTACTCGAGCGAGGGCGCGAGGTTCGGCAGCGGCACGTCGATGTGCTCAAGCGATTCTGGCGCGATCGGGACTTCGACCCCGAATCGAACATGCTCTTCGGCGAGGGCGGGGCGGGCTGCTATAGCGACGGGAAGCTGCGGACACGGATCAACGATCCGCGCGTCGACTTCGTCCTACAGACGTTCTATCGGCACGGGGCGGACGCGGACATCCTGATCAACTCCCGGCCACACATCGGCAGCGATCATCTCCCGCCGATCTGTCGTCGGATCCGCGAGCGGATCGAGCAGCTTGGCGGCGAGGTCCGATTCGCCACGCGGGTCGAATCGCTGAGGCCGGAGGAGGGCCAAGTCGTGTCGCTCGGCGAGGCGGGGGGCTCGACGATCCCGCTGGGCGGCGCCGGGGTCTCATCGCCGGCGCCGGTGCTGCTCGGCATCGGCCACAGCGCTCGGGACACATTCCGTTCGCTGGCGTCGGCGGGGATCGCGTTAGCCGTCAAGCCGCTCCAGGTGGGCGTTCGGATCGAGCACCCCCAAGAGATGATCGACGCGTGGCGGTACGGTCCGGCCGCGGGGCATCCTCGACTGGGCGCGGCGGAGTATCAGGTCGTGGCCAAGGGCGCCGGGGGGCCGCGCGGCGACGTCTTCAGCTTCTGCATGTGTCCCGGCGGCCAGGTCGTTCCGTGCAACGAGGCGGTGGGGCGCGTGTCCGTCAACGGAGCGAGCCGGGCCCGTCGCAACGGCGACATGGGCAACAGCGGCCTGGTCGTGACGCTGGGGCCCGAAAGCGTCGGCGAGGACCCGCTTGCCGTGTTGGACATGTTGGCGGATTGGGAGCGCAAGGCCTTTGAGGCGGCGGGCGCGGACTATCGCGCGCCCGTGCAGCGCGCGGCGGATTTCGTGGAAGCCCGGGGGAGCGACGGCGATCCGATGACGAGCTATCCACTCGGCGGGTCGTGGTGCGAGCTTCGCGACGTTCTGCCGGCGGACATCAGCGAGGCCTTGGCGACCGGGCTGACGATCCTGGGGCGGCGGTTCGAGGGCTTCGACGGCGCCGACGCGCTGCTCGTGGCGCCGGAGACGCGGGCATCATGTCCGATTCGGATCGTTCGAGACCCGGGCACTCGGGCGTCGGTGTCGGCGGGCAATCTCTATCCGATCGGCGAGGGGGCGGGTTACGCCGGCGGGATCGTCTCGTCGGGCGTGGACGGCATCCGAACGGCCGAGGCGGTCATGGCGAGGTACGCGCCGCCGCGCTGAATCCCACTGGCGACAAGCCGCTGCCCTGGTGGGTCGCGCCTGCGTTCGGTAGAATTCATGAATTGCACGGTTGAGGAGACCGACCGGCGTGACGGCGGGCCGATCCGCGACCATGCGGTGTTTCGTCCGCGATGGGTCCGCCCGCGCGGCAGCGCCCGCGAGCCCGACAGATCGACGAGCGAGCCGAGGACCGAGCCAGGCATGACAGCGATGCGCTCCAGATCAGCGTCGGTCGCCGCGGCACTCGCCTGCCTGTTGCCGGCCACGGCGGCGTGGGCGTGCAAGTACACCGTTCGGGACGTCGGGTTCATCGACCTCGGGGCTACCGTCTATCGCGCCTGCCTCATTACCGGCGACGACACGCCCAAAGCGTGGCTCGAATTGATCGAGCAGGCTTCCTACGTGACGCTGCTGGACAGCAACGTTCGATTCGAGATCGTCAACGCCGATCGCGATAAGGGCCACGACGCGGTAGCGCGATTGAGCGAACTGGGTATCACTTCGCTGCCCGCGCTCGTGTTGCTCTCGCCGGAAGGCAAGGCGCTGCGACTCGCCGAGGGGTTGCCGACGAAGACCGACCGGCAGGCCGCGTGGGCGCTTCTCGAGAGGGCGGTCGTGTCTCCGCTCCGCGGCGAGATCGTCAAGGTCTTGCCCGAGGCGTACTGCCTCGTCTTGTTGATCGACGGCAGCGATGCCAAACAGAATGAGCGAGCGGCGGCCGCGGTCCAAGCCACCGTCAAGGAGATCACGGGGGCGATGGACCAACTGCCCAAGGAGATCAAGAACCCGCCTGGCATGATCCGTTTGCCGTCGGAGCGGCGGAGCCAGGAGGGCGTGTTGTTGTGGAGTCTGGGGCTCGAGACCGGCGTGCTCGAGGAGCCGGCGGTGGTCGTGTTATATGGTCGCGGTCGGTGGATCGGGCCGAAGTTCCGCGGTGCCGGCATCGTGCAAGGCTCGCTGACGGATCTTGTGGCGTTGGTCGGGGCTTCGTGTGAGTGCGGGCTGGACCGACGGCAGATGCTCGGCGTGATGGTTCCGCTGCGGTGGGACGAGGCGACCCAGACCGCGAGCGTGAAGAACCTGGGCTTCGATCCCGAGAATCCGATGGTCAAGATGGAGGTCAGCCAGATCCTGGCGATGAGTTCGAGCGGGGGCGGTCAGGCAGCGCCCGGCGGGACGGGTCTGATCGGCTATCGGGAGCAGGTGGTCGAGTTCACCAGTGATGCGGCCGAGTCCGAGCGGACGCGGCTGGTGGAGGAGCCGATCGAAGGGCGAGAGGCGCCGGCTTCTCAGGGGGCGGGTGCGGCGCCTCAGCTTCGTTCGACAACGATGCCGGCAAGAAGCGTGGCTGCCATGGGCAAGACCGACTCGGACGACGACATCGATGCCTCAGGGGGCGGGGTCGAGACGGCCTGGCTGGTCGGCGGCGGGTTGGCGTTGATCATCGTTGCCGGCGGCGTTTACATCATTCTTCGAGCCCAGCGGAGGGCGGCATGACGACGCTTCACTTGATCGGCAAGGAGATCCTCCACCGCAAGCTGAATTTCCTGTTGGGCGTTCTCGGCGTGGTGGGCGCGATCACGCTGTTCGTCTTTTTCTTCACCGCCAACGAGGCCTCGCGGAGAGAGACCACGCGGCTCATGCGCGACATGGGTCTGAACCTGCGGATCATCCCCAAGGGCACCGATAGGAACCGGTTTTGGTCCGCCGGATTCAGCGACAAGACGATGCCGGAGGAGTTCGTCGACCGCTTGGCCTCGGCGAAGGGGCTGAACTACGCGCACATGCTGGCGATGCTGCACAAGATGATCACGTGGCGCGACCGCGAGGTGATCCTGACGGGGCTCATGCCGGAGCGGTCGAGCCCGGACAAGCCGAAGCCGGCGATGACGTTCAAGATCGATCCCGGCACGGTGTACGTGGGCTCGCAGCTCGCCAAGGCCTTCGACCTGAAGAAGGGCCAGACGATCGAGATCCGCGGCAAGCCTTTCAAGATCGTGCGATGCCTGGCCGAGAGCGGCAGCGACGACGACATTCGGATCTTCGGCCACATCGGCGACGTGCAGGCGGCGCTGGACTTGCCCGGGCAGATCAACGAGATCAAGGCCTTGAACTGCGTCTGCCTGGCGACCGAGCAAGACCCGATGACCGCGTTATGTGAGCAGCTCGAGCGCGTGCTGCCCGAGGCCGAGGTCATTCCGATCAAGGCCATTTTCGACGCGAGGGAGAAGCAGCGGCGCATGGTCGAGCGGCACCTGGCGTTCATCCTGCCGTTCGTGCTCGTGCTGAGCGTCGTGTGGATCGGGTTGCTGGCGATGATCAACGTCCGCGAGCGGCGGAACGAGATCGGGATCTTGCGCGCGATCGGGCACGGCTCGGGCAAGATCGCGGGTCTCTTCATGGGCAAGGCCGTCGTCGTGGGCGTCATCGGCGGCGCGATCGGTTTCGTCGTCGGGACGGGACTGGCGCTTATCTACGGGCCCGACATCTTTCGCGTGACGGCCAAGGCGATCCAGCCGATGTATCCGCTGCTGGCGTGGTCGGTGTTGGGGGCGTCGGCGTTCGCGGCGCTGGCGAGCTTCATTCCGACGACGATGGCCGTTACCCAGGACCCGGCCGTGACGTTGAGTCAGGAGTGACCGTGATTCAGGCCGAGCATCTCTGCAAGATCTACCGGACGCGCTCGCGCGAGGTGCGGGCGCTGGATGACGTCAGTCTCGAGATCAAGCCCGGCGAGTTCATCGTGGCTCGCGGCCCGAGCGGCAGCGGGAAGACGACGTTGCTGCTGGCGATCGGGGGGATGCTCCGGCCCAGCAGCGGTCGGATGCTCATCGACGGTCGTGACGTTTACGCGATGAGCGACGGCGATCGTGCGCGCTTTCGGGCGGAGCACGTTGGGTTCGTCTTCCAGATGTTCCATCTCGTGCCATATTTGACCGTGGTGGAGAACGTGCTCTTGCCGGCGTCGGTTCCGAACGGGGCCGAGGCGCGACGACGTGCGAGCGACGTGCTGGTCGAGTTGGGCCTCGGTGACCGGCGGGACCACAAGCCTTCCGAGCTGAGCGCGGGGGAGCGGCAGCGTGTCGCGCTGGCGCGGGCCATGTTGCCCAAGCCGAAGGTCATTCTCGCGGACGAGCCGACGGGGAACTTGGACCCGGACAACGCCGCGGAGGTCATGAAGCATCTGGCGAGCTTTCACGCGGAGGGCGGGACGGTCGTCGTCGTGACACACGGCGCGGCGGCCGACGGCCACGCGGACCGCATCTGCCGACTCGAGAGCGGACGAATTACCCAGGCGGGCTGACATCTCATAGCGTCCCTGTGCGGATGCCATTTCGCCGGAGCGAAGGAGGCATGTGATGATGTGCGCATCGAGACGTGAGGGGGCACAGGCCGATCGATCCGCATTCCTGGCGGTGATCGTCGTGGTCTGCTCGATCTTCCTCGTCGTGAGTCCGAGCGACCTTCGCGCTGCAGACTGGCCGACGTATCGCGCGGACGCGGCGCGGTCGGGGATCGCGCCGGCGCCGGTGAGTCCGCCGCTTTCGCCGCACTGGACTTACCGGCCGGTGCATGCGCCGAAGCCCGCATGGCCGACGCCTGCGGAGGAGCGTCATCGGATGGCGTTCGATCGCGCCTGCTTCGTCACGATGGCCGGCGGGTCGGTTTTCTTCGGCTCGTCGGTGACGGGTGAAGTCATCGCGCTGGACGCGGCGACGGGTCAGACGCGGTGGACGTTCGCCACGGAGGGTCCGGTGCGGTTCGCGCCGTCGGTCTGGCAGGGACGCGTCTACGTCGGCTCGGACGACGGGAACGTTTACTGTTTGAGCGCGGGCGACGGCAAGCTCGTGTGGAAGCATCGGCCCGGTCCGAGCGACGCGAAGCTGATCGGCAACGGGCGGATGATCTCTCGGTGGCCGATCCGAACGAGCGTTCTGGTCGACGGGGGCGTGGTCTACTTCGCCGCGGGTGTGTTTCCGTATGAGGGGTTGTACGTTTGCGCGCTCAAGGCCGACGACGGCGCTATGGTTTGGCGAAACGACTCGCTGGGCGATCAGGCCTACGAACTGAACTTCGGCGGCGTCACGCCGCAGGGCTACCTCGTGGCCTCGGAGAAGAATCTGTACGTGCCCGCGGGGCGGGCGATGCCGGTCGCGCTTGATCGAGGCACGGGCAGGTACTTGTATGTCTGCGATCCGCCCGGCAAGGCGGGCGGATCGTATGCGCTGGTGGCCGACGGCAGGCTCATTGCCGGCGTGGACAGTTCGGGGACGCCGTCGAAGTCGACCTACAGGGAGGGCAGGCACACGCGCGAGCTCGACGCGTTCGCCTGGTTCCCGGGGCTCGACGTGGTGGTGGCTCCGGAGATCACGTACATCCTGACGACGGAGGGCGTTCATGCCATCGATCGCAAGGCTTACGCGGAACTGAGCGAGGCGGCGAAGCTTCAGGCGAGTCAGAAGACGGCCTTGAACAAGCTGATTTCGTCCACGCGCGGGCAGTTGGCCAAGGCGAAGTCCGATCGACGAAAGGGACTCGAGAAGCGACTCGCCGACGCGGGCAAGAAGCTCTCTGAGATGGATGCCGAGGCCGAGCGGCTCAAGAGCAAGACGGAGAAGTGGCGGTACGTGGGGAAGGATCTTCGATGCTTGATCGTTGGCGGCCATGCTATTTACGTCGGCGGCGACGGTGTCGTCACGGCGTTGGACGCCACGTCGGGGGCCGTTTTGTGGAACGGGGCGGTGGACGGCGTGGCCGAGGGGCTCGCCGTTTCGGACGGTCGGCTTTGCGTCAGTACGGACAGCGGCGCGATTCACTGTTTCGGCGAGATCCGGGAGGCGGCGCCCAAGGTCCTGGCACGGAAGCTTGACCGGCAGCCGTACGCGAAGGACGCGCTCACGCCGGTTTACGAATCGGCTGCCGCTCGCATTCTCGAGCGGGTGGGGACGGACAAGGGCTGGTGTCTGGTGCTGGGGTGCGGCGAGGGCCGGCTGGCGTACGAGCTGGCCAGGCGGTCGCAGCTCGACATCGTGGGGATCGAGGCGGACGCGGCGCGGCGCGCGAAGGCTCGGGAACATTTGGGCGCGGCCGGTATGCTCGGCGCTCGGGTGGTGGTGGAGGATTGGCGTCTTGCCGATCTTCCCGACTACTTCGCCAACGTTATCGTGTGCGACGCGCTGCCCGCGTCCGGCCAGCTCGCGGACTCGGCGAACGAGATCTACCGCGTGCTGCGACCGTTCGGCGGGGCGGTCTGCATCGGACGGACGGACGCGGGGTCTGGCTCGTCGGATGAGGCCGGTTTGACGAAGCTCGCGGACGGCTTGAAGCGGGCGGGCTTGAGCGGCGCGAAGCTCTCGAAGGAGGGCGGCTTGTGGGTGATGGGCGCGCGGGGCAAGCTTGCGGGCGCGGGCTCGTGGACGCAGCTTTACGGCGGGCCGCACAACACGGCGTGCTCGGACGACCAGCTCGCGGTCGCGCCGTTCGGCGTGCTCTGGTTCGGGGAGCCGGGTCCGCAGTCGATGGTTGAGCGTCACGCGCGCGCGGCGAGCCCGGTGGCGGGCAACGGTCGACTCTACATCCAGGGGGAGGAGATCGTCACGGGGGTGGACGCGTACAACGGGACGATTCTCTGGACGCGCAAGCTTCCGGGCGCGGTTCGGGTTCGCGCGGACGTTGACGGCGGCAACATGGCGGTCGGCGGGGATGACTTGTACGTGGCCGCGGAGGGCAAGTGTTATCGTCTGGGCGGCGAGACCGGGGAGGTGGCGCGGGTGTATAACCTGCCCGACTCGCCGAAGGGGGAGCCGCGTCGATGGGGTTACGTCTCGAGGCCGGGGGATGCGCTGCTCGGCTCGGCCGCCTTGCCACTGAGCAGCGAGTACGCGGCGATCTGGAAGGCGCTCGTCAAGGACGGCAGGTGGCGGGACCTTGGCGAAATCCCGCCCAGACATGCCGGGGTGCTGGAGGGGCTCAGGGCCATGTATCCCGTGCCGGACAAGTTGGCTCGCGCGGAGATGCAGCGTTCGGGCGCGCTCTGGCGGCACGTTGCGGACTTTCCGGCCTGGGGGAGCGAGAAGGATCCGATCGGCACGACGCCTCGCGTGATGGTGAGTGACGCGGTCTTCGCGCTCGATGCGGACACGGGCAAGCAGCGGTGGGTGTATCGCGGCGGGGCGATCCCGCAGATATCGATCACGGTTGGCGACGGCGTGGTGTACTTCGTGGACAACGAGGTGACGGCCGAGCAGAGGGCGGCCGCTCTGGCGGCCAAGCAGGACCTCATCAAGAGGGGTGTCTACGAGGCCGATCCTAAGACCAAGGCCTCCAAGGCGAAAGAGGATGTTCGCCTTGTCGTCGCGTTGGACCTGGCCACGGGCAAGAAGCCGTGGGCCCAGCCGATGGAGCTGACGGGCTGCGGGGGCGACAAGCTGGGAACGGCCTATGAGGACGGGCTGCTCGTGTTCTTCGGGCACTTCAGCAACCATGACGGGACGCTGTTCAAGAATAGCACGCTGCGATGGCGTCGGATCACGGCCGTCGACGTGAAGGGTCGCCAGGTCGTTTGGTCGAAGCCGCTGAACTACCTTCGCAGGCCGGTGGTGGTGGGCGATCAGATCATCATCGAGCCGAGGGCGTGCGACCTTCGGACGGGCGAGATCAAGATGCGTCCGCACCCGATCAGCGGCGAGTCGGTTCCGTGGGAGTTCCTGCGTCCCGGTCATAGTTGCGGGATCACGTCGGGCGCGCCGAACTGCATCTTCTATCGTTCGTACTGCGGGGCGATTTACGACCTGAAGCGCGACACGGGGCTGACGCTGTTCGGGGCGATTCGCCCGGGATGCTGGCTGAATCTGATCTCGGCGAACGGGCTTTTGATGATGCCGGAGGCGAGCTCGGGGTGCACATGCTCGTTCCCGTTGCGGTGCTCGGTGGTGCTGAAGCCTTCGGGCAAGGCCGAGGAGGATCCGTGGTCGGTTTTCATCACGCACGGGCCGACGGCACCGGCGAGACACCTGGCGGTCAACCTGGGGGCTCCGGGAGATCGGCGTGACGCGAGCGGGACGTTGTGGCTGGCCTCGCCCCGGCCGCAGACTAGGGGAGCGTACGGGACGAGGTATCAGGTGGAGGCGAAGGTTCTGCCGGGCATGGGGCACTTCTGTCAGGATCATCGCGGGGAGTCGATTCCTGGCACGGATAGGCCCTGGCTGTTCACGTCGGGGTGTTTGGGCCTGGTCCGATGCGCGTTGCCGCTGATTGACGACGTGTGGTCGGACGGTCCGGGGACGTACACGGTGCGGCTCGGGTTCGCGGCGCCGGCGGGCGACGTCGCGGGGGCGCGCGTGTTTGACGTGAAGCTCCAGGGGCGCGTCGTGGCCAAGGACCTTGACGTTGCCCAGGCCGCCGGCGGCGCGGAGCGTGCGATCGTCAAGGAGTTCAAGGGCGTCAAGGTCGCTACCGCGCTCGAGGTCGAGCTGGTGTCGAAGGTCGCGGAGCCGGGGGCGTCGCAGGCGCCGTTTATCAACTGTATCGAGGTGGTGCGGGAGGACGTCGCGCGTTTGGCGGCGAAGTCTGGCGCGACGGGGCGGCTGTCCGATGAGAAGGCCAAGGCCTTGCTGGCGACCGCGGATACGGCCCGACAGCAGGGCAAGAGCGAGGAGGCGCTGCGGGGGTATCACGCGGTTCTGGACGGGGCGGATTCGGCGGCGCTCAAGGTCGCGGCGTTGGATGGCGTGGGTGCGATCGGGAGCGGGGAGTCTCTGGGGCGGATCGCGCGGTACTGTCAGGATATTGACCCCATTTTGCATGATTATCAGTCCATTCCGCTCGAGGTCCGCCGCGCCGGCACGGCGGCGTTGATCGCCGTGGCGGGCAAGGTCGCGGGGGCGGACAAGGCCAGGGCGGCGCGGATGCTCGATCGGGCGCTGGCGCTGGCCAAGGAGCTGAAGGACGAGAAGATCCAGCGGCAGGTCCTTGGCGATCTGGCGAGGCTGCGTGGGGAGGGGGGCGGAGGGAAGTGAGAAGAGTGAAGGAAGAAGAGGGAAAGGGGCGGCGTCCGAGGGGCGAAGGAGCACCTTTCGCGGGGGGTGACCCGTGCGCCTCGGGTGGTGGGTGATGTCGCATAATGTCTCGGAATGTCCCGGAATGCGCTGGGATGCGCGGAAATGCGCTGTTTCGAGGGGTCGGGCGGAGGGAAGTGAGAAGAGTGAAGGAAGAAGAGGGAAAGGGGCGGCGTCCGAGG
>JAFGLZ010000159.1 GCA_016927755.1 Phycisphaerae bacterium
CACCTCACCCCCCAACTCCCCCACCCCCAGCTTCCCCGCAAGCTCCCGCACAAACGCCACATGCCCCGGATGCGACGACCTCCGAGCCTGATCCGCCAGCAACCTCCTCGCCTCCTCCCTCTGCCCCCGAACCGCCAGGATGATCCCCACCGCAATCCGCGGCGGGCTACAGTGGCTGACGCTGTCCGGAACGTCGCGCCACTCATCCAAGATCAGGTCCCGCATCGCGAACCTCGCCAGAAACGGCAGCGCATCCCGCCCGATCCGCTCACGAACCGACGCCGCCACCCCATCCTCCAGCGTGATTCTGAACCACAGATCCCGCCGCTCCGGCCCCAGCTCCCCCAACCGAGCCCGAATGCAGCAGCCGGTCACCGGAACGAACCCCTTCACCTTAATGCCCAAGTGAAACCTCGCGACCTCCGGAACGAACACCCCCACGTTCACCGTGAACAAGCCGTACAGGCTCTCGCGAATGCCCGGAATGTACTGCGTGCCCGGCGGATCGAACGCACCCATCTGAAAGCTGATCACCTGCGTCAACTGGTCCGACGTCGTCCGGTTGAACGTCCGACCCCGTCCCCGGAACCCCGCCCCCGTCAACACCGGCCCCACCTCATCCTGGATCCTGTCGACAACAAGAGCGTATTCCGACTTGGCCATCATAGACCCCTGCAAAACGCCATGACGCAGTCGCCAAACCCCGCGCACTGAGCGCGGCACACCCTCGACCGACTGCGGCCCCCCGTCAGACTACCCACAACCACGCCCCCATCAACCCCAAACACCCTCGCCCCCCCGTCCCTCCCACATCAGACCCCAAGCGCCCGGCCTGCAGCAAAACCCCCTCAGAACCCAAGCCCCAAGCCTCCCCCTTTCTCACTTCTCACGTCTTCCTTCTCACTTCCTACCCCCCCGACCCCCTTATCCACATACAGAACCGAGACGACGTCTAGCGACCGGACTCAACCCGGTAATGCCATGCCGAAACCATCAAGGATCGCGATCAATGACCTCGACACCAGAACCGCCCGAGCGTACAGCGCATTCCGAGACATTTCGAGACATCGTGCGACATCGCCCCCGAGCCCCAAGCCCCCTCCATTCCGCTGCATTCCGGTGGATCCCCGCGCATTCCGGGACATTCCGGGACATTCCGAGACATCGTTCCCACCCCCATCCGATGTCGACGTGTCGACTTGTCGACGTTTCGACGTTTCCACAAGGCATTCCGAGACATCGCCCACCCCTGGCGAGTCGGCCCCTTGTCATCCTTCGCCGCGCCATGGGCGGAAATGCGGTATTCTGCGGCATCGTGCAACGTCACCCCCAAACCCCGAGCCCCGGACGCGCTGCATTTCCGCGCATTCCAGCGCATTCCGAGACATTCCGAGACATTCCGGGACATCGTGCGACATCGCCCCCGAACCCCGAACCCAAAGCCCCTTCCATTCCGCTGCATTCCGGTGGATCCCCGCGCATTCCGAGACATTCCGGGACATTCCGAGACATTCCAGGACATCGTTCCCACCCCCGTCCGATGTCGACGTGTCGACTTTTCGACGTTTCGTCAGGGCATTCCCAGACATCGCCCACCCCACGAAACGCGGCATTCTGGTGCATCTCGCTGCATCGCCCCCCCCGCACCGCGTCCGCCGACCCCATGCCGACGTGTCGACGTCTCGACGTTTCGACAGGGCATTCCGAGACACCGCCCAACCCCGCCCGTGCCCCCTCCTCCGTACCTCCCTCTCAGCACCCCGTCCCTCGCCCGTCGGGGCCTTACCCCTTTCCCTCTTCCCTCTTCCCTCTTCGCAATTCCCTCGTCCTCCCCTTACACTCCCCGGCACAAAGGACTCACCAATCAAGGAGCACGACATGAACCGCAGAACCTTCATCGCCCTGACCGTCGGAACCGCCGGAGAGTTCGCCCTCAGCCGTGTCCCGCTTCGCGCCGCCCAGGCCCCCGCCCCCGACGACCCCTTCAAGATCTCCCTCGCCGAGTGGTCCCTCGTCAAGACCCTCCGCGCCGGCAAGATCACCAACCTCGACTTCCCCCGTCTCGCCAAACGCGACTTCGGAATCGATTGCATCGAGTTCGTCGACCAGTTCTTCGCCGACAAGGCCCGCGACGACGCCTACCTCCGGGATCTCGAAGCCCGAGCCAAGGACGAAGGCGTCACCATGGGCCTCATCATGCTCGACACCAACGGCCCCCTCGGCGCCTCGCGTAAGCCCCTCCGCGACCGCGCCGTTGCCAAGACGCTCGAATGGATCGATGCGGCCAAGCGCCTCGGCTGTCACACCGTTCGGATCAACGCCCGCGGAGAGAGCGACCCCGCCGAGCTACGCCGCTGGATGGTCGAGAGCTGCTCGCGCCTCGCCGGCCACGCCGCCGAGCGAAACGTCAACGTCGCGATCGAGAACCACGGCGGGCCCTCCTCCGACCCCGCCTGGCTGACCTCGGTCATCAAGCAGGTCGGCAAGCCCAACTTCGGCACGCTCCCGGACTTCGGAAACTTCCCCCCCGAGGTCAACCGCTACGACGCCGTCGAGATGCTCATGCCCATGGCCAAGGCCGTCAGCGCCAAGGCCACACAGTTCACCCCCGACGGCCTCGTCGCAGAAACCGACTTCTTCCGAATGATGCGGATCGTCCGCGACGCCGCCTACACCGGCCACGTCGGTATCGAGTCCGGCTGCCCCTCGCAGGACGGCGAGGCCGACGCCATCCGCAAGACGCGAGACCTTCTAGAGCGCATACGCAAGCAGCAGAAGCGATGCCGCCCCATCTTCAACGGCCGCGACCTCGACGGCTGGGAAGTCGTCGCGGGCGGCCACTGGAAGGTCGACAACGGCCTGCTCATCGGAAGCAACGGCAAAAACTGGTCCACAAACCCTGAAACAACCGGATCATGGCTCCGAACCAGACGCCAGGTCGCCGACTTCCGACTCGAAATCCAGTACACAATCAGCCCCAAAGGCAACAGCGGCATATTCTTCCGATCAGCCATCGAGAAGAACCCCGCCTTCACCGGCTATGAGATGCAGATCTACGACGCCCCCGGCCAGCCCCCCTCAAAGAGCGGGCCCGCCGCCATCTACGACGTCGTCGCCCCCACCACGAACCTCGTCCGCCCGTCCGGCCAGTGGAACACCGTAACCATCACCGCCAAGGGCCCCGGCATCACCATCGAGATGAACGGCCAGGTCGTCGTCAACGCCAAGCTCGATCGGTCCATGCGAGGATACATCGGACTGCAGAACCACGACGAACGCGCGGTCGCAAAGTTCCGTAACATCCGCCTGGAGGAACTGTAGTGGTTGAAGGAAGCGCCAGGAATCCGGGCCGTTTGCTGTGTCGTGTCGAGGTCTGTTCTAGATCATCTCCTCGGACAAGATGCGTATCGCGCCGAGGACGATGTCGACCGCCCGCTCGTACGCCGACGAGAGCGTCTCGTCCAGCTCGACGCCGCTCCGCCAGATCTCTTCCCCCGCAAGAGGAGAGTCGCTGATGACGTACAGACCGGCCGCCTTCTTGCCGTGAAGGTGCGCCAACAGAAAGTGCTGGGCAAGCTCCATCTGAATCGCCACCACGCCGAGCGCCGACCACTTCCTGATGAAGTCCATCTCTCGGTAGAGCGTCGGCGTCGTGTGAAAGATGCCGCTGGCCAGATCGATGCCCGACTCCCTCGCGGCCTGGCGGACCGCCGAGAGTGCGTCCGCGTCGGCCACCGCCGGCAACATCGGGTCCGCCCAGTAGTCGGTCAAGCCGTCGCCCCGAAGCGACGCCGTCGGCAGGACCAGGTCGCCTCGGCCAAGCGCCTTCGACATCGACCCGGCGAGCCCGAGCGAGAAGACGTACTCCACGTTGCCTTGCTCCAGCACGGGAACGAGAGTGGGCTCGCCGGCCGGGCCCGAGTACCAGGCGATCTCGATCCCCTGCCACGACCCCACTTCGCCGCGCTGGCTGAACGGATCGAGCGGCGCAACTTCGCGACGGCCATCGAGCCGCCCACGGAGGATCTCATGATGCTCCCGAAACGTGTGCTGGATGATCACGTAACGCGGAAGTCGTGTCGCCGCGGCCATAGTCTACCCATGACGAGATGCGTCAAGACGTACCAGGCTCTAGTCCATCTTGACGACGGCCTTGATCGGGTTGCCTTTCCGGTTCTTCACGTCGGCCAGGCCTTGCTTGAGGTCGCCGAGCTTCATCGTGTGCGTGCAGATCATGCTCAGGTCGACCTGGCCGCTGGCCATCGCCTTGATCGCCGTGGGCCAGACCAGCGGAGCAAGCCAACTGAAGCGAATTGTCTTGTCCCACAGAATCGACGCGAGCGCCGGCACCCTCACGACCGCATCATCGGCCGGCAGACCGAAGAAGACCACCCGGCTCCGCCGCCCGCTGATCGCCAGCGCCTGCTCCATCGCCTCGACCGCCCCGGTCGGCGTCACGACCGCGTCGGCGAACATGCCGTCGGTGAGCTCGGCGATCCTGGCCTTGAGGTCGGCCGCGTAGTATGGCGAGTTCTTCTCCTTCGTGTTGATCAGCACGTCCGCGCCGGCCTGCTTGCCGATCTCGAGGCGATAGTCGCGCGTGCCCACCAGGGCCACCGTGCCCGCCCCGGCCGCCTTGCAGAGCTGGAGCATCATCAACCCGATCGCGCCCGGACCGATGATCACGGCGAAGTCGCCCACGCCGATAGCCATGTTGTTGACCGCGTAGACGGCGCAGGCCAGCGGCTCGGTCAGCGCGGCGTGCTCCCACTTGATGCCCTCGGGCACCTTGTGCAGCCCGGTGTAGTGGCTCACGCTGTACTCGGCGAACCCGCCGTTGGCGCTAACGCCGAGGACCTGCTTGTACTCGCAGAGGTTGACCTGCCCCTTCTTGCAGATCGCGCACGAGTTGCAGTACTGCACCGGATCGACGACCACGCGGTCCCCTGGCTTGAACAGGCCCAGGGCGGCGGGAATCTTGCCCACCGCCACGACCTCGCCCGCGTACTCGTGCCCGAGGATCAGCGGGCCCTTGCCCGTCTCGGTCTCCAGAGAGCTGTCGCCGAAGTAGTACGCCACGTCGCTCCCGCAGATGCTGCACGCCTTCACGGCGAAGAGCACCTGGTCGTCGGCGGGCGTGGGCACCGGCGCCTGCTCCAGCCGCATGTCCTCCGGCTCGTAGAACACCTGCGCGGTCATCGTCTCGGCCATGGGGTCAACCTCCTCCTGTGTCGTTATGGAACTCAACCAGCAGGCAAGACGATACGCGACCAAGGGCGGTCGTTCAATATCCCCGTCGAAAACGGCCGTGGACTACCACTGCCAGACGCGCGGGAACAAGCGCCGACGGGACGTCACCAACGGGCTAGTATCCGAACGGGACACCCCGCCTTCGAGGGGACCTCGGCGGGATCGGATCGTATCGCCAAGACAGCGGAGACGATCGAGGAGGGCAAGCTCATCAAGAAACAAAAGACCCGGGCGACGCGTAAACTCATAAGGTGAGTTCCGCGTCGCCCGGGCTCGGATGTTCAGGCTATGCTAGAAGTCTCCCATATCATCACTCGATTCGTCGGGTTCGTCCGATGACGCATCGGACTTCCCCGCCGAGCGACCAGAGAACTGCGCGGTCAGTTGATGCACGCGCTTCAGATCCGTCGCAGGCCTGGACGACTTGGCCTTGCGGGCCTTCGATCGTGAACTGGTGGAAGCCGCGGCGGAGTTTCCTCTAACAAGGACCATTAACTCATCAACGAGAGTCTTAGTCGCTTCTGCCTGCGCGTTCATCTCCTCGGCGGCGGAGGCGGACTCCTCGGCGCCGGAGGCGTTGGCCTGGGTGACCTTGTCCATCTGGGCCACGGCCGTGTTGACCTGCTCGACGCCTTCGGCCTGCTCCTGCGAGGCCTGCGCGATGCCCTTGACCAGATCGGTCACCTTGGCCACGCTGCCGACGATGCCCTGGAGGGCCTCGGTGCCCTGGCGCGATTTCTCGACGGAGTTGGAGATCAGCCCCGTCGTCTCCCTGGCGGCCTCGGCGGCCCGCTGGGCCAGACTGCGGACCTCATCGGCCACGACGGCGAAGCCCTTGCCGTGCTCGCCGGCCCGGGCCGCTTCGACCGCCGCGTTCAGTGCCAGCAGGTTGGTCTGGAACGCGATTTCCTCGATGACCTTGATGATCTTACTGATCTGGTCGGACGACTCCTTGATAGCCTGCATCACGTCGTCGCCTTCCTGAGCCACATGGTGCGCCTGGTTCGCCAGATCATTGGCCTGGCGGGCGTTGTCCGCGTTGGTTCGCGTCATGGCGGCCATCTCCTCCAGAGCGCTGGAGGTCTCCTCGAGCGAGGAGGCCTGCTCCGACGCGCCCTCGGCGAGTTGCTGCGACGCGGCGGAGACCTGCGTCGAGGCGTCGTTGACCTGCTCGACGCCATCGGTTAGGCCGTCGATGATGCGGTTGAAGGTCTCGCCCGTCTGGGCCAACTCCGCGCTGCTCAGGTGCTGGAGGCCCTTGAAGATGCCTCTGATCGGCTTGGTGATGGCCTTGGTGATGGCAACGGCCAAGACGATTCCGAGGATGATGCCCGCGATGGCGAGCGTGAGCATCATGGTGGTGGAAGAGCTGGCGATCGCCTGCATCTTGGCCTTCTGGCCCTGGCGGAGCTGATCGGCATTGGTCTCCAGCTCGCGCGCGGCGGCAAGCATGTTCTCCTGTTCCTGCTTTTGCTTCTCCACGAGCGCAACGTACTGATCAAAGGCCTTCTTGTACGCGGTAACCGCGGCGTTCACCTCGTCGGCCTGCTTCTGGTTCGTGGCATCCTTGAATCGCGTCTTCATGTCCGCCACGAGGGCCAGCATCTCCTGAACGGTCTTCTGGACGTTCGACGCATCTTCCTTCTTGTCCCGAAGGATGTAGTTCTTCTCGTGACGACGGGCGTCCAGGACGAACTTGTTGAGGCGGTTCGCGTCGTCGGCCTTGGACAGTCGGTCTTTGACCTGCTCGGCCGTCTTCTGCTTCTCCATTTCGTCCAGGAGCTTGGTCTTCTGATCGACGCGCATCTGTTGGATCTGATCGGTAGCGGCCCGAGCCGCCTCGATCATCTGGCTGTCGGCCCGGACTTTCTCATCCTCGAGCTTGACGTACGACTCGAGCGATGTGAGCCATTGGCCGATTCGCTGACCGACCTTCTGCACCGTGTCCTTGTCCAACTGCTCTTTCAGCTTCGCCGCAGTCTCGTCGATCTGCCGGTTGAAGTCTTGGACGAGCTTGACGGCCTCGTCCTTGTACTTCTTGTCCTTCCGCAGCATGAAGTTCTTCTCGTGGATCCGCCCCCTGAGCGATTCCTTCAGCATGCGGTTGGCGTCGTCGGCAATCTCGACCTTGGCCCCGACCTTGCCGAGGCTGGTCCAGCCGAGGTAACCCAGCACCCCGGCGATGACGACGAGGACGCCGAAACTCAACCCCAACTTCGTAGCCAACTTCATGTTTCGCAGCATTGTCGACTCTCTCCTATCAAGCTACCCTCGACGGGACCTACCTGTAATCTCGCCGAACCCGAGTCCTGGCTTGGCGAGCACCCTGCACGCCCCTGGCACACCAGGCATTCCGACGAGACGCTTATCGATTCCACAACACGATGTCAGTCGGACGGCGTTTTGGCCGTCCGGAGATCGGCTCGGAACTCCGATCGGATCCGGGCACGCGATTCAGGCGGGTGCGCAGCTCCGATCCAGCGAACCTGTACCTAGTGACTAGTTACTAGGTCGTGCGCTGAGGAAATCGGCAAAACGGGTAACGCGATGGATGAGGGGTGTGCCCTACATGCCTTTGGCCAAGTTAGGGCTAATCCACCGTTCCGGGAAGGAACGTCAGCCAGGAAGCGCGGCATGTGGAGATTATGGGCCCCTGTTCGTTACGGAGCCGCGCGGAAGCATCATCGCTCCAGCCCACATTTTCACGAATCCCGGGCAATCGAGGCCATTTGCCCGGGTTTGCCCGGGATGGGCGTCCCATAACCCTGCGGCTTGAGCAAGACGTCAACACCACGCGAAGCGGGACGCCGGAGAAGGATAGACTACCGTCTTTACCAAGGAATCGGATGATATACAGTCTCGGTTTAGAGTATTTTTACCGATCACAGTAGGCCTAGATTCCTATCCGTATCCGTTGATTCCTGTATCGGCACGGCACGCCGACGGACAGGAGATCCTGGCATCGCCCGTGATGTGCCAGCCTCCTCAAAGAACGTGCGTGCCGCAGATGTTCTCGCGTCTCGACACCAGTTTGCTGAGCCTGGTTTTCTCCACATGGGGTCCTTAGATCATGCTTGGCTGCGTCCCTCCTTCCCGGCTTCGTTATGAATAAGGGGGACAGTGTACGGTGTGGAATTGCATTGGGGCGAACAGCCGGGATGGGGTTCTGAGGCATAGGGTCCCGGGATTGCTGAAGGGCGTGGCGTGGCGGGGGTGCCGCCAGACATCGAGTGTTGTCGGCGCCGGAGGTCGTGTTGGTCCGGTAAAACGCAGAAGCCTCTGAAATCATGAGTGTTACGCGCATCATAGTCTGAAGTCGGTTGTCGGCGCGGCTAGAATACGTCATTGGCAGTATACAGCGTGGATGGTCACGTTGTGGGTTTGGATCAAGCGCAGTCTTGGGCGAGGGCCCTATCGTGAAACGTCATATCCTTTCATGCATCGTGGCGGCGGCCTCGTTTGTGTTTGTCTTCTCGGGCTGCTCGACAACGAGTGAAACCACGAAGGTTGAGCAGGTCAAGGCGCAGCCCATGACCGGAGACGCGCGGGAAGGCGCGGATACCGGCGACGTCAAGAAGGTGGGCTACGGCAAGAAGGCCTATCGGGATCTGAAGTAGGCCAACGAGTCCCCGACCCCACCCCCCTCTGGGCCCGGGGCGGACTCTCTGGGATCTACACTGCCAAGCCTCGTTGTGGTCGTTGGGTTTGCCGGAGCTGGCTTCCGCAATCAGCACGATACGACATTTCTTCTCGGCATCTTGCATTGACACCGTAACAGCGTTTTCATAACCTGCCCTCCAGAAGATGTTGATCGTTGGCGCGGTCAACCAAGTCCATGTTTTCCAGCTAGTTGTCGACATCATCTGCTCGTGAGTTGCCCGCGCACGGATGCGTATGATTACAGGCCTGGTGGCTCGGACCGCAAACGGCCTGAACGTCGAGCCAGAGCATGCCCTCAAACCGGACGTTAGGGAAGACGACGGCTATGCGGCATTTGCTTGGCAAACTCATCTGTACAGCCCTCATCGCAGCTCCTGGGGCATTGGGGACCGAGCCCGACGGCGGGAGGGGCGCGGAGATCCGCGCCGGGCGAAGCACGCCGCAAGAACGCTTGGACCGCCTGCAGTCAGCCGCCGAGCTACAGCAACGGACGATCGTCGATCTCGAATCCAAGATCAGCACCGCAGCCAGCGAAGACTCCGAGGCCGCGCGGGTCGAGGAGATCAAGCGGGTCGTCCTCGAATTGCTTTCCGACGGCGGGTTCAGGGAGAGCCTGTACCCAGACATGATGGAGGTCGGGTACGAGGAGGGGTTCTATCTCAGGAGCAGCGACGAGACGTTTCTGCTCAACATCACGGGCATGATGCAGTTCCGATGGATCGGTACGAACCGGCAGACGGACGACCGCCGCCTCCAAGGCCGCAGCAAGCAGGACGACATCAACGGCTTCGAGATGCAGTACGTCGTGCTCAACTTCGACGGGTACATCCACGACCCGAAGCTGACCTACTTGATCAGCGTGATCGGCGACACGGACCAGGGCCACGACTGGCAGACCTATTACGCTCAGGTGAACTATGAGATCGCCGAACAGCTCACCTTTAGCGCAGGCATTCTCGATCTACCACAGGGGTTCAACGCTCTGACGGCCGACAACAAGCAGTTGTTCGTGGACCGGTCACTCGCCGAGGAGACGTTCGGGCTGGGGTACTCGATCGGGGTTGCGCTGAGCGGTCTTCTCTTCGGGAAGCTCGAGTACGCCGTGGGCGTCTTCAACGGCGTGGCCAACTCAAGCGACAGCCCGAGCCTCGACCAACTCGACACGAACTTCGCTTACGCCGCGTCAATGATCTACCACATCCTGGGTGACGGCGTCGGGGACGACGAGACCGATCTGCCGTATAGCAAGGATCCGTTGTGGGACGTGGGGATGAACTTCGCCTACAACGACGACAACGGCGATCAAGACCCGACGTTCTTCCACACGATCCCCGATCGGATTCGCAGCGGGCGTGGTATCGGCGGCTATGGGGAAACGGACTTGACGGGCACGGACTACTATCAGTTCGGCGCCCATACGGCGTTTCGGTATCGTGGATTCAGTCTCACGGGCGAGTGGTACATGCGCACCGTTGACGGCAACAGCGAGTTCAGCGAGTGGGAGATGCTGACCGGCCGATCCGGCGCGACGCACTTCCAGGGCGGCTACGTTCAGGCGAGCTACTTCATCATCCCGAAGAAGTTCGAGGTGGCCGCGAGGATGGGTGGCATCTGGGACGCCGGCGACAACGGCTGGGAGTACACGTTCGGGGCCAACTACTACCCGTTCGAGTCACACAACTTCAAGATCCAGGCCGACTTCACTAGGATCGAGGAGGCGCCGCTGGACAGCGGCAACGGCAACTGGTTCCAGAACGACGATACAAACATGTTCCGGGTGGCAGTGCAGGCCGCGTTTTAGCACAGCCCGTTGCCCGTGGGGGGCGCTGCAGTCGGTCGGCTTCCCATCGGGTCCCGTGCCCTCTCTGGGGTAGACAGACATGACAACGTGCATAGAGGCCGACCCACCGCGCTATGGTTCGACGAGTCCCTCGCGGATGGCGAAGCGGGCGAGTTCGACTCTATCGTGAAGATTTAACCTCCTCATCAATCGTTGTGTATGCACCTCAACGGTCCTGACACTCAGGTGCATCGTGGCGGCCATTTCCTTTTTGGACATCCCTTTGGCGATGTAGCGGAGCACTTCGATCTCGCGCGGGGTCAGGGTCGAGGCCTCGGTTCGGCGCCCGCGCGCCAGATAGGCCCTGTGGTCGTCGATCACGATCCGCATCTGGATCTCCGGGGAGTAGTAGGTTCCCCCAGCCGCCACGGAACGAACGGCCCTGACCATCACTTCGGTAGACTCGGTCTTGGTCAGGTATCCGGCGGCCTGTACGGCGATCGCCTGCTCGATGTAGCGGTCGTTCGTGAAGGCGCTCAGGAATAGGACGCGCGTCTTTGGGGATCGTGCCTTGATGGTCCTGGCCGCCTCGAAGCAGTGCAGGCCCGGCATGTCGATGTCCAGCACGACGACGTCGGGCTGACCCCGCACCGCCTCTGAGACGGCGGCATCGGCGTCGGCGACGTCGGCCACGACGCTCATGTCGGGCTCGGCCTGAAGCCGCTCGCGGAGCATCTCCCGAACCAGCGTGTGATCGTCGGCAAGAAGTACTGTGGTGACGCCGCTCATGCGCCGGTCTCCGCAGGCCTACTTCCCTCGATGACCGAGATCACGTGGGCGCCGAGATCGGACATCTGGAAGGGCTTTCGAAGCAGGGATGTCCTGTCGTCCAACTGCTCCTCGATTCCGAGAGCAACGCTCCCCGTTATCATGATGGCAGGCGTGTGCACTCCTTCCGAGCGGAGTGAACGAAGGCAGTCCAGGCCGCTTTGCTTGGGAAGGTCTATGTCCAGAATGAGGAGCCGGAGCTCATCCCTTCGAGATCGGCACTGTTCGATCAATGAGGCGCCGTCACTCGCCTGGCAGACGTCGTACCCGAGTTGCTCAAGCATCGAAACCATGATCTCTCGGACGAACTGATTGTCCTCAGCGATCAGGATCCCCTGGCCCTTTCCCCGCGGCAGCGCCTGGACGCCGGCCGCCTCCCCCCCGGGCGCCGGGGCAACGCATGGAAGCACAATGCGAAACGTCGAGCCCTTGCCCACCTGGGATTCGACGTCGATGCGGCCGCCGTGATCCTTGACGATGCCATGGATGATCGACAGGCCTAGTCCGGTGCCCCGGCCACGGGGCTTGGTGGTGAAGAAGGGCTCGAAGATCCGCGACAGCACCTCCGGAGGCATGCCCGTTCCCGAGTCGCTGACCTCCAACTGAGCCATGCGCCCCGACAGCCCGAGCCCGATTGCGGTGTCCGCCAGCTCGCAGGGGGAAGCGGGGGACAGGCGGACTTTCAGCGAGCCGCCATCCGGCATGGCGTCGCGAGCATTGATCGCCAGGTTCAAGAGCACTTGTTGGAGCTGGGTGGCATCCGCCAGGACCCATAGGGGCGTATCAGATTCCATGTCCAACACGAGCTCGACCGACCCGGGCAGGATGCGACCGAGGAAGCGGCACGCATCCGTGACGGCCTTGCCGAAGTCAACCGGTCGCTTCTCGCTTGGGATCTTCTGGCTGAAGGTGAGCAGAGACCGCGTCACGCCCGTGGCTTGGCGGGCGGCCTCCATGATCATTTGCAGGGACGACTTCTGGGGACTGCCTTCCGGCAGCGCGACACCGATGAACTCGGCGTTTCCCATGATCACCGTCAGCAGGTTGTTGAAGTCGTGGGCAACGCCCCCGGCGAGTTGTCCGATCGCGTCCATTTTCTGGGCCTGATGGAGCTGCTCCTGGAGCATCCGTCTCTCGTCCTCGGCTCGCCTTCGCTCGGTGACATCTTGAATCGTGGCGACCACGCCGACCTGCTTTCCCTCGGCGGTGACGAGTGGGCTGTAGAGCCCGACGACATACCCCTGCTTGCCCGTGGCGGGCACCCGGTAGAGTGTGTCGGCTGAATGAACGGTCTCGCCGGCCAGCGCTCGCTCCAGCAGCCTGTCGATGCCCTGCTCCCTCAGATGCGGGAAGAGCTCCAGCGCGTGCTTGCCGAGGACGTCCTGGGCGAGCACGCCGGTCATCTCTTCCATGTACTTGCTCCAAACCAAGTATCGCAACTGCTTGTCATAGACGACGACGCCTTCGCCCACTCCGGCGACGATGGTTCGGGCAAAGTGCTCGGATTCACGTAGGGCGTCCTCGGCTCGTCTACGGTCAGTCACGTCGCGTCCGATGATCAACGAGGCCGGTCCGTCGTGAAGCTCGACGGGTACGGAGACGCTATCGACACAGATCCTCGTCCCGTCCGGTCTGAGCAGTTCGATCTCAACGGGTGGATTGGCTTGCCCGTAATCGAGCTTGCGAATGCGTTCGGCAATCAGATCGCGTGAAGCGGGCGCGACGACGGACAGGGCATCGAGACCGACCACTTCGGAGGGATCGGCATACCCGAACATCCTGGCCGCGGCCGGGTTGACGAAGACGAAGCGTCCGTTGCGAATGGCCATGATAGCGCTGGGCGAGGCCTGGACGAGGGCGCGGTAGCGTTCCTCGCTATCGCGGAGAGCCAACTCGGCACGCTTGCGGTCGGTCACGTCCTGCACGATCGCGCAGGCATACTCGCTTCCGGAGTACTCCAGGTGCTTCGTGGTCACCTCGACGGGGAACGTCCTGCCGGACTTGGTTTGGTGGACGGACTCGAATGTCAGGTGCCCTTGCCGTCTGACCTCTTGCCAATGAGCCGGCCAGGCCTCGGCGGGGAACCTGGAATCGACGTCGGGCACCCCCATCGAGAGTAGTTCCTCCCGAGAGTACTCCAGTAGGTCGCAGGCGACGTTGTTGACGTAGTGGAAGCCACCGTCGGGGCGCACCCAGAAGATGGGGTGTGCGGCGTTGTCGACGCCGAACTGATTGAGGCGCAGATCCTCTTGGGATTGCCTGATCTCCGTGATGTCGCGAGCGGTGGAGAGCGCGCCGGTCACGGCACCGTCGCCACCTTTGAGCACTCGACACCACCAGGCGAGCAGGCGTTTCTGCCCGTCTCGGCGTCGTTGCCAGCTCTCGATATAGATGACGCTCTCGTCGCCGTGGAAGAGCGGTTGGACCCGTTCATACGTATCCTGTTGGCCTTCGAAGTAGGATTCGGCTTCTTTGCCGATTACGTCTTTTCCGAAGAAGTCGATCCCCGCCTGGTTGGCCCACGTGTAGACGCGCTGGGCGTTGACCTCCATGATGATGTCGGGGACGGCGTCCAGGATGGCTTGGTAGCGTGAGGACAGGGTCAGCAGGCGGTCTTCCGTATCGCGACGGTCGGCCAGTGCCTGCTCCAGGGCGGCCACGCGTTCCCGCAGGGCGCGCAGCTCCCGCGTCGAATAGCACGAAGCCTCTTGCGAGTCATTCATCGAGCCATTTCCTCTCCGTCGAGGCCCGCAGGGAAGGGAGCGCGCAGATATCACGTGCTCCACTTGCGGGCCCAATGCCCACCCTTTCCGGCCGCAAGGATGCCGGCGCTGTCCGACACCGTTCACTTCTTCCAGACGCTCAAGTGTCTCTGTGGCTACCCTTGGTAGCGGACCCCGGACGTGACTGCGTTTCGTGTCGGGTAGCCCTGCATGCTCCTATTCTAGCTCCTGATTGATCAGAATGAAACTTAATGAGTCGCGCATCATGGGCTTTGGTCCGGTGGTCAAGCAGGTCTTCCAGTGAAGCACGGAGTCGCCTGTTGGGCGTCGCATTTCGGATCGGGGATCGGGGGAGGGAAGAGAGAAGGGAGAAGGGGGAAGAGGGAAGAGGGACGGGGTGCTGAGAGGGAGGTACGGAGGAGGGGGCCCGGGCGGGGTTGGGCGATGTCTCGAAATGTCTCGGAATGTCCCGGAATGTCTCGGAATGCGCTGAAATGCGCCGGAATACAGGGTCTCCGGGGCTCGGGCTTTGGGGGTGATGTCGCATGATGCCGCAGAATGCCGCACTCCCGCCCAGGCGGGGGAAGGACGAAGGGGTGGGGAGGCGGGTTTCTCGATGCCGGGCTTTGGTGCCGAGGGGCGATGTCTCGGAATGCCTGGTTGAAAAGTCGAAACGTCGACATCGGAGAGGGGTGGGAACGATGTCTCGGAATGTCCCGGAATGTCCCGGAATGCGCTGAGATGCGCTGGAATGCCCCGGAATGCGCTGAAATGGGCGGGTTGCTGAGTGGGGACTGCGGGTTGTGGGGGTTGGTGGGTCTTGCATGGCATTCTTGGCCCTCGTCGGGTTGTGGGGGGGCGTATCGGCGTTCACATTTGGATAAGGGGGTCGGCGTACTGGGGCAGTGCGACATCGGAAGTGCAAATGACAAGGGACGAAAGCGGGGCGCCAAGAGGGTAGCAAACACGAGAGACGAGTCGATGTTGGGTGTTTGCGGGGTGGCCGCCCGCCCTGCTTGGGAGACGACGCGGTTCATGGAAACGCAAAGCGTCGTCGAGTCCCGATGGGGCAAGGCGTCGCACTGCATGGGTCGAGTCCTGACGGGACGGGGCGGCGCGGTCCTTATGGAGGCTTCTTCCGTCCCGCGTTGCTGGGGTGGTTCGGGTGGGCAGGGGTAAAAGGACCCGGGCGGTGGGTGGGCCTTTTGGGTCCACCCGCCGCCCGGGGGAGGTCAGCTCAGCCATCGCCGGCCTGGTCAGAATTCTGACAGATCATCGTCCTTGGACGAGTCGGCCTTGGCCGAGGCGCCGGCGTTAGCGCTGGGCTCGGTCTTGTGGAAGTCGTGGAGGAAGTGCTGGACCGATGCCTTAGCGGACGTCGATCGTTTCTTGGCCGGCTTGCCGGCACCGGCGGTAACGGTCTTGTTGTCGCCGGACTCTTGGGACCCGCCGACGAGGGCGACGAGCTCGTTGACCATGGCCCGGACGTTTTCCGCCTGGGCAGACATTTCCTCGGCCGCGCTGGCGGATTCCTCGGCTCCGGCGGCGTTGGATTGCGTGACCTTGTCCATCTGAGACACGGCGGTGTTGACCTGCTCGACGCCCTGTGCCTGCTCGGAGGAGGCCTGAGCGATCTGGGCGACGAGATTGGCGACCTTGGTCGCGGACTCGCCGATCTTGGCGAAACTGTCGGAGGTGGTCTGGTTGAGCTCGACACCTCGTGCGACGCGGTTGACGGTCTGCTCGATGAGGTCGCCGGTCTCTCGAGCGGCCTGGGCGGCGCGTTGTGCGAGGTTGCGGACCTCGTCAGCCACGACGGCAAAGCCCTTGCCGTGCTCGCCGGCACGGGCGGCCTCGACGGCGGCGTTGAGAGCGAGGAGGTTGGTCTGGAAGGCGATCTCCTCGATGACCTTGATGATCTTGCTGATCTGGTCGCTGGCCTCGGAGATTTGCTGCATGGCGCTGGAGGCCTCTTTCATAGCGCCGTCGGACTCGCCGATGACGCGGCTGGCTTCGCTCATGAAGGTGTTGGCCTGCTGGGCGTTGTCGGCGTTCTGTCGGGCCATGGCGGCCATCTGTTCCAGGGCGCTGGAGGTCTCCTCGAGGCTGCTGGCCTGTTCGGACGCACCCTCGGCCAGTTGCTGGCTGGCGGAGGAGACCTGACCGGCGGCGTCGTTGACCTGGTCGGCGCCCTCATTAAGGCCAGCGATGATACGATTCACCGGCTTACTGATGGAACGGGCGATGACCACGCTGATCAGGGCCACCAGGACGCCTGCGATCGCGCCGAGCGACCCGACCCAGGTCAGCAGCTTGGTGGTTGCCGAGGAAGCGGTTGCCCTCATTTCCTTGACGGCGGCCATGGCCTCGGCCTCGTCGATCTCGGCGAGGAGGGCCCACCGAGTACCGAAGGCGTCGATCGGGGTGTAGGCGCTGAGGACGGGGTTACCGTTATAGTCGGTGATGATCTTGGCGTCGGTAGCGCCGCCGAGGGCGGCGCGGGCGGCCTCGGTGTCGACGGCGCCCTTGGACGGGTCCTTGAAGGATGCAGCGACGGTATGGTTCGTCGCGTCGAGGAAGGAATCGGACCGCATGAGCTTGTCGGAGCCGACGAGGTAGGTCTCGCCGGTCTTACCCATGCCGGCTCGGACGCTCATGATGCCGTTGATGGCCTCGAGCGAGAGCTGCAGGGCGACGATGATCTCGGGCTTGCCGTCATGCATGATGGGCTGGGCAATGAAGGCGCATGGCTCGCCGTTGCTCGGGGCGTAGGGCTTGAAGTCGGCGAAGCCGAACTTGCCGGTCTTGAGGATGTCCCGGACGAGCTCGCCGAGGTTGGAGTCCTTGAATTTCCCGTCGATAAGGTTGGTGTTGTAGTCGGCCTCATGGCAGACGGTGTAGAAGCATTTGCCATCGGGATTGATGAGGAAGAGGTCGTGGTAGCCGTATCCGGTGGCGTATTGTGTGAAGAAGTCCTTGTCCTCTCCTTGGACGTGGGGGGCGATGGCCTCTTCCATGTTGATCTTGGAGACCATGGCCCAGTTCAACCCTTCGATCTTGAGGGGGCCGTAGGCGACCATGACGAGGTTGCCCTTGCTGTCGGTGTAGATCTCCTGGGCCTCAGTGCCGGCCAGGGCCTTCTCGATGTAGGGGGTGGTGATGGGGTATCCGATAACGTACTTGCCGTCGCCCATGGTCTTCATGTCGCTGCGGAATGAGACCTTTCCGTCGGCGGTTCCGACGACGTAGGTCTCGCCGGTCTTGCCCATGCCTTCACGTCGCTGTGCGATGGCGTTGATGGGATCAGTGGGCATCTGCAGGGCGACGACGGCTACGACCTTCCCAGACTCGTCCAGCACGGGCGCTCCGATGAAGGCGGCCTGGGCCCCCTTGCTTGGGGCATAGGGCTCGAAGTCGTCGATTACGACGCCCTTGGTCTCCTTGGCCTTTCGCCAGACGTGGGCCAGGCCCGCCTCCTTGAGCTGGCCGTGGCCGAGGTTCTCGCCAAGGTCCGATTCCTTGCAGGCGGTGAACAGGACGTGGCCGTGGGCGGCGCAGATCAGGAATGCGTCGTAGTAGCCGTATGTCTTGATGTAGTTCGAGAGGAAGCCCTTGTGCTTCTCCCAGAGGGCTTTGTACTGGTCGCTTTTCACGTCGATGCCGCTCTCGGCGGTGGCCTTGATCTCGTCGTGGTACTTCTTGAAGTCCGCGAACATCAGGCGAAGGTCCTGGGAGGCGGCCAGCGAGGCGACGTCGGTGCGCATGCGGGCGAAGAGCTTTTGCATCTCGTTCTTCTTGAGCTCCTGCACGGCCTCGAGCTTCTGGAAGGCCTCCTGTCGGAGCGCCTTGACGGTCTGGACGAGGACGCCCATGTCGCCGTGGCGCTCCTTGAAGTATTGTTCGATCTGTCGCTTCTTGACGTCTCTCAGGGCGATCAACTGGTCGTTGGCTTTCTTCTCCAGGTCGGTGGCCCCGTAGGCTTCGATACTGTCCATCCCCTTGTCAGCGGTGCTGTAGCTGACGAAGGACACCACGGCCAGGGGGATGAGCCCACAGCCTAGAAAGGACGTCACCAGTTTGGTTCCCAATGTCATGGAATCAGACTCCTCGTTACGGCGATGCTCGTGTGAAATGCCCCCCATCCCGCAAAGGGATGATTCGATAGGCAAATGACCTTACACGTCAATGACCTAGGTGGTTTCCCGGATTCCGACCTCAACAGGACGGGTTGGAGCCGGGCGAGTCACCTGTGTTTGTAGGACATTTGCCCTACTCGCCTCAATGGAATCGGCAGGACCGGTTGGGGAATCAAGCTAAGGTTGGGAAGAATTGTGTAAGGGTTGTTACGTAGAAGAGCGGGCGGTCAGGGTCATTCTGACGAGGTCGGCGACGTTGTCGGCGTGCATTTTCGACATGATGTGTGCCCGATGGACTTCGATGGTCTTCTCGCTGAGTCTGAGGTCGCCGGCGATCTGCTTGGTGAGCTTGCCGGCGACGACCATGCCGAGCACTTCGTGCTCGCGGGGTGTGAGGCGGGAGAGGCGTCGCTTGATCTGTGTGGTCTCGGCTCGGGTCCTTCTGGCCTTTCGGTCCTGATCGATGGCTTGGCGGATGGACTCGACCAGCATCTGGTCGTTGAAGGGCTTCTCGACGAAATCGACGGCACCGGCCTTCATGGCTCTTACGGCCATCTGGACGTCGCCGTGGCCGGTGATGATGATGACGGGGAGGGAGATTTCGTCGGCGTTGAGCTTCTCCTGCAACTCCAAGCCGCTCATTCCGGGCATTCGAACGTCGAGGAGCAGGCATCCGGGGCGCTCGGAGTCGTAGGCGTCCAGGAACTCACGGGCGGAGGCGAAGGTCTCAACGCTGAGGGAGGTGGACTCGATCAGCCAACGGAGCGAATCTCGCACGGCTTGATCGTCATCAACAACGTAGACTGTCGGTTCCGACGCCACAGACTCTCGCTCCCCCAGCAACGGCCCAGGTGGCCAGGCTGCACGCATGCTTGATGCCCCTGTTTACCGGGGGTCGCCGGGATGGTCAAGTCTTGGGGATTCGCTCGGGGAGGGATTCAAGACGCGCTCAGGCGGGGAGCGTGAAGGCGAAGGTGACGCCCCGGTTGGGATTAGTCGTGACCCACATCCTGCCTCCGTGGGCCTCGACGATGGACTTTCCGATGGACAGCCCGATGCCGACGCCCTCCGGCTTCGTGGTGAAGAACGGATGGAAGACGCGGTCGATGGTCTCGGGAGAGATTCCCTTGCCGGTGTCCGAAACGGCGATCTCGATGAGGTGGTCTGGTCCCAGTGAGGTCCGGATCTCGAGCTGCTTGTCACTGTCCTGTATCTCGGCCATCGCCTCCAGGGCGTTTCGGATCAGATTGAGGATTACCTGCTCGATCTGAATCGCGTCGGCGGAGACGATGGGGAGGTCGGGGGTCAACTGGAGCTCCAACTTGACGCCGTAGCGCCGGATGTCGGTGCGGGCGAGATCGACCGCCTCTCGAATGATCCGGTTGACATCGACGGGGGTTCGTCTGAGCTCGCCCTTGCGTACGAACCCTCTCAATCGCCTCATGATCTCGCCGGCCCTTTCGGCCTCACTGGCCACAAGGCGCATCACGTTGGCGAGATCCTTGGCGCTGCTTTCGCCCGACTCGAGACGACGCGCGCATCCGTTGGCGTAGTTGATGATGGCCGCGAGGGGCTGGTTGAGCTCGTGGGCCAGGCCGGAGGCCATCTCGCCCATGGTGGTCAGGCGGGAAACGTGGGCGAGCTCGGCCTCGTGCCGACGGGCCTGATCCTGGACTCGCCGGAGCTCGGTCACGTCGCGACAGGTGTAGAGGATGCGTCCGCCCTTGATGCTCACTTCCTTGACGTTGACGAGGAGGTCGTGCTGGGCGCCCGACTTGTCCCTGGCCTTACGGTGGAGGTTGGCCAGCTCACCGGACTCGGCGAGGGATCTCCGATCGAAGAGATGCTTGCCCAACAGCGTGGCGATGTTGCCGAAGGACTCCACCTCCCGGCGGGAATAGCCGAAGAGGACGTGCACATTTGGACAGACGTAGGTGAAGTCGCCGTCTTCGTCGGTGATGAAGACGGCGTCGGAGATGTTGCCGAGGGTCATTCGGTGGAGCTCTTCCGACTCGCGGAGGACCTCGGCGGACTGCTTGAGCTCCACGATCTGGCCGATGCGTTGGGCGATGACGGTGAGGAGGCTCTCCTCTTCGGCCAGGAAGGGAACCGTCGACCGGTCGGGCTCTCCGCCGAGGCAGTAGACATCGAGGACGCCGACGGGCTCGCCCCGCACGACGATCTCGCGACTCTGCTTCTGGACGGTCTCGGCAAAGTTGGCGGTCTGTATTCCCAGTCCGTTGAAACGGATCCGGGCGCAGGTCGCGTCCGGCCGCTGCCAGGCGGGGGGGATGAGGTCCACGACGCCCTGGAGGATCTGCTCGAGGACGAGGGACTGGTCCTCGACGAGCTTGGAGATGGCATAGACGCAGTTCAACTCCTTGATCCGCTCAGCCAGCTCGTTGCTCCGCCGAGCGAGGGCCAGTTTCGTCTGCCGCAGCTCCGTCGCATCCACGAGCGTACAGAGAAGGCTACCGGAGTCGTGGATGACGTCGGAGAGGGCCGCGACGGACCACAGCATCGCGCGGACCGCTCCGTCCCTGGCGATCACTCGGGCCTCAAGCGTTTCCGGGCAAGCGCCCGGGCGGAGCGTTTCCAGGAGTGACGCGAGCCTTCGGCGCCCTTCGTCGGAGGCGAGGATCTCGCCGATCGGTCTTCCCGCCATATCCCGGGACGAGCGTCCCAGCATTGCGGCACCGACTCCGTTGAGCCAGACGACGCGTGCGTGCCGGTCGAGGACGATCAAGCTGACGTTGACGGCATCGAGGACGTCGGCCATACGTCGATTCTCTTGTTCCATTACGATGTCTCGCTACCCGCGGAGAGGGGTCTCAGCGCAAGGTATGACAACGGAGGGGCGTTTTCCAGTTGCAGGTGGGCCCATCTCGGCCCGGCGGTCAGCAAAAGAACGCGGGGAAGGCCCTCAGGACCTTCCCCGCGTTGGTCTTCAATATGGCGCACAGCCTTCGGCTGGTCGCCCGGCTTTCGCCGAGAGGCTAGAAGCTGGGCTGGGCGGACTGCCCACCGCCGCCGAACCCGCCGCCGAACATCGCGGCCAGCGCGACGTTCTTGATCTCGATGATCAGCTCGGTCGGCAGCACCAGGTCGAGTCGGCCGTAGTTCTGCTCGGTGGCGAGCGAGATGCCGAGCGGCGCGTCGATCTTCGTCATGACGGGCACATCTTCCGAGCCCATGACGGTCTTGACGATCTTGAGCAACTGGTCGACGGAGAGGTACATCTCGAAGGCGCGTTTCTTCGGGAGCTTTTTGCGGACCTTCATGACGCCGGGATCCTCGGCCAAGGGGCTGCTGCCGGCCGCGGCGCTTTTGACCACCTGCTCAAGGCGCTTGATGCCTCCGCCCAAGGTGACGGCCACGTGCTTATCGCCTGCGGGGGCCATGCGGACGAGGACGCCTTCCTTGCCAAGGATCTTCTCGACCATTCCGACGACGCCCTGCATGTCGGGGTCGTCCCCGGCGGCGGCCTTGAGGTCGAGGGTGATGTGGTCAACGGCGACGTCGCCGATCTTCTCGGCGCCGGGCTTGCAGGTGAGCGACTTGAGGATGCTGGCGGCCTTCTCGTCCTTGAAGACGCCCTTGTAGGCTTCAACGATCTTCTGGACCTGCGCGATGGTGCCCTTGACGTCCTTGGTCTCCCAGACCTGAGCGAGGCCGATCATGCCGTCACCGCCTTCGGGCAGCACGTTGAGCGAGAAGCCCATGCTGCCGAGCTTGGACATGATTTCCCTGCCCATCTTCTGGACGACCTGCATCTTCTCCTTGTCGAGGACCTGACCGACCTCTGGACGTGACATGAGGAGGTCCATGATCATCTTCTGGAAGGTGCTCTCCTCGCCACTCTCGGAGCCCTTGAGGCCCATGGCCATGACATAGGGTTCCATGGGCAGGCCAGTCAGCAGCGCGGTCGGTCCGCTCTTGTCGGCGGCGAACTTCTTTGCGATCGCGCCGTCCTCCTGGAACGTCAGGAAGAAGGTGAGCTGCATGCCGGCATCATCCAGACCCATGGCGATCTCGAGCGTATGGATCTGATCGAGGAGGTCGACGACGGTCTGTGCCCCCTCCTGGATCCGCTCGGCGGCCTTGGGGTCGCCGTCCATCTGGTCCATCATGAGCATGGCGAAGACTTGGCCAGCTAGGGGCTTGGCCATCTCGATCGCGGGACGGAGGTTGACCCAGACGAAGAGATCGGCGTTTTTGTATCGCTCGATCTGAGCGGGCTTGAGCGACTCCTTGATGCCCTTCTTGCTCTTGGCCACGAAGGTGGCAGAGGCCTTGTCCATTCCGAGGACGACGAATCCGCCCTTAGGGACGGCATAGAGCTGCTGGCCCATGATGTCGATGGTCATCACGCCATCGCCGGCGTCCTGAGGCTCGAAGACCTCGAGGAGTGCCTTGCAGTTCGTGGTGGGCACGAGGATCGCGAGGTCCTCGGGGGGCGTGCCGTACTCCATGGGGTCGAGGACAACGATTCCCAGCCCGCCATCCTGACGCAGCCCGTCAGCGATTCCCAACTGGCCCATCACTAGGGCGATGGGAGAACCGACGGGGAAGTTGAGCTTCTCGGCGAGGCTGCCGAGCTTTCCGTCGAATTTCTCGAGGTTGGGG
>JAFGLZ010000160.1 GCA_016927755.1 Phycisphaerae bacterium
CGCGTCATCGACGACGATCTTAACCTGACCGTCGCCGCCGACCTGCTCCACATCAACCTGTCGGAACTCCGCAGGGCCGGCCTCGATCACCTCGTGGCGGATCAGGCCTCCGTTCCCGATTCCGTGACCCTCTCGCAGTGCTGCGTGGGACGAAACGTCCGGTTCGAAGGCCCGGCAAAACTCCAGCGGTGCGTCGTCTTCGACGACGTCGTCATCCCGCCCCATACCGAACGCGCCGACGCGATCTTCTACGAGGATCACGTGCTGGCGTGCTGAATCAGCGTCTGGGTTTCCGTGCCATCGTAGCACGGGCATCTTGCCCGTGACCCAAAACAACCACTCGCCGGCGCCAAGGGTCGTGTGGCCTACTACTCCAGAGGTGATCGGCACGAACCCGAACCCGAACGCCCACAACCATCAGCCACTCTTCAATCATCTGCCGTGGATGCGCTCTTCAATTGCTGATGCCGACGGCGCTACAAACGAGCCCTACCGCGCCCCCTCCCCACCGCTTCTGCTGTACTCGATCACCTCCCCGATGCGATCCTCGAGCCGCGACCTCGGCTCGTATCCCAGCAGCCGGCGGGCCTTCCCGACGTCGGCAACGGCGTGACGAAGCTCCTCCTCCCGGGCGGGCTCATGCCTTACGCTCGCCTCCGGACGGAGCATCCCCCGTAGCAGCGCCGCGACATCCAGTACCGACGTCGATCGCCCCGTCCCCACGTTGAACACCTCGCCCACCGCCCGGGTCTCCATCGCCAGAAGATTCGCCTGAACGATGTCGCTGACGTGAACGAAGTCGCGACACTGCCTGCCGTCCCCGAAGATCGTCAGTCCCTCGCCCCGGAGCAGCTTGTTGATGAAGATCGTGATCACCCCGACGTACGGCGTGTATCCCTGCCGCGTGCCGTACGTGTTGAAGAACCGAAGCGCCACCGGCTCGACGCCCAGCCTCGGCGAGAGCTGGAGCACGTACTTCTCCCCCGCCAGCTTGCTGATGCCGTAAGGCGAGATCGGCTCTTGCGGGTGCTCCTCCGTCGTGAGCTGCCCCTCCCCCGCGTCCGCATACACGCCCATCGACGACGCGAAAACCAGCCGGCGAACGTGCCGCTCGCCGGCCACGCCCAGGACGGCCAGCGTCCCCATGAGGTTCGTGCGGGCGTCCGCCTCGAAGCAGTCGACCGAGCCCCGAATCGTCACCCGCGCTGCCAGGTGAAACACGACCTCCGCGCCGTCCATGCCCCGCCGAAGCGCATCGTGATCCGACACGTCCGCACGGATGACCTCGCAGCGCGGATCCACGTTCTCCTCACGCCCCGTCGAAAAGTCGTCCAAGACCCGAACCGCCAGACCCCGCGCCAACAGCGCGTCGCAGAGATGCGAGCCGATGAATCCCGCCCCGCCCGTCACCAGCGCCGTCCGCTCTGCCATGATTCTCCCTCGGTTACCCAAAGCTCATCCCGCGACGCGAGCCTCATCAATCCGCTCGGAAAAGCATCTCAAGAAGGCGGCCGATCCACGCCGCTCCCCGGCCCCGATCCGCTCTCGAGCGACGATACCGGACGATAGATGTGAACTCCCTCCAAACCCGGAACCTGAACGCGACGGTACCGCCCCGCCATCGCCTGCCGCCATCGCCGACTGAACATATCCGTCGACTGATAGACCGCCGCGGCCTCGGGGTTCAGGACGATCGCCGCCACCTCGCCCAGTCGGATCTGCTGGATCAGCGGGCCATCGTCGAATGCGCCCACGTCCGCCATGCTCGTGAACGTCAGCGTGTCCATCATGATGGATCGCGGGCAATACAGCCCAATCATGTTCAGTTGGCAGAGTACGGGGCCGGGTAATGCGTTTAGGTACTCTGCCAGCTTCAGGAACGATTCCTCGCGCCGGCGCGAGGAATCGCCGCGCTGCTCGTACATCCGCAGATAAACGGACGCCTGAGTGGCATCGTAGGCCGCCTGCGGCGCGTAACCCAGTGCCGCCACGACCATGCCGACCAGCAGGGCGGTCCCCGCCCATTGAACCGTCCCGCATGTCCGCCACCACGATCCCAGTTGCCGGCCCGATACGACGCACGCCGCCGCAAGGGGGAGCATGTAGTAGTAGCGCCCCGAACCATCGCGGTACGTCCCCGCGGCCGCCAGTAGCAACGACGTCGCCAGCAAGAACGTGTCGAGTTCCCACCGCTTCCGAGACCACTCCTTGACCATCGCGTACAGGCCGATTGTCATCGGGAAGATAGCGACCTGCATCGCCTTCGAGAGCAGCAGCGGAACGCTCCCCAAGGTCGTGTTGCCCCTCAACGCGTCAATCGTGTTGAGGAAGTAGCGACCGTCCGTAACGCCGTTCAGCAACATCGAGATCCCGGCAAACAGCCCGATGCAGAGCACGCCGTAGATGCCCGCCGTGCGCCGCCTCCCGTTTAGCCACAGCCACAGAATCACCGCCGGCGGACCCGCGATCGACGATTGCTTGTATAGAAACGACAACAGGAAAAGCAGTACCGACGCGTACAGTACGCCGCGACGGCGGGAATGAAGCGCCAGGGCAAGACCGGCGACCGTCAGGAAACACGCCGGCGCGTCCGGACGAAACGAAATGTCGAAGCTGACCAGAATCCCGTCGGCGGTAAGAAACACCAGACCCGACATCGCCGCGATCGGCCAGTCCCCCCGCCGAAGAACCAACCCCATGATCACGATGGCCGTCCCGATCGTCGAGATCAGAGAGATCCATCGCCCGATCATGAACAGCCCATGGACGTCCGCGCCGATCCAACGTCCGACAACGGCCACCGGATAATACAACGCAGGACCGTACCACGCCGCCACGTGGGGACGCTCACGCCAGTCGCCGTACATCACCCCGCCCGACTGGACGCGCCGAGCAATGTACGCGTTCGCCGCCGCCGGCCATGTGATCTCGATTCTCTGGCTGAATTGCGTAGCCGATGTCAGCCCCCGAATCCCCAAGAGCACCGTCAGCGAGCCCAGCACGATTACGAGCAGCGCGCGCGCCACAGGCCGCGTTGCCGCGGAGGCCAACGGTTCGGACGTGCTGTCGATGCGTTCTGTCACCGCATGCTTGCTTCGGGACTGACCGTGCATTGCCTGATACCGGCAACGTCATGCTAGTGACTTACCTACCGCCCCGCAATTCCGATATGATGTGACGTCGCCCCTCACCTCCAAGAGACCTGTCGAGGAACGGGAACCATGATGGATCTATCGCAAAAGGTCGTCCTGATCACCGGCGCCAGCAGCGGTATCGGCGAGGCCCTCGCCGTCGCCCTCGCTCGGCATCATTGCCGCCTCCTCCTCGTCGCCCGACGCGGCGACGTCCTCAACGCCCTGGCCGACCGCCTCCGCCCCGACGCCGATGACGTCGACGTCTTCGTCGGAGACGTCGTCGACGCCGACCAGTGCGCCGCCGCCGTCGAAAAGGCCGTCGCCAAGTGGGGCCGTATCGACGTCGCCATCCTGTCGGCCGGACTCGGAATCTACCGCCGCGTCCACGAATTCGAACCCGCAGAGGCCGCCCGCATGATCCAAGTCAACGTCAACGGAGTCGTCAACTGCGTCGGCGCTCTCCTGCCCGTCATGATCCGGCAGCAGTCCGGAGTCATCGTCGGCCTCTCGAGCCTCGCCGCCCACTTCGTCTCCCCCGTCTCGGCCGCCTACGCCGCCAGCAAGGCCGCCGTATCCACCTTCCTCGAAGGCATCGGACGCGGCGTCGGAAAGTACGGCATCCACGTCCTCACCGTCGAGCCGGGCTACATCCGAACCCCCATGACGCGGAACAACAAGAAGCTCCCCTTCATCATCGAGGCCGACGACTGCGCCGCCCGGATCATCCGCGGCATCCGCCGAAAGCGAACGCTCCTCCGCTTCCCCTGGCAGATGATGCTCCTCATCCGCCTCACCAGAATCGTGCCAAGAATCCTCATGCGCTGGGTCGTCCAACGAAAAGCCGGACGAATCGTCATGCGCTAACCCCCTAACCCCTAGACCCTAGACCCTAACCCGACCGTTTACATCCAAAGACCCGTCTGCTACCTTGACGCGCGTCCAATGGCCCGTCGTCTACGGAGAGGTTCCCATGCGCGCGATGACCACACTGCTGTTCGGCCTCGGGACGATCGGTCCGGCCCTGCTGACCGCCACCGGTTGCGGCGGAACCGACTTCACCGCCACCGTGGACTTGCCCGCCGCGCAGCGCCAGAAGCTCACGCCAAATCTCAAGCCCGGCGCCGCCATCAAGCTGCCCGCCGACGTCCCCTTCAACGTCCATGACAAGCGATGGTCCGGCACCCCCGGATCAAACGGTAAGGCCGACCCCTCCGCCGACGCCACCGCCCAGGGCGCCGCCTACTGCAAGGCCGACGGCTCCGACGGCGGCGCCTCCTGGGCCGAGTTCCAGCTAGGTCACTGCCTCGACAACGACAGCGGCGCCGCCATCCAGGCCGAGCTCCGCATGAGCATCGACTACGAGCACGGCTGCGAAGAGCAAGGCGAGGGCGCCAAGACCGTCAGCAACTACCAGATCGTCGTCATGATCAAGGACACCTCCGGCAAGGTCCTCCAGACCATGCCCCTCTCGGCCCACGTCAGCGACGACGGTCGAGTCAGTTGGTCCGGCTCCGAGCGAACCATCGCCGAGATCACGATGCAGCCGGACTTCGGCTACTACATCCTCCTGGCAGGCCGAGCCCAGGCCGACAGCCAGACCGGCTCCTCCTCGTCCGCCGAGATCAAGGTCAAACGATTCACCCTAGAGATCATCTGCAAGCCCGCCACGGCGAGCAGCAAACCGGCTAGCTAGACCGTCTCGCGCGGACGCGGGCTGCCCACCTCCGGAGACACCCCATGGCCTCCGCCAAGACCCGGAAACGCAACCCCTATCGCACCTTCGAAGGCCCCGCCCTTGCCGAGATCGCCTTCCCACTCGGCGGAATCGGCACGGGCACCGTCTCATTGGGCGGCTACGGCAACCTTCGCGACTGGGAGATCTTCAACCGGCCCAGCAAAGGCCTCCTCCTGCCCTACACCTTCTTCGCGATCCGATGCCGCCCCCGCGGCGCACGCCCGATCACCAGAGTCCTGGAGGCCCGAAGACGCCCGCCCTACACCTCCTCCCACGGACTCGCCCCCGCCCAGGTCATGGGCCTGCCCCGCCTGGCCCGCGCGACGGTCCAAGCCTGCTACCCCCTCATCACCGTGCGATTCCGCGACAAACACCTCCCCGTCCGAGTCGAGCTCGAGGCCTTCAACCCCTTCATCCCCCTCAACGAAAAGGACAGCGGCCTGCCCGTCGCCGTCCTCCGATACACCGTCACGAACCCCGGCAAACGACTCGTCGACGTCAGCGTCGTCGGCTCACTCCAGAACGCCGTCGGCCAGGACGGCCAGATCCCTCGAACCGCCTGCTGCGGACCCGCCGCCAAGACAGGTCTCGGCGCCAATCGGAACGAGTACGTTGAGCTACCCAACCTCGCCGGCCTGCGAATGACCGGCTCCAAATACGCCCCCGACCAGCCGCCCTTCGGCTCCATGGCACTGGCCACCCTCTACGATGGCCAGAAGACCTACCTCACCGACTGGGCCGAGCCCGGCTGGTGGGACGCCTGCCAACGCTTCTGGGACGACTTCTCCGACGACGGCCGACTCGATAACGCCCGCGCCTCCGGCGACCCCTCCCCCGACGGCCAAACGCATCAGGCCTCACTCGGCTGCATCGCCACCATCCCCCCGCGGGCCAAACGGCAGTTCACGTTCCTCATCGCCTGGCACTTCCCCAATCGCGTCAACACCTGGAATACCCAGGCGGCCGTCGCCGGAAAGATCATCCGAAACTGGTACGCCACCCAGTTCAACGACGCCTGGGACGTCTGCCGATACGTCGCCGACGAGTTCGACCGGCTCGAATCACAGACCCGGCGCTTCGTCGATACCCTCGCCGCCGGCACCCTCCCTCCCGCCGTCATCGATGCCGCCGGCAGCCAGGCCTCCACCATCCGAACCAACACCTGCTTCCGCGCTGAGGACGGCCGCTTCTACGGCTTCGAGGGCTGTAGCGATCACGTCGGCTGTTGCCCCATGAACTGCACCCACGTCTGGAACTACGAGCAGGCCGTCGCCCACCTCTTCCCCACCCTAGAGCGAACCATGCGCCTCACCGACTTCGAGCACAACACCGAAGACGACGGCTTCATGACCTTTAGAACCCTCGTCCCCCTCTGCGAGGACCTCCGCGGCTCCGGCGACCTCGCCGCCGCCGACGGACAGATGGGGTGCCTCCTCAAGCTCTACAGGGAATGGCAGCTCTCCGGCGACCGCCAGTGGCTCGCGCGCCTCTACCCCCACGCCAAACGCGCCCTCGAATACGCCTTCAACCACGACGGCGCCTGGGACGCCGACCGAGACGGCGTCATGGAAGGCGTCCAGCACAACACCTACGACATCGAGTTCCGCGGCCCCAACCCGATGATGAGCGCCCTCTACCTCGGCGCTCTTCGGGCCATGGCCGCCATCGCAAGAGAAATGAACGACCCCCAAGCCGCCGACGACTACGACAAGCTCTTCGCCTCGGGCTCCGCCAAGCTCGACCAAACCCTCTGGAACGGCGCCTACTACGTCCAGAAAGACGTCGACGTCACCAAGCGAAAGTACCAGTTCGGCCAGGGCTGCCTTACCGACCAGCTCCTCGGCCAGTGGTTCTGCCACGTCGCCGGCCTGGGCCACGTCCTCCGGCCCAAGCGAGTCCGAAAGGCCCTGCGGTCGATCTTCAAGCACAACTTCCGCGAGTCCCTCGCCGACCACGCCAGCGTCCAGCGCGCCTACGCCCTCAACGACGAGGCCGGCCTGCTCCTCTGTACATGGCCCAACGGCGGCCGACCCCCGTTCCCATTCCCCTACGCCGACGAGGTCTGGACCGGCTGCGAATACCAGCTCGCCGCCCACCTCATCTACGAGGGCCTCGTCGACCAGGGCCTGAGAATCGTCCAAGCCGTCCGCGACCGGCACGACGGCCTACGGCGGAACCCCTGGAACGAGTTCGAGTGCGGCAGCCACTACGCCCGAGCCATGTCGAGCTGGTCGCTCCTGACCGCCCTGAGCGGCTTCGCCTACTCCGCCCCCGAACAACGCATCAGCTTCGCCCCAAGAATCACCCCAAGAGACTTCCGCTGCCTCTTCACTACCGGCTCCGCCTGGGGACTCTTCACCCAGAAACAGAAAGCCAGGACCCTCACCGCAACCATTGACGTCCGCTACGGAGAACTCCCGTTGCGACAACTCGACCTGACCTGCCCCGGCGCCAAGAGACCTCCCGGTAGGTGTAAGCTCAGCCAGGGAAAGCGTTCGCTGGACGTTGAGGTCCATCGCCAAGGCGCAGGTCTAGCCCTGTCGCCATACGACGTGGTCACCGTCGTCCCCGACTCACCGCTGAGAATCGTCGTAGAAAAGAAATAGAAAGAGGCCGGGCCGCTCAGACCCGACCTCCATTGAATCATCGCCAATCGAATCCAGCCACCCCCACGGCTGCGCATTCCCAGCCCGCTAGAACGTTCCTGTCCAGGGCGAGCCACCCAGTTGCGCGAAGGCGAGCTCCTCGAACATCTCTCTGTAGACCTGCCACGTCCACATGGCCAACGACCTGCCGCTCGCGCTGTCGCTTGGGCCCCGAGGAACAGGATCCCGCCGGAGCGCAACATGCCCATCGTAATAGGCTATCGAGGCCGATTTGACGGGCGGGTTCTCCGCTTCCGTGCCATGGGCCGTCCTGACCTTCGCACCGTGATATTGCCCCATCTCGCTAATGATGTCGAAAATGGGGTCGGCGCAAATCCACGACCCGTCGCCGCTCCCCGTGCCCCACCCCTCTGCGACATGGTACTGCCAGCTCTCGTCAAGCATCATCGGCAGCGCGGCCGGCGACTTCACCGAGCTTGACGTCATGATCCGCCCACCACAATCGCCGAGACCAAAGCCTCTGTCTACGATCTCAGGCTCCCCCGCCTCCGCCTGGCCCCCGGAGGGACGAAACTTCCTACACCACACCGCCCGCGTGTAGTTGAAAACGTTCTGCCGCAACGCCGCCTGTCTCTCGAACTCCGGGCACTTGTAGAGGTTCTCAAACCGCACGTAGTTGAACATCAATCCCGACCTCGGCACTTCGACGTCCGCCGCAGGGTAATCCCCGCCGGGGTTCGTCGCGCTAATGATCGCCTGCATGTCCTCCAGCGAGCCCAGCCACTCCTCGATCTTGTCGAACTCATCTTCGTGCTCTGGTCCGTGAATCGCGCGGGATGTGAACGGCGGAACCTCATTATAGTCGTCTGAATAGATCATGAGCCCCTTGGTGAGCTGACTCAACCGCGACGCGCACAGCGTCGACCTCGCCTGCTCCCGAGCCTTGCTCAACGACGGCAGCAGGATCGAGATCAACAAAGCGATGATCGCCACGACGACCAACAGCTCAATCAACGTAAACGCACTGCGGCCGTCTCGCCGCCCAGCCCCAAGTCCGCGCATCTGCCTGTGCCTCCTGATTAGCCTTCGGGTAGAAGCTCCCCCAAACCACGGTGCCTTCCTGCTGCATTGTAGGCTAACCCCCCCGCCCGGCCAAGTCCCATATGCCCAAAAGCCCGCCAGCGGAAGCGCACCCGCCCCCTGGTCCAACTGCAAGCCCCTTTCTCACCAGCACCTGAAATCCACCTGCAGCGGCCAATAGCCTCGAGACCCTAACGAATTCTCCCGCAATTGCTTGACTCCTTCCGTGTCCGTGGCATAGTTCATTTGAGCAGGTCCTAAAAATTCCCAACTACTCACATCTTTAGGAGGATAAGCCATGGAAAAGCGCCTTCCCCTGCTAGGGCTCCTTGCCGTCGCCCTTTCCCCAGCCCTCGCCCTCGCCGATCCGCCGTATTGGCATCGCGTCGTCGTCGACTCAGACCCCAACGGTGCCGGTTGCGGCAAATGGTGCTCGCTCGCGTTCGATCCAAACGGGAATCCGCTCATCGCGTACGACAATGGTTTCGGCACCCTCGTCCTGACTTGCCCCGGCCCTCAGGGAATTGACGCCTCCTGGCTCACCGAGACTGTGAATACCCAGTCCCTCGGGCCCTGCATTCTCAAGATCGATCCCGATGGCGATCCTGCTGTCGCATTTGTGCACGGCGGTTCCAATGACCCGAATGACCTGTATCATGGCAAGTACTCGCTCAGATATGCATCGCGCAGCGCCTCGGCGTGGGACCTCAGCGAGCCGCTTTCGCCAGTCGTCTCACTCGAGGTGTGGGAGTTGGGCGGTGGCCCTCGTGAGCCTGGGGGTTTGGCGTACGATAGTAGCGGACGTGCGTGGCTTTCATACATCTTCAACGGGTTCGCCGGCGGCGACGTTCGGTGGGCAACTGTCTTCGATCCGAACCTGCATCCGCCCTTGGACATAAAGAACGCCACCTTCGTTGGTGGATTAGGACAAGCCTACTTGGCCGTCGGGCCAAGCGGATTACCGTCAGTCGTCTACTGGCTGCATGAGTCAGGTGAGGCGTACTACAAGGGCGTAAAGTACGCGTGCTATGATCCCAACTATCACACCGATCCAAACTGGCCCGAGTATCACGACCCGAAGAGCTGGATTAAGCAAGAGGTGTACCCAGATCCCAATGGCTCCATGGAGCATGGAGCCCTTCCGATGGCATTCACATTTGCGCCGGATGGCACCCCGCGCGTCGTCTGTTTGCAGCGGCAATTCGGAACCGAGAAGGACTGGATCGTCTTTACCGCCGAAAGTGGGTGGGACATGAGCCTGGTGACAGATCAGATCAAGGACGGCGTAACCGGCGGCCCTGACTGCAGCAGCGACCTCTGTCTTGCCTATCGGTATGATGGCAACCCGGAAATCACCTTCTACGACGCGCGCGATCCCAATGCCCGCATGCTTAAATACGCCTGGCTCGACCCCAACGATCCGAACAACCCGCATGGCGTCTGGCAGATCCGCGCCATTGACTGGATCGGCGACGTCGGCAAGTACCATTCACTCGCCAATGACCCCAACGGCCTGCCTGCCGTCGCCTACTACGACGCCACCGAACACTGTCTCGTCTACGCGGTGACCTCCGATCAGCCCGACACGTACGCCCTGACGATCCACACCGAAGGCGGCGGAACCGTCACGAAGGACCCCGAAGAGGACCCCAACTGGGCAGCCTACGTCTACGGCACCACCGTTACGCTGACCCCCGTGCCCAACGAGAACCGCTCCTTCGCCAGATGGCTCCTCTTCGACCCGAACTATCCAGGCGACGCCAACTACGCCGCTCAGGACGACACCAACACACTCGTGCTCGTGATGGACCGAGACCGCGAGGTCGGCGCCGTCTTTATCTGCTCCATCGGAAGCGGCGCAGCTTGGCCGATGATCCTCATATCGCTCGGCCTGGTCGCCCTCAAGTTCCGGTGGCGCCTCGTCGGAGCCTCATAGACCGCGCCGAGCACGCGATGCCAATCCCCGCCCCATGATCGGGGGCGCTAAGGACCCCATCGCGTGTCACATAGGTGGACTCCCGGAACAAAGGGAGGGCGAGGCTCCTGCCGAGCCGCACTCGACCCAAGTCGGCTCAGCGGGCGCCGCGCCCGTCCCCACGCATCCATGGGCTAGTGTGAGATGGTTAGAGCAGATCGTTCAGCGTCAGCCCGCTCGCCCCCTCCTCCCGCCAACTCGGCACATCCAGGGCAACGCCATCCGCTACGGCTAGTCGCTGAGCATTCGCTCCTTTGTCGACCCGTACAGGCCGTAGGCGAGCTCGTCGAATAAGGCGAAGTACTCATCGATCTGCCAGACCTCAAACGGCCTGGCACCCTCCTGTGAACTCGGCATGGGATCACGACGCAGAGCGGCATGCCCGTCGTAGAAGAACAGCGTACCCGACTGAATCGGTGGATTCTCTTCCGGGGTCGAGCTCCCAGACGCTACCTTGGCGCCATGGTACTGCCCCATCTCATCGAGTGCGTCGAAGACAGGGTCGCAGCAGATCCATGCATCGGCGTTTCCGTTGCCCCACGCCCCGGCAATGTGACGGTTCCACTGCTCATCATGCAGCATCGGCACGGCCGAACCCGAGTACACCATGCTGGGCTTGAGAATCGGCCCGGCCTGATCGCCGACCCTGATCGCCAACATCGTGATTCGCACAGACACATCCGCAGCGCTGTCGGGCTTCCTATACTGTCGCGCCCACACCGATCGCGTGTAGTTGAACACCGTCTGTTCCTGCCCCCCGGCGGCGCGCTCGAAATCCGGGCATCTGTACAGGTTCTCGAACCGGGCGTACTTATACAGATCGCCGCTCCGAGGGATTGTCACATCCGCGGCGGGGTATGGCCCGGGTTGGTTGAACGACTTGTCAATCACCGCGTACATGTCCTCCTTCGATCCCACCCATGTCTCCATGTTGTTGCTCTCAAAGGGCTCCTGACACGCGACCCACGGGTTGTCCTTCTTCACCTTGGAAATGAACGGAGGCGTCTCATCATAGTCCTCCGCATACATGAGGATCGACTTGCCCAACTGCGACATCCGACTGGCGCAGAGGGTCGTCCGCGATTGCGCCCTGGCCTTGCTCAACGATGGCAGCAGGATCGAGATCAGAAGAGCGATGATCGCCACAACGACCAACAGCTCGATCAACGTAAACGCCCTACGCCTGTTTCGCCGCCCATCCCTACGTCCGCGCATCGGATGTTGCCTCCCGACTAACTCTTGAACAGAATTGCCCTGAAGCACCATGACTCCTTCATCTATTCTAGGGGCGAAACCAGCAACCTGCCAAGCGCCAATCGGTTGAGAATATTCTAGTCAACGCTAACATATTGTGAGCCAATGTCTCACGCTCTCCCATCGAAGTCTCCCGCCACCTCCCCCAGCCCCGCCTTGCCCCCCACTCACCTCGACACTAAGCTGCCACATGAAGCCGAAACGAAAAGCGCCAACAGCGCCGCCTCACCGAAAACACACGCGGCAACGATCGCATTGCGAGCAGGCCGGATCATGAACCACGACCAGAACGACCCACCGACCGGCCCAGAAGATTCGCAAGTTCTCCCCCGCAACGCCACCCCCGCCCCAACCCCTCGCCCCCGACGCAAATGGCCCCTCGCCCTCGGCTCACTCCTCGTCACCCTCCTCATCGCCGAAATCGCACTCCGCATCCTCGGATACGGCGCAAACCGCGGACCCTCATTCCAGGGCTACAACGGCACCGGCATCCGACTCATGTGCTACGACCTCAACCTCAACAACTACCTCGACGTCGACCTGACCGACCCCGACGTCCGACAGACCTTCTACCGAAGATACGGCGTCGCCGACATGGAGCAGACCTACCACTACACCCCCTTCGGCGTCGTCACCCCCTGCGATGATCACGACATGCGCCCAGGCCAGATCCGCCCCAAGCCGCCCACTCCGCCCGGCATGCCCGCGAAGATCCGCCTGATCGCCATCGGCGACAGCTTCACCTACGGACACGGACTCAAACCCGGCGACCCCTGGCCACGACAGCTCGAAACACTCCTCAACGCCGAGAACAAAGACCGCTTCGAGGTCCTCAACTGCGGCGTCGGAGACACCGATGTCGCCGCGACCACACACCTCTTCATGAACCACCTCCTCCCCCTCGCCCCAGACGCCGTCATCTACGGCTGGTACCTCAACGATCCCGTCCAGTCAGCCGCCTACGCCCAAGCCCAACGCGAGTGGATGGACCGATCCCGAGACGAGGCCAAACACATACCCGACCGATACATCAGCGTCGGATGGGAAACCGTCACCGGACCACGACGGTGGTCCGCCGTCTACGACCTTGTCTGGGAGAAGATGAACGAGCGCTACATCGGACGAAAGAGCCTCGAGTGGATCAACGGCATGTACGGCCCCGACAACGCCCAAGGATGGACCCAGTCTCGTCAAATGCTCGCCGTCATCGCAGACGCCTGCCGCCAAAACAACGCCCAACTCCACCTGGCCATCTGGCCCATGCTCATCGACCTCGGACCCGCCTATCCCTTCACCCCCGCCCACGCCGCGCTCACCGATGCATGCAACGAGCAGCAAATCCCCTGCCTCGATCTCCGCGACCGCCTGCGGACCCATCCCGTCATCGACCAGCTCATCCTACACCCCGCCGACCGCCACCCCAGCAAGCTCGCCTGCCAAATCGCCGCCGAGGCCATCCGAGACCATCTCGAAGCTCAACACCCCGACTGGTTCCGCTGAGCTGCTTGCAGGAGTATCTGAACGGATCGCCAAGAATGGGTGGCCCGTCGCTTCAGCGGCGGCCGGCACGAATTCGGGCCATGGATCGCGTCCCCGATGGCTGGAGCCGCAAACCATGCATCGGAGGTTTTCGAGAAGCACACTGTTCATTCATTGTTGCGGGCCGCTCAGGACGCCTCCACACACCTCGCGACAACTTCAGACACGCCCGGCCGCGCCCTCGCCAGTACAATGACCCACCAAAGGGACACGGCCCAGCCTGGTGCTTCGCGGGGTCAACTATCAGAAAGACGTACTCATCAACGAGTCCGGACAAGCTAGGAGACATCATGCGCGCTTCACGGCAACTCACAGGGCTGCTTACCCTCGCCCTCTCGTGCTCGTGCTTGGCCCAGGGCAAGAGCGTGGAACTCGTCAAGAACGGTACATCCCGACACCAGATCGTCCTTCAGCCCGGCGCCAGCGCCTCCGAACGATTCGGCGCCGAGGAGCTACAGACCCACATCAAGGCCTGCACGGGCGTTGAGCTGCCCATCGTCGAGACCCCGCCCGGCCCCGACGTCCCCATGATCCTCCTCGGCTGCGGCGACCTCGCCAAAAAGCTCGGCGTCGATCCCACCCCCGACCAACTCGGGCCGCAAGGGTTCCTCCTGCGAACCGTACCCCCCCACGTCGTCATCGCCGGAACCAAGGCCGCCGGAACCATGTACGGCACCCAGCGATTCCTCGAGAGCTGCCTCGGCGTGCGATGGTTCGCCCCCGGCGTCACCAGAACCCCGAAGACCAGCGACGTCACCGTCCCCCCCGTCGATCGCCTCGTCAAACCCGCCATGATGATGCGGAGCATCTCATACGCCTGTCCGGGCGCAAACGCCGAGTTCTGGGTCCATCAGGGATACAACCGCCTCAAGCGCCCCGCCGACGATCGACTCGGCATCGGCTACCAAACCGGCGGAGCCTGCCACAGCTACTTCCACTTCGTCAGCCCCGGCGAGTTCTTCGAGACCCACCCGGAGTACTTCTCGGAGATCGGCGGCAAGCGATTCGGAACCGAGACCCAGCTCTGCCTGACCAACCCCGAAGTCCTCGAGATCGTCACCAAGCGAATGCTGGCCGAGATGGAGAAGGACAAAGAGCGCTATCAGTTCAACTTCTCGCAGATGGACTACTACAACTACTGCGAGTGCCCAAAGTGCCGGGCCATCAACGAGAAGTACGCCACCACGGGCGGCACCCAGTATTGGTTCGTCAACAAGCTCGCCGAACGGACGAGCAAGGTCTTCCCCGACAAGCTCATCAGCACCCTCGCCTACACCTATACCGAAGAGCCCCCCAAGAACATGAAGATGCACCCAAACGTCGCCGTCTGGCTCTGTCACATGTTCCCCTGCTGTGACAGCCACCCCATCGCCACCTGCCCCCGCAACGCCGACTACAAACGCCGCGCCACCGCCTGGAGCCAGCTCTGCTCGCACCTCTACATCTGGCACTACATCGTCGACTTCGCCCACTACTACAACCCGTTCCCCAACTTCCGCTCGATGGCCGCCGACATGAAGTTCTATCGCGACATCGGCGTCGAAGGCATCTACCTCCAGGGAATGGGCCACGACGGCGGCGGCGGGGAGTTCAGCCTGCTGCGACCCTACCTCGGCATGAAGCTCATCTGGGACCCCGACCAGGACGCCGAGGCCATCATCCGAGACTTCCTCGACGGCTACTACGGCCCGGCCGCAAAGCCCATCTATGACTACATCACCATGATCCACGACAAGGTGCAAAAGGACGACCTCCACATGCACCTCTATACCAACCCGGCCATGGGCTACCTGCCCGACGAAATCATGGCCAAGGCCATGACCCTCTTCGATCAGGCAGAGGCCGCCGTCAAGGACGACCCCGAGCTGCTCGAGCGCGTCAAGGTCGCCCGGATGCCCCTCACATACGCCCGCCTGTTCCCCCGCAACGGCTATAAGATCGAAGACGGCAAGCTGAGCTGGCTCGGCGACATCGCAAGTCAGCAGGATGCCGTCCGGTTCATCCAGCGGATGAAGAAGCACGGCTTCCGCACCATCCGCGAGTGGGGCGGCGACCCGCAACAGATGACCTTCTTCGGCAGCCTGCTCAATAGCCGCCTCAACGTCGAGACCATCCAAAACGACCATCTCGCCGTCGAGGTCGTCCCCATCCTCGCCGGCCGTGTCCTCCGCATCACCGATCGAAAGACCGGCAAATGCCTCACCGCCTACAACAACAAGCGCGTCCTCTTCTTCCCCTTCTGCGGCGGTTTGGAGAGCCGCATCGGCGAGACCTTCCGGTTCTCAGGCTGGATGGAGCCCGGCGCGGTGGTCAGTCAGAGTGACACGTCCGTCACCGTCTCGCTCATGACGGGGGATGGGTTTCGTCTGAAGCGGACTCTGACGCTGGCCGACGGCAAGCCGCTGCTCGAGGTCACGACCGTGGCGACCAACCCGGATCCGAAGTCGGCCGGCGAAGGTGGCGCGATGGCGATCGGCCCCATGGTGTGGGCCAAGCCGTCCGGAAAGCCGCGCGAGATTCGCCTGAGAAGCCATCTGGAACTGGACCTCGGCGAGCTCCGAAAGACGCGCGTCCGGTTCACCGACCGCGCCGGCAAGAACGTCGATAAGGACCTCACCCAGGTCATCACCGGCCTCCGCGAGGGCGAGCACCTCTACCGCGAGGATTGCCCCGCCGCAGCGCTGACCCTCTCCGGAACCAAGGGCCTCCAGCTCACCCAGACCTTCGACGCCGACCCCGTCGACTTCGCATGGCTCTACGCCTATCCCGAAGACCTCGACCAGCTCGACGTCGAAATCTGGCTCAAGCGAAAGACCCTAGCCCCCGGCGAAAGCCTCACCTTCAAGGAGACCATCGAAGTCCGACCGACTCCCCCGTAGCACGGGCGTCTCGCATGTGACGGCCCCGTTGACCCACAAGGTCAGCACGTTGCCGCGGGCCGTGATTTCGAGGGTGTTCCACTGGCCGGCGGGCTTTACTCGACCATCCTTTACGGCCTTGTCGGTGCTGAAGAAC
>JAFGLZ010000161.1 GCA_016927755.1 Phycisphaerae bacterium
ACGCGTGACACCCCCCGCGCCGGAATGGTCGGCGGCGCCTCCCGCGCATCGAAGCGTTTTCAGTATCGGCAGATGATCTGCTGATGCCCCTTCGACCGGCCAAGCACTACGGTCTCCTGGTCCATGTCCGCCTTGACGCCGTTCACCGTGACCGTCGTCGCGGGACCTCGTCGGGGATGCCGAACCACCACGCGCAACTCCGCCGCCGGGTCGCCCTGAGGCGGATCGACGTCGACCACGACGGTGTTCTCGGTCGACTGGGTGCGTAGTGCCATCTTGCCGTGGTAGGTGGGAGCATCCTCGACGACGATCGACCGACCCGCGTCAAACCAGCCGCGCGGACACCCGCGCAGAAGCCAGAGCACACCGGGCTCCTGCTCGTCGATGACCATGCGCCGCATCATGTCGATCAGCCTCCCGTTGCCCGATGCGTTGGGCTGAAACGGCGAGTAGTTGGCGTTGCTCACGTGGATCCGCTCCACCGTCTGATAGCAGTCCTGCGACAGGCCATAGGCCAGGTTCGAGTAGAAGATCAGCAAGGCCTTCTCGATCTCCCCCCGCGCAAGCAGGTTCTGGAAGTAGCCCCGCTCCGAGCAGTTGACGTACCAGAACGGATTCCGTTTCCCCAACTCCTTGGGCGTGTCCATGCGATTCGTCAACCCCGCCAGCGTCCCCCAGGTCCGCTCGAGATACGCGAACATCGCCTCGAACCGCGGGTCCGTCCGAGCGTCCAGCAGCCCCGTCGCGAACATGCAAGACGGCCCGTCCGCCCACCAAAGCCCGCCCTGCTCGCCTTTGCGAGTGGCCACCAGATTGGGCACGTACAGCAAGCCCGTCCCAGGATCCACGAACTGCGCCTTGCGAACGGCCTCGAGGATGCACGCGCAATACTCGTCGGCCTCCCGCGTCAGACGTTCCCCGTCAGGCAATCCGGCCTCGCGAAACGCCGCCGCCGTCTCAGACATGCCCTTCCACGTAAACGTGTCCGAGAGAAAAAAGTGGTGCCATCCCTCCCAATCGTGAACGCGCCCCTTCGGCAGCAACCCGTAGTACGCCGCCTTCTCGCCCGTGTCCGTGAACCGCCGCGTCCGCGCGCGTTCGCCCTGGATCCAGTCCCACGCGGCCAGCATGCTCGGCCTGTTCTGCTTGAGCCAGGCCGTGTCCCGCGAGTAGCGGTACTTCGCCGCCATTGCCCACAACACCGAACCCGTCTCGCTCGTCCAGCGCAGCAGGAAGTTCCCCGTGTAGCAGCCGTAAGCCGACTTCGTCTCCCCCTCCGGCTTGCGCCCCGGTTCGGCGTACGCGCCCAGGCCCGTCTGCCGTTCCGTGAAGAACCGAAGCGCCGGCTCCAGTTCCCGGTGATAGCCGATCGAGCACATCGGCACCACCATGTGCGCGCACTCCCAAGGCCAAACCCCTTCCCAAACCGGAGATTGGAAGGGCTCGTGCCAAGGGCGGCCGGGGTTCTTGCGCAGGTTCCCCAGGCAAGAGAGAATCAGGTGCCGGTAGACGTCGTTCAACCGCTGTTCCGGAGTAGCCAGCTTCATGCCGGGCTCGAGCCCCCTGTCCCAGTACGCCTCCGCCCGAGCCAGCGCCCCCTCAAACGTCACCTGACGCATCAACTCGATTTCATCGCTGGGGAAGAGATCCGAGGTGCCCGCGATCACTAAGTCGAGGTTGCAGGTCTGGCCCGCCTTCAACTCGAACTCGAACCGAACGACGTTCCTGAGCGTCTCCGGAAAAAGCGGGTCCGTGGTCCGAGTCGACAACTCCGAAAGACACTCGACCTTCGCCCGAGCACTGCTTCGATAAGTCAGCAGCGGCTTGCCGCCAAGCATCACCGCGTCCTGGTCCACCTTGACGCCCAAGGGCGGCTCCAGCCATCGCGACGTCGACGCAAGAAAGGGGTGATAGTTCGTGTTCTGCGTCCCGTGCATCCGCCCGATCAGCAGATAGAGCGGAACCCGACGCGACTCGCCGGCGGTGTTACGCACCGCCATTCTGACCACCACATACTCCGGTTCTCGCCCGGTGACCGTCTCTTCGTCCCTCGGCAGAATCGCCAGGGCCGTCTGACGGACCTCGAACGAACCCCCCATCCACCGGCTCTCCACGATCGGCTGATACCCCTTGTGCAGCTTGCGCTCGATCGCGTACATGTCGGGGAGCTCAAACGGCTCCCCGCGGGCAAAGCCGATGCCATACGCCTCGTTGGCCCGACCCAGCGCGATGGACATGTCTGGATGGACGAACACGACGTCCGAGTAGTACCGCGCCTCGATCGGAACGCGCTGCGTCATCGGCGCGGCCATCCCGACCAGATCGTCCCACGTCGCCTCGACGCCCTTCTCCGCCACGCCGTCGAGAGTCGGTGCCTTCAGAAGACGCTCCCAGGCCTCTTCGTAAGCCGGTCTGGCCTTCTCCCGGGACCGGTGGTCACGCCCGATCGCCTTCTCATCTTCGCGCGCGCCCTGCCGCACCAGGTCAAAACCCGGCACGTCGATCGTCGTCGATAGCCTCACGTCGTCGATCGCGGCGTCCGCCTCGTGACCGTCCGGAATCCCCATCCAGCGCGTCACGCACGGGAGTGAGCCCACGTGGAAAACCTTCTGACGACTCGGCATCGAGGCCGTCGTGTGGATTCGGTGCCGAAGTGCCCCGTCGATGTACAGGGCACGGCACTTGGCCGCATGGTCCCAGCAGACGGCCACGTGATGCCACTCGCCGGCGCGCCAATCCACCGGCGCGGCCAACCCCATCAACGCCCCGTCGCCGCCAAAGTAGACGACCCCCTTGCCGTCCTTCCCCAGGAAACCCAGCACGGTCCTACCCCCGCCGCCAGGATCGTTGTCGATCCCCCAGAAGAACCGATCCCCGAAGGCGTTGATGCTGTCCCAATTCGGACGAACCCATAGCGCCAGCGTCCCGCGCTTCGGGTCAAGGTGGCCCTCTGTCGGATACGTCAGTACCGCGCCCTTGACGAACTCCGCCGCCTGGCCCGTCCGTCCCACCGTCAAGCGAACCCCCGTGCTCGTGACCGGCTTCACGCCGCTGTCGGTCGCAAGCCCGCCGTCAAACGACAGCACGAGCGGAGCCCCGACGCCGCCCTCCGCCCCCGCCCCCATCAACCCGCTCAGGACAACCATGAAGACGTCCATCTCCCTACTCCTTCGCCCCACCCTTCGGTCGAGACGGCGCCCGAGCGACAAAGGCATCGCTCCGCGCATAATCGACCATCGCGTCCAGCAGACACGCCCCCTCCGGCGTCTCGGCCAGAACGTCGACCCCCCGGGTCATGAGGATCCCGTGCCCGTCCTTGTCCGTCTTCTGGCAGACGTACGCGAAATACTGCTCCTTGCCCTCGCCGACCGCGAAATAGTCGAGCTCCCCGTGCTTCCGGTCGATCGGCAGCGGAATCCCCCGCTTGATGAGCCGGAACCACAGCGCCGATAGTCTCCCATCGTGCGGAAAATCGCCGAACACCGGATGATCCGCGAAAGCGGTTCCGATCTGATCCCCCAACAACCACCAGCCAAGCGAGATGTTCGGTTTGCCCTCGGCCGGTCCGATCATCAAACCCCGCTTGCCCCTTCCGACGGATTCGAGAAGGTCAGCATGATCCCACGAACCGATGACAAGCCCCGCAGCGCCCGCCGCCGCCGTTCCCGCCCTCGCAATCCCCGGATACCGCTTCGAGAGCGCCTCGAAGAGGTCGCCCGTTGCCGCGATCCCGTCACCCTTCCTCCCAGCCCGCTTCGGGAAGAGCCAGAAATCCCACGAATTCGAAACGTCCGTCCCCCCAAGCGTCGCCTCGAACACGGCCCGGACCGGCTTCTCCAGTTCGGGAACCGTCAGCGCACACACGCCAAGCGCCTTCACCTCGCCAGGGCCGGCGTCAAACGGCCCGAGCGAACCGGAGGCAAGGTTCTTCGCCGCCGTCTTGAGCGTCCACGAAAGCTGCTTCTGTCTCAATGTCTCGGCGTCGAAGTGCGAGATCCACACCGCAACCTTGCACGTCTCGCCCGAGACCGCAATCGAGCTGCCCGGCTCGACCTTCGCCAGAATCGCCGTGGGCCCGTTGAACCGGCGGAACTGCTCCGGCGTCAGTCCGCCCTGTTTGGGCTCCCAGAAGGCATTCAGAAGACCTTGGCCCGTGTACGTGCCCCTCTGTAAAACCATGACGTCGACAATCGTCCAATACGAATACCCGTCGCAGGCCGGGTCACGCCGCGCCTGCTCGATCCCACGCTTCTGGTAATACCCCTGCAGCGCGTGTGCGGAATCGAGACAAGCGTCACCCCACGCCCGGTCCAGCCCCGCCGCGCGAAGCGATTTCTCGTATGCCTCGAGACTCCGCGGCGACGGAATCGCGCCGGTGAATCTCGGCGCGATCCGAGGATCCATCTTGATGCCCAGATTCAGATACTCGTGCGCGATGAACGGTACCCCGAGGCCGTCAAACGTCCCCGGCGCCCACGGAACGATCGAGCTCGCCAGCCCGTAGCCGTTGGGCGAGAAGAAATCCGCGTTCTCCTTCGTATTACACCCGCCGTCCTGATGCTGAAACACCCGATCGGGATCCGTACGCTTGGCCCACTCATACACCTGCCTGTCCAGCGGACTCCCGAGATGCCCCTCGTTCCCCGTCGAGTACGTCGCGAAAGAGACGTAGCGGCGGAAGTGCCGGTACAGCTCCTTGATGTCTCGTAGCGGATCGAACTCGAACCCCTCCGCCGTGATGTCGTGATAGTAAGGCAACTCCGGCTGAATCAGGATGCCTGCCTCGTCCGCGGCCTCGAAAAACTCCGGACTCTCGCAATGCGTGTGGTGTCTGACGTAGTTGAAGCCCGCCTCCCAAGCGATCCTCAGATGCCGCAGATGCTCCTCCCGATCCGCCGGCGAAATCAGCGTCAACGGGTAGATGTAGTCGTCGCCGAAACCACGGAGAAAATAAGGCCTGCCGTTCAGGTAGAACCTCTCGCCACGCACCTCGAGCTTCCGCACGCCAAATCGCTCCGCCCATCCGTGAATCGGACCCGCGTCCGAGACGAGCGTCACCTCTGCGACGTACAGGTCCGGCCTCTCAGGTGTCCATGGCCGAAACGGCTCCAACGCCACCTCGCAGACAACATCGGCATTGCCGTCCTTGTCGACCGCAACCTCTCGGCCAAACGCCCCGGCCGGCGCGCCGTCGAGCGTCCTAATGACGATCTTCAACGCCAGATTGCCAGGGGCATCCTTGCCGACGTGGCGAACGCTGACGTTCACCAGCGCCGACTTCTTGTCGATATCGCCGCGCACCCAGACGTCCTCGAGCCGAGTCGCGGGCGTCGCCTCCAGCTCGATGTCCCGATAGAACCCGCCGAACCGATGAAACGCCGCCATGCAGCCCTTCCGGCTGGGGCTGTCATTACGGACCGTGGCCACGATCTCGGCCGCTTGCCCAGGACGCACCAGATCGGTCACGTCGTACTTGTACGAGCCGCAGTACGTGTTCAGATGCGCCACGCGCTGCTTGTTGACCCAGAACCACGCTTCCGTCCGTACCCCCCCCACCTTCAGCCAGATCCGCTTGCCTCCCCACCCGCCCGGAATCTCGACGCGCCGACGATACCGCGCCGCCCCCATATAGACGTGATTCAACGGCCTCGGAATGCGGTCGAATGGCTGATCCCACGTGAGGCTCATCCCCGCCGAACCAACCCCCTGCGCCGCCCAGCAACCCGGAACCTGAATCGTGCGAACCCCCCCCCAATCAGGCTCGTTCCAACCAGGCCCCTTGCCCATGCGATGCCGACCCCTCCACATCGGATCGGTTACGAAGTCCCACTCGCCGCGGAGCGAGATGATCTCCTGCAGCGGCGAAACCGTCACCGAATGGACCACCGCCGGCGATGCCGCCCGGGAACCCCAATGATCGACGATCTCGGCTAGGACAGGCGCCTCGGCAACCATTGCGATAACGGCAAGAAGAGAGCCTCTCGAAAGACGACCCATGAGTAAGTCTCCTGTCATTCGCCCGAAACGCCGGCCCGATTCGCCGACACGCGCTCGACGGCTCGGATACCGACCTCGCGGTCAAACGGCGAGTGCTCCCCGCCCGAGTGCCGCCGGACGTCCGGTGACGCAACTCTACCAGCAAGGTTCCGGATGGCAAGGTGAATGGCGGGAAGGCGTGTCCAACAACGGAAGCAGTGAGATCGCTTGACGAAATGACCGCTCGTGAATCCGCATCATGGTGGCACGGGCGTCTCGCCCGTGACGGCCGCACACCCCCCGCCTGACACGCGGCGAGGTCGTCTGCCCACAAAACCGTGGATCAAGCCGTCTGCGGCTCGCCCAACGAGTCCGCCACGCTATGCTCATGGTGATGGCCCGATGCCCGCTCCCGCTCGGGCGCGTGCGGAGCCAGCTCCTCCCCCGAACGGATCAATCGGGCGCTGTTGAATACCACCAGCGACGAAGCCCCCAGGTGCAAGAGCGCCGCCAGCATCGGCTTGATCATCCCCATGCTGCCCAACGCCACCGTCACGACGATGAACGTCACCCCGAACAGCATGTTCTGCCAGATCACGTTCGTCGCGGCCCGAGACAGCCTGACCAAGAACGGCAGCCGGCCGAGATCATTGCTCATCAGCGCGATGGACGCCGAATGGATCGCCACGTCCGACCCCGCCGCGCCCATCGCGATCCCCAGATCGCCCGCCGCCAAAGCCGGCGCGTCGTTCACGCCGTCGCCCACCACCGCCACGCGATGCCCCTTCGCCTTGAGCTGGTCCACGAGCTCCAGCTTCTGGTCCGGCAGGACCTCCGCGTGAACGTCGGAGCAACCCATCTCCTTGGCCACGCGCCGAGCCACCGACCAGCGGTCGCCCGTCACCATGATCAGCTCGCGGGTACCCAGCTTGCGAAGATCGTCAATGGCGCGACGGGCCTCCGGACGCGTTCGATCCTCCAGGCCAAGCCAGCCCAGGCACTTCGTGCCCCTCGTGACGTAGAGCATGCTGACGCCCTCGGGCTCCTTGTACTCCGGATCCTTCAGCAACGACAGATCCGCCCCGTGCTCGGCAAGCCACGCGGACCGCCCGACCCGAACCGTCTCTCCGTCGACGCGACCACAAACGCCCCGACCCGAGACCTCCTCGAAGTCCGAGGGCTCATCGAGTCGTAGCTTCGCCTTCTCCGCCACCGCCACCACCGCCCGCGCGACCGGGTGACGGCTCATCTGCTCCACCGACGCCGCCACCTTCAACAGCTCCGCCCCGTCCACGCCCGGCGCGGGCTTCATGCTCGTTACCGACAGCTCGCCCGTCGTCAGCGTCCCCGTCTTGTCGAAAACGATCGCCGTGATGCCGCGAGCCCACTCCAGGTGCACGACGTTCTTGACCAGAACGCCCAGCCTCGCCGCCGCCGACAACGCCGCAACCATCGCCGTCGGCGTCGCCAGGATCAACGCACACGGGCATGAAACCACCAAAATCGAGATCGCCCGATCCCACTCCTGAGTGAAGAAGAACACGATGCCCGCGATCATCAGGATCGTCGGCGTGTACCACATCGCGTACTGATCGATCAGCCGCATCAGCGGGATCTTCGTCATCTCGGCGTTCGAGATCAGATCGCGAACCGTCTGAAGCGTGTTGTCCTTCCACTCCTTCGTCACCCGAACGTCCAGCGCGCCCGTCAGGTTGATCGTCCCCGCGAACACCTCCTCGCCCGGCGCCTTGTCCACCGGCAGCGACTCGCCCGTGATGGTCGCCTGGTTCACCGTCGATTCGCCCGTGATGACCTCGCCGTCCGACGGAATGTTGTCCCCGGGGCGAATCCGGATCGTGTCTCCCGGCGTGAGCTGCCGAGGATCGACCTCGATCTCGCTCCCGTCAGCCTGAACGAGCCGCGCGCTCGTCGGCGTGATCTTGATCAACGCCTCGATCGACGCGCGAGCCCCCAGCGCCGTCCGCGTCTCGATCAGCGTCGAAACGATCATGAAGAACGCAACCAGCCCCGCCTCCTGATAGGCGCCGATCGCGATCGCGGCAACGATCGCCAGCGCCACCAGCTCGTCCATGTGCATCTCGCCAAGCAGAAGATGCGACACCGCGTGCCACACCAGCGGCACCCCCAACAGCAGCGCGCCGATCAGCGCGATCCCGTCGCGGTACGCGTTCAGCGTACCCCCCGTCGGCAGCGTCATCGTGTAATCGCCCCACAGCCAGTTCGCGATGAACGACGTGAGGACCAGCACGCCGCCCAGGAGCGTCGCGATCAGCAGCGCGCTGGCGCGACCCGTCTGGGCCTCGACCGATTTGTGGAGGTGCTCACCGTGTCGGAAGCTGTGCTCTGAACCGAATGCAGCGTCACTCATCTGGACGTATCCCTTTCGCTACGGAAGCCCGCGGGCCGACTCGCACCGGCGCCAAGGCGCAAGAACTCAATATAACCGAATTATAGAGGCTGCCCGCCTATCGATACAGGTGTCGAAGGCATTTTGTTCGCCCCCCCCCCCCCGGCCCTGCCGTCCACATCCACAAGGCTCGTCGCCCCCCCACGACCTGCCGGCCCGACGCAGAACGCACGATCATGCACCCGACGATTCTTAATCAAATTCCAGATCAGAACTTGCATCTCCCCTGGAAAGCTGGGTAAACTACGGACACGCCGGACGGCGGAAGTTCCGATAAAGTCTTCTCTGCCGACCGGCCGATGATGATAGTGTACGGATGGGTTGCGCCCCACGCGCCCCCAAACGTACGCCGGATCGGGCCGATCCCGTCCGGCTTCCACGAGCGAGGGCTGTACGGCAAAACTAAGCGGAAGTAACCCCGGCCGCCTGCGTGGCGCAGGCAGGGTGTTTGTCTATTTGGACAACGCCTTGCACATGGATGGGCCGGGCCAGCTCTCGATAAGTGGCGCGACGCGGACCTCGAAGGCGAGCCGCGCTCGATGCGGGAGGTCGGCGAGCGCGTCGTGGACGACGGCATTCAGGCAAGGATGGCCAGAAATGCGTCAGCGACTCCAATACCTCCGAGGGACCCTCGTAGCCGGAGGGCCTCCCTCGCACGTCCTGGGAAAGTCTCGCCGGATCAGCCTTTGGTATCGACTCGGTCCTACGGAACAACAAACGTCACCGATCAGACCGCGCGCTCGCGGAATCCAATGCTTCCGCATCAGCACCGACGGACCGCTGCCCCTGCGCGCCCGAAAAGCGACCTTCCGTGGCCCCGCCCTCGAACCAACCGAGGACACGTGCTACGCCCTGCCCGAGCTCGCCGCCTCGACGGCGTACGGCGATGACTTCGACATGGCCCAGGCCGCCGCGCTCGGACCCGTCCCCCTCGGCCTGCCCACCGCCGCGGACCTGCCCGAAAACGCCTTTGGTTTGGCTCGAGTCTTGAACCTTCTGGCGGGCGAGCCCGCCGACGATACGGGCGACATGAACGCTTCGCCCGAGGAAGCCGAATCGCCAGCGGGGTCGACCCCTCTCGCCGAGCAGGTCGGCCCCGCTGCCCTCGGCCCTAGGCTGAGCCCGTCACTCGATTCGCTCCGAGCCGGATGGACCGACCGTCTCTGGAACGACGAGCCGCGGCACCACCAACAATCGCCCCCCCCCGCCGAGACCGATGCCGACGGCGATCTCACCGCATGGGTGGGCCCCCTCGAACGGCCCATCGACGAAGAGCTCGCCCTGGCCGACGTCGTCGGAACGCGCGTCGCCGACGCGGACCTGGCCGCCGCCAACGATGCCCCGATCACCTGGCCAGAGGATGCCCCCGACACCGCCGATCTCTGGACCCGAGAAACGACCTTGGCCTGCGTGGCAATCGTCAACGACAACCCCGCCGAAACCAACACGACTTCCCTAGAGCTACCAGGCCTCTCCGGCCTCGAAACCACTCTCGCCGACCGCTCCACGGACCGAACGGATTCCTCGGATCGTTCTCCCGCATCGCTCGCAGCGGCGTCGAGCGCCGAACGCGCATCGAGCCAGCTCCGTCCTTGGCGAGAGGCGCCGGCCTCGTCAAGACCGACCGACGCCTCGCCTCCCCAAGAGCAAGAGGACGAGGCCGCCGATCAAGCAACCGACTCCGATGTGCCCTGGCGTCATTCCCCCGAGACCTCCAATACGCCAGGCACTTCTCATCGTCGTTCATGGCGACTTCGCCTGAGATGGCGCCGCCCCCGCGATCCGGAAGCCATCCGGAAACAGCGGCAAGAAATGCTCCGTCGCGCGCTGGCCACGGATCGGCCCGCGCCCATAGGCCCGCCACACGCACCTCAGCAACGGAGTGCAACAATGACCGGATCCAGCAGACTCAGATGGAGGCCGGGAGATCCCTTCGCCGGAAAACGCTTCCCACGCACAAAGCGCTTCCGATGGCACGCAATGCTCCTGACCGCCGGCACCGTCACAGGCGTGGGATACCTCGCCCTAATGGCCGTGCGCATGCTGCTCTCAAACGCAGCCGTCAGCGGATAACCAACGCTATCGCATCGGTCACGTGCCAAGCTGTCTGCACGAATCTTTGAACAGATCGCCAAGAACGGGTGGCCCATCGCTTCAGCGGTGGGGGACGCGAATTCGGCCCGGGAATCGTGTTCCCGACGACCGAAGCCATGAACCACGCATCGAAGGCTTTCGAGAAACACACTGTTCATTCATCGTTGCGGACCGCCTGCCCCGTTGGGGCTCGACGCCGCCCTAAATCGCCCGCGAAGCACCCCCCTTTCTAACTTCTAACTTCTAACTTCCCTAAGCCGACGCCGTCGGCTTAGGAATATAAGCTCCATCCTTCCGCAGCCGCTCAACCACAAGCCCGCTCTCCACCTTCCGCGCCGCCCCGTCCCTCTCAACCGCCATCCCCGCCGTCACGCCCGCCGCCTGGCCCGTGATGAAGCAGCACGGCATCACACGCGTCGACCCCTGCATCTTACGGTCCGTGCCCATGCATCGCCCCGCCACCATCAGGTTGTCCACGTCCCGGACGATCAGGCTCCTCAGCGGAATGCCGTAGCTCTCACCCGACTTGTAGCAGTACTGCTGCTTGAACTCCTTCAGAAACGCCTCGTAATCCTTGTCCGTCGCCTTCGACGGATGAATGTCGATCGGATAGCAGTACCGACCGATCTGATCGCCGAACGATCGCCACGCCACGAAGTCCTCCGCCGTCAGCATATAATCGGCCACCACCCGCCGCGTCTCTCGTACCCCGAGCAGGCTCCCCGTCGTCGCCAGCTCCGCCTGCTCGAATCCCGGAATGTACTTCCGATAGAACGCCAGGTTCTCCTGAACCACCCGCCGGCCCTCCAGCAGCGCCTTCGTCAGTTGCGCGTCGTCGACCGCGTTCGTCCCGTGCACGTGACCCACGTTCATCCCCGCCAGGTGCTGTCCCGTCCGCCACGCGCCTGGATGATGCCGATCCGGCGTCGAGAAGAACCCCTCCTCGATCGCCCGCTCCACCGTCTCCTGAACCGCGTTGCGAGGGTGCGCCTTCCGGCGAAACTCGTAAAACGCCTTGTAGTCCACTCCCGCGAAGATCGAGCACGGCGTCGGCGGCATCAGGTCGCCCTTCGCGTCGCCAAGCTCGCACTTGGCCCCCGCAAGGTACGACAGAAGCCCGTCGCCCGTGGCGTCCACGAAGCACTGCGCCTGCACCGCGTAAAGACCCTCGCGCCCGCCCAGAACCACCGCCCTGACCCGCCTGCCGTCCGTCACCACGTCCACCAGCGACGTCATCAAACGCAGCAGAACCCCCGACTCCGTGACCATCTGGTCGTACAGCAGCTTCAGCTTCTCCACCTGAAACGCGATCCCACCCGATAGCGCCTTCGGGTTCACGTCCGGACCCAGCCCATCCGTCTTGCCCAATCGCTCCACGACCTCCTGACCGATCCCCCCGACGACGATCCGCTTCCCGTCGCCCATCTGGCAGAAGCCCGGAACCAGCCCGCTCGTGCCCATCCCCCCGAGCGTCCCCGTCTGCTCGACCAGCATCACCGACGCCCCGAACCGACCGGCCGCAACGCTCGCCGCCACCCCCGCCGGACCGCCCCCAACCACCACCACGTTCACCGCGTGACGAATCGGAATCGGCTTGCTGTATGAAAGCGTGGGTTGTGCCATGCGTACCGCCTCCTCAATGAACGTTGAACCGCCGTCAAACCAACGGAGCTATGATACCGGACTCGCCCCCGCGCGGGCAGCCCACGATTCTTGCCGCAACATAGGCTCCCAGCCTGCCCGCGGCGCGCGGTCCCGGGTGCATCTCAAACTCCGTTGCACCGTGGGCACGCTTCTTCGGTCCCGGAGGGACCGTGTGAAAGTAGCCCAGGACTTCAGTCCTGTGGTATCGCCTCGCCCGCGGAGGTGCCAGTCGCGTAGCGACGGCTGAAGAACGAACCGCGTGAAGGGGGGCGTCAATCCGAATCGGAGGCGGCGCCGTCGCTTCGGTAGCGATCCGCTTGAGGTGTTTCCACGATCTGTGAGGTGCACCCGGCGGCCCCCGAGGCCCTAGCAAGAGCACAACCACATGAGTATGATCGCACGTTGATGCGAGACGGCATCTGACGTCATGGAGGGCCGGCGAATCCCCCGCGACGTGTCTCGCATCGCAAACGAACTGCCGTGATGTTTAGGAGTATTGAGGTGAGTCATCCCGTGACGAGACAGCGGTCAGCGGTTTGGGTCTGGGCAACAACGACGTCGGTCATCATGGGACTGGGGATAGGCAACAGGCTGTTCGCGCGGCCCGCCGACAAGCCCCCGCGCCAGGCGCCCACGGCCAGCGCGCCGACCTCGGCCCCGGCCAACGCCATCATCCTCTTCGACGGCAAGGACGAATCAAAGTGGACCGAAGGCGGGCACAAACCGCTCCGTTGGAAGGTCCAGGACGGCGCGATGATCGTCACCCCGGGAACGGGCGATGCGATAACCAAGGACAAGTTCACCGACTTCCGGCTGCACATGGACTTCTATGTGCCCACGGCCGCGGACGGACTCGCCGATCGTCACGGAAACAGCGGCGTCTACCTGCAAGGCCGCTACGAGATCCAAATCATCGACAGCTACGGGCACGAGCCGGAGTCGCACCAGTGCGGCGCGCTCTACAGCATCGCCCCCCCACGCGTGAATGCCTGCAAGCCCCCCGGCCACTGGCAGAGCTTCGACATCACTTTCCACGCCCCGAAGTTCGATGCACAGGGAAAGATGACCCGCAAGGGCCGCGTCACCATCCTGCAGAACGGCGTCAAGATCCTCGAAGAGGCCGAGTTCGACCACGTGACACCAGGACCGACGGACGAGCACCTTGCCCAGCCCGGTCCCATCCGACTGCAAAACTACGGCGGCGCCCCCGTGCGCTTCCGAAACATATGGCTCGTCCCGCTGAAAGACGGATAGCAGACCCCCGCAAATGGCGCTCGTCCGGCCCATGGGCGCGAGGCCACGCCCCGTCGGAATGTCTCCGGATTGACGGATCGGGACCGGTGAACCTGCCGCGGTCTGACAGGGATCCCCTGGCCGTGCACACAACGTTCCTGGAGCCGAATGCTGAGATACGGCTCAACGAGCCGTACTCTTCTTCTTGAGCCAGGAATCCATCGAGTCTCGCCGGGTGAGTTGGATCGGGCTCCTCTTCCCTCGCCCCCTCGCCGGTTGAGCGCCGCAACCGCCTTCACGCCCTCGGAACGTACGCCCCGTCCTTCCGCAACCCCTCGACCACGAGCCCGCTCTCGACCTTCCGAACCGCCCCGTCCCCACCCGCCGCCATCGCCGCCGCCACCCCAGCCGCCTGACCCGTAATGAAGCAGCACGGCATCACTCGCGTCGACCCCTGCATCTTCCGATCCGTCCCCATGCACCGACCCGCCACCATCACGTTGTCCAGGTCGCGAACGATCAGGCTCCGCAGGGGAATCCCATACGACTGCCCCGCGCCGTAAACGTACTCCCCCCGAAACTCCGCAAGAAACGCCTCATAGTCCGCGTCCGTCGCCGCCGGAGGATGCAGATCGATCGGATAGTTGTACCGCCCGATCTGGTCCGCGAACGACCGCCGCGCCACGAAGTCCCCCTCGCTCAGCATGTAGTCCGCAACCACCCGCCGCGTCTCACGCACCCCCAGCAGCGCCGCCGTCGCCGCGAGCTCCGCCTCCTCGAACCCCCGAACGTACTTCCGATAGAACGCGAAGTTCTCCTGAACCACCCGACGCGCCCGAATGATCCCCTCCGTAAGCTGCTCGTCGTCCGCCCCGTTCACCCCGTGCGCGTGCCCCACGTTCATCCCCGCCAGCCGCCGCCCCGTCCGCCACGCACCCGAGTGATGCCGGTCCGGAGAGCTGAAGAACCCCTCCTTGATCGCCTGCTCCACCGCCCGTTGAACCGCCGCCCCAGGCTGATCCCCCTCGCGCCAACCCTTGAACGTCTCCCAGTCCACCCCCGCGAAGATCGAGCAAAGCGTCGGCGGCTGCAGCCGGCCCGCCTCGTCCCCGATCTCGCAAGCCGCCCCCGAAAGATACGACAACAGCCCGTCCCCCGTCGCGTCGACGAACGTCCGTGCCTCGACCGCATAAGGACCCGAACGACCCGAGAACACCGCCCCCCGAACCTGACGACCCTCCACGAGAACGTCCACCAGCGTCGTGAAGAACCGGACCCCCACCCCCGCCTCCCCCACCATCTCGTCGTAAAGGACCTTCAGCGACTCCGGGTTGAACGCGATCCAATCCCACTGCTCCGGCCCATCATCCGCCCCCGTCCCCCCCCGCTCGCGCAGACGATCCACCACCTCGCGCCCGATCCCCCCGACGATCACCCGCTCCCCGTCGCTCATCGGGCAGAAGCCCGGCACCAAACCGCTCGTCCCCAGTCCCCCAAGACACCCCTGCTGCTCAACGAGCAGAACCGAAGCCCCCAACCTCGCCGCCGACAGCGACGCCGCAATCCCCGCCGGCCCACCCCCCACAACCAAAACGTCAACCGCCAAGCGGCTCGGAATCTCCCGCTCCCAACGAACTCTCTTCACCGTCATGCCAGCACCGCCTCCATCTCTAACCTCCCGACGGACCGATACTACGAACGACCTCCCCCCAACACAACACCCACCGTGCCGCGGGATTCATCCCGCGCGGCCCACCGCCACCACACCCTCTCAGCAACCCCCTTCCTCTTCCTTCTAACTTCTGACTTCCAACTTCTCACTTCCCCCAGTCCCCCGACCCCCTTATCCCCACCGAGGAGGCCCCCCATGGAAAGGCCCCCAGTAACGCAGGCATCTTGCCTGCCCCGCGTAACGCAGGCTTCCAGCCTGCCCAGGAGCACCCCCATGCCAAACCCCCG
>JAFGLZ010000162.1 GCA_016927755.1 Phycisphaerae bacterium
CTACGCCCCCGTCGGCGGTGGGTGTTCACGCGCCCCGCTTTCTCTACCCCTGCCAGGTGCGAGAAAACTGATTCGTCAGGGCTGCCGGGGGGGCGGGGGCGAAGTGAGAAGGAAGAAGAGTGACGTATGAAGGGAGGGGCGGCGGTGGATATGCGTGCTGCGCCGGGTGATGTCTCGAAATGTCTCGAAATGTCTCGGAATGCACCGGGATGCGCGGAACTGCGCTGATTCTTGGGTGCTGCGTGTCTGGTCTCAGGGTTCTGGGGCGTGTGGCGAGGGCGAGGCTGGGGTTGGGCGATGTCTCGGAATGCCGGGCAGAAAAGTCGAAACGCCGACAAGTCGAAACGTCGACATCGGAGGAGGGTGGGCGGTGTCTCGGAATGTCCCGAAATGTCCCACAATGCACCGAGATGCGCGGCAATGCGCCAGAATGCGGGTCGTTCGAGGTCTGGGGCGATGTTGCATGATGTTCCGGAATGCACCGGAATACCGCGTTTTCCAGCGATCTCCGGCATGGTCTGGCTTGGCCGTGGCCCGTCGAGGGGGTTGGGCGATGTCCCGGAATGTCCCGGAATGTCCCGAAATACCGCGGAATGCGGCGGAATCCGGCGGTTCTTGGGGGGCGTGTCTGGGGTGCGGGGTTCGGGGCGGGGTGGTGCTGTCTCGAAATGTCTCGAAATGTCTCGGAATGCAGCGGGATGGAGCGGAATGGGACGGCTGTCGTGTGTCGGGTTTCGTCTAGCTGGCATGGTGTCCTCGGGTGAGCGTGGTTGCCGAAGGGGTGATCGGCTTGCTCAGGGGGATAAGGGGGTCGGGGTACTGCAGGGGTGCGGGGTTCTCCGTGCGCGGGAGGGGATTGGGAGGCGCGTGGGCCGGCTTCAGATTACGCTGATTCTGCGGATGGTTGGGTTGGGAGCCGGTCAGGCGGAGAAGACTCCCGATCCCCATTTCGACGGGGATAATGGCGGGGGATGGCGGGTGTTGGCTCAAGCGGCTGCGGCCCCAGTAGATAATTGACAGGTGACGGGAAACGTCGTGAAATGGGTGCGTCGCTTCTTGGAAGCGCTGCCGAACTGGGCCTGCGAAGGAGGGAAACGGTCACGGCGGACTTGCTGCCGGCAGGGCGATGACTATCGAAGAGCTGTCGAAGTACCTGAAGATCTCCTAGTTGATGCTCTGCAAGCCGGCCCAGGAAGGCGGGCTCGCGGCCAAGAAGGTCGGTCGGCACTGCTGGGTGCGAGACCGGCTGCAGGTCCCAGCAGCAGGCAATAAGGGATGACACGATGGTAAGGAATCGAACGAACACAACCGGCGACGCCGACCCGAGACCACCGGCGCGTATTGAGAACCTCCGTGTTCAGAACTATCGCGCCCTCCAGGATGTTGAATTCAGGGGAATTACGCCTTTGATGGTGCTGCTTGGCCCGAACGGAAGCGGCAAGTCGACGGTGTTTGACGTCTTCAATTTCCTGTCCGAGTGTTTTCAGTACGGGCTGCGCCATGCCTGGGACCGTCGCGGTCGCGCGCGTGAGTTGAAGACGCGCGGACAGGAAGGTCCGGTGGTCATCGAGATCAAGTATCGTGAACAGCCGCGACGACCACTTATCACGTACCATCTAGCTATCGATGAGAAGGGCAGGGGGCCTTACGTAGCGGAGGAATGGCTTCAATGGCGGCGAGGGCAGAAGGGCAGGCCTTTCCGGTTTCTCGAATACAAGGAAGGGCAAGGTCGCGCAGTCAGCGGCGAGATGCCCGATGAGAAAGATCAGCGGGTTGAAGTAGCGCTGCGCTCCGCGGATCTGATCGCGGTGAATACGCTCGGACAATTCGCAGAACACCCGCGTGTGGCCGCACTGCGTGAGTTCATCACGGACTGGTACGTGTCCTACCTTTCCATCGAGGACACTCGCGGTCAACCAGAAGCCGGACCGCAGGAGCGACTGAGCAAGACCGGTGATAATCTGCCGAACGTGATCCAGTATCTCAAGGAACAGCACCCGGAGCGTCTAGAACAGATCTTTGAGACGTTGCGTCGCCGTGTTCCTCGTCTGGAGCGTGTCGAGGCCGAGCCGATGCAGGACGGGCGGCTATTGCTTCAGATCAAGGACGCTCCGTTTGATCGCCCCGTGATGTCGCGGTATGTCTCCGACGGGACACTGAAGATGCTGTCCTATCTCTTGGTACTGATGGATCCCGAGCCGCCGCAATTCATCGGCGTTGAGGAGCCGGAGAACTTCCTGCATCCACGGCTGCTCCCCGAACTCGCGGAAGAATGCAGGGCAGCATCGGAAAGATCGCAACTGCTGGTGACGACGCATTCCCCGTTCTTCCTGAACGGAATGAGGCCGGAGGAAGTGCGCGTGATCTACCGGGACGAGCAAGGCTACAGCCAGGTTACGCGAGCCGCAGATGCCAAAGGGGTCACGGGTTTCGTGAAGGCCGGTGCTTCAATGGGGCACTTGTGGCTCGAGGGTCACCTCGGAGTGGGCGATCCGTTGGTGAACGCGGGCGCTCCCACGAAGAAGGGGGCGAGGTGATGGTGGTGTCGCATGTGGAGGTGCTGGTCGAAGAGCCATCGATGGAAGCGGCGCTGCGGGTGCTGCTACCTCGTCTCCTGGGCGATACCAGCTTCGAGGTCCACCCCTACCAATGCAAAAACGACCTGCTGAAGCGGTTACCCGAGCGATTTCGGGGTTACTCGTCGTGGTTGCCCACCGATTGGCGGATTGTGGTGATCATGGATCGGGACGACGACGATTGCCACACGTTGAAGCGGCGCTTGGAGCAGAGTGCTTCGGATGCCGGCCTTCGAACTCGGACGGTTACGGGTAGTAGTGGCTATCAGGTGGTGAATCGCCTGGCGATCGAGGAATTGGAGGCGTGGTACTTCGGTGATTGGGGGGCCGTGAAGGGCGCGTACCCTCGGGTGCCTGATGGCATTCCAAGACAAGCCAAGTTTCGAGATCCAGACAGAATTCGAGGCGGAACATGGGAGGCGTTCGAGCGAGTTCTCCAGCGGGCGGGGTACTTCCGGAGTGGCTTGCGGAAGATCGAGGCCGCTCGTGCGGTGGCGGAACGCTGGAATCCTGATTCCAACCGCTCGAAGAGTTTCGTTGTGTTTCGAGATGTTGTGCGAGAGATGGCAGCCCGATGAGCAGACGTCTTGACGATGCTCGGGTTGACAATCCAACCTTTGGGGACTCGCGCGAATCTAGCTACGAGTACGGCCAGGGTGCCACAGATCGCGCTAGACGGCAAGACGCGCGGGCGGGGGTGGATATGGGGGAGGGGGGCCTCGTCAGGGCCGGGATGCACCGGGTAGGGGACTGAGGGGGTAAGCATCTGGGAGCCTATCCTCGGCTCTCTCCCGGCGATAGGGGCTCTTGCTTGGCCGCGATCTCAACACGCTCATCGATTGGATCGAAGGGGGTGCCGCATTGCGGACAGACTGGGTCGGTCGTCGTCCTGGGTTGGTGTCCATGAAGACTCCCGACGCTGTCTTGGCAGCCGCGACGATCACGAACGGCAGCCTATTGAATGGAGGGCGGCAGGAGTTCGGGCTCGATTGTGCCCACCATCGTCTGTGCAAGTCGCGCACGAACCGCACCCAGCTCACGCGACGAGCACTGTATCACCACGTGGAAAGGGACGATCGGGCTGTCATCGGATCCTGTCAACTCGCGCGAACCGATCCGCCAAGCTCGCGATGCCCTCTCTAGGGCTTCCCAGAACATGCGAAAGCCGTCCTCCGAGTCCGGGAGGATCTTCTCACACTCCGTGACGAATGTTACGTACGCTTCGGCCGGCAACCACTCGAGATCACACAAGCATTCGTCCAGGGCATCCCAATTGTGCCCGAAGTAGGAAGGGAGCTTGTAGGCTCTGGCACACTCCCGAAGGAGAGCCTTCTCGGTCGCGCAGCGCTCGCCGCGGATGATCGGACACACACAGCCGTGAACATTCGTTAGACGCTTCGAGAAGGCCTCTGCCTCGTCTCTGGAACAGACTACGAGGTGCTGCCAGGGAAGGGCCAGGGACATCAAGACCGACGGGTCGAGCTGGGCCACGGGATCCCCTTTCGTTGATCAATCCAGAACACATGATCCGGCAGGATGGACATCTTCTCATAGTGATCTGGCGTGTTCCAGATCGGTTTGGCCTTGTTGACGAGCACCGGGCGCTCGATGTTGCGGTTGGGACGTGGGAATTCGAGCTGCCCACCGCTGAAGCGATGGGGCACCCGCGCACCCAGGAAGGCAGGTAAGGATGCCTGCGTTACGGAGAAGCGTCACGGGCAAGATGCCCGTGCTACGCCGGGGGATGGGGCACCCGCTGGTTGGTGTGCTCGATCGTTGGTGTCGCACTTCATGTGAATCCAAAGCGGCGTGAAGCCCCAACGGGGCAGGCCGCCGCACTCCATGTTCCAAGGCGGGGTCGAGCCGCTGCATCCATATTTCAAAGCGGCGTCAAGCCCCAACGGGGCAGGCCGGCGCAGTCCATACGGGAGCGGCACGACCTGTGTGATGCAGGTCGTGCCGCTTGGGTTTGTTGGGCGATCTGGCGCGTGGGCTAGAGGTATTGGGCCGGGAACTTCCAGGGGTCGCGATAGGTTGGGATGGAGAGCTTCTCGGCCTCGGGGTCGCCGACGATCTTCATGGTGCTGGGGTCGAGGTGGATGGTTCGCTGGAGCTTCATGGCCAGCAGCGAGGTCGTCAGGGCGATGTCGATGTTTGCGTGGTAGCCGACGTGGCACAGGGGCTGCGTCCGCGTTCGGATGCCGTCGAGCCATTCGCGATGGTGACCCTTGCTCTTGGGGATTGACTGGGGCGGGGGCTCGGTGTCCTTGCCGGCCTTGTCGATCGTCTTGAGGTAGTCGCCCTCGGGGACGATTTTGTGCATGCCGTAGTTGGCGAACATGGTTCCGTTAACGCCGTGGAAGTAGATGCCGAGCCTTCGGCCTCGGGTGCCGTGGCCGAAGTCCCAGCCGTAGCTGTTCACCATCGAGCTCATCCACGTCATGGTGAACTTCGGGTAGGACCAGAGGACCTCGTGATTGTCGTAGGCGTCGCCGGCGTCCTTGATGAGAAATCGTCCGCCGGTCGCGCTGACGGAGCTCGGACAGCCGAGCTCGAGCGCCCAGACGGGGAGGTCGACGATGTGGGGGGCCATGCCGGGTGTCCATCCGCCGCTGTATGCCATCCAGGAGCAGTGGTGGAAGGAGCCGGTGAAGAGGGTTGGGTTGAACTTCTGGTACTTGGCGGGGCCGATCCACATGTCCCAGTCGACGTCGGGCGGGGGGTCGGTGTTGGGGGCGTTGCCGATTCCGTCGGGGCCCTGGTTCTGGATGTTGAACGTTCTGACGGTGCTGATCTTTCCGAGCTTGCCAGACTGGACGTACTCGACGACGCGCCGGTAGTTGTCGACGGCGTGGATCTGGGTTCCCATTTGGGTGATGCGCTGGTGCTTCTTGACGGCGGTAGCGAGGGCCCGCGTCTCGCCGGGGTGCAGCGTCATGGGCTTCTCGAGGTAGAAGTCCTTGCCGGCCTCGGCGGCCATGATGCCCATGAGGCAGTGCCAGTGGGGCGGGGGGGCCATGACGACGGCGTCGATGTCCTTTCGGGCGAGGACTTCGCGGAAGTCGGTGTAGGGTTTGGGATCGCCCTTTCCGGCGACCTTCCTGACCGCGGCGACGGCATCGTCGCGCCGGGGCCGCGAGACGTCGCAGATGGCGGTGACGACGGTGTCGGGCTGCTTGAGGATCTCACCGAGTGAGTAGCGGCCCTGTCCGTTGACGCCGATGAATCCGACGTTGATCTTTTCGTTTGCGCCGGCGGCGAGGGCGCTGCCGGTCATGATATAGGGCGCGGCGAAGCTTGCGGCCCCGACGCCGGCCGCGTGGCCGAGGAAGGCTCGTCGGGACGGTTGTTTGGAGTTGGCCATTTGTGCTGTCTCCTTCATTTCGTTGAGAGCACCGACTGTGTCGGTGGGGATTATCATCCAACGGGGGTGGCAAGTCCACCGGTTAGGGTCAGTCAGGGGGAGCTCAGGCGCTCGATGATCTCGCGTCGGGTGGCGCGGAACTTGGGCACGTCCGTTTCGTAGCGATCGAAGTCGAGGATGTGTTTGGCGGCGAGGTCCTTGGCGGCGGAGGGCGCGCGGTCTGCGAGCTGGCAGAGCAGCTCGTAGTCGGCGATTCCGTCGCGCATGGCTTCATGCCGAATGGAGTCGAGGGGGCCGTCGGTTCCGGGGTAGACGATCCATGCGTCTCCGGCGGGGAGGTATGGGGGGCCGCCGTGGGGTCGCGTCGTATGGGTGAATGGGCTCTGGTCGGTCCAGTGGTTGTAGCCCCAGTGAAGGTACCCTGTGATGCCGTACTTGAAGTTGATCCAGTGGAGGAGGCGGGTCTTGATCAGGGGGAGCTCGATGAAGCGGTTGGCATACTCGCCTTGGGGGAAGACGCAGGTGTAGAACCAGACCTCATCGCCGGCACGTTGGCGTTCCTGATAGTGGTTGAAGTCGTGGTGCAGGAAGTTGAGCTGGGGGACCCAGACGTCCATGGCGCCGGTGAGGTCCTTGGTGTGGCAGGCCTCGATGATACGGAGCTCGGGGGCGTATTTCCTGGCGAGCTTGGCCATGGCGCGATAGGTGTCGATGTTGCCCTTGATGGGTTCGTCGGCGAGGTGCTGGACGTAGGACTTCAGCCAGCCCTTGTCTCGGAGGTGTTTGACGAGGGCGGGGAAGAACTGGGCGAAGAAGGCGTCGGCCTCGGGGCTGGCGGGGTCGACGGCGGCGGTGACGACCTTACCGTCCTTGATCTGTTTAGTCTGAACGACGAAGGGGCTCTCCCAGCCGGCCTTGCGTCCGCCGATGTGGCCGCCTTCGATGAGTCCGATGACTCCTTCCTGCTTGAAGATCTCGACCCACCGGTCGAATCGGGAGAAGTCGATTTGGAGCTTGCCGTCGGGGCCGGGGGTGAAGGTGGCGAGCGAGAGGGGCGGGATGAGGGCGACGTTCTGGCGGTGGTCGGCCATGTTTCGGGCGTAGCGGCGGAGGAGGGCGTAGTATTCGTCGGACTCGGGTTTGGGGTTGATCCGCATGTGACGTGCGTGCATGGCGAACCAGTTCGTCACCCAGAGTCGTGACTGTTTGACGGTGGCCTTGTAGACGTGGACGGCGACGGGCTGTGTGGCGGTGACCTGCTTGCCGGCGATCTGGGCGGTGACGTTGACCTGGCCGCGGTAGAGGCCGGGGGCGGCGTCTTGTGGGATCGGGACGGTGATCCAGATGGGTTGGGCGTTGGCGGCCTTGACGTCGATGGACTTGGCTTCGAGCAGCGGGTCGGGATAGTCGGCGGGGGTTTTTCGGAGCTGGTCCTTTGAGGGGGTTTGCGTCGGTCGGTCGACGGGTACGTATCCGACGAAGCGGGGGGGACGGGGTTGGAGGACGGCGTTGCCGCCTTGGAGCGTCAGGGGCGCGAGGGTGGCGGTGAGCTTAGCGACGTCGGATTTCGAACGAACGACGATCTGGAGGCTTGCGTGCTCGCCGCGCGCGACCTCGGCGACGAGTTCGGGTGCTTTGTCGGGCGTGGCGTCTCGGAAGACCTTGACCAAGGGGTCGACGGGCCAGATCTCGAGCATTTGGGGTTCCTGGGCGGACGACGCGGTCGCCATGGCGCAGAGGAACAGCATCAGGACGGTGATTCGAGCGTTCATGTTCGGGTCTCCTCGTCTTAGAGAGCCAGCGATCTGGTCAGAGACGGTAAGCGTGATTGGGGCGAGGTGCAAGCTCGGCGTGGGCGCGTGACTTCGGGATTGTCTGGGGAGTGAGTCCATATGCGAGTGTGATGGCGTTTCTTGTTCGATCGGGCGAAGGGTTATAGAATCGCGGCGCGTCGGCGAGGATGCGAGCGCCGGGGCTGGGGGCAGGTCTGGCGGATGGCTCGCGAGGCTTTCTTAATGGGGCTTCTTGGAACAAGTGACGTATGAAGCGAGTTCTCGTGGTATTTGGCACGCGACCCGAGGCGATCAAGCTTGCGCCTGTGATTCATCGGTTGCGCGATTGCGGTGACGCGGTGGCGTTGACGGTCTGCTCGACGGGGCAGCACCGGGAGATGCTTGACGACACGATGCGGGCGCTGGCGCTGACGGCGGATCTGGACCTTCGGTTGATGCAGGCGGCGCAGCACCCGACGGATCTGCTGGGACGGCTGATGCTCGCGCTCCGGCCGGTGCTGGAGGACGTTCGGCCGGACGTGATCCTGGCGCAGGGGGACACGACGACGGTGATGGCGTCGGCGCTGGCGGGTTTTCTCGCGGGGGTCACGGTTGGGCACGTGGAGGCGGGGCTGCGGACGCGTGACAAGCGGTCGCCGTTTCCGGAGGAGATCAATCGGCGCGTGGCGGGTGTGACAGCGGATCTGCACTTCACGCCGACGGCGCGCGCGCGGGATGCGCTGCTGGGCGAGGGTGTTCCCGAGGAGAACGTGTACGTTACGGGCAACACGGTGGTGGACGCCTTGCAGTGGATTCGCCGGCGGGTTGCGGAGAATCCGCCCGGGGATGATCTCGACCTGCAGGGGCGGCGACTCGTCCTTGTGACGGCCCACCGTCGGGAGAGCTTCGGGGGGCCGTTTCGGGAGCTGTGTGAGGCGCTGCGTGAGATCGCGGAGCGATTCGAAGACGTCGAGCTGGTCTATCCGGTGCATCTGAACCCTAATGTTCAGAAACCGGTGCGGGAGATCCTGGGGGACTGCAGGCGGGTCAGACTGATCGAGCCTCTGCCTTACGACACGTTCGTGACGCTGTTGGTACGGGCGTACCTGGTTCTGACGGACTCCGGGGGGATTCAGGAGGAGGCGCCCGCATTGGGCAAGCCGGTGTTGGTGTTGCGCGAGAAGACGGAACGTCCAGAGGCGGTTGCGGCGGGGGTCGTTCGCCTGGTGGGGACGAATCGCGAGCGGATCGTGGCGGAGGCGTCACGACTGCTTTCGGATGCGTCGGCGTACGCGGCGATGGCTCGTGAGGTCAACGTGTACGGAGACGGTCGGGCGGGGGAACGAATCGTGGAAGTTGTGACGCAAGGGCGGATGTTCACTGCGCCGTTTGAGCCTTCGGTGTGACGTGTCGGGTCGGCGAAACCCTCCTAAAGCATTGACTCGCGTGAAACCGACGATACCGTTGTTAGAGAGACTGGGCAGGCGCGCTCTTGGCGGCGCCGGGGTCGAACGGCAGCGCAGGACGAGGACTCGGGGGCGGCGGTCTGTTTGGAAGCGGCATGGACGACGAGGTCAGACATCGATGCGAGATCTGCGGCGAGCCGGCGCGGGTTCGCGTGCTGGACAGGTACGCCAACGGCGAGCCGGTTTTCCGGCAGTATTGTCTGGACTGCGCGGATCGCGACGACCCGATCGGCGGCCCCGGGTCGGGGCCGAGTTCGCGTCATCATCTGACGTTCGCGTCGTTGATGATCGTTGCGGGTCTGTCGATTAGCCTGCTGGGAGCGTTGGGGGACTACGTGGGGGTGCACAGCGGGGTGGGGATCGGGTGGTATCAGACGATCGGGATCGCGGTGGGGGCACTGTTCGTGCTGATCGGGGCATTGCTGGGAGCGGACGTTATCGCGGTTTTCGGGACGATCGTTTTCGGATTGGCGGCGTGCGCGGACCTGATGGGGTTCGGGGGCGTCGCGGGCATCGGCTGGAAACAGAACCTGGCCATCTTCGCGGGGGTGGTTCTGACGTTTGTCGGGGTCTTGCTTCGCCTGCGGCTCGGGCGGCGCTCCTAGCCATATTCGAATTGGGCATTCGTGCAATCACTGACTTGGTATCTGCGACGTCTTCGGGCCATGTCCGCGACGGAGATGGCATGGCGGCTTCATGCGTCGTTTCGGGACATGGTGGATAGGCGCTTGGTGGGGGTTCGGCAGCGTCCTCGTGGCCTGGGAGCGATTTTGGAACCCGGCGCGAGCGTGGAGGCCTCCGGGTTCCGTGTTACCGATATGGAGGTCGGCGAGTGGGACACGGAGGGGCAGCCTCCGTACGGAGACTGGCTGGCGGGCTTGGTCGAGAAGGCGAACCGGATCGCGGAGGGCCGTCTGAGCTTCTTCGATCTCCAGGAGCAGGATATCGGGACGCCCGTCGACTGGCACCGCGATCACAAGGCCGGCAAGAGCGCGCCGCTGATCTTCTCAGGGTCGATCGACTATCGGGATCATCGCCAGGTCGGCGACTGTAAGTTCGTATGGGAGCCGAATCGGCATCACCATCTGGTGGTGCTTGCGCGGGCGTACCGGGCGGGGGGGGATCGACGTTACGCGTCGGCGGTGGTCGAGCAGCTCGAGTCCTGGCTGGATCAGAATCCTTACGGGATGGGGATGAACTGGCGGAGCCCTCTGGAGCTTGCCATTCGGCTGATCAACTGGGTCTGGGCGATCGATCTGATTCGTGAGTCGGGGCTTGCTGGCGGCGCGTTTCGGGCGCGGCTGTATGATTCGGTTGAGCGGCATCTGTGGGAGATCACGCGGAAGTACTCGCGGGGGTCGTCGGCGAACAACCATCGCGTTGGGGAGGCGGCGGGGGTGTTTATCGCCGCAACGTACTTCAACCCGCTCAGGAACGCGAGGCGCTGGCAGGCGGAGAGTCGCGACATTCTGTGCGAGGAGATTCAGGCGCAGACACACGCCGACGGCGGCAATCGGGAACAGGCGATGGGGTATCACCTGTTCGTGCTCCAGTTCTTTCTCTTGGCCGGGATTGCCGGTCGGAAGGCGGGGCAGGACTTTCCTTCGAGCTATTGGTCGGTCGTCGAGAAGATGTTCGAGTTCGCCGGGGCGATGATTGAAGGGGGCGACGGGCCTGCGATGTACGGGGACTGCGACGATGGGATGGTGCTCGATCTGGGCGCGGGGCCGAGCGACGTTCGGGCTCTCCTGTCCGTGGCGGCGTTGTTGTTCGAACGTCCTGAGTTCAGGACCTGGGCGGGGGAGTACGGGGAGCCGGCGAGGTGGTTGCTCGGGCGTTCGGGGCAGCAGCGTTTTGGCGACCTGCCGGCCATGCCGAAAGATGCCCCGGTATGCTCGCGAGCGTTCAGCGAGACGGGATACTACCTTCTGCAATCAGGGCACCAGAATGAGGCGGATCGCATCAGCGTATTCTTCGACTGCGGGGAACTCGGGTTCCGGTCGATCGCGGCGCACGGGCACGCGGATGCGCTGAGCTTGAGTCTGCGGGCGTTCGGGCGCGACATCCTGGTGGATCCGGGGACTTACGACTACTTCACGTATCCGGCGTGGCGGGAGTACTTCCGGTCGACGCGAGCGCACAACACGATCGTCGTGGACGGCGTGGACCAGTCGGTCATGTCGGGTCCTTTCATGTGGGCGGAACGCGCGGAGGCCCGGTGCGTGGCGTGGGAACCCAGCGAACATGGGGGGCGAGTGGTGGGGGAGCACGACGGTTTCATGCGTTTGGGCGACCCGGTGACGCATCGGCGATCGGTGGCGTTGGACGGGCTTGGCAGAGAGGTTTTCGTCGAGGACGAAGTGGTCGGTGAGGGGGATCACGACGTGATGGTGTGCTTCCACGTTTCGGACGGGGTGCGGACCGACCGAGGTGAAGGTACGACGTTTGTCGTGACGACTGATGGGGGGGAAGTTTGGATAACGTTGGACGAGAAGCTGTCCATACAGGTGTTTTCGGGTAGCGAGGACCCGATCGCCGGCTGGGTGAGCCCTGGTTACCACAGGAAAGCCATAGCGACTTCCGTCGTAGGGACTTGCAGATTCAGGGGGGGGCTGCGCCTTAGGACCCAGATCCGTATTGGGGAGCCCACAGTGATGTAATCCGCGGACGACTTCGGCAGTGATCGCACGCATGTCACGTCTTTCCACACCCGGATGAGGGCTCCTCCCTGGGGTGCAGCGTTGCTCAGTGCCGCTTCAAATCCATCCCTAAGTAGGAAAACGCGGATCGGTTAGGGGGTGCTAAGGCATCTATTTGAAGGAGTCGGAAAGACGTGCGGCTCCAGGTTGTTAACGCCGGCTTCGAGGCGGTCGCGAAACGGGGCATGGCGCTGAGAACGGCCCGGTCATTCAATGATCGACAATCCGACCTCTCTGACGGACGTCTTGGTAGGGAGCGGTTCAATGTTTGAGAAGGACAACGGATGCGTGAAGGGGATCGTGTTGGCGGGGGCCCATCCGTGGGATTCGCCGGAGGCGTTCGGGGGCCTGATCCGCCCGATGCTGCCGGTGGGCCAACGCCCGCTCGTGTGCCATGTTTTGGAGTGGTTGAGACAGGGCGGGATCACGTCTTCGACGATTTGCGCCAACGGTTCATCGAGGATGATCCGCTCCCGTTTGCGGGACGGCTCCCGAGTTGGGATGGCCTTGGACTACTACGACGATCCGATGCCGAGGGGTCCCGCGGGATGCGCCAAGGACGCGGCGGCGAATAGCGATGGAGACACCTTTGTGGTGGTCGAGGGCACGATCGTGCCTCAGGGCGACCTTCAGGAGCTCCTGACGATTCATGAGCGTTCGGGCGCGGGCTTGACGGTCGTGGTCGGTCACACGGGGGATTACGGCTCACCAGGAGAGTGTCAGCTCGTACCGACCGGCGTCTACATCATCGAGCGTCGAGCGCTCGACTACGTTCCCCACAGAGGGTATCAGGACATGAAGGAAGTGCTGATTCCTCGTCTTCACAAGGAAGGGCAGCGCGTTTTGACGCACCTGTCCACGAGGGCGTGCCCGCGCGTGACGAGCGCGGCGACTTACCTGGCGGTCAACGAATGGGCGCTGGAGCGTTTGGCTCAGTCCGGTGAGGCGGTTCCGGGTTATCGGTCGATCGGCGAGGCGTACGTGCACGAAACCGCGAGGATCGCGCCCACGGCGAGCTTGGTCGGTCCGATAATGATCGGACCGAACGCATCGATCGGGGCGGAGGCGACGATCGTGGGCCCGACCATGGTGGGGGCTCACTGTGTGGTTGAGCCGAGTGCAACGGTGTCGCGATCAGTGATCTGGGATGCGTGCATTATCGGCAGCGGGGGCCTTGTGGATCAGTGCGTTCTTGTCAACGGCGCGGAGGTCCAGCCGGGCGCTTATGAACACAATGCCATCTGCCATCCGGTCAGGCACTCCTCCGGTGCGTGGGGGGAACGCCGGGGGTCCAGGGACGCCGGGGGGCCGTCTCGAAACACGCGTGCCGCATGCGTCGATAATGGGAGTGTGTCCCGTGCCGACTCGTCGCGTGCGAGCTCATCCCCGAGGACACTGGTGGCGTCTGTCTGAGGGGCGAGGGAATGCCTTCCCGTCGTGCTGACGCGGGGCGCCGCGGCACCATGCCGACAGAAGAATGACGATTGATGGAGTCGCAGCGGCGTGTCGATCTTCCCAGCCATCTTTGACTGCCGACCCGGCTACCTGAGGGGCCATCAAGGGGCGAGGTCGCTGTTGCTGTCGCCTCTGGGGACGGGGACGGTTCTGTCGCATTTCCGTGAGTCTCTGACTTGCATCACTCGCGAGCCGCTGACGGTGGTGACGGTTTTCGAACCGGACCAGGCGTATCGGTCCGCGGTGAGGAACGCGGGCATTCCTGTCGGGGCGATCGTCGAGGCCGGTGACTTCAGAGATCTTCTGAGCACGTATGAGCCCTCGGACTGGCTGGTCATTCTGGACCCGCGACACTTCCCCGCAAGCCCGATCGATTTTGCGCTCCTAGCGAAGGAGGCGATCGAGCGACGAGGCGCTACGCACGTGGTGAGTGTCGATCCGAACGTGGCGTCGGCACAGGAGTGCGTGCGATTGGATGCCGACAGTCGCGTTCGCCGGATCGAGCGTCACTATGACGGCGTGACGTGGCTGCAGACGTCGGAGGTTTCGTGTTCTTTCCTGCGGGTGGTTTCGGCGCTCAACGTCGCGGAAGGCGGCTTCTCTTCGTTGCCGGGGCTTCGTCGGGCGCTGGCGACAACGGGCGTACTGTCCAACGACTTGTCGTTATCGGCGGACACGATCGATCTGAGCACTCCGTGCGGACTGTTGCAGCTTTCGGAGCGAATGACGCTCGAGACGACCGAGGAGCGGGCCGAGAGTCCGTATCGGTCGATCGGCGAGACCGTACACGTCGGTCCGGGCAGCCAGATCGACCCCGGCGCGCGGATCCGCGGTCACGTGATTCTGCAGGAGGACGTGATCGTCGAGCCGAACGTCGTGCTGATCGGTCCGACCGTGATCGGGGCCCGATCGAGGATCGAGCGGAACTCGGTGGTTGCCCAGTGTCTGGTCCTTCAGGACACGGTCGTTCCTCGCGAGACGACGGTACGGCATCGTGTGCTGGCGGACGGCTTCATCGAAGACGTTCTAGCGAAGACGCCCGGACGGTCGATGCCGGACTGCGACGGATGCCCGAAGGCTCTCGCGGGGCAGCGATGCGCCGAGCCGGTCGTCGAGAGCCGAACGCGCAAGTCGTCGATGTACCCGGCGGTCAAGCGATACTTCGAGGCGGCGTTCGCGTTGGCGGGGATCCTGGCCCTTTCCCCGCTGCTGGGTCTTGTAGCGGTCCTGGTAAAGCTCGGTTCGCGAGGGCCGGTTTTCTACGGCGACGAGCGTGAGGGCAAGGACGGCAGGGTGTTTCGATGCTGGAAGTTCCGCACGATGGTGGAGGACGCCCATGCCATGCAGCGGCAACTCTACGAGAAGAACACCGTAGACGGCCCACAGTTCAAGCTGGCGAACGACCCACGTGTGACGCGATTGGGGCGATGGCTTCGAAAGACGAACATCGACGAGCTTCCGCAGTTGTTCAACGTGCTGTTGGGACAGATGAGCCTCATCGGACCGAGGCCGTCCCCGTTTCGTGAGAACCAGATTTGCGTTCCTTGGCGGCGATCGCGTCTGAGCGTTCGTCCAGGGATCACGGGGCTCTGGCAGATCTGCCGACACGAGCGATCGGCGGGGGACTTTCATCAGTGGATCTACTACGACATGCTTTACGTCCGGCACCTGTCGCCGTGGCTGGACATGAAGATCCTGGTGTCGACGTTGACGACGTTCGGTGGGCGTTGGCCGGTGCGTCTGTCGTGGTTGATTTCGCCTCGAAAGCTGGCCAGCGCTCACGAGCAATCGGCGGTCGTCACCTGGTCCCCGACATTGGACGACAAGGCAGGAGACGGGATGACCCCTTCGATTTCCACCGTCAACAGCGGGACAGGACGCAAGCGAATGGAGCCGGAGGACGCCGCGGGTCGGATCGACGCGCTTCGGGCGTTATGCCGGCGCGCGCTGCCGAGGATGCTCGACCGCCAATCGGGGCTGTTCGTCCACCACCTGTCGCGAGAAGGGGGGCAGGACGTGTTGTCCGGCGTGAGCCCCCGGTACACGGCGATCGTCTTGCTGGGGTTGTGCAGAGACGACCCCGAGGCGGCCCGCGAGGTGCTAGGCGACGATGATCGGACGGAGATGCTTGTGCGGCTGATCGATTCGTCGGAGAGGACGACGGACCTGGGCGAGGTGGCTCTGACGTTGTGGGCGGCGAGGGCGATGTCGCATCCCGCGAGCGACCGGGCCCTTGGGCGGCTCGAGGCAATGGACCCGGTGGGGGGCGATCATCCGACGGTCGAGGTGGCGTGGTCGCTGACGGCTCTGTCGATCGACTCGGATCGGCCGGGCAACACGGGGATGCGGGAGGGGATCGCGAGTCGATTGAAGGCGTCGTTCGGGTCGGAGTCGGCTCTATTTCCGCACTGGCCGGGGGGGGCTGAGAAGTCGTTCTGGCGAGGTCACGTGGGGTGCTTCGCGGACCAGGTGTATCCGATCCAGGCGCTTTCTCACTACTACAGCCGGACTGGGGACAACGAGGCCATCGCGGCGGCGAGCTCGTGCGCGGCGAGGATTTGCGAGTTGTCGGGCCCACATGGCCAGTGGTGGTGGCACTACGACGTACGAACGGGTCGGGTGATCGAGGGTTATCCGGTTTACTCGATCCATCAGGATGCGATGGCGCCCATGGCGCTGTTTGATCTGCGGGCTGCCTGCGGCATCGATTACCGACGAGAGGTCGAGCGCGGTCTGAGTTGGGTATTCAGGGCGCCGGAGGTCGACGGATCGCTCATTGACTGGGACGCGGACGTGATCTGGCGGAAAGTCGCGCGCCGCGAATGGGGGAAATGGTCTCGGACGGCGCAGGCCTTCGGCAGTCGAATCCACCCCTCGGTTCGCATTCCGGGTCTGGATCTGTTCGCGCCGCCCGGGCGTATTGATCGCGAGTGCCGACCCTATCATTTGGGGTGGCTGTTGTATGCGTGGGCGGGGCACCGGGGTCAGCCTTCAGGGACACCGTCGGTCGGGGTGAGCAGCGAGACGGCGTCCTGATGCACCGAGCCACGACGCGCGGTGGCATGAGCCCCCTCTTAGGCCATAGAATGCGCGTTGAGGTCAGGGGGAGTCACGGCGGAACGTTGCCCCTGATCTGTTCGCGCGGATCCTCTGGTGATCGACGGCGTGGTCCGCCTCGCGAGGGGTATTCCTCCGCAGCGGCGAGGGTCGTGCAGCCCGCTAGGGAGTTGGCCGGTGCGAGCGGGCAGAGGTTCGTCCAGGGAAGACCGGTGGC
>JAFGLZ010000163.1 GCA_016927755.1 Phycisphaerae bacterium
CCAAGACGCCCCCTAAGACGCCTCGCGCCCTCGCGCCATCCCCAAACAAGCGTTAGTGGTCACTAACAACACGACCACCACGCAACCGGTGCGCCCCTAAAGCCTGAGGTCTGAGGTCTGAAGTCTAATGCGTCAGCCATCAACGAACAGTGTAGCGATACGAAAACCGCCCCTCCGGCGCAACGTCCCCACTCGAGTAGAAGTCCATGATCTCCCCCGGCCTCTGCACGTTATCCGCCCACTTGAACCCCAACGACAGCTTCGAATCGTCCCCGCCCAACCCCAACACCGACCGCGGAACGCTCACATGAAGCTCGCGCCCCTTGACCCGATAGGCGGCCCGACCCGCCTTCTTCCACCCCCAACCCCGCTCGTGCCTCTCCACCGACGTCGTCCCGTCCGCCCCGGGCGCCCGGTTGACGATAACGTCATACCCCTCCCAGCCCGTCGACGCCTTCCCGTCCACGTCGATCAGCAGCCACATCCAGTTCCCCCCGCCGGGCGGCGTGATCGCCTCGCGCGTCCGCGCGTAGAAGGTAACGTTCTCTGCGTCCCTGGCCACCTTCGCGGCGACCAGGTCGTTCCGCCCCGTTCGATTCGTGTAGTGCAGCCCCGCCGCCGCGTCGAAGTCCCGCGCAACCGTCTCCCCGACGTGATCGCGAAACTCCGGCCCCACGTCCCGCCATTGCCCGAAGTCCTCGTTCATCCGAATAGAGACCGCCCCCGACGGCTTCGGCACCGCCGCCGCCCCCTTGTACCGGCGGATGTTCGCGATCATCTGCCAGTAGTAGTTGTCCCCGTGCCCCCCCTTCATCGGCTCGATGTCCCGGCTGTACTCCTGGCTGAACTGATCCACGAAAACGATCGGCCCCCCCGCCTTGCCCCACCGACCCGCGATCCACTCGTTCCACCCCGTGACCATGAGAAACGGCGGATTCAGCTTCAACGCGCGCTCCCACTGCTCCTGCGCGTTGTACCCGTGGTTCACCGCGCCAGGCGTCGAATCCTGCTTGCCGTCGTGAAAGCTCCGCCCCCGAGCGTCGCCGTTGCTCATGTTCGTCGGCAGCCCGTCGCTGATCCGCAGGTTCTGCGCCACCGCCACGTTCACCTGCTCCGGCCTGTTCGGATCGTCCGTGTATCCGTACACCTGCGGATACGCCGTCTCCCAATGCCACGCGTAAGGCGTGTTGACGATCGTGAACGGCCAATGCGCCTTCCGAAGCGTGAAGAACGCCTTCAATTCCGGCGTCGCCTCGTTCGGATCGCACACCATCAGCGGCTTGCCCTGCCACCGGAACCACAGCTCGGAGTACAGCCCGGGCTTGTAGAGGTCCGCGTAGAGCTGCTGCGCCGTCTTACCCGCCTGTGTATTCAGCATGAACGCGATCTGCGGCGTTCGTCCGCCCTGCTTGCGGACCTCACGAAAAACCTCGCAGAGCTTCATGTATACGTCGCGATACGTGACGGCGTTGGTCGTATCGAAGATCAGCGTATCCACCCCGGCGTCGCTCAGCAGATGCGCATGCCGCGCGAGCACCCACGGATCCGTGCTCAGGTAGTAGCCGTACAACGGTTCGCCCCAGTAGTGCGACCGCCCGATCGGCCCCCACAGCGGCAAGTCCGGCTTCTTCAGCGCATCCGGATCCTTCTCGAGGATCCGGGCAACGTCATACGGACCGTCCCAGTGCGGACTCTTGTTCCCACGTTCGTTCAGCCAGAGAAAGTAGAAGATCCCCACGAACCGATCCTTCCGCACCGGCCCAACCTCCTCCGCCGTCGGCAGCGACCGCCCCAACGCATCCGTCGCCGACCAAGCGACGCCAGGATTCACCCCTTCCGCCCCCTCCCGCCCGTACACGACCCCAAACGCCAAGAGACAAACGGCAACCGTTATGTGAAAAGGAATCTTCAATGTCATGTAACTCCTATAACCCCCGCCGCAGCTTGTAAAGATAGCGCGGCCATCGTGATGAAGCAAGGCAAGGTCGACACGCCCCCTTCCTGATCGCATCGCGCGCCACTCGCATCCTGGCGCAACCCGTGATCATGATCTCTCTCAGGCCCCGATCCACCCACGCGGGCGGCGTCGGCTCATGCCCATGCCTTCCAGTCCGCCGGCACCTCGGCCGTCGGCAGTAGCACGGTGAAGACCGATCCCTCTCCCACCTTGCTCGATACCTGGATATCGCCCCCGTAACTTCGCACGATACCCAGCGAGACCGACAGCCCCAATCCCGTTCCCTTGCCCGTGGGCTTGGTCGTGAAGAATGGGTCGAAGATGAGCGGCAGGACGTGATCGGGAATGCCCTTGCCCGTGTCGGCAACGTGGACGGCCGGCAGTGTCTCTGAATGAGGGAGTGGATCGCGGTGTTGGCTGGGATGCCGGCGATCCGAGCGGTGACGGATCGCCGGCATCCCTTCGGTCTGGTGGTCGAGGCGCCGGCTATCGGCGATAGCGCCGGGACACGATCCAAGAGGTCAGCAGCAAGGCGAGCGGCAGCATGGCACCGGCCGCGACCCCGTCGCCGCAGTCTACCGTGATCTTGGCGTAGCGCCACTCGTCGGCGCCGATGTCGGCCCCGGGACCCATGACGCGGTCCTCGCCGTCAATGTCGGTCTTGCCGGTGAAGTCGCCGGGAACGCCCCGATTGACGCACGGAGAGGCGTAGTTCAGGTGGTAGTCGTTGTCTTCCCAGGTATTCGCGTCTCCGTCGGCGCCGTCCGTGTCGCGGAAAGCAGGGTCCTCGTCGAAGTTGTCGATCCATTGGGCAATCGTCGAGTTGGGCTCGATGTACACGCCCTCCTCGCCGCCCTGGACGTCGCTGTACAGCACCGACAGCGTACACGTGCCGCCCTCCTCGCCGCTGCCGGCCAGAGCGATCTCCGGACCCTCCTGGGCGTCATTGCCCCAGATGATCGATGCCAACACGTTGGGCTCCGTGCCGACGTCACAGTAGATACCCCCGCCGTTGCCGCCGGCGAGGTTGTGGCTGATCGTGGAGAACTGAACATAGTCGTTGCTCAAGTGCGCTAAGGCGATCCCCCCACCGTGGCCCGTGGAAACATTGTCGACGATGCTGCAACTGAACACGGTGGGCTCATAGGCGGCGAAGGAGTTGGCCCCCTCGAAATAGATGCCGCCCCCCATGCCGGACACGTTCCCCGCGATCGTGGACCCCTTGAGCCCGCTCCGGTAGGCCCCCCCGCCCTGGCCCGTCGCGATGTTGCCGCCGATCGTCGACCCGATCGCGCCGCCCTTATACAACCCCCCGCCCTGGCAACTCGTGTTCCCGATGATCTCGCTGTCTATCACGGTGCACCCGTAGACCGCTCCGCCGCGGGCCAGGCATTCATTGCCAGTCATCGTGCAGCTCGTCATCGTCGCGCCGCCGCAGTTCGAGGCGACCGCGCCGCCTTGGGCAACGGCAAGATTCTCCGCGAAGGTGCAGCCGAGAATCTCCACACTCCCCACGCATTCACATTCCAGTTGGTGGGTCGCAAACACCGCGCCCCCCGCCCCCGCCTCATTCGCCGTGAACGCACACTCGACGACAGCGGGAGACCCACCATTGTTGCAGAGCGCCCCGCCGAAGTCGTCCGCAAGATTGTCCACGAACCGGCAGTGATCGATCGTCGGACTCGACTCGTTACAATACACCGCCCCGCCCACGGACAGCGTCCACGGCCCCCAGGTCACAGTGGGCCCATAGCCGTTCTTGACGGTCAGCCCGGCGACCACGCTGTCACGCGTTTCGCCTGAATGGAAGTAGAAGCCGCGGTGCGGCGCCTCGGCCGTTCCGCCGCAATCGATCACCGTCGCCTCGACGACGCTCGGCGACAGCGGGTCCGTTCCCCGCACCGTGATCGCCTTACCGTGGAAATCGAGATCGCGGTTGCCGGCGCCGACGAACGTCCCCGGCACGAGAATCACCTCATCCCCCGGAGCAGACGCGTCGATGGCCGCCTGGATGCTCGGCACGACGATGATCGAGCCATCCGGTTCGGCCCCACCCGGCGGCACGACGTAGCGCTGAGCCGCGTACGCATCGGGCATTACGAGAACGCCCAGGACCAACACAAGGATAAGAAGCCCTTTCCTTCCGAACTCGGTTCGCTGACTCATCGGATGCCTCCCTCGACCACGGGCGCGGCCGGCCGTCCAACGGATAGAATAGCAGATGAAGCCATGCCCAACCAAGACCCCCAGGTTGGCGCATTACATTGTTCGCTCGAAGGTGTCGGTCCGGCAAGAGTCGATTCCAGAAAAACACGAGCGGAATGATTACCAGGTGGTACAGAGATGCATCTAGCGGCCGCGACCAACTCCTAAACAACAGAAACGATGGAGAATCGGTGGGGTTTGGTCGTTGCCGGCCAGTCTCGACGAGCGTAGTATTGAGGTGGTTGTCCGGATGGTACGGTCCGGGGTGGGCTCTTGGCATGGACGACCGAACGAGACGTAAGCATGATTCAGTGGGGAGCCGATCATGTTGACGACTGAGGTCATGAGGCGGCCATGGAGAGGGTTTTCTCTGACGGAACTCTCCGTGACGGTGGCCAGCATCGGTGTGCTGTTGGCAATTGGGCTTCCGACGATGGGTCGCCTGGCGGGACGCGCTCGAACGACGCTGTGTCTGACGCGGATCGGGCAGATGACGCAGGCCTTCATCGCTTACTCGCAGGACTACGACGGCGTCTTTCCGTTCAGTTCGACGCTCCATACCTATGGGTACCTGAACCAGACGCCGGACCCGATCGAGAACTGGCTGGTCGACTGCAACTACGCCGACCCCAACTCGGACCCTGGGCAGTTCCAGGCCGCACTGGCCGCCATGAACAACATCGCTTACGGTCGTCAGGCGGATTGGACCGGCCCGAATGTCCCGCGGAGCGGATCGCTCTTTGCCTACGCCGTGCACGAGGAGATATACCGCTGTCCGGAGTTCGAACGAGTCAGCGATCCCATGAAGTCCCACAATGTCTTCAACTACACGCGATCCATCTGGGCTCGGCGCTACTTGCTGCCCATAGAAACCGGATGGGCAGAGGACTGGGGCAGCACCGAAGGCCCCATCCTCCGCGTCGCCGACATCCACCGCCCGGATCTGCTGCAGATCCTCTTCGACGAACAGTGGAACCGCTTCGTCGCGTGCCAGCCGGATCTCGGTGATAACGACGGCGCTTGCTACAACTGCAACGACTATGGCTTCGGGGAGAACAACAACATCGGCGTCTACCACGGACCGCCGGTCGCCAGTGAACTCCATGAACACGATTGGTGGCCGGGTGTGGATCCGTTCGTCTGGCCGCAAGGCGGCGTAGCGTTCTATGACGGTCACGCGTCGCTGATGCGCGATCCGTGGCCGACGTTCGAGCTGGGCAGCAACCGGCGGCGCGGACCGTGGAGAGCTGAGGGGTTGGGGGCGCGACTCGGCGATGAGCTGATGGCTCTTCAGGACTATCTTCTCTACATGATCCACGCCCAACGAGGGGCCGGGCCAAACGCCGCAAACCCTGTGGTCATATGGTGAACTCGAACCTGGACGATGGGGGGTGAGGAGTGCTTCAGGCTATGGGGACGGGGATGGCGGATTTGGACACCTGTGAGGACGGGTAGAGATGGCTCAACGGATGCGGATGACAAGAAGGCGGGGTCTTTCGTCGATCGACGTGTCCGTCGCCATGGCCAGTATCGGCCTGGTGTTGGCGGTTGGCATCCCCGCCACGAGCCGATTAGGCGGAATGCAGCGGTCGGCGCTCTGCCTGAGCCGGATCGGTCAGATGACGGGCGCCTTCCTGGCCTACTCCCAAGACTACGACGGCGTGTTCCCTTTCACGTCAACGATGCACGACGTGACAGGCCCTAACGCGATCGAGACGTGGCTCTGTGACTGGCAGTCCTTTCCCGATGCGCAGGTAGCGATCAACACGGTGGCCCACAACTGCCAGGAAGACTGGGGCGACGTCGGCGCGGCCCTGCCCCAGAGCGGAACGCTCTTCCCCTACACCCTCAACGAGGAACTCTACCGCTGCCCCGAGTTCGAGCGAATCGACAGCCCCGACAAGGCCCAGAACGCCTTCAACTACTCGCGCGCCCTGTGGTGTCGGCACTGGCGGTTGCCGGGCGAGGGAGGCATCACCGATTGGGGCGACGTCACGGGGCCGATCCTGAAAGTCGCGGACGTCTACCGCCCGGACGATCTGCCGATGATTCTCGACGAGCAGTGGAATCGCTTCATCGCCACGGCCGGCAGCCTTGGGGCGAACGGCTCGGGCTACAACTGCAACGACTACGGGTTCTGGACGGACAACAACATCGGCGTCTACCACGGGCCGCCGGTGGGTTCCGAGATTCACAACTACGACGTGTCATCGCTCCCGCCGGACTTCCCGAAGTTCCTCTGGCCTCAAGGCGGCGTTGCCTACTACGACGGCCACGCAGGGCTGATGCGCGACCCCTGGCCCACATTGGAGCTAGGTAGGCACGTCCGCGTCGGCCCGCATCGCATGCAGAACGCGGTAGGCACCCTGTGGTTCCACGAGTGGAACGCCGTGACCGAGTGGATGAAGCGACTCCTCCACGCCCAGCGCGGCGCGGCGAAGCCTGAACTCGGGCCCATTCAGCCCTGGGGCGCATAGCCCGAGGTGGGATGAGGGGGCGGTATCGGGGGAGAGGTCTTCTGCGCTTTGCCACCGCGGCGCGAACCCGAATGAGAACACGGACGGAGAAAAGCACAATGACAGCCTACACCAACGCAAGTCGGCGACCTCGGGGCTTCTCGCTCAGCGAGCTGAGCGTCTGTGTCGCCAGCATCGGCATCATCCTGGCGGTCGGTATCCCGGCCGCGGGGCGGTTGGGCGGGATGCAGCGATCGGCCCTCTGTCTGAGCCGCATCGGCCAAATGACCAACGCATTCTTGACGTATTCACAGGACTACGAGGGGGTCTTCCCCTTCACGGCAACGATGCACGAAGCGCAGACCAACCCCATCGAGACGTGGCTCTGTGACTGGCAGGCCTTTCCTGATCCGCAGGCGGCCATCAACACGGTCGGCCGTAGCTGTCAGGAAGAGTGGGGCGCTGTCGGCGCGGCGCTGCCCCAGAGCGGAACGCTCTTTACCTACACCCTCCACGAGGAACTCTATCGCTGCCCCGAATTCGAGCGGATCGACAGCCCCGACAAGGCACAGAACGCCTTCAACTACTCGCGTGGCCTGTGGTGTCGGCATTGGCGAACAGATGACGAGCGACTCGCGCAAGGATTGTCGTCCACAGGCTGGGGCGACGTCGAGGGGCCGATCCTGAAAGTCGCCGATGTCTTCCGCCCGGACGATCTGCCAATGATCCTCGACGAGCAGTGGAACCGCTTCATCGCCACCGCCGGTAACATCGCGAGCGGGGCCTACAACTGCAACGACTACGGCTTCTATACGGACAACAACATCGGCGTCTACCACGGCCCTCCCGTGGTGTCGGAGGTGTACGAGCCGGATCTTCCCCCCCTCCCGGCATCATTCCCAAAGTACCTCTGGCCACAGGGCGGCGTCGGCTACTATGACGGGCACGCTGGGCTGATGCGCGATCCCTGGCCCACGCTCGAGTTGCCTCCCTACATCCGTATCGGCCCCGGCCGAATGCAGAATGGCGTCGGTGCCGCGTGGTTCTGCGAGTTTAACGCCGTCAGCGCATGGATGCTGCGTCTCCTACACGCCCAGCGCGCGGTCTGGGGCGGATCCCTCCAGCCCTGGGGCATGTAGGGTGTACGCGTCTGAGTGAGGATTCGGCGAATTCCGGCGGTCAACCCTCCGCTGCGGCTGGGACCGTCGTTACTCCCCTAACGCCCGCCAAATCGCCTCCTTGAACACCTGCTTCATGTCGATCTCGACGTAGGATCGGTCATAGGCCGGCAGGTCGCCCTGCTCGCCCTTGGCGCGGGCGTTGGCGACCCAAATCCGCATCGCCGTCAGATCGTAAACGGCGACCTGCAGGTTGCCCGTCCGAACGTACGGCAGAATGTCCTCGATCGTGACCTTGGCGTCGATGTGCCCGTAGTGCTCGACGAGCTTGTCGTGCAGCGGACCGTCGTACTTGGGGACGTTCCAGCTCATGCCCCAGTAGACGACGTCGGGGATTCGCTGGTGGGCCTGCGTGACCGGTTCGAGGTCGTCCGGCGTGTAGACGTTGCACAACGTCCGCGAGGTCTGCAGCGCGCGGACCTGGCCGAGCTTCCCGTCGCCGATGGCGTACATCAGCGAAGACGTCCGCTTCGTTCGTCGGACCCGGTCGAGGGCTGCGGCCAGCGTCTGGTCGAACTGCAGGATGTCCCGCAACATGTACATGAACGGCGTGCCGTCGAAGCTGTCGTTGTCCTCGTCGTAGTCGTCGCCGATCTCGCTGATGGCCAGCGGCGCCGCGCTGATGCCGGTCACGCAGCCCACCATGCCGGCCCAGCCGATGTTGGCAAACGGCTGGCCCTCGGTGGGCGCGTGAACGACGATCGTGGGGTATTCCTGGATCTCGGCACGGACGGCGTAATCCAGGCAGCGAAGCTGATAGCAGTGCCCGTCAGCCCGCGTGGCCCGCCCCCACGCGCCGTAGAGGCTGCAGTGGAACTCGCTGGCCTCGCCGATCAGGTTGGCGCGAATGAGTTGCTGCAGCGGCACGCCGCTGCCGTCGGCCAGGCCTTTCAGTTCCTCCATGAAATGCTCGGGTGTATGCGGCTTGGTCGCGGCGTAGACCTGATCGAGGAGCTCGACGGGCTTCTTCATGCCCTTGCCCATGAGCTCGATGAGCCGCCCGGTGTGCCTCGAGATCACGTCGCCGAGCAGCTCGCCCTGCGCCCTGCCGCGCTCGTACGCGGTGCCCCAGACGGTAACCAGGCGGATCTCCTCGTCCCCGCGCCCGATCATCTCGAGGATGCCGTGGTCGGTCTTGGCGACGAATCGCGGGTTGGCGGGAATGACGCGCGGACTCTGGACCACGCAATCCGGGTCGCCGTGGATCTGGCCCTCTACGGTGTGGACCGTCGTCGTCTCCGGAGCGCACCCGGCAAGCAGCAGACCAACGAGAATCGCGCGGATCGAACAGGTCTTCATTGCGAAGCTTCCTCCTCTAAGCCACTTGCAGCAACGCCTGAGCAGCCCCGTCGACGCGCCCGAGCAGATGACTGTCTTCCATTCTTCACAGGTACCCTGACCCCCATATCCAAGTAGGCGGCCCCCCAGCGGTGGAGCCCCGACGTCCCACAGGATCCCAAAGGCGAGTGAATCTCACCCCACCGCCGTGCCAAGGAACGCCCGGATGTGCGACCCAACAGACTCACAGCAGCGCGCTGATCGGTCCGGTATCGACGTCGGGATACTCGCTCAGCAGGTCGCGCAGGAGCGTCAGGAGCTGGTCGCGCCGCTTCGGCGTGGCCCCCTCGACGCGGCAGACCAGCATCGGCGTCGTGTTGGACGCGCGGACCAGGATCCAGCTTCCGTCGGTGAACTGCGCCCGCATGCCGTCGACCGTGATGAGCCCCTCGTCCGGGCGTTGGATCTTCACGTCGCCGACCTTGATCGGACCCCGGGTGGGCAGGATGTCGTCGCACTGCTTGTCGAGCTTCTCACCGACCTCGGCGACCACGTGAAACTTGGTCTCGTCCGAGGCCTCGACGCGGAGCTCCGGGCTGATCGAGGCGGGCTTCTGGCCCCGGGTCACGTCGGCCAGGAAGTCGGCGAGCATGCCCTTCTTCCAACCACCCTTGTTCTTGGCGGCGTACTCGTCGAGCAGCATGACGAGCTTGACGGCGCTGAAGAGCCCGTCGTCGATGAGCCCGCTCGCGCGGGCCTGCGTGAAGTTGCCCTTCTCGTCGTAGCCCGCCGTCGGGAAGAAGTAATGCCCCGACGACTCGGCGCTGACGAAGACGGGCTTGGTCTTGCCCAGCTCCTTGCAGATCGCCTGGGCGAACGCGCGGTGGCTCGGGTAGCCGCACGTAATGAACAGCCCCTTGCCGCCGGCGTCCTCGATGAGCTGGCGAGCCCCGCCCGACCCGCGGACGTCGAGGGCCAGAACGTGCTGCGACCGCTCGGCCGGGGGGAGGGCCTTGAGATAGTCCTGATAGTAGACGACGCCCAGCAGCTCGCCGGGGGCGGGGATGCCCTGTTCGTCGACGAACCCGCTGCGGTCGGCGTCGCCGTCGGTCAGCAGCCCGTACCACAGATCGGCCTTGTCCTTGGCGCCCGCGTTGACTTGCTTGAGCAGCGGCACGATGAACGATTGTCCCTCGGCGCTGGACGGGTCGGCCAGGTGCACGGGAAATCGTCCGTCGGGCTGGGTCAGGAGCGGCATGACCTCGACGCCCTTGGCCTTGAGGACGTCGACCAGAACGCCGCCCAGGCCGTTGCCCGCGTCGAGGACGATCCGATGCCGGCACTTGAGCTTCTTGGGGAACGCCGCAAGCAGCATTTCGACGTATGGCGCCACGACGTCGACCTGCGAGATGGTGCCGCTCTTGGCGGGCCGGCGGTACGTCTCGTTCTTGATGACGTCGATGATCGTGGCCAGCTCGGCGCCGAAAAGCGCCCCGCCCTTCTCGGTCGTCTTGAGCCCGTTGAAATACGGCGGGTTATGCGAGCCCGTGATCTGGCAGGAGCCGTCGAGCTTGTACCGCCCGGCGTACCAGCTCACGACGCCGCTGGGTACCGGCTGGGTGTCGGTCACGACGTTCACGCCGGTCAAGGCGTAGCCCTCGGCCACGGCGCGACGCAGGTCGGGACTGGTCAGTCTCGCATCGCCGGTGACGACGACCTTCGACCCGACGGGCAAGCGCGAACCGAAGGCCATTCCCATGTGCCGTGCGATGGCCGAGGTCAGGTTGACGGTCCGTCCCGGCTCCGGCATCGCGTAGCCGCGGATGTCATATTCGCGGACCATCGTGTGATCTATCTGCGCCATGCACGCTACCTTCCTTTCTGTCCGTCTGGCGTCACCATCCACCCGCATATGGTAACCGCTGGCTCTGGATCGTCCAAAGGGGCGCAGGACCTCGTGAGGCGCCACCCACTGAGCCCGCCGGAAGCCGGCCTCAGCCGACATCCGCCAGGCAGAAGCGATTCCCAGCAGGTGCAGTGAGCTTCCGTGCGAGCCATCGCGGTGACGTGCACCGCTACGCCTGTATACGACTCCCCTGCCCGACAGCCCATCTGGCCAGACATGTTGACTCTCTGTGGAACGATGATATACTTACTCTTGTAGTTCAATATACATCACTTCGGTCTGACAGGCCCAAGCAGTGTATGACGCACTGTCTCGAGGTCGCAGGGAAGCGGGGTCGTTCGATTCCTGGCGCCCGTGAGGCATAAGCCACGCCGCTCTTATCCACACGCCTATGTGCTTTGCGGTGCGCCAATCCAGGACAGTCACGATTGGGTCAGACTCCGGCACCACACACGTCGAGCCAACTGTGGCGCGAGGCCCGCGCAATCGCCAACGCAGAGGAGCTGCGTCAAGCACTCCGGTTGCGCTTTGAAGTCTTCGCGCCGGTTGGAATCATCTCAGCGGCATATCTAAGTCCGGCGACGCGGCTGGAGCTCGATGAGTTCGATCGCTTCAGCCTGCCCTTCGGATGCTTCATCGGTACGACCGATCACCTGGCGGGGACCGTGCGAATCATCACACGCCAGTTGCAGGAGCACGCTTCACGGCTCATCGGAACGATTCTGCGCGAGATCAATGACGCGAACCTGCGTCGCGCCTATGAAGCCCCGCTCCCCGGCAACCTGCTGTTGTCAGAGTGCTGGCCATATGGGGATCTGCCCTCTGAGATCACATCCGACCCCGCCACGTGCGGAGAACTCAGCAGACTGGCAGTGCACCCTTCACACCGGAAGCGGGGCCTGGCCCGCCTTCTCATCAACCAGGCCATCGGTGCGGCGAGGCAATTGGGTCTGAAGACGCTTTGTCTGGCGTGCGGGACTTGGCACGTCACACTACATGAACGTTTCGGTTTCCGCGTGATTCCAGGCTCGCGGACCGCCAGTTTCCGAGGACAACCCTCTGCGGCAATGTACATGCGCTTGGCCGAGTAACGCGCAAGGGAGATCGTCATGCCACTACAGAGATCACGCGTCGATCGCAACATCATCGCCTCCGCGCTCCTGATCGCCCTGACCTGTGTCGGATTCTGGTGGGCATTTTCCCAGGACACACGCGGCAGCGATTCCGCATACCCATCGCTCGCGTTCTTCGTTTCGCTGGTAATGGGCGTCGCGGCGGTCCTGCTAATCTCGCCACAGGCAAAAGAGGCCTTGGCGTATGCCAAGAAGCTCTTCCCGATGTTCCTGAGAGAAGAAAGGGCCGGCGTCCCGGTCGCCCAGAAGCTGCTTCAACCCGAAGGACCTGGCGCCGAGATGCCGGAGAAGGAATCCGAGGACGAGACCGAAGGCCTCTACTTCGATTACCATCGCGATGACTTCCATCGTGCCCTGTTCGACAGCTACCCGGCCACCTACCGCCTGACCAAGAGCTTCCATTTCATCGAGTGGAACGTGGTGTTCGAACTCATCTTTGGACACCTCGAGGCCGTTGGGCCCGGAAAGCATGTGTCTCTTTGGGCGCGCAGCCTCGAGCGCTTCGACGATATGCTCAAGCATGCGCAAGAAGCATTCAGCGACCCCGAGAAGCCCAATGTCGACGTCGAGCCGCTAACGTACGACTCCCCGAGATTCAGCCGCATGCAGTTCATCAAGATCGCGGCGCCTGCCCTGAACATCAAGACAGGTGAGCTCCTCGGGTGGAACTGCGTGTTGAACATCGACGAGGTAACGCAGCCGGACGAGTACTATGACGCACTCCTTGAGTCACTGCGAGAACAGCTCAACTGGACCAGCTACGCCGCTGCCTACGATGCCGTCGTGCCCCACTCTGGTGAGTATGTCCGGCTTGCCGAACGCCACAGTAGAGCTGTCGGTGATGGAGAGCGCATCCTGGACGTTGGGGCCGGCACGGGCTACCTAACGCGAAAGCTGCTTGAGGCGGGCAAGGAAGTCCACGCGGTCGACTACAACGAGACCATGCTCGAGCGACTCCGGCACCATTGTTGTGACTACGCCAAGAGGCTCCGCGTGTATAAGATGGATATCCGTCATCTTCGGAGTCTGGAGGAAATGCACTATGATGGGGTGGTCATGATGAACGTGCTGCAATCACTCAAGCCTGAGGAGGTCAAAGGTTGCCTGGAGATGGCCCATCAGCTCCTTGCGGATGACGGAGTGCTGGCGCTGAGCGTCCCGCGAGAAGGCACTGACCTAAGAGCGCTATTCGAGAGCATCCGAAAAGACCTGAAGGACAATGAGTATTGGGGGTCGGAGGACGCTACGAAGCCGAACCTTCGCACCAAGTATGAAGAGCTCTATAGACACAATCAACGCATGCAGGAAGGGAATCATCTTCACGAATTCAGCAAGCCCGGGATGCAAGAGCTGCTCGAAGGCGCGGGCTTCCGCGACGTCTTTGTAACGGACGACGACGTGTATGCCGGGCAAGGTCTCTTCGCCTCAGCCAAACGGTGACCTCGATCGGGCGAGGATGAAGGCCTCACTTCGTTGACGAACTGGCGCCTCGGACGTAGCATCTCGCACGTGGCGCTTGCCGTCGTCCGGAAACACCCGCCGAGAGGGTCGTCGGCGCATGTCATGTCCCGACAACGGCGGAGGGGTCTGCGCCGTCAGCCACAGGATGCCCCTCGACCGCAGGCGCCTGATCGCCGTTCAAACAATGGATGCAGGAAGGACAGGCTCCTCGCCAGATCCGCCCTGCAGATGGGGCCAAGGTTCATGTCGAGAGCCGACGTCGATCCGATCGACACCAGCCATACGGTGTCTCGGGTTCCATCGACGCGGATAGGAGGATTTCGCGTTGCCGACGGCTGGGACTGATCTCGCGTTCTTCGACGCCAACGCCTTCATCGGGCGACCCGCGACGGGCATCCCCAGTCCCGCCCCGACGGCCGGGGACCTGCTCGCGGAGATGGACCACAACGGCATCGATCGGGCCCTCGTGTGGCACGTCGCGCAGCTCGACTACGCGCCGACGATCGGCAACCGCATGCTGGCCGACGAGATCGCCCCGCACGACCGACTGATCGGGTGCTGGACGCTGCTGCCCTGCTCGCTCCCGGAGTTCCCCAAGCCCGATGAGCTGATCGCGAGCATGAAGGACGCCCGCGTCCGGGCGCTGCGAGTCTTTCCTGAGCGGCATCGCTATCTCCTCCGCCGCGAGGTCTTCGGCCCCGTGCTCGACGTGATGCTGCAGCGCCGCATCCCGCTGATCCTGTCCGTCGAGCGGGGCAACCCCTGGCAGGCGATCTACGACCTGCTCGAGCGGATGCCCGAGCTGGTCTGCATCGTCTCCGACTACGGGTGCTGGGGCGCCGACCGGTGGTTCCGCCCCCTGCTGGACCACTACGAGCACGTCTACGTGGATCTGGCGGACTACCTGCTCGACGGCGGCATCGAGGCGCTCGTGGCCGACTACGGCGCGTCAAAGCTCCTCTACGGCAGCGGGTTCCCGATCCAGTACCCCGGCGGAATGATGATGGCCATCCGCCATGCGGAGATCGGCGAGGAGGACAAGCAGGCCATCACCTCCGGCAATCTCGACCGGGTCCTGGGGGAGGTGCGACTATGATCGGCTCATCTGCGTTGGCCGAGGCCTTTTGGCGAGATGGACGCTGCGACGAATGCCCCGTCTACGACATGCACGGGCACATGGGCGTCTGGCACAGCATCTACTTCCCCCGACCCGACGCGCCGGACATGATTCGATCGATGGACTCGGCCGGAGTGAAGATGCTCCTGTTCGCCCATCACGGCCCGCTGTTCTTGCCCGACATGGACCATCAGGTCGCCATCGAGGCCGTCCATCAGTTCCCCGATCGGCTGCGGGCGTATCTATGCACGAACGGCGTCTACCCAGAGCAAATCGAGCGCGATCTGAAGCTGATCGACGAGCATCCGGACGTCTTCATCGGCATCAAGTTTTTGTGCGACTATCATCTGGTCCCCATGACGGACGATCGCTACAAGCCGGCCTGGGAGCTGGCCGACGCGCGGAAGCTGCTGGTCCTGGCGCACACGTGGTCGGACAGCCAGTACGACGGACCGAAGGTCGTCCGACGGATCGCCGAGACGTACCCGAACCTGAGCCTTCTTCTAGGTCACTCGTGCCATGGCGACTGGGATGCCGCCGTCCAACTGGCCCGCGACTTCCCCAACGTCTATCTCGAGCTGACGGCCGTTCTGGACAATCGCGGCATCATCGAAAAGTTCGTCGCCGAGGCCGGCGCCGATCGGATGCTCTTCGGCACGGACCTGCCCTGGTTCGACCCGCATCACGGTATCGGCGCCCTGCTGTGGGCCCACATCACCGACGAGGACAGGCACCGGATCCTGCATCGGAACGCCGAGCGTCTTTTGGAGCCGCTTCTATGAACCCCCGTGAACTCGTCAAGGCCGCCCTCCGGCACGAGCCGACGCCGCGCGTCCCCCGGCAGATCTGGATCCTGCGGTGGGCGGAGCTTCATCATCCCGAGCAGCTCGCGGCGATCCAACGGGATTTCCCCGAGGACTTCCAGGGCGCCGCCTACGATCCGCCGCCATGGG
>JAFGLZ010000164.1 GCA_016927755.1 Phycisphaerae bacterium
CCAAGACGCCCCCTAAGACGCCTCGCGCCCTCGCGCCATCCCCAAACAAGCGTTAGTGGTCACTAACAACACGACCACCACGCAACCAGTGCGCCCCTAAAGCCTGAAGCCTGAGGTCTGAAGCCTCCCCCAAATAGAAAGCCCCTGGCAAGACCCGCGTCCCGCCAGGGGCTCGAAATCCCTACGCTGTCTCGCGATTACTTCCTCTTCGGCATCGGCATCGGCAGCGCCGTCGGCGCCGGTGCCGGTTCCGGCTTCGGCTCCTTGCCCGCCGGGTAGACGATCTTCGCCGTCTTCTTCAGCTCCTCGGCGTATCGCTGCTCTTCCTGGCCGATCTTCTGCCGCTCGAGGCTCTTTCGGATGCTCGACTTTACCTCGTCCATCGGCACGGTCCTGGCCTTCTCCCGCCCCGTCACCTTGATGATGTGATAGCCGAACTGCGTCTCCACCACGTCGCTGATCTGCCCCGGCTGCAGCGCAAACGCCGCCGCCGCGAACGGCTCGACCATCTTGCCCTTTCGCGGGAACGTGCCCAGGTCGCCGCCTTGGTCCTTCGACGGACACGACGAATGCGCCTTGGCCAGAGCGCCGAAGTCGGCGTCGGGCTTCTTCGCCTCGGCCAGAACCTCGGCGGCCTTCTTCTTGGCCGCGGCCTTCTCTTCATCGGTCTTGGCCTCTCGCGTGCCGATGAGGATGTGGCTGGCTCGCACCGTCTCCGGCTTCTTGTACCGCTTCTCCAGGTTCTTCTCGTAATCTTCCTTGACCTCCTGGTCGCTCACCTTCACCTTGTCGGGGAACTTGCTCTCGATGAGCTTGGTCTGCATCATCTGCTCTTTGATCACGGGGTCCGAAGACCGCTTCGCCAGGAACTCCTTCAGCGTCATTCCAGTCGCGGCCTGGATCCGCTTGCCGAACTCCTCTCGCGTCGTCCCGTTCGCGGCGAGATACCCGTCGAGCTCCTGCTCCATGTCCTTGGCCATTTCTTGATCGGTCACCTTGATGCCGGCCTTCTTGGCCTGGTCCGTCAGCAACTGGCTGTCGATCAGCATGTCGAGGATTCGACCGCGGAAGCGCTCCCGGATCTGCGCCATCTGCTCGGGGGGCATTCGCCTGCCGCCCATGCCCTGCTGCAGTCTCTTGTCGACCTCCGTCTCCATGATCGGCGTTCCGTTCACCGTCACCGCGACCTCGCCGACGACCTCCGGCTTCGTTGCCGCCCCGGCCTTGGGGGCCGCGGCCTTCTCGGCCGCGAGTGTGATGCTGACGCAGACGGCCAGCATGATGCCTGCAAGTCTTACGCTACTCATGAAACGTTACCTCTCTCTAATTCTCTTGTTGGGCGATGCCGTGGCCCCGAGACGTTCGGGACAGAGCATCTCACCGGGTCCTCTAACACGATCTGAAAGCACGATCTGCTTATCCGGCTGGAAAGCAACAAGTTAGGAGGTCAACACGCCTGCGGGAAGCCGAAGGAATGGTGACATGCAGTCGCTAGCCTGCGGCCGGACCAGTCTTACAACACGCCCAGTCTACCACACCGGGCTCGCTCAAGTCCATATGCCGGGGAGGGTCCGACGCCAGGGTCAAGCGCTCAGACTCCGCCTCGGCTCGACGTCCGGCCAGCCGGCCTCGTTGTGCTCCAACTCTTCGTAATTCTCGAACAGCCGTCCCCACGGAGACGCGAGCGCCTTGTCGACGGCGCTCTTGCCCACGATCGGATACCAGAACCAATCGTGGTAGACGATGCTCGCCAAGTAGCTCCACGGTGCCAGCCACGTCTTGAGGCTCCATTCGAGCGGCCTCTTGAGCGCGCCCCAATAGATGCGGTGCTGCATCCGGCTCGCGAACGTCATCTTCTTGAACGGGCCGACGAACTGCCAGTTCTCCTTCGCCAGATCGAGATCGCCGACGATCTCGATGTCCTCGACCTTCCCGCGGCCGAGTCCGAGGTCGTGGGCGAGCCTGATGAACTTGATCTCCATCGGGTCGAAGCCCATGAGCTTCGCCGAGACTGCGTCGATGGCCACCTGGTCTTCCGACGCCAGGATGACGTCCTTGACGTACGGCGTCATGCAGCGCGGACCCGGACCGTCACCCGCGAACGTCCCGTCCATGACCGCGAAGACCCCGCGATGGATCTTCTTCTGGATCATCAGAAGGTCGACCAGCGTCTCGTGGATCACCGGGTGCGTCCAGTGTCTCTTCTCGTTGAGTAGACCCCCGAAGGCGTTCTTCATTGCGCCCGTCATCGTGGTGAAGACGTGGGTCTTGACCGTCGGCAGGTGAATGATGTTCTCGCCGATGAACCGCTTCGGGATGCTGAAGCCCTTCGGATAGACGTCGTTCAGGACGAGGAAGTCCTTGGTCAGATCGCCGACGGCATCGCGAACGTTGATCCACTCCTCGCCCTCGTACAGATGGACGTTGGCCAGCCCGTGCTTCTGAATGACCGGAAGATGCTTGTTGGCGACCTCCCCCTTCTTGGCGCTCACGACGACGGTCCGGTTGTGGCAGCCATGGATGCGGTCGCGGGAGTATCCGTCCTTGAGCATCGCGGCGATCACCCCGTCGAGCTGCCAGGGGACCGTCGAGCAGGCCGGGAAGAAGTAGTGCCAGGAGATGTTGATCTTGAGCCCCGTCTCTGCCTCGGGGGCGATAACCTGCTGGTAGCCCGCCAGGTTCATGAGCCGATGGTAGTCGGCCAGGACGGTCTGGGGTGTGGTTCGCAGGATGGCTACGCGGGACTTCGAGGCGCTCACTCTGTCTCTCCTAGTCATCAGGATCGGGCGGCGGATGGCCTGGGATTCTCCAGCTATTTACGTCGGCGGCGGCGACGAGTTCGGTCTGCTTCAGCCGATACCGCCCCTATCGAGTGTATGTGGGTCGCGTGCGGAAGACAACTTGGCTTGCGGGCCAGGGGCAGTGGGGCCGCGCGGCATCGCCCTTGAGCGGGCGCCTCGGGCCGACGCTGACGCGGCGTTGACATTGGGGCAGCGATGGTTCGCGCCATCGCCCCGAGCCGGCAGGAATTCGGCATTGATTCCTCTCCCGGTCCTGGTAGACTTGCCGACGGATGAGGCTGTGAGGCCGATCGCTCGGTCGTGAGCGCGCAAAAAAAGAGGATCCGAGCTCGCCGTTACTCGGACCCTCCAAGCCAGGCTGTCCGCTCAATCGAGCGGAGACCCACAGCCTCACCCCTAGTATCGTCACTCGGTTAGGAATCCTTTAACGAGGACCGGGCAAAAAGCCTGAATACTGGCGGTCTGCCAGTGGCTGGCCGTCAGCCCTCCCTCAAAGCCGCAGTCGGTGTCGTACATGGCCACGTGTAAACTCGCTCTCGAGGACGGAACCGTCTTGACGGGACGGCATTTTGGCGCGCACGGTACCCGAGATGGGGAAGTCGTCTTCAACACCAGCATGGCGGGCTATCAGGAGATCCTGACGGACCCGTCCTACTGTGGGCAGATCGTCACGATGACGTACCCGCTCATCGGCAACTACGGCGTAACCGACGAGGACACGGAGTCAAACGGCCCGCGGGTCGAGGCCTTTGTCGTCAAGGAGCTCGCCCGGCGTCACTCGAACTTCAGAGCGAGCAAGCCTCTGGCCGACTACCTCACCGAGAACGGGATTGTCGGACTGGAGGGAGTAGATACCCGTGCCATCACCCGTAAACTCCGCATCAAGGGCGCTCTAAAGGGCGTGATCAGCAGCGAGATCCTCGACGACGAGGCCCTGGTGCAGCGGGCGATCGACTCGCCCGGGCTGGTCGGTCGCGACCTGGTCAAGCAGGTCAGCCCGAAAGAGAGCTTCGAGTGGCATCACGGCTTCGAGTCCCCCTTCGCCGGACCGGCGCGCGGCCAGCAGGGCGGTCCGAACTTCCACGTGGTGGCCATCGATTGCGGGATCAAGCGGAACATCCTGAGGAACCTGGTCGATTGCGGGTGCCGGGTGACGGTCGTCCCCGCCACCGCCACGGGCGAACAGATCCGCAGCCACAGTCCGGACGGGCTCTTCGTCAGCAACGGGCCCGGCGACCCGGAGCCGGTCACGTACACGATCGAGGTCCTCAAGCGCCTTATCGCCGACAAGATCCCGACCTTCGGCATCTGCCTGGGAATGGAGTTGCTGGGACTGGCGCTCGGCGGCAGGACCTTCAAGCTCAAGTTCGGCCACCGGGGCGGAAACCAACCGGTGCAGAACCTCGCCACGGGACGCGTCGAGATCACCGCCCAGAATCACGGATTCGCCGTCGACATCGACTCCCTCGATGCCGGTTCGGTCGAGCTGACCCACGTGAACCTGAACGACAAGACGCTGGAGGGCATCGCGCACCGAGAGCTGCCGATCTTCGCCGTCCAGTACCACCCCGAGGCCAGCCCCGGACCGCACGACGCCTCGTACCTCTTCGACTGCTTCGTGGACATGATGAAGACTCGACGCCCGCCCACCACCGAGCAGATGGCCGAGGCGCAGCGGCGGCTGGAGAAGCGGCGCTAGCATCCTCTCCGGTCATATGGGGCCACAATCATGAACAGAAGGCAGTTCCTCAAGGCATCGGGGGCGGGGATGGCCGGCCTGACGGCGTCAGGGCTCGCATCCGCGAGCGAAGCCTACGCGGACGGCACCGCGACGTCGACGACCGACAGGCCCAACATCCTGTTCATCATGACCGATCAGCAGTTCGCCGGGGCGATGAGCTGCGCCGGCAACGCGCGCCTTCGGACTCCCGCCATGGACCGCCTCGCCAAGCAGGGCGTGCGATTCGAGAAGGCCTACTGTGCCCAGCCGCTGTGCGTGCCGTCCCGAACGGCCATGATGACCGGGCGAATGCCGCACGAGACCGGCGTGACCGTCAACATGAACCGCCACGCCATCGGCGTGCCGATGCTGGGAGAGGTCTTCTCCAACGCCGGCTACGACTGCGGCTACGCCGGGAAGTGGCATCTGACGGTTCCTCAGACCGACCGAGCCAAGCACGGGTTCGAGACGGTCATGTGCCAGGTCTCGGCCTCACCGAAGAGCAGGAAGGACCGGGACATCGCACCCGCCTGCAAGGAGTTCCTCGGTAAGTCCCGCAAGCGGCCGTTCCTGTTGGTGGCCTCGTTCCTCAATCCGCACGACATCTGCCAGTGGGCGCGCGGCGACAACCTCCCGAACGGCCCGGTCGGCCAGCCTCCGGCGCCGGACAAATGCCCGCCGCTGCCGGAGAACTTCGAGATTCCGCCGAATGAGCCAAGCTTCCTGCGGGAGATGCAGGTCAAGGCGCCCAAGATCTACCCGACGACGCGTTGGACGCCGGATCGGTGGCGCCAGTACCGCTGGGCCTACAATCGCCTGGTCGAGAGGGTCGACACGGAGATCGGCAAGCTGCTGGCGGCGCTGAGTCAATCCGGCCATGCTGACGACACGCTCATCGTCTTTACCAGCGATCACGGCGACGGCGGCGGGGCCCACCGCTGGAATCAGAAACAGGTTCTCTACGAAGAGCCGGCTCGCGTGCCGTTCATCCTCAGCGGTAGGGGGGTGGTCAAGCCCGGGCGAGAGGATCAGACCCACCTGATCTCGACCGGCCTCGACCTGATGCCGACACTCTGCGACTACGCCGGGATCGATCCGCCGGCCGGTCTTCGTGGAATGAGCGTGCGTCCGATCGCCGAGGGGCGAGCACCGAAGGCTTGGCGGGACAGCGTCGTCTCGGAAACCACCTTCTCCAGCTCCGGGGAGAGCTTCGCCCTCTCTGGGCGGATGCTGCGGACGACTCGCTACAAGTACATCGTCTACTCCAAGGGAACGCCACGCGAACAGCTCTTCGATATGGAGCGAGACCCCGGCGAAACGCGGAGTTTGGTGGGACAGCCCGAGCACCATGCGGCATTGAACGACTGCCGGCGCCGCCTTGCCGCGTGGTGCAAGGCAACAGGGGATGCCTTCGACGTGCCCGGCGCGTCGTGAGACGAAGGCGATCGGCTAGCTGGCGGCGATCTCTCCGATGCAGAGCGTTGGTCGGTTCGGTTCGTCCGGTGATTCACTCCGCGACGGACTCGATGAGATGAGTGCCGACAGGACATGCGCCTCGGTGAGGGCGACGGCAGACTGCTCCTCCCGCTCGGGCAGCGTTACCTCATCCCGGTGGTCGAAGAGTTCGTGGGCCCTGACGATCTCGAAGTTGCCATGGGGATCCTCGACAACAGCCGAACAGTTCTCGATCCAGTCGCCGGAGTTGAGATACATGACGCCTTGAGACTCCTTGATGGCCGGCTGGTGAATGTGACCGCAGATCACGCCATCGACGCCTTCCTGCTTGGCCATCTCGATGAGCGTGTCCTCGAATCGTGTAAGGAACTTCACCGCGCCCTTGACCTTTCGTCGAATCGCCCCCGCCAGGCTCATGTAGGGCAGTCCAAGCCATTGCCGAACGGCGTTAACCATGCGGTTCACGGCGATGAGGTAGTCGTACGCCGCGCCGCCTAGGTGGCTCAGCCACACGTGGTACGTGACGATCGCATCGAATTGGTCGCCGTGGACGACCAGCAGCTTCTTGCCGTCCGCCGTGAAGTGATAGACCTTGCTGGCGATGACGACGTTGCCCAGGCTATAACCGGCTAAGTGTCGAGCAAGCTCATCGTGGTTTCCGGGGATGTACACGACCTTCGTCCCCCGGGTCGCGTGCTTCAGAAGCTTTCGCATGACCTTGTTGTAGGTTGCCGGCCAGTAGACCTTCTTGCCGAGGTACCAGGCGTCCACGATGTCGCCGACGAGGTAGAGGTGCTCGCATTTGAAGGAGTCGAGGAACCGGAGGAGCATTTCCGCGTGGCTGTCCCTGCAACAGAGATGTGTGTCGGAGATGAAGACGCTTCGGTAGTAGGTCTTACCCATGAACCATTTCTCCTGAGCCGCGAAATCCTCGAGCGGATGCACGGCGCTTTGGCAGGCCTTTCAGAATCGGGCGCGCGCGTGACGGTGCCGGGCAGAGGTGGAGCCGGTGAATGGTGATGTCCGCCATGACGTGGTCCTCCGTGACCGGCGGCCTGCCGAGGGGAGGCCCGCCATGAGCGTCGTGACGTCGTTCGGTGCAGCCATCCCCCCGAGGACTCTATGACAACAGCCAGCCTCTGATCCTCTCACCCCCTGTGGATATTCGAACACCACAATCCGAGCGGCCGGTTAGATTCGATTGAGCTTTGTGTGAAATGTCCGTTGCGTGACGCTGATGACGCGAGAACCGGCGCAACCGTGGGCTTTGGGGCCGCTCCCGCTCAGGAGGTTCCGTGTTGCTGTAACGCAGGCTTCCAGCGTGCCCGGGGACTAGGCGAGGATGCCCGTGCCACACGAGATGCACTACGGCTTGCTCGGAATGTCCTTGTACGTCCAGTCAGGCTCCCACCCGACGGGCAGGTCCAGCACGACCGCCTCCTCGGCGTCGGGAAGCATCTCTCGTAGCCGCTTGCTCTTCCCGCCGACGCAAGGCCTGTCGCTGAATCGGATCAGCCCCATGGGCATGCCGGAGGCCAAGCCACCCGCGCCGTCGAAGAGGACCCTCGAAAAGAGCACGTACTTGGCCTCGGGCGAGAGCGTGCCGCCGTAGATGTGCCGCCCGTTCTCGGCGTAAACCATGCGTTGATGCTTCCCCTCGCCGTCGGCCATCCATAACTGTGTATAGCCGAAGCCTTGCGTCTGGATCGGATTGTGGGAGAAGAGGACGTGCTTGGAATCGGGGAACCAGTCCGGCGTGCACTCGGCGCCCTGCCAATCCTTCCCTCCGTCGGACGGTTTCGTCGCGGGCAGGCCGATCGGGCTCTTCTTCAGGGGGTTCATCTCGCCCGTGAGGGCGTTCATTCGGGCCACGGTCCACATCTCGCCATAGGCGTTCGTGACGCCGCAGAACCACTTGCCGTCGGGAGACCAGTAGAGCTGCTGGTACATGCCCTTACGGGGCATCGTTCGAACGACCTCTTTCGTCGCGATATCAATGATCTTGATGCCCTTGAGCGTCAGGCAGGCGATCTGCTTCCCGTCCGGAGACCATGATGCCCAGGGGTGCTCGCCATCCTTGCCCAGGACAACGGGGTCGCTCCCGTCGGCGTTGGCGATGACGACGTGTCCCTGGTATCCCCAGCGGTTGTGGTGGACCTTCGTCTTGATGCCAAAGCGGCGATAGAGGATCTTCCGCCCGTCGTGAGAGAACTTCGGAGCTCCCTCGTGATACTCAGGGGTGTCCGTGATCCGCCGTTGGTCCGAGCCGTCAGGCCGCATCAGGAACAGATCCATATCGAGCCTGGGCGTCAGGAAGCCATAGAGAATCCAACCTTTGGCGCGGACCTCCTTGGCCAGTTCAGCCACGCGAGGGTCGGCCGGACGGGTCTGGGCCAGTAGGTGAACGGGGATGAATGAGACGAACGCTGCAGAGACGAACCACGAGCGAGCTGACATCATTTCGATCCTCCCAGAGACCTCGTCCTCGATGATAGGGGCAGTCCTCGGCGGATACAACGAATTGCGGCGATAGACGCGCCTGAGGGAGCGCGGCGGCAGAACACCGCGGAAAACAACTTGCCCCTTGAAGTCGTGAGTGGGTAAACTGCCCAAAGTTTGCCACAGCCCCCCGGACCCTACTCCCCAGAAAGGCAAGCGATGCGGACGCATTCCTCCGAGATTGCGGTCCTTCCGCCCGCCAGTGAGCATGCCACTCAGAGCTCGAGCAACGAGTGCGTGCTCCTGCTGGTCGGCGTCATTGTGCTGTCGACCCTCACGGACTTGTTCTTCTTCACCGGGTACTATGCGAGCGACGACCGGTCCTCCTATCTCTCGGCGACCACGCACGTCATGGAGACGGGCCGTTTGCCGTCCTCGCCCCGCGTCGGGGAGACGCGCCTGCCGATTCTCATCTGGAACGTTCGGGTGGCCTTGGTCGTCGGCCTGGACGCCCAGCGAATCGCGGCTTCATATATCGCTCTCCACCAGGTGTTGAACCTGTTGGTGTTCTTGCTTGGTCGCTGGGCCTTTGACCGAGCAACGGGCATCGTCTCGGCCTACATCACGGGAACGATTCCCATCCTCGTCATCTTCTCGAGCATGATCCTGCCGGATATTCCCCTGTCGTGCTTCGTTGTCTTGGCGCTGCTGTTCTTCCTGATGGCGAGGGAGCGAGGCCTCGGTGGCAGACACCGCTCCGGACTTGTCTGGATGGCGTTCTGCGGGGCGTCGGTGGGGTGCGCATATATGTGCAAGGAAGTCGGCCTGATTCTGGGTCCGTTCTTCTTTGTCGGGTGCTTGGTCGGCGCAAGAGGCGCCGGTGCCCGGTTCGCTCTGACCGGCGCCCTGGCGTTGCTGGCGGGATTCGCGCTCGTCTTCTGGGGAGAGTACCTTGCGCTGAGCCACCTGACGGGAAGGCCGTTCCTGCGGTTGGGGTGGCTGTGCGAGCAGGCGGCGGCCCCCTCGGGCGGCGTCTGGTCGGATTACGCCACGGGGTACTATCCGCTGGAGCGTCTCTGGTTCCTCGGACATCGCGTGCTTGACGAGGGCCTGGTTCCGGAGATGTGGCAGGCGCTCCTGGCGGTGGGAGTCGCCGCCTACTTGCTGCTTCCGCGGCGCAGGCTCTCGATCGCGTTGCTCGCCGTATGGTTCGTGGCCTACTACACGTGGGGTTCATCGAGTCCCCTCTCCTACAAGCCCGTTCGAATCCAGGCGAGGCATTACCTCCCAGTCGTGCCGCTTGTGGCCTTGATGGCGGGGCACTCACTCGCCGTGGCGTTTCAGTTCATTAGCCGAGCCCTCCCGAAAGGACAAGCTCATCGAGCGGTCGTGTCCGCGCTGGTTATTGTGGTGGCGGTGGCGCCCTTCTTCGGGTACGCGGGCGCCGACGCGAGAGCGGGCAAGATGTACCGATCGGAACTGATCAGTAACGTCGCCAGTGCGATCCGGCACTCTCAACAGTGGCGTGGGACGCCGGTTGTCCTGCCTCGCAATCTGACATCGCTCTGTGGCCCCATCCTGGAGGTCGGTACGCCCGCGGACCTGATCAACTCCAAGCAATGTCGCTACGACTCCGTGGAGCAGTGGTTGTCGCGCGGCGGCTTCCTGTACATCCAGCGCGACCAGCGAAAGTCTCGAACACCGATCAGCTCCGATAGGTCGCCGTTCGATGCCTTCATGCTCGCAGCGATCGCCGAGAGTCTCGATATGGGCGCGAGCGTGTCGAAGCCGCGTGCCTCGTCACGGAAGCGGGATGGCGGCGGAAAGGCCGACACCTTCGGCGGGATCCATCACACGGATCTGGACATAGAGGTCGTCGCGACGTTCAACGCTCCGCCGACGCGCAGCGAAGGATTCTGGCAGTTGGTGGCGTCGCCGGCGGTTCGCGCCCCCCGCAATTGGCATCCGGTGGCGATCTACAGAGTCCGGAGAATTCCTGCGGTCACGGCCGCGGACTCGCCGCGCGTGAGACAGCAGACGCCCGGGCCCTGATGGGTGGCGGGACCCGTCCGAACCGTCAAGGCTTGGATCTCGGAGAGCGACGTTGGCAGTGGGATCAGGGCTTTGCCCTGGGACTCGACTTGCCGATTACGTTCTCGCAGAGGCGGGCGAGCGCTTCGACTTGCTCTCTCGCCCCGGCGAGATCGCGGACAACCAGAGCGGTGGACTCGAGCTTCCGGGCGGCGTCGTCGACTTCGTCAAACTCGCCGTCGCGGGCGGCCTCGGACAACTGGTTTGCGAGCCGGGCCAGTGTGGCGAGGTCGTGATCGGCAAGGGCGTGCTCGATTGCGGCGATGCGCTGAGGCAGGTTCGCCACGAGCGTCTCGAAATGGGTCACGATCTCAGGGCCAGCCGAGACGTCCTCGGATGGCGAGTCGGAGGGAGTTGGGGGAGAGGTCTGGATCGCGGTCGTCCGCCCCAGGTATCGGGCCGCGAGTCGGACGAGGGCATTTCGTTCGACGGGTTTGGTGGCGTAATCGTCGCAGCCGGCCTCCATGCATCTGTCGCGGTCTTCAGGCATGGCGTGTGCGGTCAGGGCGATGATCGGCGTGCGGCATTGGTGGCGACGGAGCTCGACCGTGGCCTGATAGCCGTCCAGCACGGGCATCTGCATGTCCATCAGGATCAGGTCAAACGGCCTGCCCTCATTGCGGGCCGATTGCACCATGTCGAGGGCGGCTTGGCCGTTCTCAGCGACAACCACCTCCGCGCCGGCCTTCCTGAGCAGGAACGAGATCAAACGCTGATTGTCGGGCCCGTCCTCCGCCAGGAGGATTCTGCCGGACAGACGCGCTTCCCCTTCCGCCTCTTCCCGTTCCTCGGGCTCGCGAAGATCGGCCATCCCCTCGTAGGCGGCCTGAGCGATTTCGACGTTCTCCAGCGAACCCGTCTCAACGGTCAGGAGAACCGAGCTTCCCTCTCCAGGGTTGCTTCGGACCGTGATGTCTCCGCCCAGCATCTCGGCCAGTCGCTTGCAGATCGTCAGGCCGAGACCCGTGCCGCCAAAGCGGCGCGTCGTGGAACTGTCGCCTTGCATGAATGGTTTGAAGAGTCGCTTGAGTTGGGCTTCGTCCATTCCGATTCCGGTGTCGATGACTTCGAATCGCAGGTGCGGGTTGACGGCATCGAGATCGTCGGACACTTTGACGATGAGACGAACCCCGCCCGTCTCCGTGAACTTGATGGCGTTGCCGATGAGGTTGATGAGGATCTGCCGCAGGCGGGTTGGATCGGTCCGGATCTCTCTGGGGATCGGTCCGTCATGCTCCACCTGGAAGAAGATGCCCTTTCCCCGGGCGCGGCCACGCATCAGGGACGCCACCTCGGCGACGATCTTGCTGGGGTCGCAGGCGACGCGCTCGACGGTCATGGCCCCGGCCTCGATCTTTGACAGGTCGAGGATGTCATTGATGATCGTCAGGAGGTGCTGCCCGTTCTGGTGAATCGTTCGAACGCAGTTGATCTGCTCGTCTTCGGACAAGCCGGGGTCGAAGAGCAGCTCAGTGTAGCCGAGAATGGCGGTCATCGGGGTTCGGATTTCGTGGCTCATGTTGGCCAGGAACTCGCTCTTGGAGCGATTTGCGGACTCGGCGGCGCGCTTGGCCTCTCCCAGGGCCTCGTTGGTCTCCACTAGCTCCATTTGCTGGGCCTTCAGTTCCTCCCGCTGACCCTCGAGCTCCATGTTCTTGAATTTCAGCAGCTCTGCCTGCTCTCTCAGTCGCTCCTCTCCTCGCTTGCGGTCCATGTTGTCCCTGGCGAGGGTGAGGTTGTTGTACCCCAGCGTCGAGATCTCCTTGGCCAGGATCCAGAGCAGTGCCAGCGTCTTCTCGAAACGCTCCAGGGATATCTCGGTCATCGACTCGTAGGCTTGGAGCATGGCGTCTTCGTCGGCGCCGATCTCTCTCGCGTATTCCTGGATGCGGCCTCGGTCGACGCCCATGACGTTGCTTTGACCGATGAGCCAGTTGGCAATGTGCTTTCCGCCAACGATGATCGGCGCGCTGGCATCGACGAAGCCGCAACTGTGGCACTTCTCGTAGGTCGGCTCCATCACTCGTCGCGCCTTCTCGCCCAGACGCCTGTCGGACGCGAAGCACCGGGCTCGCCCGAGCTCGGTGGATCGGATGATCAGGCATACGCCGCAGAAGTTGCTTGCTTCCGTGATGGGGTTTCCCTCGAGATCCGAGATGATAGAGGCGACGCCGTTGGCCCCGGCGAAGGCGTCCTGAATCCGCTGCAGGTCCGACCGGTCGATCAGGTCGAGCAGGGAGAACTCCCCGCTTTCCTTGTCGAGAGAGAGGATATAGTCCAACTTCAGACGAAGCCGCTGCTCGCTTTCGCGGAGGGCCTGCTCGGCCTGCTTTCGCTCGGAAATCTCCTGCTGTAGCTCCTGATTGGCGTCCACGAGCTCGGCGGTTCGCTCCTTGACTCGCTGCTCGAGCGAGGCACGGATGTGGTGGAGCTTGGCCGCGAGGGTATTGAAGGCTTGTGCGAGCGCGCCGATCTCGTCTTGACCGGTGACCGCGATCGGGGCGATATCCTTGTCCGGGGCCTGTCCCGTCATCTCCGTGAAGTGGTCGGCGATGGCCTTGAGTCGACGCGACACCACGGAGCGAAAGACCACGACGATCGCGCCAAAGAGGACGGCAAGTCCCGCGCCGAGCACGGCCGACTGCCATGCCACCTCCGATAGCATGGCCGCCTTCGCCTTGTCCAGCGGGATGGCCACGGTGTCCATCGCGATGACGTCGCCCACGGGACGGTTGAAGCTTGCCGTGGAACCGTACCGCGCGAGCAGCGAGGCGGGGGCGTCCTCGGGTCGGCCGTGACACCGAAGGCAGCTCGCTTCCATCCGCCTGGCCCTGAAGTGTGCGAGGTATTCCTTGCCGTTGAGCGTCATGGTCCCGGACCATCGTTCGACGGTGGGGTTCCGCTGAAAGTACTCGATCATCCGAAGCTCGTCCGGGCCGGCTTGGTTCGCGGGATTGCGCGGGTCGGCCGACGAGAACTTGATGATGTAGTCCGGAAACTCCTGTCGCACTCTCTCGAAGACGCTTCGAGCGACGAACGTCGTCGACATCGCCTCGGGGATGAACTCGTCCGGCGGGGCCATGTCCGCGACGATCGGGCGAATGTGATCGCCCACGTAGTCGCGAATGGCCAGATCGAACTCCAGGGCCAGGGAGGCCTGCTGATTCAAGAGTTCCGTGACGTGGGCTTGGGTGGTCGAGAAGGTCCGATAGACGACGAACGCGGAGAAGACGACGGCCACGATGCCGGCGGGAACCAAGAACCGGGTTGCGGTGCTCCTCATCGTGACGTTCCGATCGGGCCTGGCGCGCGTGCCGAAGTAGGCGAAGGGGTGCCGCGGAGCACCCCCGCGTGGACTCGGCTGGCCCATCCTCTCCCCACGGCGGGCATCCCGGGGAGGTCACGGACGGGCGTATTGGGTTGCCGAGCCGTTGGGATTGACGCAGACGCGCACCCCAAAATCCAGGATATATCCCATTCCTCTATCGGTTCGCGGGACGTTGGGCTTTTCAGGGAAGACTTGCCGAAGACCTCGGGAATCTCTCGGTCCCATAACCTCGGCGGATCGGGGGCGTCAGCGCGGGTGGATTTCCCAGCGGATAGGCTCCTTCGCCCGGCCGACGTGGTTGAATACGAGGAGTCGCCCGTCCTCGACGTGCTGCTCGGCGCGCCGTCCCTGAACCGTGACGACGGCATCCTCGGGGCGGAGGCCCTCCGGAGACCGAACGGCGAACCGGAACTCTCCGTCAACCACGGGGACGTAGTATCCCCGATGCCGGTCCGGTAGATAGGCCGCGCCCAAGAGGGGGAGCCGCAGAACGAACGACGCGGAGCCGAGACGCGGATCGATCTCGATCCGTCCTCGTCGCGGCCAGACTCCCGCAAGCTTGATGGCGCCGAGGAGAACCCCCGCGTGACGGTTCATGTTCATCACGGGAAAGTCCGTCATGGGCGTGAAGTTGACGTTGAACGTGCCTTCGGGACGCGGATGGCTGTGCGCGTTATACGAGTCCGGCCCAGACCAGACGCCGTACCATGTGTTCGGGTATGCTTCGGCGCGAGCGGCCAGCGTCGTCGACAGGTAGAACGTTCGCGCCTGGGCGGGGTCGACCCGCGACCACGCCCACGCCACCCAAGAGTCGATGGCCGCCCACGTGCCTCCGTTTGTGTCCGATCCGGGCTCGAGCCTCCGTCCCTCGTACGGCGGTACGAGGCAGAGCGCGCCGACACGCTGAGGTTCGACGCACAGCGTGCGAATCCGATCGAAGAGCTTGTCCGCCTGTTGGGGCTGCCAGACCCCGCCAAGGACCCCGAAGGGCTGGGCGTCGAGGAAGATCCGATCCTTGCCGAGGACCTCGTCGGCTTGGCCGAGGAAGCCTCTGGCGACCCAGCCACCCGTCCAGAGGGATCGGAGCGCCCGCGCCTGCCCCGTCGCGAATGCTCGCAAGGCCTCGGCCAAGGACGGGTCGGTCTCCTCGATCACGTCCGCCATCGCCGGCAGCGCGACCGTCGCCAGACCGGCATTCAGCGACGACTCGCCATGCTCGCGAGTCAGCTTCGGCTTTGGCGAAAGGCGGATCAGCTCGTCGTTCCAGTCACCCGATCCGCAGCGGAGGAGGCCGTGCGGGCCGACGCCGACGGTCTGTGTCAGATGTCTAAACGCCAGTCGGGCGTGCTCGAGCACCGTGCCGATCGCGCCCGCCGTGGGGGGATAGAAGGGCACACGCTCGTCGAGGAACGCCAGGTCGCGCGTCGCCGCGAGATACTCCGATAGGGCCCAGAGGTAAAAGAGGTCCAGGTCGCTCGGGCGTCCGTAGATCATGGCGCCCGAGACCATGCCGTAACCGATGTGCGCATAGGGCAGTCCGCCGGTCTTGGCGTCCTGGGCGCGCATCGTGAATGACAACATCTCCCGGGCGAGAGCGGGGCGCAGGTAGATCATCGGCAGCGTGAACAGGGCGAAGTCGCGATGAGCCCCGCTGGCGCCGTGGAGATAACCGTAGGCCGATCCCTGATCCACGAAGTGCGTCTCGTGGAAATCCTGATAGACGGCTCCTGCCTGGAGGTAGTAGGAGTGCCACAGCAGTTCGCGGTGGAGCCAAGACGCTCCCGGCAGGCTCAGTTCGAGCCCCGCTAGCTTCCGGGGTGGCCTCGGTGCCCCGGCGCGGTGGATGAGTTCGGGGATCGTCTGCCTGGCCGCATATCCATAGAGGTACTGGAGACGGACCCGCGAGCGAGGTCCGAGCCTCAGCGATCGCCGGATGGCCAGAAGGGCCTTGCCGCCCAGCGCGGGTCGCTTCTCGAACAGTCGACCGTCCGCGGCGCCATCGAGGCCGGGAGGTGCCGTGCCGTCCCGCTCGAGCCGCTCCTTGCCGAAGAAGATCTCCTGATCGACGGCGAAAGCCTTGAAGGCTCCAGGCAACGCGTCGAGCGCTGCCAGGAACGTCGTCTTGGGATGGTAATCAATCTGCGATCTCTCGCCCGGCGCCGGGATTCCCGTCGGACTTGCCGCGGCGAGATCCACGCTCAGCACACGCAAGTCGGCGTCCCAGCGCGCGTCCATGACGAACTGTCGATTGAGCTCGGCGCGGCGCTGCTGCACACGGGTTCCGGCCTGGCCGATCATGCTCATCGCGGGCGTCAACTGGTGCGGATTGACGTCCCAGAATTCCACGACGGTCAGATCGATCGGGGCGTCTCCCTGGTTGTCCAAGGTCGTGACCGATCTCAGGACCGGATCGTCACCGGGCGGGGCCTCGATTGTCTCGGCCACGAGCAGGTCTCGCCACCGCGTGATCTTCTCGAAGTACCCCACGCCGAAGATACGGCGTTGCGTGGCGTCCTCAGGCAGGTGCTCCCACAACGTATCGAGCGTTCGGTCGCCGGCGCGAATGAGCTTGAACCCGCCGGAGTAGTTTCGTTTGGCAGGCTCCCAACGGTTGACGAGCCTAGGCCCGCGCGTCCAGTCGTAGAGCTGAACGTAGCCGCCGTTGTGGGCGGTGGCCAGGAGGCGGTCGTTGCCCAGAAGGTGCCAGTGATCGCGCGAGCCGCCGGTGGTCGTGGCATACTCCGCGCGCGAATCGCGCGTCTGATCCATGGTGTACTCGTACGCCGGGAGCCCCCGTTCGTCGGTAATCCAACGCCCGAAGGCGCCGTTGCCGTAGGCCACTTCGCCTCGATCTGCCCAGGAGCCATCGAAGAAACCGTCGTAGGCCGCATTGGGGTCATTTGTGGGAAGACTCGACGGCGCGGAGGACGTCGCAGCCGGTGAAGGTCTTGACGGCTCGGCTGCCCCGGTGAGGTGGGACCCAAAGGCCACAGACAGCAGGAAAACAGCCACGGAAAGGCGCGTGTTTCGTGGAGGCATGGCCGGATTCTACACCGTCAACCGGCGGATGATCTGCCCAAAACTCGGGTGAATGCTCGAGGAGACTGCAGCGGCTCAGTCTTCCCAAGCACTGTCACCGCTGGGGATTGGATTCTCCACATGGTCTTATCGGACGATCGGAGAATGGTAATCAGTTGCAACCGCAAGCGGCGTAACTGTTTATTCATTGACCTGTTTTGCAGGACCGATATGTATGTGAGAGGAGACGCATCATGAACTCACGATCCTGCGGTGTTCTTGCGGTATTGGCGATGGTGACGTCGACGGCTTCGGCCCAGATCACGTTCACCAAGGTAGCCGACGGGAGCACGATCGCGCCGGGCCAGGGCGTCTGCTTCACCGGCTTCTATCCCCCGTCCATCGACGACGGCGAGGTCGCCTTCTTCGGGTTGGCGGGAGGATGGCAGGGCGGCATCTACACGACGCTTGGCGGGTCATTGATGTGTGTGGCCGACGCGAACACGCCGATTCCAGGGTCCGCGAACAGCTTCTACTGGCTCCGATATGAGCCGAAGATTGGCGGCGGTAAGGTCGCCTTCGTTGGCCACGATGAGAACAACGTAGTGCGCGGCGTCTATGCATACGAGGGCGGGTCGCTACGTGTCGTTGCCGACAACAACACACCAATTCCGGGAGGTACGGGGAGCTTCGATTGGTTCTTCGACTACATCTCTGTCAGCGAAGACGGCGACGTCTCCTTCTACGGCAATGGCTTGTACAAGGAGGTCGGGGGAACGCTAAGCCTCGTCGCGGACAGCGCGACGCCCGCGCCGGGCGGCACGGGGACCTTGATGAACTACCCGATGATCTCCTCCATCAACAGTGGAAACGTGGCGTTTTTCGATGTGGACGCGGCGAAGGTTCACGGCGTCTACGCTGAGCTTGGCGGGACGCTGACGCTGATCGCCAGCCAGAACACCCCGATTCCGGGCGCTACCGGAACCTTCTACCTCTTCGACCTCCCCGGTGAGACGTTGGGTCCCTCGATCGACGGGAATGACGTAGCCTTTCTCGCGGTGCACGCTGACTCTCGAGATGGAATCTACCTGCACAGCGGCGGCTCGCTCGGCGTCGTGGCCGACACAGAGACTCCGTGCCCCGACAAGGCCGGAAACTTCTCGTCGTTCGTGTTCGCCTCGCCTTCGGTCGACGAGGGCAACGTGGCCTTCAGGGGCACGTACGACGGTGGGCACGGCATCTGTGTCTCTTGGGGCGGAGCCATCATCCCCGTCATCGCGACGGGTGATGCACTTGACGGCAAGACGGTCCGCGGTCTGGACATCGGGCACCGGTGCCTCGACGGTAACCAGATCGTCTTCCGGGTCAACTTCGTCACGAATGACGAGGCGGCGATCTACATCGCGACGCTTCCCTCAACCGTCCACACGCTCGACCTGGACGTAACCAACGAGGGGTGGGGCTCCGTCGAGGGGCTGAACAACCCGCCGGTCTACTTCGCGGGCACCGAGGTCACGCTGACGGCCGTCCCCGCGGACGGCAGGTCATTCAAGCACTGGGAAATCTATGACCCGAACTACCCCGACGACCTGAACTACGCCACGCTAGAGACGAGCCCGGAAATCACGATCGTGATGGATACCGATCGCAGCGTCACCGCGGTCTTCGGGTGCGGGACTGGTGCGGCGCCGATGCTGCCGCTGGCGCTCTGCGCGCTGACCGCCCTCGTCATCAGCCGACGCGGGACGTAGCCCAAAGGTGCCCAAACGGGGGTATGGCTTCAGTTGGCCGTCGTTCTCGCGCAGCATCCCCGCGCGATTCCGCCCGACCTCAACTGATGAGCCCGGCGTTGGGATAGTCCTCCGGCGTCATCCGCGGCGGTTCGCATCCGGGCACGCACTGATACTTCGAGAAGTCGGTCACGCCTTCGTCGCGCAGGACGTTCTCATCGAGCAGCGCCCGGCCTGTGATCTGACCAGGCGGCCTCGTGACCAGGGCCAGTGTGGCGTCCGCCAAGATCTCGGGCTTACGCCAGAGCTCGGGCGAGCCGAGCTGGAAGTTGATCGTCGCCGCCGTCTCAATGGCGGTCACCGGCCAGAGGGCGTTGATCGAAAAGGGCTTGCCCGCCATCTCCTCCGCCAGACCAATCGCCAGCATCGTCATGCCGAACTTGCTGATCAGATAGGCGACCTTACCGTGCAGGACCCGAAGGTCGATCGGCGGCGAGAAGACGAGCACGTGTCCGCCGCCCCCATCGAGGATATGAGGCAAGCAGGCCTGAGTGCAGGCGAACGCCGCGCGCGAGTTCACGTCGTTGACGAGATCGTAGCGCTTCATCGGCGTATCCAGCACCGGCTGCCACCAAAGCGCCCCGGCATTGTTGACGAGGATGTCGATGCGACCAAACGTCGACATCGTCTTGTCGACCATGTCCTGGATCATGCCGTCGTCGCGGACGTCGACCTTGACGGGCAGCGCCCGACGTCCGAGGGCCTCGACCTCCTCGGCCACCGTGTGGATGGTGCCGGGAAGCTTCGCGTGCGGCGTGTCGCTCTTGGCGGCAATGACGATGTCGGCCCCCTCCCCGGCGAACGTCAGCGCGATGCACCGCCCGATCCCGCGACTGGCCCCAGTGATCACGGCCACCTTTCCCGCAAGCCGATTCGTGGCGCTCATACCGACCTCCTTCCTTGCCCGCCCCGCTTGGGCGAACAACTCGCCTCATTAGACAGGACGGTGGACCGCCAGACAACCGAGGAACTCACTTCCGCCGCGGCGGGCGCGTTGTTATCGCGCGCTGCCGGGTCCGATACCTCCCACGCGACGCATAAGTTATTGCAGACCAACCAAAAACAGGCGGCGGATCTTTGGTGTCAGCAGGAATGTATCTTATGTTTACGGTGGACGATTCTTGATGGACGGCGAGGACGCAGGACGACCAAGCGGCGAGCACGGGATCGTACTCATCATGACTCATTACCCTCATACATCTGAGTCGGTCGGTCTCGCCTGTGGATTTGCCGGCTGGGCATCCGCCGAACCCTCCAGGGCCCGACGGTCTGCCACCGAGCGAGGGGGTGGAAGCAATGACAGACAAGGAGTTCCAAGCAGGCGTCTCCGAGGCACAACAGAAGATCGCCAAATTGCCTCCGGGTAAGCGGCAGGTCCTGATGAAGTTGCTCAAGGAGGTGGTGAAACGGCACGGCTTCATCAAGGAACAGTGTAGTCAGGCCCGCAACGGATTGGACGACCTACGGATCATGCTGAAGTACCTCGTGTTCGATCACGAGGCCACGTTGCGAGAGCAGGCGAACTCTCAAGGGGATTGAGCCGTCGGACCCCTTGTTGCGGCGGCGTGACAACTTGCCTGCCAACCGGCCTGAGGACAGGCCGGTTTCGCCGGATGGCGGTCTTGCCTCCGGTTCTTAGAGAACCTTCAAGACTCGCTCCACGTCGGCCATCGTGTTGTAGCCGTGGATGGCGATGCGGAGCCGACCCGCGTGACTCATGATGTGAACGTTCTCCGCGTGTAGCTCGCGGTGGATTCGCTCGGCGTCGGGGTGGCGAAATGCCAAGATGCCTGCGATGCCATCCGGATCGTTTGGCGTGAGCAACTCGACGGGGCGCTTCCCCAACTCCTCCAGACAAGCCAGCACGAGCGGGCGGGTATGCGCGTCGATGGCCTGGATTCCGACCGACTGCACATAGGCCAGCCCCGCCGCCACCGCGTAGACGGCCGGGTAATTCGGCATGCCGACGCAGAAACTGGCCGCACCGGGCTTGGTTACGGTTCGTTCAAAGCGGTCGGCCTCGAAGGCGTTCTGGAGGTTGAACCATCCGCCGGCCGGGACGGTCCATGACTCGGCGCGTGCCGCGGGAACGCCGACGAGTCCGCCCCCGTGGCTGGCCAGGATCCACTTGTGCGTCGAGCTGACGATGAGGTCCACGCCCGTCGAATCGAGTGGGATCCGGCCGAGGGCCTGCGTCACGTCGACCGCCAGCAGGGCTGGAGAATGCTTGCGGACCGCGTCCACGACGCTCGGCACGGGGATCTTGAAGCCGTTGTAGAAGCTGACGAGCGAGGTCGAGACGAGTCGGGTCCTCGCCCCGAGCAGCGGGACGAGGTCTTCGACTCTCAGGGCGCCGTCGCGCGAACGCCACACCCGCACGGTCGCCGGGCACGTCGGCTGGAGCCAGGGCGTCGCCCCGGCCGGGAAGTCGAGGTCGTTGATCACCACCTCGTCGTCCTCTCGGAGCTTCAGCGCCATCGCCGCCAGGTTGTACGCCTCCGACGAGCAGGAGCAGATGCCGATCTCATCCGGCCTCAGGCCGAACGCCCGAGCGGCTTGCTCCCTGACGGCCTGCCACTGGGCTTCGTGGAGCTTCCGGCCGTCCATGCCCAGCAGCTTGTCCTGAGCGTACTGCCCCAGCGCGTCGATGACGGCGCGAGGGGGAATACCCTCGGCGGCGGTGTTCAAATAAGTCATCCCCTCGAGACAGGGGAAGTCACGACGTCGAGATTCATCCGTCAGCATTTGCGGGACCCCAGCTTTGTGTATGACGATTCGCCGCGCGACCGGCCGTAACGGCGGGCCGGCGGCCTTGTCTTCGTGGCGGGGATGCTACCATGAGCTTGCCCGCGAATCACGGGGCGGCGCGCGTTTCTTTGTCGGCGGGCCGGCGGGACCGGTGCGAAGCATGAATGCCGCCGCTTGGGCAACCTGGCGTCGTCGCGCTTGCGGTCGGCCCGTGGCAGCCGATAATGCCGGCGACACGAGCACTCGCTTTCCGGAGTTCCACAGGCATGACGCGAATCGTCACGAGCGCGGTTGAGTGGATCGGTGGGCACACGCTGGTGATCCTGGCCGGGCTGATCATCATCGTCGGCGGCACGTGGGGGTTCATAGAGCTTGCCGACGAGGTGGCTGAGGGCCAGACACAGAACTTCGACGAGTGGCTGCTGCGATCACTCCGCAAACCGGACGATCCGGCCACGCCGATCGGCCCGGCCTGGATGGGCGAGATCGGTCGAGACCTGACGGCGCTGGGTGGCATGGCGGTGCTCTCGCTCTTCACGCTGGCGGTCGTGGGCTATCTCTGGCTCGATCGCCGGCGGTCTGCGATGTGGTTCGTCCTAATCGCCACGGTAGGGGGGCTGGCGTTGAGCCTGATCCTCAAGGCGTCGTTCAGCCGTCCGAGACCGAGCATCGTGCCGCACCTGTCCTACGTGCACACGAGCAGCTTCCCGAGCGGTCACTCGATCATGAGCGCGGTGGTGTACCTGACACTCGGGGCCCTCCTGACGCGACTGGTCACGAAGGTGCAGCTCAAGTTCTACTTCCTCGCCGTGGCGGCGTTGCTCAGCTTCCTGGTCGGCCTGAGCCGGACGTACATGGGCGTGCACTATCCAACCGACGTCCTGGCCGGCTGGACGATCGGCCTAGTCTGGGCGACGCTCTGCTACCTCGTCCTACGAACGCTCCAGCGCCGGGGGATCGTTGAGGAGTAGAGCTGAAAGGGTACATCGTCCGCTGAAACGGCCAATCCCCTCAAGCATTCGTTCGTGTTCCCCAACCGCTCGGTTTCGTGGGGCCAGCGGCACGACTATGCACTATGGCGCGTCAGCACCATCGGCCGCCAGAACCGCGCGGAGCCCGCGGGCGATCAGCCGGGCGCGAGTGATCCCCTTCTTCTTGGCCAGCACGTCGGAACGTTCAAGGAGGCCGCGTTCGATGCTGACCGAGATGACCTTGTGGCCTTTGCCTTCCGTCGGTCGGCCCGCCTTTCTCTTGGCTCGCTGCCACTGGGCCTTGGCCGATCGCGAGGGTGGCTCGAACGTGTCCGCGACGAACTCCTGATCGAATTCGGACGTATCCCGGGGCGCTGGCTTGGCCGAACCGCGTTTTGATCCTGATCGACTGCTCATTGTCTTGACCTCCTACGGTAGCGTCGCTTCTCCCGGTCTGTTAGCGGGCGGGCATGAATCACGTAGATCGAATCATCTTCGTCGATGACGAACACCACCTGGAGAAGGCGTCCGCCTCGTCCCGGCCCCCAGACGAGCCACTTATCATCCGCTCGATGGAGCGGATACGGCTGACGGGCGGTGATGACAACGCCTTCCGCCTCATCGGATCGCACGCCGTGCCGGGCCAGATGGCTGACGTTCCAATCATCCCATCGGAAGTCCATGCGAGCGCTCCGTGTTACAAATTACTTATATAAGAAATCCGATCGATTGTCAAGCCGGGACCACCCCCCCGGAGCCTGTCGACGTCCTCCTCTAGGACGACGGTTCGTCCACAGATGACCCACTGATAGGTACCCTTTCCGGGTCTCTCTCCTGTCGTGACCATTCGTAACCTCCCGTTTCGCCGAGCCCGCACCGTGGATCCCGATTCCCAATTGCCGATGGCCGTCTCGGCTTACTTAGCAGACGTACAGATGCAGAAGAGCGTGGGTGTCCTGTCATTGAGGGCCTGTTGTGGCACCCGGGCTCGCCCGGCGGCGTCGGGTGCTTCGATAAGCAGGGCCGGGATAGCCCCTATTACCGGGCCTGCGGGAATCCACTGGATCCCGCAAGGGTCAACGATCGGGTGCACTGGCGTGATGACATAGGGGATCTTGCCGATGGTCCTCATTGGCAGGGAGTGTCTCCGTCGCGACGCGCGCGGCTGTACCGACGGGTAGCGATCATTTCAGACGGCGCGCACGCGCTCGCCTTCCCTCCCAGCCATGTCAGCTCCTGATCACGGCTGACGAGGGTACCTCTGCCGGGAGAACGATCATGCACACCCATTCACTCAGTCGAAAGGGGGCCAGAGGAGCGTGGCGTAGGTTGCACGGGGCGATGACGAGCGTTGGCGCGGGACTGGCGGTCACGCTAGCGGGTTTGCTGGTGTCGTGCTGCACGCCGCCTGCCGAGGACGTCATGGTTCCGCCCGACGACGGCGTCGTGGCCGGGGTCGAGGAACCCGCGCCGACGCTCGCGGGTGTCTGGGAATCGGCGTACATCGGGCGAGAAGGAAGCTGGGTGGACCCGAATGCGCCGATGGCACGGTTCATGGACAGCATCGGAAACCCCTTTGCCGAGATGGGATCGCTGCCGGAAGGTGTTCGCGACTTCATTGCCATTGACGCCAACGACGCGATGGTGGCCAGTTGGCGCTACGATTCCAATGCGAACACCGTTTTCGTCGGTACACCCGAAACCGACCCTGTCCTTGGCGTCCCGTTCGTTCTCCAGGAGGACGGCACATTCCTCGTGGAGGACCTCGAGTTGATGGCTGGGCTGATGGGCATGGGACTCCGAGTCGCCGCCGTGGCGGATCTCATTCTCCGGCCGGACGAGGACGGACAGAGCTGGATTGGCCTGCAGCAGATCGTCGTGACGGTCGAGGCCACCGAGGCCATCGAGTTGGACCCATCGGTGGCCGTGGGGGACAAGGCAGTCTACGCCACGGAGGTGACGATTCAACTGCAGCCGACTTCGGCCCCCACGCTGCTGTTTCCCGATGCGACGTGGGCGATTCAGGTGGATGAAAGCGAGGCCAACCGCCTGGCCCCGACCGGTTACGTCGAGTTGACCGGTCCCGACGGCGAGTACAGCGGCTGGGATTCGGGATCCGAAGGATCGCTCGCCGCCCTGCTCACCGAAACGATGGGCATGCCGGAAGGCATCTTCATGGAAGGGGCCCGGACCTTCCTTCTCTTTGATGACGACGGACGGCTCCTCGAGATCTACCGGTACGTCACGGCCGAGAACAAGATCATCGTCTCCGGGCCGGGGGAGAACCTCTTCGCGGGTCAGGCGCCGCAGGAGAGCCCTGGCTGTTGGTCGTGGGTGGTGAGTCAGACAATCCCTTCGGGGGGGCCGTTGTCGATCGAGGTGACCGCCACGCTCACGACCCACGAAGGGTCTTTGGCGGAAGGACGCCAACTGGTGTACGACCTTCGGGGTGCCTTCACGGTTACGTCCGACATGCCCAGCGGCGGCGATGTCATTCCGGCGGGGACGACCGCCACCTGCATCGTCGTGCAGTTCGGTACGATGACGACCTCCGACGGGCCCTTCGCGCTGTTTCCCGGCGCCACGGTCGAGCCGTATCCGGTGTCGGAGGAGGAATAGGCCGCGGGCTGGACGAAAGCCCGTCTCAACGAATCTTGTTGCCTCCTAATGGCGACGGGGGCAGGTCGCGTCGAGAGACGGACCTGCCCCCTGTTCCTGGAACATCCCGGCAGCACTTCGTTACTCAGCACCACCTCGGGATGGTATGATTGCGAATCGCTCCACTGAGCAGGGCTGCTCACGGCGACGTTGTCTTGGCGTTCCCGCGGAGGTGCTTGATGATGAGGTCTACGCTGCCATCGCTGCTCGTCTTCTCTCTCGCGACTGGTTCGAGCAGATCAAGCCGGACGTCGTCGTGGCCCACTGGCCGTTCGACACCCACCCGAACCACCACGTCGTGGGGTCGCTCGCGTGGCTGTGCTACAAGAAGGAAGGCGGCTGGAACCTGTACTTCTACGAGGTCTACACGGACATCCAGTCGCTCGGATTCCGCCCGGATGTGTATCTCGATGTCGAGCCGGTGATCGAGACGAAGAAGAAGGCCATCGATTGCATCGTGAGCCAAACCCCGGCCGAATTGTGGGAGACGCACGAGAAGATGCATCATCGCCGAGGCAAGGAGTGCGGCCGGGAGCGCGCCGAGGCGTATTTCCTCGTCGAGGCAAGAAGGGCTGTCCGCTACTGCCGGTGCCGTTCATCGAGAAGACGGGACGATAGCGGATTCTCGGCGCGGGTCGGTCGCGACACTATCGCGAGGTTGCGCGGTCGACCTTGCCCCTGCAGCAGTAGGCATCGACGTCAGGCAGTCGCACGGATTCGAGGTCTCCGAAAGGCACGGGGCTCAGAAAGTCGAGCTCGCCGCCTTTCGTGTCGCGGTGCACGGTCACGTAGCCGTTGCGCTGCGTGATCGCGCTGGCCTGCGGGGCGACCGTGACGAAGTAGTCGTGCGTCTGGCCTGGTCGCACCTTGACGACGAGGACGAAGCCGATCTTCCCGGTCTCGTCGCGATAGGTCTGGTACCAGTCGTTACCGTGAATTTGCTGGTCGTGGAAGAGCCACTTGCCGCGCCGCTCCCAGAGCATGAGACCGCGGTACGTGTCGAATCCTTCGATGAGGATGGGCTGCCAGTTGTCGCCGCCGATGAGCTTGAACCGGGCGAACCCGCGCGGGTCGGCCGTAATCCGGCGGGGATACCCGGGGTGCGCCTTGCCGTGCGTGACCTCGATCTTCGCCAGGCCCTCGCCGTAGATCGTGCGTTGCCGCTCCGCCGGCTTGTAGTCCAGGTCGGCGTGGCCATACGGCATGACGAAGCAGTGCATCTCGAATCCGTCGCCCTTGGCCAGTCGACGGATACCGCCCGCGGCGGTCAGGAACATCTCGGTCCAGTCCTTGCCGCCGAAACAGCTCAGGCCGCAGCGATCGACCTCCTTGCCCCCGAGGACGCCCTTGAAGCGGTTGATGAAGAAGCACATGTTACCGTGCTTGTGGGCGTAGCCGGCCGCGAAGGGGTAGGTCGCCCCGAGCGGGACGGCCTCGAGGATCCAGGTGTCCTTCGCCGGGACGTCCACGACGGTCGTCTTGCCTTCGGCGTCCGTGTACGCGAGCCTCGGCCAGCGCGTCTTGACGATGTACGACCCGGCGTTGAGGAATCGCAGATTGTGGGCGCTGTTGCCGTCGAGCTCGACCGGTTCGAGGACCTTCATCTTCATGGCGATGAATGACCGGGCCTCGTCGTCCTGGGGGATCTCGAAGACCTCGAGCGTGGTCTGGACCTTCCCGTCCTCGCTGAGGTACTCGAGTCCGAAGTTGGCCAGGTTCGGCGCGGTCAGGTAGATCCGCGTGTGCTGGAGCAGGTTGTTCACCCACTTGCCGCCGGACTTGTATCGCAGCGCCCCCACGAGCGAGACGTGATCGTGCTGCGGCTGGCCGGACCAGGCGAAGTTGGTCAGGCCGCGGACGTCGGCGAGGATGTAGTTCCGCCCCTCGTCCTTACGCGGGTACTCGAAGGGGACATAGCAAAACGTCTCGGTCGGCCCGAGCGAGGCGTGAAAGTAGTGATGGAAGAAGCGAATCGACGAGATCTGCTTGAGCGGATGCGTGCCCCAGTTGCCGAAGAGGTGGTAGCATCGACCCTTGAAGGGCTTGCCCTTCGCCAGGCAGATGGGGAAGTAGGCCTCGCCATAGGGCGCGTCGCCCTCTTGCTTGCCCTCCTCCTTCTCGCCGCCGAAGTTCTTGCAGACCTGGACCTGAATCGGCAGGGGGAACCCGTGCTCGTCCGTGACGACGGACGCTTCGAGGACGCCATAGGTGTTGCGAACGTTGCAGATGATATCGGCGGGGAAATCGGCCGCGACGTCCATTTCGACCTCGTAGCGCTGGTTCGGGTTGATCCACGCCTCCTCGAAGCCGCGGGGACCGGCGTAGTCGGTGGTGATCTGATAGAAGCCTTTGGCGGACTGGTAGCCGTCGAACCGACCCCCGTTGAGCTTGAAGGCGATCTCCTTGGCATGGGCGTGCTGATGCATGAGGCGGAGAGCCTCGACTCGCGACTCGCCGACAAACAGAGCTGTCGCGACTGCGGAGATCCTCTTGTCCTGCGTCTTCACGAGGCCGCACGGCCAGGAGCCGGCGTACTGAGTCCTACAGAATGGGCTGCTATCGGCATCGCCGCTCAGGAAGGAGACCGGGTCAATGACCTGCTGGGCGTCGATGCCGGACCCTTTGTAGAAGGGCGTTGGGACCGGCCTGCCGTCGTAGCGCCGGACGTTCAGGTTCACGAACACGCGCTTCGCGTAGGCGTAGACGACGAGCTCGATGTCGCTACGGTTGTCCTTGCCCTTGGTCTCGACGTCGCCGGCCTTCAGGTCGCGCAGGTGGATCTCGTACATCTGCGTTCCGAAGCTGTGGATGTTGACCCGTCCGGGGCCCTTGACGGGCGTGCCGTCTTCGCCGTTGAGCCGAAAGAACCCCGGCTCATTCCGGACCATCGGGCGCTCATGCTTGCCGTGGATCTTGTAGCCGACGTCCTTGCAGTCGAGCTCCATGCGGTACGTGAGACCCTCGACGATGAGCACGCTGCGCGAGGCGTCCGGCCAGCGAACGTTGACCGCGCACTGGTCCTTCGTGGGGGCGAAGGCCCAGGCGGTGCTGGAGAGGAGACACATAGACAACAGCGTGCGCAGGAATGATCTCATATCGTGACTCCCAATGGGTTAGCTAACGAGCTTTGGGGATTCTACGCTGTCGGCAATGAGGATTGTACCGTACGCCACCTGAGTGAGGCCGAGGGGGGAGACCGCTTTGACTGTGGGAGACTCGAATTGGCGCCTGAATTCACGTCCCCCTCGTCTGAAGAGGTGACCCGCCCAATCCGGCACGCTGAACTCGAGTATTCTTGTTCCCACATCACGTGAGTTCGCCGATATGCTATTGCCGACATGAACGAGAACACGACAGAAGAGGCGGCTGCCGCTCGGACCGGGGCGACGAGGTTCTTGTGGCCCTCGTGGTCCGACCGGAAACGGATGCTCCTCCGAGAGGTGTGGTTCCTCGTGCTCGTGTCGTATCCCCTGATCGCCTTCGCCTATCTCTGGCCGCAGGACTATCGGAATGTGTCGATGGGCCAGGTGTGTCTGGCCTGGACCGCCTTCATGATTCGTACGTTCCTGTTCCACCTTGGGCTCGTGTGCGCCGTCATCGCGATCGTGTCAGCGTGGCGAAGGTCGTGGCGGCTGTTTGCGGCGACGCTTCCGCTGCTGGCAATGACGCTCGGCCCGTCGTGCTGGTCCTGCCGCCCGAGGCTCGGATCGAATCGCACCGCCGTGGTCGGCGAGACGGTGAGAGTCATGAGCGTCAATCTGCTGGCCCTCAACCGGACGGTCGAACCGATCCTCGCCGAGATTGCCGAGACCGCGCCGGAGATCCTCCTGCTCCAGGAATACACGCCCCACTGGCACGAGGCGCTGCAGGAATCGATCGGGTCGAGCTACCCTCACGCAGCGCACGAGATTCGCGAGGACTGCTTCGGCGCGGCCGTCTACTCCAAGCGCCCCTTCGTCAGGCGCGTGACGACGGACCTCGGCCTCGGCACGGCGCTGGTGCCGCAGATGCGAGCGGTCGTTCGGATCGACGCCAGGCAAGTGGCCATCTGCAACCTACACCTACTGCCGCCAAGGACGTACTCGTATACCGTCGACATGCGAGGACAGTTCGCCGACCTGCTCGATCGGCTCGGCGCGGAGCGTCTGCCCGTGATCATGGCGGGCGATTTCAACTTCACCGAAGCGAGTCCGAACGCCGCGGCTCTGGGGCGGCTCGGGATGGCGGACGCACAGGACCTCGGCGGTTGGGGCAGGGGGGCGACGTGGCCGGTGCAATCGTTCTTCCGCTACGTTCCGGGCCTGAGGCTCGATCATGTCTACCTGCGCGGAGGCCTGACCTGTACGTCCTGCCGGACGGGGATAGGCCGGGGCTCGGACCATCGGCCTGTGATTGTGGAGATCGGCTTCGCCAAGTAGCCGCGTCGGTGATTGCTGAGGGCATCTGGAGAGAGGCCTCACTCCCTGACTCGGTAGCCGATCTCGGCTCGTATCAGCTCCCGTTTCGCGCCATCGATGACGAGTTCCAGTTGTGCCCCGGCCCCAGACGCCTGGATTCGCTGGACGGGCTTGTCCGTCGATCGGCGAGGATGCAGTCGGGATACGACGAGGTGAGACGTCCCCGCCTCGCACGTGGCTCGCGCCAGCCAGTCCGCCCGAACGTTCCGCGACTTGAAGCCCTTGCCCACGTCGAAGGCCTTGGACCATTCCAGTGGCCGGGGCGACCAGGCAGCAACGTCCAGGCAGACGTTGCCGCTTCGCAATGAGGCGCCGTCGTCGGTCATCGCCGGCTCAGCCCAATTGTGCCAGCAAACGCGGAGATCCGAGGGACTGGCCGTCTCAACTTGGTCGACGACGACAATGCCGCGCCGACCCAGGAACAGGATCGTTCGCTGCGCGAGCTTGACGTTGGAATCCCCGTAATTGGCGGTCGCGTCCCCGGCGATCAGCGCGTAGCCGTCGCCGGTCTGCAGCGGGCCGAGGCGTCCCTTCGTTCGCGGCTTCTGGCCCTTGCCGCCGATGAGCACGCCGTTGTGCCCGAGTGTCCCGACCTCGTAGAGCGACCATCGCTTCGAGCTGAAGTACTCGCGCGTGTACGATCCCGAGCCCAGGTCGATCGCCAGCCACTTGCCGTAGGCCCAGACGTTGCACACGTTGTTGTCGAGTTGCGTATGATTGGCGCCGAGGTCGCCGCACTTGAAGCCGCAGATTACCGAAGGCTTGGGCAACGCGTCGGCGAAGACGGCCCAGCCGATGTCCGGGTAGGCACTGGCGGTTGGCAGCTTCGGCGCCTCTCCGGGTCTGAGCTGCCATGGCTTATCGACGGGCCGCCACAGGATGGCCAGCGACTCGACCGGCCAACCTTCCTTCTTGACGTCCGGGATTGTGCCATAGGTGTCCTGATACCAGATGAAGGCCGGCTCCTTGTACTTCGCCCCCAGCAGATACAGGATGGGATCGGCGCCGACCCCGGCCGCGTCGCCGAAGCTGACCGGCACCCCTCCGGGGTTGAAGTTGATCGGGAACCAGCCGGTGCGCCGCATCCCGGGCCGGTCGAAGATGTCCTGCCCCTCGCCGGTCACGTTGCGAAGGGCCTCCACCCCCATCACCGCGTATCGCATGCCATATCGCCAGTAGCCGGTGCCCTCGTCCCAACCACCTTCATCTGTAAGGTGATTGAAGAACCGCATCCATGAGGACTTTGCCTGCCGGACGACCTCCTCCCACGGCTCGTACTCCCCACGTAGTGCCAAGGCCGCGATGACGGCGCCGCCGTTACAGACCGTGTTCCAGTTGTGGTGACATCGAAACCACCAGCCCCTCGCCTGTTTGCCGTTCTTGGCGAAGTCGGTGTGGAACAGGTGGAGGCTTAGTCCGCGGTCGATCGTGATCTTACGCAGCCGGGCCCGCTGGCTCTCGGTCATGGCGTGATAGAGCCAGTCATATGCGATCCCTGCCGTCATGCACATCTCGCCCGACATCAGGTCGTAGAAACGCGGGTCGCCATGGTACGGATCGACCCAGGAATTCCACACGTCGGCGAAGCACCACAACTCGGACAGCGCCCGATCGACGTAGGCCTTCTTGCCTGTTATGAGGTAACCCATGGCCAGAGCCAGTACGCGCCCTTGAGCGGAACGAGCCTTGTGCAGCTCGCCCCCGGACCGGTCGTTCGCCGTGGAGGCCTTGGCCGGTGGGCGGATTGGTTCCGCCGTCAGCAGATACTCGCACCGTGCGAGCAGCGCGTCGGTGAACCGCTTCATCTCCGGATGTCCGGCCTTCCTGCGAAGCGCCGGGACGTCCTCGGGCGACAGGAAAATTGAGGGGTGTTCCGCCGCGATGAGAGGTGTCGTCATCGTCGCCAGAGCGGGAAGCCAGCCTCGGATTCTAGCCATAATGCCTCCTTCTGCTTGTGGAGTCAGAACCAAACACGCGGTGCGTAGGGTACGTGTCCCAAGCCACGGCGTCCACCTCAACGCTATCCGCATCTTCATGCTGATGCTGCGATCGCTCTGTCCCTACGCATCGAGATCGGATCGCCATCGCTTTGCCATGCCGCGAGACTGAGGTTAACATGCTTGGGCAAGTGGCATTTGTGGTTGGTTGGACTATCCCTGGGCTCAGACCGCGGGTTCATTTCGGCGGGGAGCCCTGTTTGCGGAGACGAGGCGGTGTGTCCGATTTGCGGCGAGCCGATGATCGCGCTGGAGCTCGAGGGCGTCGAGGTCGACTGCTGCGTGGAGTGCGGCGGGACGTGGCTTGACGCCGGCGAGTTGGAGCAGATCGCTGAGCTGGCGGAGGCGCCTCCCGGGCCGCTTACGGACGCGCTGGGCGCCGCCGGTGAAGGCAAGCACGGCAAGCGGCGGTGTCCGAGGTGCCGGGGCACGCTGCGAATCATCACTGTTGGCAAGGAGCCGGCGGTAGAGATCGATCGCTGCCCGCGCGGACACGGCTTGTGGTTCGACCGGGGGGAGATCAAGACGCTGATCCGGGAATTCGCCGAGGGCGAGGGCGGCGTCGTGGCCAAGTTCTTCGAGGACCTGTTTCGATACGAGTTGGACGAGACCCGAGAAGGAGAATGAGCATGGTACCCGTGCTGATCCTGTTGGGAGTCCTGGCGGCGATCGCGCTACTGCTGATCCTGTGGTTCATCTCGACGTATAACGGCCTGGTCCGTCAGCGTAACGAGGTGAACAACGCCTGGTCGCAGATCGACGTTCAGCTCAAGCGGCGTCACGACCTGATCCCGAACCTGGTCGAGACGGTCAAGGGCTACGCCTCCCACGAGAAGGAGACGCTGGAGAACGTCGTCAAGGCCCGGAACCAGGCGATCAACGCCAGCGGCGCGAAGGAGGCCTCCCAGGCCGAGAGCAATCTCAGCGGCGCGTTGGGCCGGCTGATGGTCGTCGTCGAGCAGTACCCGGACCTGAAGGCCAACCAGAACTTCCTTGCGCTGCAGGAGGAGCTGACGTCGACGGAGAACAAGATCAGCTTCGCGCGGCAGTACTATAACGACACGGTGATGCAGTACAACACTCGGATCCAGAGCATCCCCGCGAACCTGGTGGCCGGTCCGATGGGGTTCCGAGAGGAGTCGTTCTTCGAGCTTCAGGACCAGGCGCAGCGCGAGGTGCCGAAGGTCAAGTTCTCATGATCAGGGCCTCGGGGTTCCGAGGCAGGGACGCGGTTCAGGTGATCGCGAGCCCGCCCTGATATGCTGGGCCCTGACCCCCAAGCCCCGACCCCTATGTCGCGACCACTCGGATCGGCCGGAACCTAGAGCCGGCCGATTCTCGCGAAAGCCGTGTAGGACCTTAGATCCACATGTGGGAAGCCATTCGACAGAACCGTCGACGGTCGCGGGTCCTCATCGTCCTGATGGGTCTGATCCTGGTTGCGCTGGGCGTGACGATCGGGATGATGGTGGACATGCAGTCCGGGGGCGTTATCGGAGGGGCCGCGGCGGTCGGCGTTTGGATGATCATGTGGCTGGTCGCCACGGCCGGCGGCGACAGCATTCTATTGAGCAGCGTAGGGGCGGCGGAGATCCAAAAGGAAGACGCCCCGCAGCTCTGGAACGTCGTCGAGGAGATGACGATCGCCTCGGGCATGGGCAAGATGCCGCGGGTGTTCATCATCGACGACGACAGCCCGAACGCCTTCGCGGTCGGCCGGAGCCCGGACAGCGCCGCCGTGGCGGTCACGTCCGGACTGCTCAAGCGACTGAACCGCGACGAGCTGCAGGGAGTGGTCGCCCACGAGATCGGGCACATCCGAAACCTCGACGTCCGGTTCATGACGCTGGCGGGCGTGATGGTCGGCAGCATCGTCTTGATCTCCGACGTGTTTCTCCGATCGCTGTGGTTCAGCGGCGGCGGTCGGCGGCGGAGTTCGTCTCGGGATGGCGGGGGGCAGGCGCAACTGATCATCGCGGTGCTGGCGATCGCCCTGGCGATCCTCGGCCCGATCCTGGCCCAACTGCTCTACTTCGCATGCTCGCGCAAGCGGGAGTACCTCGCCGACGCGTCGGGAGCGCGGTTCACCAGGTACCCGGAAGGGCTGGCCTCGGCCCTGGAGAAGATATCGAAGTCCCACGCGCGGCTGGCCTCGACCAGCGACTCTCGGGCCAATCGAGTCGTGGCGCCGATGTACATCGTCAACCCGCTGGAGGGTCGATCGGCCGTTGGGCTATCTGCCACGCACCCGCCGATCGAGACGCGGGTCAAGATCCTGCGAGGTATGGGCGGGCAGGCGGGGCTCGCGGCTTACGAGGCCGCGTATCGGCAGGTCACGGGCGAGGGAAGGCAGTGTATCGACGCGCGGACCATCGAGGGCGACGAGGGCATGGCGGTCCGACCCCCGAGCGTCAAGCCCGATACGAAGCAGGGGGCGGTCGAGCGCGCCCGCGAGGCCGGGGACCTGGTCGATCGGATGGCCCAATACCTGCTGATCCCCTGCGCGTGCGGGGTCCGGATCAAGGTGCCCCCGAAGTTCAAGCGAAACTCCCTGAAGTGCCCGCGCTGCGGTCGCGACCACGATGTCCCGGCAGCCGTCGCTGCCATGACAGCCGCCGCCGCCATCGGCGCCGCCGCAAGGCCGCCGATTCCGGCCACGGTGCCGAAGGCAAGGAAGGCCGAACCGCCGATGCGCTACCGACGCAAACGAGAAGGCTGGGAATCCTTCCGCTGCCAGTGCGGCCAAACCGTGCAGTTGAGCCCCAGCTTCAGCGCCGACGCGACGCGGTGCCCGAAGTGCAATGCGCGAATCGAGATCGACCACGGCGGCTAGTGTGCCCCGGAGGCGCCGGCCAACAGAGGAGCCAAGCGTGACCGACCTGTTTGATCCCGCGTGGGAGCTGCCCGAATTGGATGCCGGCGAGGTAGGGCCCTATGCGCCACCCCGCCCGGGAGACACGGAGAAGCAGGCCGTGTGGGACGCCTATCACGCCGGGAAGCCCGCACGCGTCCCCGTCCTGCTCGCCACCAACGATCGCGTGGCCGTGCTGGATCGGCGCGTGGACACGGGCGGGCTGAGCTACGACAAGGTCTTCACCGATCCCGAGGCGATGCTGCGGGCGCAGTTGATCTACAAGTACGTCTGTTGCAGGCGGCAGCACCTCTTCTGCGACTATCCGACCGGGCTGCCGGAAACGTGGCACGTCGGCGTGGGCTTCCAGAACACGTATGAGGCGTGGTTCTTCGGGTCTCCGGTGGACTATCGCCAGGGGCAGGTGCCGGACACGACGCCGATCCTGAACGACGACAACAAGCGATCGGTCTTCGAAATCGACATCGATCGGCCGCTAGATCGTCCGCCGCTCGAGACCGCCGTCGAGTTCTACGAGTTCCTGGTCGACCACGCCGGCGACAAGACGTTCCTCGATCGGCCGGTCGTGGTGGACCCGCCGGGATTCGTCGGCACGGACGGCCCTCTGACGAACGCGATGAGCGTCCGCGGGCCGGACATTCTCGTCGAGCTGCTCGACGATCCGGACTACGCCGACGAGCTGCTGGGCTTCTTCATCGAGGCGGCCATCAAGCGGCGGCGCGCCTTCATCGACCGCTTCGACCTGCCGGACGATCCGCCGGGGTTCGCCGACGACTCGATCGCGCTGATCGGAACGGATCTCTACCGGGAGAGAGTCCTGCCGCACCATCGTCGGTGGTACGAGGCGACGGGCTCGGAGCACGGCAAGCGGGCCATTCACCTCTGCGGCGACGCGACGCGGCACTTCCCGACGCTGAAGGATGAGCTTGGCGTGACGAGCTTCGACACGGGCTTTCCCGTGGACTTCGCGCGGCAGCGCGAGGTGCTCGGCGAGGACGTCGAGATCCAGGGCGGCGTCGAGGTGGGCCTGCTGATGGACGGCAGCCCCGACCAGGTCTACGAGCGGTCGCGAGGAATCCTGACCAGCGGCGTCCTGTCAGGGGGACGATTCATCTTCCGCGAGGCGAACAACCTTCCGCCGAACGTGCCGTGGGCGAACCTGGCGGCGATGTACACCGCGGCGTTCGATTTCGGACGGTACGCGTGAAGACGCTCATCGAAGCGGTTCGGCGGTAAGTTGGGAGCGCCCGATGGAGGTGAGAGCATGAGGTCCTCCTCGCTCCGTTGGCTCTGTGCGACGTTGGTCGTGGTCGCTGTCGGGGCAACATCGCGCCAATCCCCCGGCGAAACGAAGTCCGCCTCTAAGCCTTCCGATGCCCGTCTCGCGGTCGAGGCGAGAGACTGGGACGCCGTCTTCGCTCGGACGAACGGTTGGACCGGCGCTGATGCCGACTACTCCGTCGATCTCGGCGACGGTCGGACATTGTGGCTGTACGGCGACACGTGGATCGGCTCCGTCGCCGGCGATCGGCATGCCCCGGGCTCTCACTTGGTCAATAACACGATTGCCGTACACGCGACACCGGCCTCAGGGAGCGGGCTGCCGCCGCGAGCGGATGAGATTGCGTTCTACTGGGGACCCGAAACGCCGAACGGAAAACCGACGGCCTGGATCGTGCCCGACCCGA
>JAFGLZ010000019.1 GCA_016927755.1 Phycisphaerae bacterium
CCCCGCCCGCCGGCGATCCGCCTCGCCACGATCGCCCCCCGCCCCCCGTCCGAAACGCAACGACCACACGTCGTAAAACACCATTACGCCGATGACGGCGATCCCGCTCTCCTTGCTCAGCATCGCTAGCGCCGCCAGCGCCAGAACGACCACGTACCGCCACGTCGGCGTCGTCCGCCGATCCCGCCGATCCAGGACGTAAACCCACAGCGCCGCCGTCGCCAGCAACCCCGCCAGCAGCTCCGCCCGCCCGACGACCTGAGCCACCGGCTCCACGTGAACCGCGTGAACCGCGAACAGAATCGCCGCCAGACCCGCCAAACGCCGATCGCCGAACAGCGCCACCGTCAGACCGAACAGACACACGCAGCACACAGCGTGCAAGGCGATATTGATCGCCCGGTAGCTCCAAGGCCGGTCCTCGCCCATTCGATAGTTCAGCACGTACGATATCGTCGTGACAGGCCGATACAGCGAGTCGATCCGCTGATCCCCCCAGTAGTCCCGCTTTAAGACTTGGATCAGATCGTCGTGGCGCCAGTCCCTCGCGTTGCACAAGACGATGGGTCGGTCGTCAAAGACGAAATCGTTCCCCAACGTCCCGACATAAGGCCCCACCGCCGCGGCAGCGACGCACGCCGCCCAAAGCAACGTGACAACCCACCCCCCCGGCCCACCCCCGGCAGGTTCCCGAACACTCCCCTGAGATGATTCGCTCACGCTCACGGTCAACCGCCACGTTAGTCCCGCCCCCAAAACCCGTCAATGATCTCTCCCAATCACGAGCCCCCTGGACTTCTGGATTCCGCGGCATGATGATGCTCCCGCCTCGACCGAGCCATCCGGCCGAGGCGGGCGCGTCGTCCGGCGATGGCGAATGGCTGGTCCCAAACCCGCCGAGACCATCCACCGGCCGCGGCGAGAGGATCGCACCTCCGATGAGCCTTCACCCGTTCGACGTCGTCGCCCTGATCGGATACCTCCTCCTCGTCATTACCGTCGGCGTCTACGCCTCACGCCGATCCGTCAATACCGACAACTACTTCCTCGGCGGTCGTGGCTTCAAAGGCCTCATCGTCGGCATCAGTATGGTCGGCGCATCCATCAGTTGCATCACCTTCATCGCCTATCCCGCCGACGCCTACAAGACCGCCTGGCTCCGATTCCTGCCAAACCTCACCCTCCCCCTCGGCATCATCATCGCCTCGCGATTCTTCCTGCCCTTCTACCGACGCGGCAATATCACCTCCGCCTATCAATACCTCGACTTGCGGTTCGGCCCCTCGATCCGAGTCTACGGCTCCGCGTGCTTCGTCCTCGGACAACTCACCCGAATCGCCATGATCCTCTACCTCCTGTCGATCCTCATCCAGCAGACCACCGGCCTGAAACCCACCGACTCCATAATCATCAGCGGCGTCTGCGTCGCCCTCATCACCGTCGTCGGCGGCCTCCACTCCGTCATCTGGACCACCGTCATCCAAACCACCGTCCTGACCGTCGGCGGCGCCCTGTGTATCGCAACCATCATCTGGAAGCTCCCCGGCGGAATCGGGCAGATCTTCTCCGTCGCCATCGCCGACGGGAAGTTCTCCGCCGCCGACCTCGTCGACGGCTCCCTCACACCCTCCGCATGGGGCTTCTCGCTCCAGCACAAGACCGTCACCATGATGCTCATCCTCGGCCTGTCCAACTGGCTCTTCGAATACGGCGGTAACCAGACGGTCATCCAGCGATATGCCGCCTCAAAGAGCGTCAACGACGCCAGAAAGGCCATGTGGTTCTCCGCCTTTGCCAGCATGGCCATCTGGGCCACCTTCATGTTCGTGGGAACCTCACTCTACGTCTTCTTCAAGCAGTTCCCCGCCACCGAGGCCGCCGACATCCTCGCCGGCGCAAACGGCAAGAAGGCCGAGCTCATCCTGCCCTTCTTCATCGTCCACCATCTCCCCGTCGGCATCACCGGCCTCGTCATCGCCGCCGCCCTCTCCGCCGCCCTCTCCACCCTCAACGCCAGCATCAACTCCATCACCATGGTCACCGTTCAGGACCTCTACAGGGCCCTCATCGTCAAGGGACGCCCCGATCGCCACTACCTCATGGCCGCCTACGTCGTCTCGGCGACCTCGGCCGTCATCATGGTCCTCGGCGCCATCGCCCTCAGCCGCGCCGAGACCAAGACGCTCCAGGACACGGGCACCATCCTCGCCTCGCTCATGAGCGGCGGATTCCTCGGCGTCTACCTCCTCGGCTTCCTCACCACCAAGGGCGACGCCCGCGCCGTCTGGATCGGCCTGGCCTGCGCGAACCTCTTCACCGCCTGGACGCTCACCAGGAGCTGGCTGCCCGACTTCATGAACGTCCCCTTCGACCTCTACTACGCGGGCATCGTCGGCCACCTCGTCATGCTCGTCGTGGGCTACCTCGTCGGCTCGATGATCTCGAATCGAAAACGTGACCTGACGAACCTCACGGTCTGGCGCCAAGACGCCACGCCCGTGACGTAAGAACCAGCGCAAGAGCGAGACCAGCCTCGCCGCCCGACTCACCGAACGCCGACCCCCTTCTCCGTGAGATCGAGATGAAACGCCGCCACCCACCACAGCCGGAGGACGCCATATGGAAAACACCCAGACCAACGAGCGACAACCACAACGACAAGACCACCGAAGGCTAAAGGAATCCCCTCGCCCATCGCGCCAAAGGAGCTCACCCCGCGCCACGAGCGCCCGAGAACCCACGCGCCAACAGCCGCAATGTGCGGCATTCCGGTGTATTCCGCTGCATTCCCGCGCATCCCGAGACATTCCGGGACATTCCGAGACATCGCCCAACCCCGTCCGTACCCCCTCCTCCGTACCTCCCTCTCAGCACCCCCTCCCTCGCCCGTCAGGGCCTTGCCCCTCTTCCCTCTTCCCTCTTCTCCCTTCCCTCCCCCGAACCCCCCGCAAGCCGCTGCATTTCGGTGCATTTCGCTACATTCCAAGATCATCGTCCACACCCACTGCCCACCCCCTGCGGACCCGAACCCCGAGAGCCGGAAATCAACGCATTTCGGCGCATCTTGGTGCATTCCGAGACATTCCGGGACATTCCGGGACATCGCCCAACCCCGTCCCCCCGCTCCCGCCAAACCCCCCGAATCCCGGACCCCGGACCCCGAACCCCGATTCAATGCCTGCCAGACCGGCGCGACCTGTCAGGTTGGCAGGCCCAAACAACCAACCCATCCCACCGGGCGGAGCACGTAACGTGCTTTCAAATAATATCTTATCTAAAGAGATCGGCGCATGGCACACCCCCTTGGCACGGACATTGCAATCCCCTCACTGTCCCTCGAACCTATACGGTTCGAGCTGCGCCGGAAGTTCGTAGGCAACTCGGACAGAAAGAGCAGCTTTGAGATAGATTAGGAGTCTACAATGTCTAAGATCATCGGCATCGACCTCGGCACAACCAACTCGGTGGTCGCCGTCATGGAGGGCGATCAGCCCAAGGTCCTGGTCAACTCACAGGGCTCGCGGCTCACGCCCTCGGTCGTCGCCTTTACCGACAAGGGCGAGCGCCTCGTCGGGCAGGTGGCCAAGCACCAGCAGGTCACCAACCCCACCAATACCGTCTTCAGCATTAAGCGCTTCATGGGCCGGCGACACGACGAGGTCCATTCCGAGGAGAAGATGGTCCCCTACACGCTCGTCGGCGGACCCCAGGAGCTCGTCCGCGTCGAGGTCCGCGGCAAGCAGTACGCCCCGCCCGAGATCTCCGCCATGGTCCTGCAGGACCTCAAGAAGACCGCCGAGGACTACCTCGGCGAGAAGGTCGACCGCGCCGTCATCACCGTCCCCGCGTACTTCAACGACAGCCAGCGGACCGCCACCAAGGAGGCCGGTGAGATCGCCGGGCTCAAGGTCGAGCGCATCATCAACGAGCCGACCGCCGCGTCCCTGGCCTACGGGCTCGGAAAGAACACCAACGAGAAGATCGCCGTCTACGACCTCGGCGGCGGAACGTTCGACATCAGCATCCTCGACATCGGCGACAACGTCTTCGAGGTCCTCAGCACCAACGGCGATACCCACCTCGGCGGCGACGACTACGACGAGGAGCTCATCAACTACGTCGCCGAGGAGTTCCGCAAGCAGGAAGGCATCGACGTCCGAAAGGACCCCATGGCCCTCCAGCGCCTCAAGGAGGCCTGCGAGCAGGCCAAGTGCGCCCTGAGCACCTCGCAGGAGACCAGCATCAACCTGCCGTTCATCACCGCCGATCAGTCCGGGCCCAAGCACCTGCAGATGACCCTGACCCGCGCCAAGTTCGAGCAGCTCACCGAGAGCCTCACCGAGCGCACCCGCGGCCCCGTCATGCAGGCCCTCAAGGACGCCAAGCTCAGCCCGTCCGACGTCGACGAGGTCGTCCTCGTCGGCGGTAGCACCCGAATCCCGTCCGTACAGAAGCTCGTCAAGGAGGTCTTCGGCAAGGAGCCCAACCGCAGCATCAACCCCGATGAGGTCGTCGCCGTCGGCGCCGCCATCCAGGGCTCCATCCTCTCCGGCGACAAGGAAGACATCGTCCTGCTCGACGTCACCCCGCTCAGCCTCGGCGTCGAGACCCTCGGCGGCATCTTCGACCCCGTCATCGAGCGGAACACCACCATCCCCACGAGCAAGGAGAAGATCTACTCCACCGCCGAGGACGGCCAGACCGCCGTCGACGTCCGCGTCTTCCAGGGCGAGCGGAAAATGGCCGAGGCCAACCGCCTGCTCGGCACCTTCCGCCTCGAGGGCATCCCCCCCTCGCCGCGAGGCATGCCGCAGATCGCCGTCACCTTCGACATCGACGCCAACGGCATCCTCAACGTCTCGGCCAAGGACAAGGCCACCGGCAAGGAGAACAAGGTCGCCATCCAGGGCAGCAGCGGCCTGAACAAGGAAGAGATCGACCGCATGAAGCGAGAGGCCGAGTCCAACGTCGAGGAAGACGAGAAACGCTTCCAGCTCGCGATGGCCAAGAACGAGGCCGACCAGGTCATCCACCAGACCGAGAAGGTCCTCAAGGAGCACGGCGAAAAGGTCAGCTCCGAGGAGCGCGGCAACGTCGAAAGCGCCCTCAACCGACTCAAGGAGGCCGTCAAGACCGACGACACCGACGCCATCAAGAAGAGCATCGAAAACGTCATAGCGGCCAGCCAGGAAATCGGCAAAATCATGTACGAAGAAGCCGCCAAAGCCCAAGCCGCCGCCCAAGGCGTCCCCGGCCCCGAAGGCGCCGCCCCGCCCCCACATGCGGAGTCGGCCGACAGCGGCGAGAAGAAGAAGGACGACGACGTCATCGACGCCGAGTTCGAAGTGAAGGAGTAATCGTACCACCGGCGGCGCGTCCGCCAACGAAGTACCCAGGAATGGGGGGCTGAGTGCGAGCCCATAAGTGAAACCAGCGCGAAGCCCAGCCAACCGAATAGACGCGGAAGTCGAGAAACCCCACGCTCCCGGTGACCGACGGCTGTCGCGGGTCGCTACTTCGCCTGGGCACGAATTTGTAGGTCAGCCTACAACTGGCTCCGCTTTCTCGTCTCCGTTCTGTGCGAGCTGGTCGCCGGAGACGATCCGGTCGGAATCGTGCGGCTATGGCAAGCGCAAAGAAAGGGGGCATGTCTCCATGCCCTCGGGTGGGTCCTATTGGCCGGACGAGCCAGCGTTCAGACCCGCGTGTATTATGACACCGCCCTCGGCTCTATGCCAACGGGATTCACGAAATGACTTGTCGGGTGTTCTACCTAACATCTGCCATACTGGCAGTGCATAAGTCTTTGTGATCGGCCAATCTGGCAATCCCCCACCCGTGTGCGAATCGACCAGAAGCCGCTCCATGGTCCCATAACTGCAGCACATTCCGTGTTTTGCGCGCCTAGAGATCCGCTGTCCCCGGATTGGCACGCTATGTGCTCAAATGCCTCCTGGCACGCGCCGGTCTCAAGTGCCCGGTTGAGCCTGTCTATCTCGCTCATGCAGGGCAGTCACCAGGGCCCCAACCTGGGAGCACAGTGCGGGTCTAGCCGCCGCCGGTGGGCGAAACGGTGGTGAGGGGGAGAAGGACAACGCCGTCATCGACGCGGAGTCTGAGGCCTAAGGACTAGGACGGCACTCATCAGGGGCGCAGCCGCCCTCGGGGATGCTCATGGAAGGGGCGCGTTGGGAGCCACAAAGGATGACCGCTCAACCTCCGTCCCACAAAGCCGCGAACCCCTCGTCCGAGGTGTTCAATCAACAGCTCGTCATACGCAGATGTCCCACGAAGGGAGGGCGCCTCGTAGGGGCGAGGGCGCGCGGGGGTTCCGTACTATCTGTCCTACTCCTTCTCCTGGCCGCCACGACAGGTTGCTCTCCAGTCGAGGCACTGAGGAGCAGGATTGTGGCTGTCGCACGAGACGCCGGCGACTTCGACCCTCGCAGGCGCGTGCTTGTGATCTTCGTCGCGGACGAACCTCCCAATCCCTTCTTGGTTATCTTTCAGAACGCTGAGCTGTTCTACGCTGCCACACAGGTTCACGTGACAGTGCTCATCGGGCGCGACAAGCTCGAGATTCTCCACAAGAACGACTACCGGCGCTTTGACCTCCGATCGTATTGGGCGATTACTCCCAGGCTCACGTGGGCTTACGTAGATGCCGATAGGCACGCCCTATACAACCACTTCACGGGTGATTACTGGTTCAAGCACAGAGCCGTAATCGCCGACATCAATCTCGCGCCCATCGCCTCGGATAAGGAATGGGCGGGTATTCCCGACGGCAGGATCGCCATGCTGCGGCAGCATCTCCCCTTCAACCGTGAGCTGTATGAGAAGTATGAGGCCGAGACTGTCATGAGTCAGGCCAGAGAGTCCCTTCGCAACTCGCAGGTAGCGCGCGAAGAACAGGCCTCTGGCACCAGCCCCTCCGCACCTGGGCAGCCCAACGACATCGCGCCCAATGAACGGAGATCCGGGCGAGGGCTTGTTCCTCGCAAGTACAACACCACATCGGTCCATAGGTTCCGAGCGGGATACCAGAACGTCCACTTCGTAGCCATCGGCATAAACCGCTATCTTCGGCCACACCCCAGTCTTCCCCCCCTCCGTTGCGCAGAACCGGATGCTACAGCTATCAGTTCAGCGGTGGCCGCCCTCGGATGGAAACAAGTTGCTCTCCTGTTGGGCCGCGACGCCACGGAGCAGGCGATCAAGGTCGCCACGCGTCGGCTCGCCGACGCGGCAGGCCCCGATGATGCAGCTCTGGTATTCTTCGCGGGGCACGGGACATCCGTCCCCACGGCGCAGGGAGGCCAGCTCTTCCTCGTTCCCGCAGACGGAGATTGGGACAATCTGCGCAACACCGCAGTCGGAATTCCGGAACTCCTCGGCACACTGAATTCGACAAGGGCGAAACATGTGTTGCTCCTGTTGGACTGCTGTGCAGCCGGGTACACTGCTGCGATCCCTCGCGGAGGCCAAGCCGGGTCCTCAACTGACTATGACCAGTTGATGAAAACACCTGCTCGTATTGCCCTGTTGGCTGCAACAGCAGACCAGTCTGCTCTTGAGCCGGTGCATCAAGAGCATAGTTACTTCGCCCAAGCGTTGCTCGATGTGATCAGAGATGATGTGGCGGAGCCCTGGGCCCGTGACAGGATCTTCACATCTCACGAGCTTGCTTCCTACATTCAACGTCACGTGTCAGGCAAAAGCCACGGGCGCCAGACGCCCAGCCTACTTCAGCTTCCGGGCCATAAAGGTGGGGATTTTGTGTTCGATCTGAGAAGCCGCGTGGGGCCGGCACACAGGAGCAACCAGCAATGACCAGCACGTTCTCCTTCCTGATAACCATTCTGACACTCGTTGTTGGTTTCGCAATCGCTTGGCGGGGAGTGAAAGGCCAAGCCGCGGACAGCGTCGAACTGAAGGGGCCTTGGTTCTCTATGGTTCTTAGGAAGGCTTCTGTCGGCGTTGTGATAGTCGCGTTAGGCCTAGCCCAATTCATGGTCTACTTGTGCTGTCGCAAGGAGACCGAGAAGACCAAGGAGTTGCAGCGCGTTTCAGTCCACGGTCTCCTCATTGAAACATTGACAGAGCGCACGACCCAGCGCGGGGAGGCGTTGCCAGACATCTCGGGGCGCCGAATCTTGGAGCTTCTTGCCCAAGGTGACTCGGCTGCCAGCAACAAGGAGTATGCCAGGGCCGCAAAAGCCTTCGAGAAGGCCCTCGACGAACTCATCCCGCCGCTAGAAGTTGCAGCCCTTGCTGCGAACAACCTCGCCCACTGCCGAACCGAATTGGGCCAGCCGAGCAAAGCCGAAATGCTAGCCCGGGCAGCCAATCTGCTCGACGACCGCAATCCTGAGTACCAGCGCACACTGCGAAGGGCTGTGCAGGCCCCGTAGTACAGATGGTCCGGGCGGCGCTGCGAGTGCCTTGAGCGCGTCTAGACATCAGGGAGCGAAGCCCGATCTTCACCGCTTCCCAAAGAAGCCAATGACGTTCCGCCTGGCACCACACCACAACCTGGCAGCGGATGGCCACGTAGCTGACTTAAAGGCCTCGATGCTACCTTGCGCGTCGCGTATGAGGATGGACCAAGCTGAACAGGACCCTCGAAGCCATTGTCGACGAACTCTGAAACGTTCGCCTCTTCGAGCCGCTCGGACCCCCCGAAGCGCGCCGTGCGTTGGTCCTCGATCAGGCGCCGTCCACGCTCGATGCCGGATCGGCCCTGATGAGCGAGCCGGCCAGTGCAAAGAACTGGACCCGTCCAGGAAAGGACGGAGCATGGGATCATCAGCGCCCGTAGCGGTCACTCTGGCTGGTTCCGCATTCGAGCAGATACGACACAAGAAGCTCCGTCCCCGCGGTCGCGGTCACCGCAACCTGGACAGACCCTTCCGACCTCGCCTACCGCGCGGGATCGCTGCATCCCAACACGGCTCGTCTTCTGCCCAACGAGGGCAATCCTGTGCTAGTATGATGAGGCTTCGCATTGTGGGAGAGATACGTGTGCGCACGCCCTTAAGCCGAAACACTCTGCGGAAGCGAATCCTCCACCGCGTCTACGTAGACGTCTTCGATGGGAAACCGGCCTTGATCGACGAGATGCGCTGGAGGGTTCTCTCTGAGGAGTTTGTCACAACGGGGCGGGATCTCCAGGAGATGGGGATCGGACATCTGAAGAGCTTCTGCCGAACGCTTCGCAGTCACTCGCCACAGTTCGCTATCCACAGGATCGGGTCCCCCCACAGAATCCCATCAGGGATCCTAGCTCGCGCTGCCGTCTATCGGCTCAAGACACGTGGGATCTTGGCGGAGTTCTTGGAGAGTCCATCGCCAACAGTGTGTTTCCGCTTGAATACCATCGTGGTTCCCTCAGTTCATTCCCAGACGGAGGACCGTGAGGTACAGGTCGTAGCATGCGAACTGTACCCGCGCTGCCCAACGAAGTTCGATGGAACCCGAATGGCGGAGCAGCTGAGCGTGTTGGTCTTCCCTATCAGCTCACCTCTGTTCTTCGTGGGCCCGCCCGAACTGGGCGCGGGCAAGCCGCTAGAACTGCCGATTGCCCCGTGTCGCCTCTACCGAGCCAGCGGTGGTGTCGGAAAGGAATTCGACCCCACACGACCTGTCAAAGACCCAAGCCGAAGAGAGAGGCGTCGGCCCTCGCGGGACTTCGTGCTTCTGAGTCCCCCCTTCACTAAACCATACCATGGCTGAGCAAGGACTGCGCAAGAAGGTAACAAGTCAGAAAAGCAGGTAGTTGCTCGTTCCGTGGGAAGGACGATCACAGAAAAGCCGGTTCGTGAAAGAAACGGCAAGAATCAGTTAAGGTCAAAGGGATGTTCTGCCGATACCGGGCAACAATAAGATCCCCCCTTAACGCAAGCCAGTCCGCTAGGGAGCAAAGGAGCGTTCCAATTAGACGACAACCGCTTGCGGCAGTCAGGGCAATCTTGCGTCGCCGCTGGATGATCACCCACGCCACAACGCTGCCACCCGTGCCAGCCAGAAAGCTGCAAATGAACTCATTGGCGCTCATGGGCGCGTCTCCCACAGAAAACCAGTAGCTGCGCCACTCACTGCTTAGACATTATACACCAGTTCGATTCAGTGGACCACCGTGGTGTCAAGACAAAGATCCTCTTCTGGGTAGTCGCGTAAGCTGCATGAAGACACACGCTGTGGGGTTCCCGGCGCCGGCGGAGCTGGATGAAGCGCGAAGCCGGTGCCCTGCACATCCCAGGGAGACGCAACGCCTGAGGCTCGCGGCACACCTTACGGCCTCTGCCAAAGCACTGAGCATCGGGCTCTGGGGTACGGCGGCCCCCCCACGCCCTGTGAGCTTCCTGTCGTCGCATTGCAGATCGGCCTCGGCGCGCTGCGTCTCGTCGCGTCACATAGCAGGGGTCGCTTGGACCCACCATTCTGTCTTCGCACGCCCCCAATAGGGTCGTTCCAGGAAGCCTGCCCTCCATCGCTGTCAAGGAATCGCTCCGGCTATCCCGGCTTAGGACTCAGGGCGGTCTTCAATAACCATTCGCCGGCATCATCTCCCAAGCCCGCACACGGGCGAACTTCACCGTCCCGCTGACGCCGAACAGAACGACGTTGACGCTGTCGGGACGACCGGGATACACGCGCCGGCAGATCGCCTGACGGTCGTTCGCGTAGACCTCGACGACCGACTTGTCCACGAACACCCGCAGCGTCAGCGGCTCCCCGTCTCGCAGCGCAAACGGCGCACGCTCGACCGCCCGACGCCCGTCGACGCCGCTTCGCGTCGAGTCGAACACGAGCTGCTTGGCCTCGGCGTCGTAGTACAACAGCGTCTCTTCCTCCCCGCCGGCCGACGCGCGGACCTTCACGCCATACCGCTTCGCCGTGGCCGACTCGACCGCGATTTCCAGCTCGCACGAATCGCCGACGACGCCCTCCAGCGCCTTGGCCTCGCCGTCGGCCAGCGCGACGTCGCTCCACGTCTTCTCCCCACATCGGAGCATCGCCAGTTCTTTCACCGGCCGCATCCGTAGCGTCCCGTCCTGGCCGAGCCACAGCGACCTCGGCAGGCCGTAGACGCCCGACCACCCCTTCGTCTCCTCGCCCTTCGGGTTGTCCGTCAGCCACGTCCACATGATCTGCCGGCCCTTGCCGTCGATCAGCGCCTCGGGCGCGAAGTACGTGTTGTCCACCCACGTCATCCGGCCGTGATGGTTCGGAACGAACCTATCGTTCTTCGTGTCGTAGTCGCCGACGCAGTACTGACACCCCTTGTTGTGGCTGATGAACAGCAGCAGGTGCTTGCCGCTCGGCGCGCCGCCGTCCGGGCTACTCGGCAGCGGCAGGAAGCTCGGGCACATGTTGTCCTCGCTGTCGTCCGTCCAGTTCGGGTCTCGCTCGTAGAACTCGCCCTTGTACGTCCAGTTCGCCAGGTCCTTCGACTCGAACAGATACAGATGATCGCCCTTGAACGGCTTCGGCGAATCCGGCTTTCGGCCGTACTTGTTCAGCACGAGCAGATTGCCCGTCAGAATGTAGTACCGCCCGTCCTTCTTCCAGACGTTCGTCGGATCGGCCGAGCCGTAGATCAACGGCCTGCCCTCCGCGTCCTTCGTCTCCGTGATGCCCCACTCGGTCGACTTGATCACCGGGTTCGCGTCCAGCTTTCGCCACGTGTCGTAATGCCGATCGCCGCTCTTGGCCAAGCCGATGCCCTTGGCCCCCCAAAGCATCCAGTACGAAAGGTATGCCGTCCCGTCGTCGTCGACGAAGCCACCCCCGCTGAAACAGCCCTCGTCGCCGCTGCCCGGGCCGATCGCGTCGGGATGATGGCGCCAGTGGACCAGATCGTTACTCGAGACATGCCCCCAGCAGAACCCGACCCCGCTGCGGTTGTACAGATACATCAGATGATAGCGCCCGTTCGCGTAGAAGCACCCGTTCGAATCCCCCGGCATGCCGTTGTCCTCGGGCACGCAGAAGTGGTACCCCGGCCGATACGGATCCGCCAACAGCTTCTCCCGCAGCAACCGCGTCGACTGAACCACCGACGCCGGAACGGCGTCGCCCTTCGACCAGCTCGTGGGGATCTCCGCGGCGCCCTCGCCCCGCTCCATCACTGCGAGCATCGCCGGCCGAGCACCGCTCAGAACCAAACATCCGCCCTCGATCTTCGCCCCGCCGGAGATCGTCACCCGGTTGAACCGCCCGGCCCTGTCATACGTCCCCGTCTCGGCGAAGTCCCACCACGCCCAGGGCGCGACCCCCTCGACCGGCTTGCCCGGCCGCATCGCCGCGATGACCGCCTGATCGAGCGGCCTGTCGTACACGCGCGCGTCGCGGATGCGTCCGAAGAAGCAGTCGACGCCTTTCGTGAGATGACGTGGACCGAACAGGATCGCCGTTTGCGTGCCGAAGACGTACGGCTCACCGCCCGTCCTGTACCCGGCGTACGACTCCCCGTTGCGATAGATCCGGATCTCGCGTCCTCGATAGACGATCGCGATCTGCACGAACTCGTCCGCGCCCACCGTCTCCTTCGGCCAGTCGGCCTGCGCCTTCATCGTCCGACTGTAGCCGTTGCTGCCCGGCATCCACACCCGCGGCGCGATCTCGCCGAAGACGACGGCGTCGAAGCGATCGATCGTCGTGTCGTTGACCGTCAGCGCGCTGCCCCCATGCTGCGTCAGATTCGCCGGCGACACCCACACGACCAGCGTCTTGTCCGCAAGCGCCGCCTTCCCGCCGCCTTCCGCCTCACAGATGTCCATGCCCACCCCCACGACACGACACGCCGTCACCAACCGGAAGACCCACGAACGAACCATTCGCGCGAACATGACAACCTCCATTCATGCCGAAAAGTTGTAGGGCGGGTCCCCGCGACCCGCCTTGGAGGCTTAGTTGACCCACAAACCAGCCAAGGGCACATTGGGAAGTACGCGGCGAGATCCTCTGATGACGGCGCCGAGAGGATCGTCCGGCACCGTTACACACAGCCCAGTGTTCGCGCTGATCAGGTCAACCATGCCCCTCAGCAGCGCTCCCCCTCCGGTGAGTCTCGCGGGGTTGTCGATCACCTGCGCGCCCAACGAGGCGGGGAGATCCTTCAGGAACGCCAATATGGTCTCCAGAATCCGATCCACCACCAGATTCTGGGCCTCTTCGATGGCGGGGATCGGGACGCTCGCTGCCCCCAGCCGACCGTCGATCGCGCCGATTCCTTCGGCGACCACCGCCGACGCCGGATCGCGCGCCGTCCCTATGCCCACTCCCAGCGTAATCCGTTCCGCTTCCGTGCGAGACAGAACGAGTCCGCACTCGCGCAGGGCGACCTGCTGAACGGCCTCATGAAGATCGCTGCATGCCGCGCGGACCGCGGCGGTAGCCACGAGTTCCCCCGATTGGATAACGGCACAGTCCGTCACGCCCTCCCCAATATCGACAATGAGTTGCCCATACGGCAGTGAGAGGTCCATCCCGGCGCCGATCGCCGCCGCCAGCGGCTCCGGGATGACTGCGACGCTCGAAACGCCCGCCCCGCGCACCGATTCGATCAGCGCCTCGCGCTCTTCTGGCGACGCGTCCGACGGAGCGCACACCAACACACGAGGCCGGGACAGATGAAAGTATCTGGCCCGGTCCACGAGCAACTTCAGCAAGGATGAGGCCGCTCCTCGATCCACAACAACGCCCGACCGGAGGGGGTGCGTGCCGCCTAGAAGCGAGGGCCTCACCAACTCGCCCTCGCGATTGGCCACGGCCAGTCGTGTCGTGGCCGTCCCAACATCCAGAGCAAGGTCCGGACCGCGAATCACACGACGGAAGAAATCAGTCATAGCCTACCGGTCCCACCAGAACGCCGTCACAACAACCGGAACCTTCGGCAACCTACTCCCCCGCCGTGAATGGCTGCCGGCGAGGCATCATCGAGATGCCGACGCAGCTACCAGAGTTTCCGGGCAGACCTTCAAGTAACCTCCACCTCGCTCACGACCCCCGCTTCGGCGTCGAGTCGTCACACTTCAGGTCCCCCGCGGCGTACTGCGTCCCGTCCAGGACGAAGCGCAACAGCGTCGGGCTCTCGTAGCTCTCCGGGAAGTGGCTCGGCGAACAGTAGAACACGCGTCCCTTGCCGTACGGCTTGATCCAGGCCACGTAGCGAACCATCTTGCCGGCTCGCTTGTTGGGGTCCTTCAGGCTCTTCGTGTCCATCGAGAGCAGCGGGCGAAAGTCGAGCTTCTCGTACGCGCCCTTGAAGCAGTACGGCTCGTCACGATGAATGAACGGCCCCTTGCCCCGGAACGCCGCCACCAACGGGTGCGACTCGTCGACCGTGCGAACCGTCACCTCCTGGTTCGGCGGATGGTAGTCGAACGCTCCGCCGACCATCTCGGTGAACTTCGCCGAGTTGTTCAGCATCGTCGGCGCGCCGTGGATCACCACCAGCCCCTTGCCGCCGGCCACGAAGTCCAGCATCGACTTCTCGATCATGTCCGACTTCGCCTGACGCTGCTGCTCGGTCATGCCGCTGTATTCCTTGTTCTTCTCCATCTCGTCGAGCAGCAGGTTGCGGCGCTCGCCCACCGAGCAGTTGTTGTTGAGCACGAGCACGTCGTACGGCGCCAGCTTGTCCGGCATCAGGTCCTCGATGTCCGTCGAGATGGTCGTCTCGAACGCGCCGCTCTTCTCGCCCAGAACCCGAAAGACGCAATCGACGTGCGGCATGACCTTGTGGTCGTACCCCGTGCGGAGCGAGAAGACCAGCAGCTTCCGCTTCGGCGCCTCCACCGTCGGCTTGGCCGGAGCATTCTCCTTGACCTTCGCCGTCCACTGCGGCGTCGGCGGCACGATATTCGACTTGGCATAAGGAATCTTCTCGGCGCGGACGGCGCAGGCCGATGCCGCCACCAGCAGCAAACCGAAAGCGAAATGTCGATGCTTCAGCACAACCGTTCCTCCAGAGATAGAACCATATCGACCAACGGCCAAACCGCCCCCGACCCCGCGGGCCGGCGCCCGCCCGGCCGCCCAGAATCCCATTCCACCGCCACCCCTCCCCCCACGGTACTGTAACCACCACGAACACCCCCGCCAAGGTCCGCCGGCCACGCCTCAACACGGCGGGTGCATCTCGGATTTCGTTGCACCGTGGTCACGCCTCTTCGGTCCCGGAGGGACCGTGTGAAAGTAGCCCAGGACTTCAGTCCTGTGGTATCGTCGCGGCGGCAAAGGTGTTAGTCGCGTAGCGACGGCTGAATCGCGAGCCGCGTATAGCCGTGCGTCAATCCGAATCCCAAGACGCGCCGTCGCGACGGTGGTAATCCGCTTGAGGTGCTGCCACGACCCATTGGATGCACCCCAACACGCCCCTCGACAACGCGATGCACCCACCCCATTCGATGAATCACGTCGAGATCGGCGAACAGTCAAATGGGGCACGGATGGTAATGATTGCCATCCGCAACACATTCCCTCATTTGTCCTTGCATTCCTCTTCGCATGGTGTAGTCTAAATGTGGAGTCAGCAGAGCCCCTGTGGGGAGGGGCATCACGGAGAGGTGAGAAACTTGGAGGGGCATTTCAGCCAAGCATCTCATCAAGTCAGCACGGTATGGCCATGTCCACAAGGGGAGCGGCCGCACGTGGGCAGGAGCGTCTTCGACGCTCAACGAGACACGGGGGGCGGAGGAGAGAACACATGTCCTGGAACAGCTTCAAGGTGTTGGGAGTAGCAGTGCTGATCGCCGGCCTGTCCGGAACGGCAAACGCGTACGTCCTGGAGTTCGTCAGCTATGACGGCCTGGCCAGCGCCTCGGCTTCCGGCGGATCATACTCCGACTCCGACTCGGGCCCGTTCTATGCCCATGCCTCGGCCGTAGACCCGATCATGATGGCGGACGGTCAGGGGACAGCGTCGATCGGCGATCTGACCGGAGGGGGAGGAACCGGCGAGGGCACCTATCCCATCGCCAACGTGTCGACCCAGGCCACGTCCAACTTCGGAAGCGGCAGCGCCTCGGCATTAGGGACGTACACATGGCGGCTGTTGTCGGAATACGACAACTCCGGCGTCGTGACACTCGCGTTGCTGAGCAGTGGAGGCTTTACCTACGGCGGTACTTGCTCCATGACTGTCACCAGCAGCGTTGATTCGTGGGTCAGCGACCCTTCCCTATATGTAACTGGCTGGCAGGACGAGGTCTCGTTCGACGTGGTGATCGGCGAGACGTTCACGGTCGGGTTCTCGGCCGATGCGACCGCGGGAGGAGAGGGATACGAGAGCGAATCCGCTGCTTGCGACGCCTCCCTGGCGGTCCCGGTGGAGGTCCCCGAGCCCGCAACCCTGGCCCTCCTTGCCGGCGGCCTGTTGCTCGTCCGTCGGAGGCGGTAAGGCACGCTCAATCATTCCGTGGCAATCGCAAGACAAGAGCCCTGCGCTCGGCGCAACGACCGAGTGCAGGGCTTTCTCGTCCCCTCGACAACTGGAGGAAGACCTGAGCACACTTGAATGCCAAGCCCCACCGCCTATTGCCCACCAGTTCGTCAGGCAGCCGGGTTCCTCGCGCAGTCGTTGTTGAGACCGATCACGTCGTACGGCCCCGGACCCGCTCATCACAAGCTGCCTCGATGCCGAAGGGCCCCTTGTCATCCGCTCCCAGGACCCATAGCATCGCTCCCACGCGCATCAGGCTACCAGGAATAGGGGGCGCAGAGAGAGGCTGACGGATGAACCGCAACCGCGCACTCGTACTACTAATGCTCTTGCCGGCCGGCACGGCCCCGGCCCAAACGACGCAAAGCCGCGCCGCCTGGTCCGAGATCACCTACGCCAACATCAACGAGAAATCGTGGAATCAAATCCTCGCCGACAACGCGTTCCAGTGGCGCCCGCCCTACACCGTCCACCTGCCGATCCAACCCGCCCACTCGCCCGACTTCGTTCACGTCGACGCCGCCCTCAACGTCTGCCGGCGTCGCGTCCTGCCCAACGTCGTCCTGCACGATCGAGAGTCGTACGCTCGGGCGAGGCGGCAAGAGACCTTCATCGTACAGTTCGCCCTCGACGACCCGCCCTTCATCCCGGATTTCCACTGCTCCCGCCTCGCGCTGGCCGAGGGGAAGTACCCCGTCGTAACGGCCGACTACTTCGCCTATGACCTCTTCTATCAGATCGAGTACGCCTGCTGCCCCGTCGACGACGGGCAGAGCCTGCTCTCCATCCGCGTCTCGGTGACCAATGAAGGAGAGAAGAAGCAACCCGCACACGTCCGCGCCAAGGTCAACTTCCAGCGAGAATGCCACCTCTTCGACTACCACTACGTCCCGTTCTACTGGGACGTCGGCAAATGGCTCCCTTGCGACAAGGTGAGTATGAAGGACGGCTCGATCTTCCGCGAGTGGAGGCCGATCGGCAAGGTCTCTCCCGGCGAGTTCACGCTTTGCTGGCAGGACAAACAGCAGTCTGAGGATGGGCAGTACAACAAGCGCTTCGGCTGCAGCCGGCCCTACTTCGCGGCACCGAACATGCGCCTGAAAGACGTCCGCGACGTCATCCACGCCCACGCCGACCTCGAACCCGGACAGACGAAGACGTTCTCCCTCGCGCTCCTGACGAACTTCGAGGACGTCACACCGCCGCACCGCGAATTCCTCGATCGAATCGACGCGGACGAATGCCGGCAGCGAGCGCTCGCCCACTTCAAAAGCCGCTTCTCCGACAAGAACACGGCGCTCGTCTGCCCATGGCCGAACTGGCAAGACGTCTTCACCGAACTGCAGACCTCCACGCTACAGCTACTCGTCCGCTTCCCAGACGAGACGTGCCTCATGCCCACGCAGGGCGGAAGCTCCGAGCGATTCTTCGTCTGGGTCTGGGAGGCCGTCCACATGCTCAGGCCCATGCTTCGCGTCGGACACTTCGAACCCGTCCGCCAGGCCCTCGAGTTCATCTTCCGCCTCCAGGACGCCGGCTGCCCGCCCCAGGGGAACTTCATCACGACCGCCGGCTCCGTCGGAACGACAGGTCCGAAATGGATCAACTCCACGGGGTCCGCGCTGGCCCTCGCGGCCGACTACTACCTCTATTCGCGCGACAAGGATTTCCTCGACGAGTATCTGCCGAAGATCCTTAGGGCCTCCGACTGGATCGTCGGCGAGCTCCGCGCGACGCGAAAGCTCAATCCCGACGGCACGCGCCCCCTTTACTACGGGCTCATGCCATTCGGCTGCGGAACCGACGGCGACATCGGATACATCGTCTCGATGAGCGACGCCTACACCCTCTGGGGGCTCGAGAAGACCGTGTGCCTCCTCGAACGCATCAAGCACGAGCGAGCGCCGGAGTTCCGCCGCGAGCTCAACGCCTACAAGGCCGACCTGGCACGGGCCATCAAGGGGCTGACCCGCCCCGACGGGTTCATCGAACGAAAGATCCTCACCGCGGACCAGGGCACCCGAATCACCAGCAAGTTCGAGAACGTCTCCAGTTCCGCGAAACTCGCATACACCGGCGCCGTCGACGTCCATTCCGACGTGTTCCGGCGATTCGTCAAGTACTTCGAGGACAGTCGAGCCGACGGCCTGTTCATGGGACGGATGGATCGCGACGTCGTCTACATCGGAACCGCCGAATACATCTGGCAGCACGTCTACCTGGCCCTCGGCCAGTGGAAGAAGGCCTTTGCTGCTACGCGGACGAACCTGACTTACGGAATGACGCAGGACACGTTCCAGGTCCAGGAACGGTTCTCGAAAACCAATCCCGCCTTCACTCCCTGGCAGCCCAACGGCAGCGGAAACGGCAGAATGCTCGACATGATGCTGAGCGCCCTCTACTTCGAGGACGACCGCGCCGTCACGCTCCTGGGCGCGATCCCGCCGCCCTGGCTCCGCGAGGCCTCCGACGTGGCGATCAACACCCTCCACACCACCAACGGCCTCGTCAGCCTGCGGATCCACCCGATCGACGACACCCACCGCGCCGTCGTCCTGTCCGCCGCCGAGCCCGGCGCGATGCCGACCAGCATCCGCTTGCCCGAACACTGGCGCGCGGAAAGCCGCTCGCCCGAACTAAAGGACAACAGGCAAGGCTGCTTCACCGTCACCGGCACGCCGCGCGAGGTCGGATTCACAATCAGCACTGTGGTCGACGAGCCGTAGGTCGTCGGCAAGCAAGCCCGGGCCCCTTCCTCTCGCGACCCACCTCCAACCTGCGGCAAGGCATGATGCGCGTGGAGCGACGCTGGCGGCTCGTGTACGATTGAACCCGAAGCGAAGGTGGATACCCTTTTCTACTTGAGATTGAACGCCAGCAGATGCCCCTTCATCCCGTCGAACTGAAACTCCACCGTCCCCGTCGGCTTCTGTTTCTCGCATGCCACCTTGTACACCACCCTGAGCGTATAGACGTCACCCGGCGTCAAGACCTCGCTGTCGTAAACGATCGACTCGAGCTTGCCCGCCTTACCGACGAAATCCGTCGTCATGGCCTTGAGCTTCTCCAAGGGTAGCTTGGTCTGCAATCTCTTGTGCATCATCTTGAACGCATCGTCAGGCCTGCCGCTGAGGAAGTCCGTTAGGAAGGCCTTGCCCCGCTCGCGATAGAGTTCCGTGCCGACGGGCCCCTTGAACCAACCGTCCGGCAGGGCGTCGGAGGTCACGTGAAAGGCCACGATCTTCCCGTCGCGAAACCTGATCTCGGACCGAGCCTGTCCCTTCTCGAAGTCGACCGCCCCCTTACTCTCGGTGATCGTCGCCCCACCCTCGATCTTGCTCTGCGTGTCAAAATCGGTCTTGCTCAGGCCCTTGTAAGGCCCCAGGTTGTCCCTAAAGGCCGCGACCCACGCCGCCAGGACGGGCTCGTCCACCTGCTCGCACAAGGCCGGATCGAACAAAGCCATCACCTGCTTGGCGTTGCCCGAAAGGACCGCCTGGAAGAACGCGTCCTGGTGCGACGATCCGGACCGCTGCGCCCAGACCAGCACGCCCGCGCACACCAGGATCAGAACCAGGAACACCGCCCCCAGGATCATCAGGATCTTCTTCATGAGAGACTCCCTTGACGCCGACGAGGATCGCCGCGCCTGCAACCGAAACGGGACGTGTCTTCAACCGCGGCCATGCTATGCCCGCCCCGATTGCGCGGCAAGACCGGAGACGACAATCCGATCGTCAGAGCCTACCCGGCGGCACAACAGATGCGCCCCGCCTACGGGAACGCCAGCCACGGACTGCCGTGCTCCGCGCCCGATCCCCCCTGGTGCCAATCTCGAACCGCCTTCCACATCTCCGGCGTGACGGCCTGATAGTGCCAGAACGCGATGCCGAAGACGCCCAATCGCTCCGCCGTCTCCAGGTGGGCCCGTGTCCCGGCCGCATCGCTGGCGTAGAACAGGTGCAGCCTTCCCTTGGCGTCATCGTACTTGTACGTGTTGATCTGCTCGTACGGAAGCCAGACGCGTTTGACCACGGTGCCCTCCGGAACGACGGGCTTGGGCGCGCTGTACAGCCGCTCCTTCTTGCCGCCAAGCGCCATCTCGAAATCGCCCGAGTATGCCGGCAGACCCATGATCAGCCGCTCGCGCGGCACGTAGCGCAGCCAGTACATCATGGCGTCCCGGGCCCATGGCTGCGTGCTGATCGGACCGACGCCCTCGCCCGACAGACTGTACATGTCGTAGCACATGACCCGAACCATGTCGCACGTCTCCCCGACGACCTTCGGGTCGTAGAAGTCCTCCATGTGCGTCCGCGTGGTCGTTCGTCGCGTGGACATCACGTAGCTCACGCAGATGCTCAGTCTCTTGCCCGCGCCGTGAAGTTCGCGCGACGCGTCCCGCAGGAGCGCGCCGTACGCCTCGCGAAGCGAGCCGTCGATCCCCTCGAAGTCGAGGTCGATCCCGTCGTAGCCCACGTCCCGACAGATCCGAAGATACTCCTTGATCGTCGCCAGGCGGTGGGGGTCCGTGTCGAACGCCTGGGGCTTTCCGCCGACGAGCTTGTACGTCGCGATGCCGAGCTTGCGGCACTCGGCGATGAATCTCGGCGTCGCGTTCCCGCACACGCTGATCGAGGCGACGATGTCCGCCCGCGACTTCAGCAGGTCTATGCCACTGTCGTCCTTGTAGACGAACCAGGGCGAGACGCATCGTCTCCCCTTGCACGCCAAGGCGTCGGACCCTTCTCGCCTCGCGGCCCGGTCCTCCTCCTGGCCGGCTCCGCGACACATGCCGGGCCCCGCGAGCAGGGCCCCCATGGAGATCGCACACCGCCACGCTGCCCGCCTCTTATCCATGCCGACTCCTCGTGGCTCACGCCAGCCTGACCGTCGCACCTCTTCCCGACGGATCCATGGGGGCCTGCGCGGCCCCCTCGACGCACCTATTGTGACTCGAATCACAAGAGTGGCAAGTACGCGGAACAGCGACATGGAAAGCGCGCCGTATGCGGCCTATTCGACTCGAACAAGACTCATGATGCATGGGCAGGGTGAGGTGTGCTCAGAGCGCAGCTCCCCGGCGTTCATCGGGCCGGCGGAACCACGTGGCTGCCTCTGCCGATTCGCGGCGGCACCAGCGAGAACAGCGCCCGCCGCGTTACTTGGTAGCCACGGTTTCGGCAAGCGCCTCGATCCGCTCGACGGGCAACTGGACCTCGGCGTATCGCAGGAACCATAGCACGAACGGGCTGTTGTAGCCGAGGTATCGAGGCGGTCCGACGACCTTCACCCGGCGGGGGTTCGCCGCGACCCACTCATGGAGCGTCTTGAGCGCTGCGGCGAACTTGCCGTCCGTGTAGCTCCCGCGAACGCCGACCGACAGGACCGTCATCGCCGGCACGTCCTCGACCTCCACACGCCGATCGGACGGATCGGCGCCGAGCCGACCCCAGGATGGATCGCCGTAGAGAAACGCCATCGACTCGGCCGACCGCATGCCTTTAGTCTGGCCCGTCAGACTCGCCAACTCCGCCGGCTCCGCGGGATAGCCCATCTCGACGGGCGCGGTCATGGGAATCTTGTTCCGCTTGATGTGGTTAAAGAGCGGACGGAACATCCCGTCCGATCCGCCGGAGACGCCCTCCGCCTTCGAGGTCATTCGCGCCAACCGATAGGCCGGGTAATCCTTCATGATGACCTCACCGACGGGACCCGGACCGGGAAACCCTTCCGGCAAGCTCGCTTCGCGAATCACGAACGGTTTGCCCATCGTCCGGCTCCCATCGCCCAAGGATTGCCGCGCCCCGGTCCGCGAATCGGCGGATGCGCAACCCAACGATCCGACGAAGGCCGCGGCGGTCGCCAATGCGCTTATTCGAACATGAGCGAACATGATCGGTTCTCCTGAGCAGTCATCACTATAGATGAGCGGTAACGCCGGTTTCTTCGTCCATGCCAAGGCCGCGCAGGGGCGTCGTCATCTGCGACCCGAGCCCAAAAGGTCCCTAGCACTTCCCTGGCCTCCAAAGTGTCTCCCCATCCTTCGAGACGGGCCGCCTGCAACCCGATTGTGAAGTAATCCGGCCCCCTCCAGATTCCGATAACCAGACAGGAAGCGCTGCCTGCAGGGGCCATTTGCGACGAGCTGGCTCCTGACTCAAATCACTCATGGCCAGCGGCTTGACGATGACCAGGCCGCTTAGAGAGGAGACGCTCGGCCGTGCGAATCCTGCTGATCAACCCACCCGCCTTCAGGAACTCCGAGTGCATCGCGCCGGACTTCGCCCGGCAAACGCACGCCTTCAACTACCCGCCGCTCGGTCTGTTGTACCTGGCGGCCAACCTTACCGGCGGGCATGAGTGCCGAGTACTGGACGCTATCCCGTTGGGGCTGAACCCGGAAGGGTGCCTTCGCGAAGTCCGAGGCTTTCGGCCTGACATCGTGGGCGTCACCGTCTTCGCGGACAGCCTCTACGCCTGCCGGGTCCTCGTCCAGCAAATCAAGGCCGAGGACCCGCGGATCAGGATCGTGCTCGGAGGTCCTCACGCCAACCTGTACCCGCGAGAGCTGGCGGGTTGGCACGACGTCGACTTCGTCATGACGGGCTTCTGCGAGAACACTTTCAACGAGTTGGTCGCCACGCTCGCGAACCATCCGGAACCGGCCAGGGCCGACCTGGTCCACATTGCCGGCCTGTACTGGCCAGAGGGCTCGAGCGTCGTTGCATCGGATCTGTCGGTGGACCCGACTTGGGACATCGCCAAGATCCGCAGGCCCGATCGCACGTTGTTGGACCTGAGACGCTACTTCACGGTCGCCAACAACCGAACGATCACGACGGCGATATCGTCACGGGGCTGCACCTTCAAGTGCACCTTCTGCGACGTCTTCGAGAAGCGGTTCCTGGCCAGAGGCATTGACGACATCATCGCCGAGCTGCGGGAGATCGTCGCCCTGGGCATCCGGGAGGTCCACTTCTTCGACGACTGCTTCAACCTCAAGCGTCAGCGAACCGTCGAGATGTGCGAGGCGATGATCCAGGCCGACCTCGGCATCGAGTGGAGCTTCCGCGGACGAATCACTCCGTGTGACGAAGAGCTGACCCGTCTGCTATATCGGGCCGGCTGTCGTCGCGTCCAGCTCGGAATCGAAGGCACGAACGCCGAGACCCTCCGGCGGATCAAGAAGGGCATCGACATCGAACGCGTGCCCGAGACCGTGCGGATGTACCGCAAGGCCGGCATTCTGACGATGGGCTACTTCATCCTCGGCTTCCCGTTCCAGACCCATGAAGATTGCGTGCAATCATGCCAAGACATTTTGGAGATGGGGCTCGACTACATCAACGCGTTCATCCTGATCCCCTATCCCAAGACCGAGATCCACGAGGACCTCAGGAGCCAGGGCCTCATCGACCGCGATTACTGGTATGAGCACACTGTCAGCCCGCGACCGGACTTCAAGCTGCCCCATTGGCATCCGCACGTCGACCGCGCCCAACTCGACCGACTGCTGAACCGTTACTACAAGAAGTTCTACTGGTCGCCGCGATTCGTCTGGTCGGAGATCAGCCGAACGCGATCGCTGCGCGGCCTGGCGCAGAAGTCTCGAATGGCCTTCCTCTTGGGCAAGAACCGGGTAGTCGACATCCTCCAACGCGACAAGACCAGGGCCTTGACGCCCACCTAGCGCCGTTCTCGGTCGGACACTTTCGTATACCGCGGACATCCTTGCCCGCGGCCTGTGCAGCCTAGAGCCCTGCGGCACGACTGCAAGAGACTCGCTTGCCGAAAGCGACACCAGAGTCGTTGTGTGCCCCCTTCCGCTTGACGGTTTCGCGGAGAAGGCGCAATCGCCACCCGCCGCTGGAGACTCCCGCGCCCTTGAAGGGCATCGTTCCCTCTCGGCACGTCCCGACCGCCGCCGATCCCACCACCCCACGGCAATCCCGGACTCCACGCAACTGCGCCAAACCTGGACACGAAACGGGCCCATGGATATGATGCCCCAGATCTAAGCGGGCCACGCTGAACAGCGGGGCGTGGCCCGCGCCGCTTGTGAAAACGTATTCCTCAGGATGACAAGGGGCAGCCATGCTCGTCGAAAGCTTGCTGGCTTCTGCGGATAAGTTCCCGGAGAAATTGGCCGTCGCCGACATGCTCGGCATGGAAATGACCTATTCCCGCCTCGTGCGGATCGCCTCCGTGATGAAACGCGTCGTCGAGGCCCAGACTAACTGCCCCCGTGTCGGCATCTTCTTGCCGTCCTCGGCCGGGTTCGCCGTCAGCTACTACGGCGTCCTGTGGGCAGGGCGGGCGGCCGTGCCGCTCAACCTCCTGCTGCGACCCGAGGAGCTCCAGAAGATCGTCGAGGACGCCGGGCTCGACACCGTCATTACGCTGCGGTTTCCCGAGGACGTCGCTCACCTCAACGAGACTGTCAGACAGCTCCCAGTCCAGAACAAGATCATCCTCAACGACTTGGGCCTCAAGCGCAGGGTCATCTTCTCGTACCTAAGGCCCCAGCCCCGATCGCCGCGCGCCGCCCCCGACGACGTGGCGACCCTCCTCTACACCTCGGGTACCTCCGGCGACCCCAAAGGCGTCATGCTCACCCAGGAGAACCTCGACCGCAATGCCCGGGGCGCCATCGAGCTCGAGGATCCGAAGGGAGAGCAGCACTTTCTCGGCGTCCTGCCGCTGTTCCATAGCTTCGGACTCACGACCATGCTGCTCGTGCCGCTCACGCTCGGCGCTGAGGTGTTCTTCATGCCGCGCTTCATCCCCTCGGCCGTCGTGAGGGTCATCGAGCAGCGACGCATCACCATGATCTACGCGATCGCGAGCATGTATTCGGCCATGCTTCGGGTCAAGAACGCCAGACCCGACCACTTCAAGAGCGTCCAGTGTGCCGTCAGTGGCGGCGAGGCGCTCCCGCCGGCCCTCTATGAGGCCTGGCTCGAGAAGTTCGGCTTTCCGCTGCTCGAGGGCTACGGGCTGACCGAGACCTCGCCCGTGGTCTGCGCGAACCGCCCGTGGGACAACCGACCCGGGACGGCCGGACAGATCATGGAGGGTGTCGAGGTCCGAACCGTGGAAGACGACCGAAGTCCCCTGCCCCCCGGCCAGATAGGCGAGATCGCCGTTCGCGGCCACTGCGTCATGAAGGGCTACTACAACAAGCCGAAGGAGACCGCCGAGGTCATCGACGATCAAGGCTGGTTCTACACCGGCGACATGGGACGGGTCAGCGAGGACAATTACCTGGCCATCACCGGGCGGAAGAAGGAGATGATCATCGTCAGCGGCGAGAACATCTACCCCCGCGAGATCGAGACGATCCTCGAAAAACACCCCGCCGTCGCCGAGTCGGCCGTCATCGCCGAGAAGGTCGGCGGAACCCGAGGCGAGGTCCCCGTCGGCTTCGTCGTCCTCAAGGAGGGCCAGACCGTCACCGACGCCGAGCTCCGCGACCATTGCCGCGAGCACCTGCCCCAGTACAAAGTGCCCAAGAAGGTCTGGATCGCCGAGGACCTCCCCCGAGGCCCCACCGGAAAGATCCTCAAACGCGCCCTCGACCCCGGCGGACCCGAGAAGTCCGGCGAGAGCCTCGGCACCCCGCCGAAGATCTCGGCGGCGGAAGAATAGCCACATGTGATCGCCCCTGATCGCGGATGTGCTCTCGCCCCCTGCCTGTCTTCTTGGGAGATCCGGCGATGCGATTGCTGTCCACCTATCGGAGATCGAGGTCAACAATACAACGGCGGTTCGTCCTTGCCCTGCCTGTCCTGGCGCTCGCCGCCGCCACGCCCGCGGCAGAGACCTACCCGGACAAGACTTGGCAAACGAAATCGCCGGCCCAGGTGGGCATGAAGGCCGACGCCCTCGACGCCCTGGCCCATCACGTCGGCGGATGCGGCTGCGTCGTTCGGCACGGGTATCTCGTCTACACCTGGGGCGACGCCGGCAAGCGAGGCGACGTCGCTTCCGCCTGCAAGCCCGTCTACGTGCACCTGCTCATCGAGGCAATCGAGGAGGGCCGAATCAAGAGCCTCCGCGACCCAGTCAGCAGCGTCGAACCGCGCCTGAAGACCCTCAACCCCAACCTGAACCACAAGGACCGAGACATCCAGTGGTGGCACCTGGCCAATCAGATCTCCTGCTACGGCGTTCGCGAGCGTCC
>JAFGLZ010000165.1 GCA_016927755.1 Phycisphaerae bacterium
GCGGCGGTGGCCATCGCGATCTTCATGAACTTCTACAACAGCATCGGCAGCGTCGACGTCGATCAGGCGTCGCGGCTGCGGGGTTGAGGGCTCAATAGCAGGAGAGGGACGGGTCTTGCCGGCGGGAATCTCCATACCGCAGATGATGGGTCACGTGATTACGGGACTGTTGGTTCTCGGCACGCTGATACCACTTCTCGGCTTCGTCTTCCTCTGCTTCTTCGGGGCGAAGCTGGGCAAGCCGCGGAGCGCGCACGTAGCGGTCGGGTCGATGGTGATCACGACGCTGCTGGCGGTTGTCGCGTTGATCTGCTGGGCGTTCGTTGAGGATCCGGCCTTCGTCATGCGGGAAATTGGCGAGTACTGCTGGGCCGACTTCGGCAACATCTCCATCATGATCGGGGTGCAGGTCGACTCGCTGACGCTGATCATGTTCTTCATGGTCTCGTTCGTCTCGCTGTGCATTTTCGTCTTCAGCATGGGCTACATGGCGGGGCACAGCGACGAGATCGACGGCAAGAGCAAGTACCACCGGTTCTTCACGTATTTGTGTCTGTTCGACTTCAGCATGCTCGGGCTGGTGATCAGCAACAACATCCTTTTCCTGTTCATCTTCTGGGAGCTGGTGGGGCTGTGCTCGTACTTCCTGATCGGCTTCTACTTCCACAAGAAGTCGGCGAGCAACGCGGCGATCAAGGCGTTCGTGACGAATCGGGTGGGCGATTTCGGGTTCCTGATCGGGTTGATGCTGGTCGTGTACTACCTCGGGGATCTGTCGCTCGACGGTGCGGCCGAGATGTTCAACCACAAGTTCCGGGTCGGCGACCCGATGTTCACGGACACGTTCCTGGGCGTGTCGATGGCGACGTGGATGGGGATCTGCCTGTTCTGCGGCGCGATCGGCAAGAGCGCTCAGTTCCCGCTGCACGTATGGTTGCCGGACGCGATGGAGGGTCCGACGCCGGTCAGCGCGTTGATTCACGCGGCGACGATGGTGGCCGCGGGGGTATATCTGGTTGCCCGGATCTTCTGCCTCCTGACGCCGGAGGCGCAGCTCGTGATTGCCTTCATCGGTGCGATCACGCTGACGATGGCGGCCGTCATTGCGATCGTTCAGACGGACATCAAGAAGGTGCTGGCCTACAGCACGGTGAGCCAGCTCGGCTACATGATCCTTGGGATGGGGGTCGGGGCGTGGGTGGGCGCGTTATTCCATCTGTTGGCGCACGCGTTCTTCAAGGCCTTGCTCTTCCTGGGCAGCGGCCAGGTGATCGAGGGCTGTCACCACGAGCAGGACATCACGAAGATGGGCGGGCTTCGGCGGAAGATGCCGGTGACGTGCTGGACGTTCTTCGTGGCGGTGCTGGCGATCAGCGGGGTGGGTCTGCCGCTGCTGAACACGATCCCGGGCACGGGGCTGGGTGGGTACTACAGCAAGGACGAGATCCTGGCGGTGGCGTACTATCGGGCGAATCCGGGGCATCACGGCGCGGAGCGAGGGCACGGGGGCGGACAGGACGAGCACGGCGAGAAGTCGACGAGTCGGAACGCCGGAACAGGGGAGCTTGCGCTAGCTCCCTCCGCTTTGGCGGGTCAGGGAGACGCTCAGGCGGATGTGCCGGCGGGGTTGCTGGGCGCATCGGCTTCGGCGGCGCATCGGTCGGCGTTTGGGTGGAACGTTTATCAGATGCTGTTTTGGGCGGCGGCGATGGTGGCGTACATCACGCCGTTCTACATGATGCGGGTGTGGTGGCTGACGTTCATGGGCACGCCGCGAGACAAGCACGTCTACGAGCACGCGCACGAGTCGAAGCTGATGTACCTGCCGCTGGTGGCGCTGGCGATCGGGACGTTCGTGGTGAGCTGGGTCCTGTTTCGGGGGATGGTGGCCGGGGCGGCGCCGAAGATCGGTCTGGTGGAGGCGATCGACGGGCACAGTGAGGCGGTCCATCACGCGGCGCACTACGCCCTGTTCTACCGCGTCTGGCCGGCGTTCATCGTCGGTTTTCTGCTGGCGTATCTGATCTATCGGAACGGGCTGGCGCTGCCCGGCAAGATCGCGGTCGCGCTGGCGCCGCTGCACCGGCTGGTGTGGAACAAGTTCTACTTCGACGAGCTGTACGGGGCGGACATCCTCAAGAAGGCGAGCCTGGCCAGCGCGACGGGGTTGATCGTCATCGCCCGCCAGGCGAGCCGATGGTTCGACACGTACGTGATCGACTTCTTGGTGAACGTGTCGGCGAAGATGACGCGGATCGGGGCGGAGGCGGTGGGTCGAATTCTCGACGCGGCCGGTCTGGTCGGACGGATCGAGGAGGACCGCAGCTACCGGACGCGCGTGGCGATGTGGATCGGATCGGTGGTGGCGGTCGTGCTGGCGGTACGGTTCGTCATGACGGAGCGGATCACGGAGGCGTACGTCACGTCGCTCATCGGCGTGGTCTTGCTCGGCGTGGACGGGATCGTCGAGGGTCTGGCCCGCGGCGCGTGGGACGTTGGGGGAGCGATTCGGTCGAGCCAGACGGGTCGGATCCGGAGCTACTTACTGTTCGCGATGGGCGGCGTGGCCGTCGTGGTCGTGGCGATTCTGTGGTGAGGGACGCACTCGACAGGGCGCCTGTCGACTAGATGGTGAGGCATAACGGTGTGTGAACATCTACTAAGCTGGATCGTGTTCCTGCCGGCGATTGGGGCGGTGCTGGTCATGTTGGCGCCCCGGAGGGACTTGGCCAAGGGGGTGGCCGTCGTCGCCTCGGGCCTCACGCTGGCGCTGAGCCTGTGGCTTTTCGGGCCGTTCGGCAGCGACGACTTGACGCTTCGATTCGGCGAGCGCTACGCCGACGGGTTCCACTTCGTGGAGAAGGCCGACTGGATCGCCACGTCGGGCGGGTTCAAGATCGAATACTACCTCGGCGTGGACGGGTTGAGCTTTCCGCTGATCATCCTGACGACGGTGATCAGCTTCCTGGCGTGCCTGGCGAGCTGGCGGATCGAGGAGTGGAAGATCAACAAGGGCGTCAAGGCGTACTTCGTGCTGTTCCTGTTGCTCGAGACGGGCATGCTCGGGACGTTCGTGGCGCTGGACTTCTTCCTGTTCTACGTCTTCTGGGAGGTCATGCTCCTGCCGATGTACTTCCTGATCGGCGTGTGGGGCGGAACGAGGAAGGAATACGCGGCGATCAAGTTCTTCCTGTACACGCTGCTCGGCTCGGTGCTGATGCTGGTGGCGATGCTGGCGTTCTACTTCAAGTCGGGCGAGGCGCTGGGTGGGGCGGGGACGTTCGACCTGGTCCGGCTGGCGACGGACCCGCAGATTCGCGAGGCGTTCGGCAAGGGCAGCTTCCTGCTGTCGAGCTGGTCGTGGCCGATCGTGATGTTCGTCTTCCTGTTCGTCTGCTTCGCGGTGAAGATTCCGGTCTTCCCGTTCCATACGTGGCTGCCTGACGCGCACGTGGAGGCCCCGACGCCGATCAGCATGATCCTTGCCGGGGTGCTGCTGAAGATGGGGGCGTATGGGCTGATGCGGATCAGCTATCCGATCCTGCCGGAGGGGGCGACCTATTGCGCCTACGGCCTGGCGGTGCTGGGGGTGATCAACATCCTCTACGGCGCGTTGTGCGCGATGGCGCAGACCGACTTCAAGAAGCTCGTCGCGTACAGCTCGATCAGCCACATGGGGTACGTGTTGTTGGGTCTGGCGGTCATGACGGACCAGGGCTTCCAGGGCGCGATGTTCCAGGTGATCGCGCACGGGATCTCCTCACCGATGTGCTTCTTCCTGGTCGGCGTGATCTACGACCGGGCGCATCATCGTGAGATCAACCGCTTCGGCGGGCTGTGGCTGACGATGCCCGTGTACGGCTCGCTGGCGACGCTGGGCTTCTTCGCCTCGCTGGGGCTGCCGGGCTTGTGCGGGTTCATCGGCGAGGTGTACGTGCTGCTGGGCACGTTCAACGCCGCGTCGATCCATCCGTGGATGACGTGGGCCAAGCCGATGGCGGTGATCGCGGCGTTCGGGGTGGTTCTGACGGCGGGGTACATCCTCTGGCTGATCCAGCGGGTGTACCTGGGGCCGGAGAAGGAGGAGTACGCCAAGTTCCAGGGCAACGACGCGACGGCGCGGGAGATCGCGATCCTGGCGCCGCTGGGCGCCCTGGCGATCGTGCTGGGCGTTTTGCCGCGGCAGTCGCTGTTCGAGTTCATGAACGGGACGCTGGGGCATATCGTTCATCACGTCGGGCGGTATGCGGGGGGGGGATAGGGTCCACTTAGGGTCTAGGGTTTGGGGTCTAGGGTTTCGCGATGGGCCTGCGGCAACTAAGGATGCTCACCGAGGTGAGATGACGCTACTGGGTTCGACATTCTGGATGCCGACGACGTCGGATCTGGCGAGCTTCGCGCCGGAGTTGGTCTTGATCGGCACGATCGTCGCCGTCCTCGTGGTTCCGCTGATAACGCCGCGGGCGTCGCGGCTGACCGCGCTGGTGGCGGGCATCGGCATCCTGCTGCTAGCGATGGCGACGGTGAGCGTGGCGGGGTCGGTGGTTCGGGGCATCGGCGGGCTGTCGCCGTCGGGCCGGGCGCCGATGTTGGTGGTGGATCACCTGAGCCTGGCGTTCAAGATGCTGCTGTCGCTGTTCCTGGCCGGCGTCGTGCTGTTGTGGCTGCTGGGCGGGAAGTTCCGCGACGAGGACTCGCCCGAGTTCTTCGTGCTGCTGCTGGGCAGCGCGCTCGGCATGTCGCTGATGGTCAGCACGGTTAACCTGTTGATGCTGGTGATCGCGATGGAGCTGGCCTCGCTGCCGAGCTACGTGCTGGCGGGGTTCTTCAAGCGGAACCGGATCGGGGCGGAGGCGTCGATGAAGTACGCGGTGTTCGGGGCGATCGCCTCGGCCGCGATGATCTACGGCTGTTCGCTGCTGTACGGCATCTACGGGACGCTGGACATCCCGACGCTGGCGCTGCAGATCGGCCAGCCCGGCGCGGGCGCCGGCGGGGGGCTGCTCTCGCTGGCCCTTGTGGGTCTCGGCGTCGGGCTGCTGTTCAAGATCTCGGCGTTTCCGCTGCACTTCTGGTGCCCGGACGTTTTCGAGGGCGCGCCGATCGAGGTCACGACGTGGTTGAGCGTCGCGAGCAAGGGGGCGGGTCTGGTGGCGCTGCTGCGCGTGGTGTTCTGCCTGGGCCACCCGGGCATCGGCATCGAGGGGGTGGAGGCGGCGCGGGCGCTGCTCGGCCCGATGGCCACGACGATCGGCGTCGTCGCGGCGATCACGTGCACGGTCGGCAACCTGGCCGCGTATCGGCAGGCGAGCGTCAAGCGGATGCTCGCGTATTCGTCGATCGCGCACGCGGGGTACATGTTGATGGCGGCGGCGATCCTGACGAGCAACGCCGGGATCTCGGCCGTCATTGCTTACCTGATCGTGTACCTGTTCATGAACCTGGGCGCGTTCGGGTGCGTGGCGCTGGTGTACTGGGCGACGGGGTCGGAGTCGTCGGAGGCGTTTCGCGGTCTGCGCCGGCGGGCGCCGTGGCTGGCGCTGGCGATGGCGGCGTTTCTCTTCTCGCTCGTGGGGCTGCCGCCGTTCGGCGGGTGGATCGCCAAGTTCAAGCTGCTCTGGGCTCTCGGCCAAGCCGACCTGTGGTGGCTCGTCGTGGTGGCCGCCGTGAATACGCTCTTTAGCCTTTACTACTACGCCCGTCTCGTCTGGGTGATGTTCTTCGATGACGACGATCAGCCGATCGTGCGGGCGCCGGCGCTCGGCCAGACGCTGCTCGTGGGGTGCGCGGTCGTGCTGCTGTTGACGGGTACGGTGATGGCGTCCTGGCTGGTCTACCAGGCGGATGCCTACGCTCGCGATCTCTACGTCCCCGCGCTGACCAAGGGCACGCTCTACGACGCGGTGGGCGCCGTCACCATGCATCCCTGAATCGTGCGAATTCGTATTGGGAAGACGGCAACCATCGGTCCCTCCAGTCGTGGGGAATGCGAGTTCGAGGGGGAATTCGTGTTCCCCACGGCTGAAGCCATGGGCCACCCGGCCGGCTTCGCAGGAAGCTGCTGCGACTGCATCCTCCCGAATCGCCATTGAGCGAGTCCGCTGTCATCAAATGAAGAGGCCCCCGCGAGTTCGGCGGGGGCCTGATCAAACCACCAAGTGGGGAAAGACTGTTCAACCTTGCGATCGGCGACGGCCGCTACTCCTCGGCGAAGGCCGCGTCGAAGGCGAGCGTCGACGGCTCGAAGTCGATCTTCTTGACGAACTCGCACGACTCGCGGGCGCCGTGCTCGCGGTCCATCTTGCCATCCTCCCATTCGACCGACAGCGGGCCCTCGTAGGCGACGTCGTTGAGCGCTCGGATGATGGCCTCGAAGTCCACGCATCCGCGGCCCAGGCTGCGGAAGTCCCAGAACCGGCGGGGGTCGCCGAAGCCCAGGTGTCCGCCGAAGACGCCCGCCTCGGTCGGCCGGCTCGACCAGTAGACGTCCTTCATGTGGACGTGGAAGATGCGGTCGCCGAACATCCGGATGAACTTGACGTAGTCGACGCCCTGGTAGCCCAGGTGCGACGGGTCGTAGTTGAAGCCGAAGCAGGGGTGGTGCCGGATCGCGTCGAGGGCGCGCTCGGTGCTGGCGATGTCGAAGGCGATCTCGGTGGGGTGGACCTCCAGCCCGAACTTGACGTCGAGCTCGCCGAAGGCGTCCATGATCGGGCCGAACCGCTTGGCGAAGTCTTCGTAGCCCTTGTCGATCTGGTCGGGCAGGTTCGGGGGGAAGCTGTAGAGGATCGGCCAGATGCTGCTGCCGGTGAAGCCGTTGACGACGACGCGTTTGATCTCCTTCTTCATGGCGGGCGGCGCGGCGTCGAAGAACTTTCGGGCGGCCTTGGCGGTGTCGATCAGTTCCTGGGCGGCGCGTTTGCGGACGCCCTCGGGCTTGCCGTCGCCCCAGACGTGGGGGGGCAGGATGGCTTCATGGCGCGGGTCGATGTTGTCGCAGATGGCCTGTCCGACGAGGTGGTTGCTGACGGCGAAGCATTTGAGCTTGTTCTTGCCGAGCAGCTCCCACTTGGCCTTGCAGTAGGCGGGGGACTGGAGGGCCTTTTGGACCTCGAAGTGGTCGCCCCAGCAGGCCAGCTCCACGCCATCAAAACCCATCTTCTTGGCCATGGGGGCGAGTTTGGTCAGCTTCAGGTCGGCCCACTGGCCCGAGCACAGGGTTACAGGTCGCGCCATGATCGGTTCTCCTTGATTTGTCGTCGCGTGCCACGGTTAAACGGCTCATCGTCGCTGATCACCGGGACACGAAGATTACGGGTCGCCCGGGGCAGTGTCAAGCGGGGCGGGGAGCGGGTGCCGTGGGCGCCCGCGTGGCGGCGGTGGGTTGGGGGGCTTGGTCCTGGGAGAATACCGGCGCGTGCCGACGAGTTGCGGCAAGTCACGATCATCCGATGAAAAGCGATCTACCTGAGGCCCCACGGGTCCGCGGACGATTTCTTCGACGACCGAGGATGTTTCAGCCACCCAAGGCTGCTCCGATACCAACCGCAGGTATGGCGCGGACCCGTGCCACCCTCGGCGCAACCGGTTGGCCGCTAGGTTCGCTTGAACTGTTTCTCCAGGTCGCGGATGGTCAGGCGGAGCGTGGTGGGCCGGCCGTGGGGGCAGGCGCTGGCTTTTTCGACGTCGGTTCGTCTGGCCAGCAGGGCCTCGATCTCCTCGGGGGTCAGCGAGTCGCCGGCCTTGACGGCGGCCTTGCAGGCCATCATGTCGAGCAGCTCGTGGACGAACTCGTCGGTGGCGGCTTGGTCGGGTTTGTCGGCCAGGCGGGCGAGGAGTTGGCGGACCCAGTCGGTCGCGTCGCCGTCGCTCAGGACGCTGGGCACGGCCTGGATGGCCACGGACGTCGGCCCGAACGGGACCAGCTCGAGCCCGAGCCGCTGGAACAGCTCGCCGAACGAGTCGAGCACGGCCATCTCGGTCGGTGTGACGTTGACGGTCTCGGCCAGGAGGAGCCGCTGGGATTCGAGGTTTCCCTGGCCGATGCGGTCGACGAGCTGCTGGTAGATGATCCGCTCGTGGAGGGCGTGCTGGTCGATGATGATGAGCCCGTCGTCGGACTCGGCGACGAGGTACGTGTTGTGGAACTGCATGGCTCTGCGCGGGCGGTGCGTCGAGGTCGGCGTCGGCGAGTCGTCGCCGATCGGCTCGGCAAACGGGGCCCGCGGGCGCGACGGGTCGAGCGGCGGCGGGGGCGCATCGGGCGGTTGTCGCTGCGTGGGCGGGGCGTTCTTGAGGAACTCGGCCAGGGCTTGGCGCATCTCCTGTTGCCGTTCGGGCGAGGGGGCGGGGCGACCGGGCGAGGCTGGCCGGCCCGTCGAGCCGATCGGGGAGTGTCCTCCGCCCGGCCGGCCGAAGGCGCTTGTCGGGCCGCCCACCGGCGGCATGCTCGCCGGGTCGTGGTCGGTCAAGGCCCGCCGGTCGATGCCCGGCGTGAGGTCGCGGCCGAGGAACGTTTCTCGGAGCGAGGCGAGGACCTGCGAGTGGACGAGGTTCGAGTCGCGGAATCGGACCTCGATCTTGGTCGGGTGGACGTTGACGTCGACGTTGCCGGGGTCGATCTCGAGGAAGAGGAAGACGACCGGGAACCGGCCCTCGGGCAGGAGCCCGCGATAGGCCTCGCGAATAGCGTGCTGGACGAATCGGTCTCGGATGAAGCGTCCGTTGAGCCAGGTGTACTGCCACGAGGCGGTGCCGCGGGTCCGCGCGGGCGGGGCGACCCATCCCCAGACGCGGAGGCCTCGCTCGGGCCGGTCGATGGCGATCAGGTCCTCGGCCAGTTCGGGGCTGAACAGGTCGGCGATGCGTCGGCGGAGGGCCTGGCTCGTTTCCGGGGCGCCGCAGGCGGCCAGGTCGTTTCGGACCCGGCCGTTGTGCTTGCAGGTCAGGTGGACGTGGAGGTGGGCCAGGGCAATGCGGGTGAGCTGTTCGGTGACGTGGCCGAGCTCGGTGTTGGTGGTTCGCAGGAATTTCCGCCGGGCGGGCACGTTGAAGAACAGCTCTCGGACCTCGACGGCGGTGCCGGGGGCGGCGGCGACGGGTTGGGGTCCGTCGATTTGGTCGCCGGTGACGGCGATCACGTGTCCGGCGGTCTCGTCGGGCGTGCGGGAGACGATTCGCAGGTTCGCGACGCTGCCGATGCTGGCGAGGGCCTCGCCTCGGAATCCCATGGTAGCGATGTGGAAGAGGTCGTCCTCGTGGGAGATCTTGCTGGTGGCGTGTGGGTGGACGGCCAGTGCGAGGTCGTCGACGGACATGCCGCATCCGTCGTCTGCGACGCGGAGGAGTCGTTTGCCGCCGTCCTCGAGGGTGACGTCGATGCGGGTTGCGCCGGCGTCGACGCTGTTTTCGAGGAGTTCCTTGAGGACGCTGGCGGGTCGTTCGATGACCTCGCCGGCGGCGATCTTGTTGACGAGCAGGTCTGGGAGGATGTGGATACGTCCCATGAGCGTCGAGCCCCCGCCGGCCGGGGGGATGGTTGTGTAGCGATCCGCGGCGCGGCTGGGGCGATTGTATCGAGGCGTGGGTGGGGCGGCAAACGGGGGCTGCCGATGGGCCGATGGTCCTGCCGCGCGGTTGAGACTTGACCGCCGGTTGGGCGTAAGTTACGCTACGAAACGGCCGATACAACACTGGCTGGGGCCGTAGCGCAGTTGGGAGCGCGTCTGCATGGCATGCAGAAGGTCACGGGTTCGAATCCCGTCGGCTCCATGAGTTCTAAGGCAAGTCGCGGCAGCGGCTTGCCTTTTTTGCTGCGCGGGGGCCATTGTATCACTCTCCAGACGCGACTCGTTTGAGGGTGAGGCGGTCCAGGAAGCCCTCAATCGATCTCCTGCGTTTCTGGGGGGCGATCTCCCCGAGCACATCGCCCCTGACTTCTAGTCGTCTCCCGATATGCCGATGCGATCCCCGTTCACTTCGATCAGTGTTTCGACGAAGACGCGGTCGAGGGGGGCGGGGTCTCTGGTGGCGGGGGGCGGTTGGTTTTCGGCGGAGAGGCGGGCGAGCTGGGCGTCGAGGAATTGGGCGATCTCGGGGATGGCGGGTCCCTGGTCGAGCTCTCTGCCAGCGGTCTTGTCGTCGAGGAGGCGGCGGATGGCGCGTTTGAGGGGGGCTTCGTCGATGAGGCGGTCGAGGAGGGCGGCGAACTCCGTCGGGGCGACGCCCAGGCCTCGCTCGATCCAGAGGCAGGCGAGGACGGGCCTGAGGACGTAGAAGTACTTCTTGAGCCAGACCTGGTCGCCCTGGAGGTACTCGCGGTAGTTGCCCTGGGCCATGTGGAGGTAGTGGTACATGCAGGAGATGGGCGAGTAGTAGTCGGGCATGAGCGCGCGGAGGCGCTCGGCCAGGCCGGAGTGATCGCGATAAACGATCGGTGACTGAAGCCACTCGAGGAGGGGTGGGTTGGACTTCCTGAAGAGTTCGAGGGCCTTGGGCAGGTCCCAGCCGGCCAGGTCGAGGTCGCCGTCGATGGGGGGCTCGATGACGTCGCTGGGGTTGCGGATGGTGAGGTACCATTCGGTCGGTCGGAGGTAGATGAATCGGACGTCATAGTCGCTGTCGTTCGAGGCGAAGCCCCATGCCCTGCTTCCCGACTCGCAGGCGTAGAGGATGCGGACGTGTTCCTGGCGTTCGATGCGGTCGAGTTCGGCGTCGATTTGTTGGGTGATCGCGGTGTTCATGCACGGTTACTTCCAGGCGGACTTCAGCTCCCGGACGTCCAGGACGGTCGCTTTGGCGGGGCCGCCTTTGGCGAAGATCTCTAGCGTCTTGTTGTCGTCGGGGGGGATGACGCCGATGGGCATGTAGACTCGGCCGTCGCCGGCGAAGATCTCGATGGACATTCGGTCGACGAGGATCTCGAGGCGGACTTTGCCGCCGGTCGGTTTGACGGGGGCCTTGCACTTGTTGCAGGCGAGCTGGCCGCGCTTGGCGTTGTAGGTGACGGGCGTGCCTCGGATGACGAAGCCGAGTTCCTTGGCCTGGCCGGGGTCGAGCTCGGCGCGGATGTGGAACAGATCACCCTTGATATCCTTGAGCAGGTTGGCGTCTTCTTTGACGGTCTGGCTCTTCCAGGCGTGCTTCTTGCCGTGGAGTTTGGCGATCTCGCGGACGGGCACGGCGAACATGCGGACGCCTTCGTCGGTTGCGCGGAGGGTCAGCTCGACGGGGAAGTCCATCATTTGGTTGAAGGGCATGTCCTTGTGTCCGATGCGTCCCCAGGCGATCTGGATTCGCCGGCCGTCGGATGGGGGGACGTTGTTGAAGGTCTGCGAGGCGTAGAAGCAGTTGCCGTGGTTGAACTTGATGGCCTGGCCGTCGGGCTTGAAGGTCTTGCCGTCGAACCGGCCCAGGAGATAGTCGCCGGCGGCGCCGTAGAGGACCCATTTCTTGTTCTTATCGTCGCCGTCGACGGGCAGCTCGAACAGCTCGGGGCATTCGTGGAAGCACGTCAGCTCGCTCTGGGCGTGCCACGACTTGAGGTCCTTCGACGTGAGGAAGCTCATTCGCTTGTCGTCGAGGTAGAGCACCATGACCCACCGCTTGGTGGGTTCATGCCAGATGACCTTGGGATCGCGGTTGCTCTTGTTGATGTGGCCGAGGACGGGGTTGCCGTCGTAGGCGGTCCAGGTCCGGCCGCGATCGTTGCTGTAGGCGATGGACTGGGTGAAGGGCTGGCCCTTCGACCATCGGTTCGTTCCGCCGGCGGAGGTGTAGATGCAGACGATGACTTTCTCTTTGCCGGTCTGGAAGCCGGCGGTGTTGTTTTCGTCGACGACGGCGGATCCGGAGAAGATGGTGCCGAGCTTGTCCGGGTGGATGGCGTCTTCGAGCTCGGTCCAGTGGACGAGGTCCTTGCTGACGGCGTGGCCCCAGGTCATGTTGCCCCACTTCCAGCCGAAGGGGTTGTGCTGATAGAAGAGGTGGTACTCGCCCTTGTAGTAGACCATCCCGTTGGAGTCGTTGTTCCAACCGCGGCGGGAGGAGAAGTGGAACTGGGGGCGATACTTTTCCTTGTAGAGGTTCTGGCTGTCCTTGATGGCGTCGGCCTGGTGGATCAGGTCGAGGGCCTTGGCGCCGTCGCGGAGGGCGCTGATCTTCAGCGTAGCGGGCTTGCCCTTGAAGGGGGTCAGGTCGAGGACGACCCAGAAGCTCGGGTCGGCGTCGGCGAGCTCGATGTCGAATTCGCGGACGGTCTTGCCGTCGATGGCGAGGCTTACCCATCGCTTGCGTGCGCCGTTCTTGACGGGCAGGTTGAGGTAGCGTTTGTTGCAGACGAGTTCCATGGTCTTCTCCGTGGCGGCGGCGGCCTTGGTATCGCTCTGGACGATCTGATCGACGTTGATGTGTCCCCATCCGCCGGTGGCCTGGTCGACGATTTCGATGTGGGCGGTCTTACCGACGAGGTCGGCGACGTCCCAGGAGTGCCAGTCGAGGGCTTCGGTACCGCCGGGCCGGTCGTTGGGTCCGGTGGCGGTGCGGACGGCCTTGCCGTCGACGAGGAGGTTGATGCAGGCCTTGCCGGGGTGCATGCCGCCGCCGATGAGGAAGTTGAGGTACTTGCGCTGGATGGTGAAGAGCGGGCTGGTGAGGGTTCCGGTCGTGCCGTCGCCCTTGTAGAACGTGTTGACGAGCGCGCTACCTTCGAAGCCGCTGACTTCCATCTGGTGGGGCAGGGTGCCGCGCGCGGGCCCGGGCCCGAAGGCCTCGCCTGTGGCCTTCCAGTCGCCGTAGTCCTTGCCCTCGAAGTCGGCGATGACGATGTCGCCGGCGCCGCGGGTGGGCGCGGCGCACCCGGCGAACCACAACAAGCACATCGCGAGTACCATTTTCGGCGGGTGAGTTCTATGTTTCTCGGGGGTGGCGTGGGTCAACCGCGGAAGCGGGCCTGCCGGCGCGACGAGCCACGGGTCCGCGGAAAGCCCCATGCTGGCAGATGCACGCATCGCGGTTGACCCGTGGTTCATTCGGCGGCAATGA
>JAFGLZ010000166.1 GCA_016927755.1 Phycisphaerae bacterium
CCTCGCCGGGCATGGCGGTGAACCAGCTTCGCATGAGTTGTACGGCCTTGCCTTCGGCGTCGAGGGGTTGGAGGGCGATGGGGGTATAGGCGGGGACGCGGAATCTGGCGGAGCCGTCATCGCAGACGGGGACGGTACCGAGGATGAGCCTTGGGTCCCAGGGCCCGTCGAGGCCGATGCTGTAGGGTTCGGCTCCCATGCCCTGGTAGCCGAACTGGTAGCTAGAGACGCGGAGTCGCTTGATCGTTCCGCGTTGGACGCCTTTGAGTCCGTTGCCGCGGTAGACGTCGGTCATGAAGACCTCGGCGTCACGGCGGTTGGGGTCGACCTTGTCGGCGACGGTCGGGGGGCGGGGGGTTTTTCGGAGCGGGATGGGCTCGAAGAGGGCGTAGCCGGGCTCGTCTTTGATCAGGACCATGTTGTCGAAGACGTCGACGAGGTAGATTCCCCAGGGCGCTTCGGCTGACGGCTTGCAGGATGCGAGGAAGTACTTTTCGCTGAGGGGGTAGGGGTGGAGGAACTTCGGCCAGGTCTGGGCGATGGGCAGGTCGAGCATGGCGGGCGCGACGTTGCGGGCGTATCCGGGGATTCGCTGCACGGCGCCGTCGGCCTCGAAGCGTCCACGGGCCGGATCGAAGATGACCAGATCGCCCATTCGCGGGAGCTCGTGATGTCCGCCGACGACGGCGACGACCTTTGCCGGGTGGTTGGGGATGGGTCGGGCGTAGAACATCGAGGCGGGCCAGTAGGAGTTGCTGCCGTAGTATTCCATCTGTTCGGTGCCGTCGGGGTTCATGTGGAAGAGGATTCGAGAGAAGGCGTGTGGGGTGTCGGTGTATTCCCAGCGGAGGTAGAGGACTCGGCCGTTGTTGAGGACGGTGGGGCACCAGTCGTGGTCTTGCTCCACGGTGAGTTGGCGGATGTTGCCGTTTGTCTCGAGCAGGTAGAGGTTCGAGACGTGGCCTGAGCCGTTGATGCAGGGGACGCCGGCGAAGCAGGCGGTCGAGCCGAAGACGATGCGTCCATCGGGGAGGTAGCAGGCGTCGTAGTTATCGACGTCGGGTTCGCGGATGAGGGGGAGCTCGCGGAGGCCTTTGCCGTCGACGCCGATCTCGTAGACTTGCCATCGGCCTTTGGCGTTTGGCATGGAGAAGAGCATTCGGGTGGCGTCGAAGTGGAGGTCGACGTCGCCGACGAAGCGTCCGGCTTCGGGTTGGTAGAGCGTGGTGAGTTTGGCCTCGGGTTTGAGGGGGGAGAGGACGGCGATCTGGTTGTCGTAGCCGGTTTGCTTCAGGCTGGAGTTGCTGAGGTAGTTCATGGGCAGGCCGAGGTCGTCGGCGCGGCGTCTGACGAGGAGGAGTCGCTGGAAGTCGAGGAGGGGATTGGCCAGGAGGGCTTCTCGGCGGAGCTGGTCGAACTGTTGGGCGACGTTCGCGAGTGCTTGGGCGTCGTTTGAGGGATGGGAGGAGGTGGCGGGGCTCTTCCGTGTGGAGGGCGTTTCGGGCCGTTGGGGAACAAGACTCCCGTCCCCTTTTTCTCTCAGTGCGGCGAGGCGCTTGAGGTAGTCGGGCCCGTGGGGGTATCGGTCTTTGAAGGTGTCGGTGAGGTCTCGGATGGCGAGCTCGAGTGAATGCCATTGGTCGTTGGAGACGGCGGGGGCGTGCTCGGCGGCGAGTGGGGTCCCGTCGGTCTTGGTTGCCAGGGGCTGCCAGCTCTTCGCATGGGCCAGGTATTTGACGAGGTTCGCGGTCAAGCTTTCGAAGTTCCGGCGGTACGTGGCGTGGGCGTCGGCGTAGAGTCGTCCCAGTTGCCAGGGCATGACGATGATGCGGCCGTGGGCGAGGGGGTATTCGACGAGTGGGATCTCCGGCCCGCCGGGCGTATTGGCGAGGCGCATTCCTTTGGCGGGGGTGCTGGTGGGATGGAACGCGGCGAATGCGGGGTAGGCGGCGTTGGACATCCAGAGCACGCCGCGGTCGAGGTCGAGGTTCTGGAATGCCGGGTGTTTCGGGGCGAGGGGGATGAGGCCTGCTTGGGCGCGATCGTCGTGGGATTTGATTGACGGCGCGCGGATGGTGTCGACGTTCAGGGGCACGACGAGGGCCGCGGCGCCGCCGGAGAGCAGGAGGCCGCGGCCTCCGGCAACGTACTGTTTCAGGCTCTGTACGATCCGGGGTTGGTTGATCGGGTTTGGGGTGGGGATCGAGTCTGGTTGGTGGCACCAGATGACGCGGAAGCGATCGAGCGTGACTTGCACTCCGCTTGGATTCACGAACTTGCCGTCGGTGGTGGGCTGGATGACCGTTGCGGAGGTCAGCTTCCTGGCCAGTTCACAGGCGGTGTGGGATTCCATCGTTGCGGTGTCGGCGACGTCTTGGACGAGTAGGAAGGCGGCGCTTGGTTCGGCCGCCAGGCTTTGCGTCGACAGGCCGGTTTGCGCTAGGAGTATCAACAGCGCGCAGGGCCAAGTTCTTGTCCACCCTCTGACCGTGAGAGATTCCACGTTCGCCCTCCTGCGGGGTTGTGACGTACTACCGTCGCGGCGCCTCCGATCGCAGGTGTGAAGGCCGTACGAATCGGTGGTCACCAGTAAGGGGCATTCTACCGTATCCCGGGCCGGATGTGCTCGCGCGCGGCGCAGGGGCTCTAGTAGAGACCGGCGTTGCTGTCCGGCCTGGTGGCGCGGGCGACGACGCCGCTTGCCGGGGTCGTCATGATTCTCTCTGCCGTCCTGGCCGACGCTCCGCAAGCGTTCTCGACCCGTGCCCGGGGCTGTTCCCAATCGCCCGGACTGGGGCTATGCGCGAGGCTTGCCCCAAGGGTTTCTCAGAAGGGAATCGGCAGCGGCCATGTGGATTCGACCCCTTTCCGACGAACATTGAAGTGCCGGATACGGGATGGTAGGATTTGATCATGCAGACGATTCGGTACGTGTACTGGCAGGATGAGGACATGTGGCTGGGGTACCTGGAGGAATTCCCCGACTACATGACCCAGGCGGAAACGTTGGAGGAGCTCCAGGAGAATCTCAGGGAGGTTTATGACGATCTTGCCGGCGGCAAGATCCCCGGCGTCCGCCGTGTCGCAGAACTCCACATCACATGAAGCGTGTGGACCTCATCCAGCAGCTCGAGCAGAACGGTTGCTCCTTGGTGCGTCATGGGGGCCGGCACGATTGGTATCGAAACCCCAGAAGTGGCGTCTGCCAACCGATTCCTCGTCATCGGGAGATCAAGGAGCATCTCGCACGACACATACTCCGAAAACTGAGTGACTGACCGTGAGCGCGTAAGGCGATTCACCCCCCGAGAAACAGATAGCCACTCCCTACAATGACGAGACAGAGAGCGGAGGCACGACGACGGAAGTCCTTGCTGATCTCCGGGTAAGTGGGCTTGCCGGGCCGGACGACTTCGCGCTTCGAAAGGAACGAACATGACAGACAGATCGCCGTGGCTGGGGGTCTTGGGGACTGTGGGGTTGGTTGCGGCAACCTGCTTCTGTGCGGGCGCGGCGCGGGGGGAGACTTACTGCGTTGGTCGGGACGGGAGCGATGCGAATCCGGGCACTAAGGCGAAGCCGTTTGCTTCGCTGGAGCGGGCGCGGGATGAGATTCGTCGTCGTCGAGCCGGCGGGGCGTTGCCGGCCGGCGGGGTGACGGTCGAGGTAGGCGGTGGCGTTTACGAGCTGTCTCGGCCGTTCGAGTTGACGGCGGGCGATAGCGGCGCGGAGAAGGCTCCGATCGTCTACAGGGCGCGCGAAGGGGAGACGGTCAAGGTCGTGGGCGGTCGGGTGGTGACGGGGTGGAAGCAGGTGACGGACGAGGCGATTCTGAAGCGTCTGGATCCGTCGGCTCGGGACAAGGTGTGGCAGGCGGATCTGAAGGCGCTGGGGGTTACGGATCTGACGGGGATCGGCAAGGCGGGGGTTTACCAGTCGGATCCGGGGATCGAGCTGTTCTTCCAGGACAGGCCGATGACGCTGGCGCGGTATCCGAACACGGGCTACATGCACATCGCCAGCGCGCTGGACGCGAGCGGGGCTCGGAACGCGGGTCGGGTGAGCACGCCGGACGGGAAGTTCGTCTGCGACGATCCTCGAATTTCCCGTTGGGCGGGGGAGAAGGGGATTTGGCTTCATGGCTTCTGGGTTTGGGACTGGGCGGACCAACGGATTCCGCTGGGCGACGTGGACGCCGGGGCCCACACGATCAGCTTCGTGCCGGGGGCCGGTCACACTTACGGGATCAAGACGGGCCAGTGGTTTTACGCGGAGAACGTCTTGCCGGAGCTGGACAGTCCGGGCGAGTGGTACTTGGACCGGGACACGTCGATTCTCTACTTCTGGCCGCCGGCGTCGTTGTCATCGGGTCAGGCGGTGGTGTCGGTGGTTCGCGATGTATTCCAGCTCAATGACGTTTCGAACGTCACCTTGCGCGGGCTGCTGATCGAGGCGGGTCGCGGGAGCGCCGTTGTCGTCAAGGGGGGCGGCAACGTCCGCGTGGTGGCGTGCACGATTCGGAACATGGGCAATTGGGCGGTGAGGGTCCATGGGGGGACCAAGCATGGCGTGGTCGGTTGCGACGTGTACCAGACGGGGCAGGGGGGGATTCATATCGAGGGCGGCGACCGCAAGACGCTGACCCCGGCCGGTCATTATGCCGACAACAACCACATCCACCATACGGCCCGTTGGGATCCGGTCTATCAGCAGGCCATCGCGCTGTTTGGGGTGGGGAACCGCGCGACGCACAACCTGATCGATCACGTGCCGCACGTGGCGATCGGTTTCAGCGGGAACGACCAGATCATCGAGTACAACGAGATTCACACGGCGGTCTTTCAGTCGAACGACGCGGGGGCGGTGTATACGTCGCCTCCGGATGAAACGTGGTCGATGCGTGGGCACAAGATTCGATACAACTACTTGCACAACATCCACGGGTTCAAGGGCAAGGGGTGTTTGGGCGTCTACCTGGACGACTGCTTCAGCTCGGCGGAGATCAGCGGCAACATCTTCTATGACGTCGCGACGGCGATCCTCATCGGCGGGGGGCGCGACAACATCATGACGAACAACATGTTCATCAAGTGCGGTCGGGCATTTAGCATTGACGCTCGGGGTCTGGGCTGGGCCAAGGGGGTGGGGGTGTTCGCGACGAAGGAGTTGGCTGACCTGAACTACAAGCAGCCGCCGTGGTCGGTGAGGTATCCGGAGTTGCTGAACATTCTGGAGGACGAGCCGCTGGCGCCGAAGGGCAACGTCATGGCTCGGAACATCTGCTGGGGGGGCGAGTGGGGTTCGACGCAGGACACGGCGAAGCCTTACGTCAAGTTCGCGGACAACCTGATCGGGGTGGACCCTCGGTTCGTGGGCAAGCCGCCGGGGGACTTTCGGTTGGCGGGGGACTCGCCGGCGCTGAAGTTGGGCTTCCGCCCGATTCCGTTCGAGAAGATCGGGGTTTACAGGAGCGAGGATCGGGCGTCTTGGCCGGTGGCGCGGGGTGGTGATTGAGGGGGCGTCGGGCGCGGCGCAGGTTCTGAGTCACGGCGAAGGCGGTTCTCTTGACGGGGCGTTGGGCCCGGCGACAGAAGGAATCCGATTCGTCGATAGCGAGTGGGGCCTCTTGCCGCTGGTCCGCGCCGGGCATCCCGGGGATCATTGAGGACGTATGACAGCAGCCGCTGATCCGGATCGTGGGCTGGGGGGCCCAAGGTGCATCCAGTAAGGAGACACGGACGTGACCCGATTTGAGAGAAGGCGTGTTCTGACAGCGCCGGTTTGTCTGGCGTTTGTGGTGTTGGGTCGATCGGCGGGGGCGGAGGAATCGGAATGGCCGCGGGAGATCCAGGCTCCCGAGGCGAAGATCGTGGTTTATCAGCCGCAGTTGGAGTCGTTCAAGGGGAACACGCTGACGGCGCGGGCGGCGGTTTCGGTTACGCCGTCGGGCGCGGCGGAGCCGGTCTTCGGGGCCGTTTGGCTCAAGTGCCGCGTGGAGACGGACCGGGACTCGCGGACGGTGACGCTTGTGAGTCTGGAGATACCGGAGGCGAAGTTCCCGAACGCGGAGAAGGAGAAGCTGGACAAGCTGGTTGCGATTCTCAAGTCGGAGCTTCCCAAGCACGCTCATCCGATGTCCTTGGACCGGTTGCTGACGGCGCTGGCGGCGGCGGAGAAGGAGAAGGCGGCGGATGAGGGTTTGAAGACGGCGCCGCCGAAGATCGTCTTCGTGAAGCATCCGGCGATGCTGGTCTCGATTGACGGGGAGCCGCGGCTCGGCGCGGTGGAGAAGTCCAAGGTTCTGCGGGTGATCAACACGCCGTTCCTGATCCTGCAGGCCCCGGAGAGCAAGTCGTACTACTTGTGGAGCCCTGATCGGTGGTTTACCGCAGGTGAGATCAAGGGTCCCTGGCATGTGACGGCCGAACCGCCGGCTGCCATTAGCTCTCTGGTGGTCGAGGATCCGAATCTCGCAACGAGGCCGGCGGAGGTGACGAAGGAGCCGAAGGGCGGGGCGGTTCCGGAGGTGATCGTGGCCACGGAGTCGACGGAGCTGATCAGCACGGACGGGGCGCCGAAGTTCTCTCCGATCGCGGGGACGGGGCTTCTGTACATGAGCAACACGGACAGCGACGTCTTCATGGAGATCGGCTCACAGGAGTACATCGTTCTGTTGTCGGGTCGTTGGTACCGAAGCAAGTCGATGGAGGGTCCGTGGTCGCACGTGCCCGCCGACAAGCTGTCGGAGGACTTCGCGAAGGTTCCGGAGGGTTCGACGAAGGGTCACGTCCTGGCTCAGGTCGCGGGGACGGATCAGGCCGAGGAGGCGGTGCGCGAGGCGTACATACCGCAGACGGCCAAGATCGACCGGAAGAAGGCGACGGTGACGGTGGTGTACGACGGCAAGCCCAAGTTCAAGCGGATCAAGGGCACGGACATGGAATACGCCGTGAACACGGAGTATGACGTCATCCGGGTGGGGGGCTCGTACTACTGCTGCCATGAAGCGGTCTGGTTCATGGCCGGGGGTCCGGACGGCCCGTGGGTCGTGTGCGCGTCGGTTCCGCAGGTCATCTACACGATTTCGCCGGAGTGTCCGGTCTACCCGGTGAAGTACGTTTACGTGTACGAGTCGACGCCGGAGTTCGTGTACGTGGGGTATACGCCGGGATACGTGGGCTGCTATCCGTTTGGGGGGGTCGTGGTCTACGGGACGGGGTACCGCTACGCGGCCTGGTACGGGACGTACTACTATCCTCGGCCGGTGACGTGGGGGTTCGGGGTTCACTACAACCGGGTCACGTGCAGTTGGGGGTGTCGCGCCGGGTACGCGGGTCCGCACGGATGGGTGGCGTTCGGCTACCACAACGGGGTCTTCTACAAGGGCGGATGGGTTGCCGGCGGCGCGTGGGGACACGGTTGGTGGGGGCACGCCGACTTCCACCACTACGTGTACGGCGCGCACGGGCGTGTTGGCGAGCGGACGTCCTTCGCTTACCGGCAGAACATCTACCATCGGTCGGGCAACGTGAGCCGCAATATCGATCATCCCGCCAGGCACGAGCGGCCGGTCGCGCCGGGCGGTTCGCGGTTGGCCAACGACGTGTTCGCCGACCGTAACGGGAACGTCTATCGGCGGACGCAAGAGGGCTGGGAGCAGCGAAAGAGCAGCGGGTGGACGAAGTCGAATCTGGGCTCAGAGAGGTGGGAGCGGGAACATGAGCGTCCGGCGGAGCGCAGTGAGTTCAAGAGGTCCGAGCCGTTTGGCGATCGGTCGTTCGACCGGAGCGGGTACTCATCGCGCTGGTCCGAGCTCGACCGACATGACTGGGCGCGGGAGCGTGGCGCCTATCGCACGAACGCGTTCCACGAGTACCGTGGGGGCGGCGAGTTCAGGGGCCCGACGCCCTCGTTTCGGGGAGGCAGGGGCGGTTTTCGGGGCGGGCGGCGGTGAGCGCGAGGGTGCGTCAACGGTCCTGAGGGATCGGCAAGATATCTGGTTGTCATTGGTTGAAGACGTCCCCGACAGGATTCGAACCTGTAACCTTTGGCTCCGGAGGCCAACGCTCTATCCAATTGGGCTACGGGGACACGGGGGACGGGCCGCCGGATGGTGTCGGCGACCTGCCGCCTAGGTATCGAGTATAGCCAAGCCCATGTTCAAGTCAACGATGGCGTCCGGCGGCGATCATGCGCTGCCCGCGCTCCCCCCCGGCGCTGTCATGCGGCGTCCCTCATGGACCCGCGGCTTGCGTGTGGTTAGCATGGTCGGCCGGTCGTGAACGATACGCGGTGCGAAGGAGGACTGACGTGACGCGAGACGTCGTTGGCCAGGATCGATCCGTCGAGCGTTCCTGGGCCCTTCGGGCGGAGGCCTGCGACCTGATCCCCCGGGGAACCAGCACCAACAGCAAGGCGCCGACGCCCGGGCTGGAGCACGTCGAGCCGTGCTTTATTGCGCGGGGGAAGGGCTGTCGCGTTTGGGACGTTGACGGGAACGAGTACATCGACTACCGCAACGCTCTCGGCCCGGTGACGCTCGGCTACGCCTATCCCGCCGTCGTCGAGGCTGTCCGCGAGCAGCTCGATCAGGGCAGCGTTTACGGATACCCGCACCCGCTGGAGGTCGAGGTGGCGCGGATGCTGACCGAGGTCATTCCGTGCTGCGACATGGTGCGGTTTCTCAAGACGGGGGGCGAGGCGATGGCGGCGGGGATCAAGGTGGCCCGCGCTCACACTGGGCGCGACGTCGTTGTCCGCTGCGGGTACCATGGCTGGCTCCAGAACACGGGCGAGGCGGGGGTGCCGGCGTGTTTTGACGACTGCTTGCCGTCGTTTGCGTGGGGAGACGTCGGCGGGCTGGAGTCGCTTCTAGACCAACACGAGGGGCGCGTCGCCGCGGTGAGCGTGGCGGGCTCCTATCCGCACCTGACGCCCGAGGACGCCTTCCTCGGCGAGTGTCGTCGGCTCGCGGATGCGCACGATGTCTTGCTCATCTTCGACGAGATCGTGACGGGCTTTCGCATCCGGATGGGCGGCGTTCAGGAGTATTACGGGGTGACGCCGGACCTGGCCGTGTTTAGCAAGGGGATGGCCAACGGCATGCCGATCAGCGTCCTGGCCGGTGCCGAGGGGGTGATGCGGACGCTCGAGCGGACGACGGTGAGCTCGACGTTCGCCGGCGACGCGCTGGCCCTGGCCGGGGCGAAGGCGACGATTGCCACGTACCGAGAGCGGGACGTCGTAGGTCACTTGTGGCGGATGGGACGGCGGCTGGTGGACGGCGTCAACGCGATCTTCCGAGGGGCGGACATCCCGGGGCGATTCCAGGGCTGTCCGACGTGTCCGCAGCTCATGTTCGAGACGGGCGAGGCCGAGCGGGATCAGCGGATGCGCGTTGCCTTGCTGGGGGGATTGTTCCGGCGAGGCGTCAGCATCTATAATGTGTCCTACGTCAACTTCTCCCATCAACTCGAGGATATTGACGAGACGCTGAACCGATGGGACGACGCCGTCAAGGCGGGCCTGGAGCGTTAGGTTGGGTTCGGCGCGAGTGGCCTTTGACCGGGGGAGCGCGGTCCCGCGACGGACTCGCTCGATCCAGCCACTTGATGGCGGGGCAGGATGCCTGTACGCTAGCTGTGCATTTCGGCCGCGTACCTCTATAATGCAGGAGGCGGGTCGGGTTTTACCCATCGTAGCAAGGTGTATACGAGGCCTTGTGTTCAACGCTGATGAACAGATCAGGAGGATGATCAGATGGTAGGCAAGATCAGGGAGATGGTCAACGAGGCCCCGCCTTGGGTCACCTACGCGGTTGCGGGGACCGTTGTTGCGATCGCCGTTGGCGTGGTCGTCTATCAGCTCATGCCGGCGAGTACCGGCGGATCGCCCGGCGACAAGCATTTCTACTGTGCGGACTGCGACGATGGGTTCACGGTTTCGGCGGAGAAGGCGCGAGACATGCTGCGTGAGGCCGCCAAGGCGAATCCTGGTCAGCGTGCCATGGCCAAGTGTCCCAAGTGCAACAAGTTCACGTGCATCATCGGGCTCAAGTGCGAGAAGTGCGGCAAGTACTTCGAGATGCCTGAGAAGAGCGGGGGCATTTTCCCGACCTCCTGGCGAGACGAGTGTCCGCACTGCGGGTTCAGCGCGCAGCGCGATCGCGCCGTTCGCGCCGCCCTGAAGCAGAAGGCCGAGGGTAAGTACGACCCCGACAAGATTCCGCCGTTCATCCGGGAGGCCGTCGAGGATGCCGAGAGGAGCGGCGAATACAAGGACGTAGAGAAGAAATAGCGGCGTGTCGTCGCGTTCCGGCGCGCGGGGTCGCTTCCCCGGGACGTTACCGCCGGCATCGGCTTGACATACAGCAGGCCGTGGGCATGGAGAGAGATCTCTCAATGCGTGCGGTCTGCTTTTTCTTTCGCTTGGGATTGGGGGGACGATTGGGCCGTCGTTCGGGCGGCACCTTCTGGCCCCAAGCTGCTCTCGGGAGTGTTTGACAGGACAACCCGAGGTGGGGGATGTGAACTCGCGTTTGAATTCGCGTTCCCCGCGGCTGAAGCCATGGGCCACCCACGAGGATTCGAAGCGAGTGGGCAGTTCATCCTCTTCAGCGGACAGCTTAGGCGTGGGCGCGGTTGCCGCTCACGGCGTCGAGCAGTCCGCGGCGAAACGCCAGTCGTTTCAATGGGACGTGGCCGTCATAGAGGGCCTGGACGAGCTCGGCCAGGGTCGCGTCGGATGTCGCCACTTCGCGTGAAGGACGTGAGACCAGGGCCTGCAGCCGGGCGATGCGCTCGTCCTCGAATCGACCTTCGGTTTTCAGGAACCGCCGGCAGTATTCGATATATGCCTCGTCGAGGTCGGCGCCGTAGATTGCCCGGTAGCAGTCGGGATCGTACCGCCACAGGAGCGTGCTCACCCGGCCGAGGAGGGCCTCGCGACGGAGGTAACCTTCGAGGGTGTACCGGTGATCGTGAACGCACACCGCCTCGGGCTCGTACCAGACGCCCAGGTCGAACTGACGTTCCAGGCGAAACGCCAGCTCCAGGTCGTCGAAGTTGACGGGCTCGAGGCGGTCCTCGAAGCGGAGCGTCTTTAGATAGCGCCGGCGCAGCGAGAGGTTCAGGTTCCACGCGTGCCGGAAGCCGTACCACTCGCGCGGGGTCATTCGGTCGTAGAAGAACACCATCGAGGTCGTCTGCACCATCCGGTCGAAGAGCGTCTCGTCTGGGTACGTCCGCCAGATCATCTTGCCCAGCACCATCGCGGGACGGTCGAGCCGCTCGTGGGCGGCCAGGTGGGCGGTGACGAAATCCGGCTCGATCACGACGTCGTCGTTGATGAAGAACACCCACTCGCCACGGGCCCGATCCAGGGCCACATTCTTGGCCGCGCAGATGTTGGCCTTGTCGATCCGGTCTACGACCAGCTCGAACGGCCACGTGCCGGGTTCCCATGTGGGGATCTCGTCCACACCGTTGAAGACCACGAGCACCTCGAGCTCGCCGACGTCGCACTGCTGTCGCGCGATCGCTCGCAGGCACGGTTCGATCACCTCGCGGGACCGGTTCGTCGGGATGATGAACGAAGCCAGGGTCATGGTCTCACCCAGTTCGGAAACGTTCGTCGCGCCGCTGATAGTTGTCCGCGCCGAGCGTCCCGTCTTAATCGAGCTTTCTTAGCGCGAGCGCCAAGTGCGCTCCCGCCAGCGGTTTGTATCGTCCCGTTGGCAGTACGACCTCGTTTACCACGCGGGCTGGGCCGGAGCGCGGCGGCTCGTAGCCCAGGTGCGCCGGGGCGTACACGTCATGGAAGACCATGATGCCTCCCGGTGCCAGCAGTCGATCGCACAGTTGGAAGTCGGCGAGCACGTGCTCATACAGGTGACTGCCGTCGACGAAGGTCAGATGCGCGACTTCATCGGCCAGGAGCGAGGCGATGGCCCCGGCCCGCCGCTGGATCTGGACGAGTCGTTTTCGCTGTCCGACGGATGCGACGTTGGCGGCCGTCACGTCGGCCTGCTGCTCGGACAGCTCGTTCGGGTCGACGGCGATGACGAGGGATTCGGCGTCGAGGTCGCCCAGGGCCGCGGCGATGACGGCGGTCGATCGGCCCTGGTACGAGCCGATTTCGATGACGTGCTTTCCGGGCAGGACGCTTGCTCGGGTCATGGCGTCCAGCAGATCCATCTCCACGAGGTGGAACCATCCGTGCGCGTGATAGTGCAGGTACTCCAGGCGTTTGGCCCGGGAGGACGTGCCTTCGGAAGTTGACGGCAGGACTCGCACCCAGGCGTGATCTTCGTGGGGCAGTCGCGCGGCATGATCGGCGCAGACCGCGTTGAAATAGGCCGGATCGTCCTCGGTCGGCAACTCCGGACCGAGGTACAGGGCTCGGAGAGACCTTACCGGATCGCGAGAGAAGGGTCGGTAGCTTCGCGAGTCCGTCTGGCCGCCTTCGAAGACGATTCGCCCCATCGTGAGGTTGAGCTCGGGATACGGGCCTTGCGGCGTGTCGACCTCGAAGTGCGCTACGGGACGGAGGGTCCGCCGGAACGGCCTGGACTGGCGCGGCGTGATCGTGAGCGTCGCCCCGTCGAGGCTCAGATCGAACTCGCCGGGCGTCGCTTCCGCGGCGATGAACGTGGCCCCTTCCGCCTGGCCTAGTGTCCGCATTAATGCTGACTCCCGAGTCTACGTGCCGGGCCTGCCCGCAGGCGGCAAGGGCGAGGAGCGCCTGGTCCTCACCGATTCTGATAGGCCGCCTTCTTCGGCAACCCCAACCAACGCCCGACCGCCTTGAGCGGCGCGAACAACACGCGCTCGAGCCGCGGCGCGACGCGCCATACGGCGTACGACGCGCGCGACAGGTAATACGTGAAGGCGTACTCCGGCCAGGACATCGCCCGGCGCATACTGTCCCGAAACACCGCCCAACAGTAATCTCGGATTGCCCGTTCGATCCGATCCGAGTAGCCCCAGAACCGATCCTTCATGTAGAGCGCGCCCATGAGGTTCGCGTACGACATGAACAGCGGGCGCGCGTCGATCGGCATCGACTCCGGGGCGTTCCACTTCGGATCCAGCCACCAGTCGGTGAATCCGTACTGCTCGTGATAGTCGTCGTAGAGCTTCGTGCCCGGATACGGGATGGGCGTGCCCACCGAGCTGAAGTAGGCGATCCCCCTCGGCATTTTGGCGATCTCGTCGAGGCTGGCCCGCAGATGGGCCTCGGTCTCCCACGGGAAGCCGATGATGTGCCCGAAGTACACGGCGGGGAAACGGGTCTTGGCGATGATGCCGAGACTCTCATTGATCCGTCCGACGGTGTACTTCTTGTTGATCTTGGCGAGCGTCTCGTCGTTCCAGCTCTCGACGCCGAATCCGATGCGTCGGAAGCCGCTCTTGGCCAGGGCGGAGAGCATCGATTCGGTCAGGCTGTCGATCCGGAGTCGCGCGGAGAACTCGATGCCCATATCGCTTTGGCGAATGAGCTCACAGAACCGCAGGATCCGATCCTCGCTGATGAAGGCCTCATCGTCCTGGAAGGCGAAGAAGGTCGCGCCGTATCGCCTGGCGACTTCCTCGATCTCGGCCATGACGTTTTCGGGCGATCGAGCCCGATACGTCCGCCCAAAGACGTTGTGGCTCGAGCAGAAGGTGCAGTTGTAGGGGCATCCCCTGCTCGTGAAGATGCTCCAGAACATCGGGTTGGAGTCCGGCGCGCTGCTGCCCGAGTAGTAGGCGATCGGGAAGCTGTCGTGATCCGGAAAGGGGATCGTGTCGAGGTCCTTGATGAGCGCCCGCTTGTCCGTGCAAGCGACCTTGCCGCCGTCGTGGCGATAGCACAGTCCGGCGATGTCGCTGAGCGCCCGGTGGCCCAGGTAGTGCTCGGCGAGCTCCCGTATCGTCTGTTCCCCTTCGCCGACGGCGACGACGTCCGCTCCTCGGGCGAGCACCTCCTGGGGAAGGCAGTTCGCGTGCGGGCCCCCGGCGACGATGGGGACGCCCAGCAGTCTGAGCCGGCCCAGGTAGTCATAGGTCGACGGGATGTAGTCGATCGTCAGCGTCACGCCGATGAAGTGCGGCCTGAACTCGCGAACCTGTTGGGCGATCTCGGGTTCGCTCAGTCGGTGGTGCGGGGCGGTCGCGTCGAGCACGAGGACCTCGTGTCCGGCTCGCTTGAGCGCCGAGGAGAGGTAGGCGAGGTTCAGCAGGATCGACGAAGACGGCACCGCCGTTGGCGGGTTCATCAGCACGACCCTGCAAACGCCGAATTGACATCGTTCTTGAATCATCAGGAGGCTAATGCGGCCCAGTATTCTTGGTGCGTCCGCGCGCCGGTTCGCCCGGGGCGGGAGGTCTCTTCCTCCTTCCACCGTCCGAAGCGGCGCAGGGGATTCCCGGCCGAACGGGATGACCGTCCATGGTCCTATATCGACCAGAACTCGCCGGGGTACCCAGCCAAAAATCAGAGCCATGTTCGCCGAGGGGTTGGAGAGATAACCATCGGGGCGACAATGTCATAAGAGGGAAGCGCTGCCGGCGGATCGGCTTGGGAGATCCGACTCGTGGCCACGGGCGGAACAGCCGATAAACAACATGAGCCGGGTCTTGCGCCCCGGAGGGCCGGGGTCTGCCCCGTGGATGCGCAAGGGCTCGCGCCGCAGCCGGGGAGTGGGTTTCGTACTGCTGTAACGGGGGCATCCGGCCCGCACACGAAGCGGGGGAGGATGCCCGCGGAACAGGGAGCATCAGCATGCCCGACATCACGATCGACATCCCAGACGACATCCGGGCCTTGCGGCCTATCTTCGTGTATCCGCCCGCCGAGCGGTGCGGCTCGACGTTCGTCCAGCGTCTGCTCAACTCCTGCGGGGAGATGATCTGCTACGCGTCCGACTGGTATCTCCGAAGCCTGATCGAGCGGACCTACGAGCTGGTCAGCGACCGTCACGGCATCACGCGGTCGATGGAGGTCTTCCTTTCGGGCAACACGGAGACCTGGTCGAACGCGGTTCTGCCGAAGCCGGGAGAGTACATTGACTACACCGTAGACGTTCTCTTCGACCTGCTGCGAAGGTACCGGCAGTGGTCCGAGGACGTCGGGTTCCAGCGGTGGGGGTTCAAGTGCGTGGCGGTTCCGGCCGAGCAGATCGAGCGGACGCTGACGTTCATCCCCAACGCCAGGATCATCTGGCTCTATCGAAACATCTACGACGTCGCCCGATCGGCCAAGGCCAGGCAGTTCACGAAGGACATCCACGACCTTCGGACTTGGGCTCGGGAGTGGACCCGATCGATGCTCTGGGTTCACGAGCACAAGTACGACGAGCACCCTAACGTTCTCATGCTTCGCTATGAGGATCTGACCGAAGACCGGCAGGCCAGTGTGGACCGTATCGAGGGGTTCTGCGGCATCGAAGGGGTCCGGCTGGACGTATTCGAGCGGAAGATCAACGCGCCGACCGGAACGAAGCGATTCGGCGATTTCCCCACGGGCTACGTTCCGCCCGCCGGATTGGACGAGGCCGAGTGCGACATGATCGAGGAAGAGGCCGCCGGTGCGCTGGCCCTCTATGACTACCCGATCGAGCGCGGCGCTCTCAGCGCCGCGGGATGAGGGATTTGGGCGGAGGTTGGCGTCGTGATCGGTCGGGCACGTTCGTGTAGCGCAGGCATCCTTGCCTGCTTGCAGGCTGGAAGCCTGCGTTACAACACGGCGAGACTGCCCGACGGAGAAGGGCACCAGCAGTACACGCCAGACCGGAGCCAACGGTGACGCAGTCAGCGACGCAGTCGGACAAGGAACAGCTCACGGCCCTCGTCTACGGCGACACCTTCTCTCTTTATGACGAGCAGACTTTTGACGAGTTCGTTCGCCCGCTCTATGCGAGGCTGGAGGCCAACGGGATCGACACCGCGGTCTTTGGGGGCAAGCGGTGTCTCGACGCGGGCTGCGGCGGGGGGCGAGGCAGCATCCTCATGGCCCAGTGCGGGGCCGCTGAGGTGGTCGCGGCCGACCTGAGCGCCAAGAACATCGAGAGTACGCGGCGGCGCGCCAAGCAGAAGGGCCTGTCAAACGTCAAGGTGCGGCAGTGCTCGCTGCTGGACCTTGACCTTGGCGACGCGGAGTTCGACGTCGTCTGGTGCAACGGCGTGCTTCACC
>JAFGLZ010000167.1 GCA_016927755.1 Phycisphaerae bacterium
GAAGGGGCCGAGAAGGGATTCTCGGCCCAGCGTCGTCTTTACCTACGGAGATGACGTACACCCCCCTCACGCCGCTGCGTTCCGAACGCCTTGCGGCGCCGCCACTTCGTCGGCAAGCGCACTCGCCCACGCGGCTGCGCCACGCATCTGCCACCCACGTCATGGGGGACCCTCGCCCGCTGTTGCCTCCAGGCTTCTCACCGCCTGGCCTCTGTCGTGCCGTGCGCGCACGCTCCGCGCATTTCGCTCGATGGTCCTACCCCGACCCCCTGGAAACTTGCGCCCCGATCAGGCGTGGCGGCGCCACACAGAACCGGCCCGGAATCACCGGTCCCGACGCGTCGTCAAGCCGCTTGGCGGCTCGTCATGAACGCCACATCGACAACGCTGTTATCCCGTGCTGCTTGAACCCCGACTGCCTATGCTGTCGCCCTTTCGTTTCCATACGATACGACCACTTTCCAACGATGTCAATGATGGGACGCCAGGATTCTGGCCCGGCTCATCGTAAACTCATAATCTACCGAACGATAAAAAAATGCGGTGGTCTACTTCCCAAAGCGAAGTGCCAACCGAGCCTGACACGCGAACCGGCAGCAAGGCGCCGCGACGGGTCCATGACAGTTCAGGCGGGGGCAGCACCGAGCCCCAAGCGCCAACGCGGGGTCTTCGTGGTGTCTCCGTGGCGTCTCCGTGGCGTCTTCGTGGTGTCTCCGTGGGCGAACTGTCGGCCTCCGGACCCACTCGCTTGCGCTCGGGGCTCGGATCGGGGTTCGCCATTACCCGTCGCTGGCGCTCTGGGCTCGGATCGAGTGCGTATCGTGGGCGAAGCTGGGCGCGACATCGCTGCTTCGCGAGCGGCCGCAACTCCCGTGGACCCAGCCGCGACGCCCCAAGTCAGCCTATCAGCCCGTGGTAAAAGGGAAAACAGCGTTTCGGAAACGCCGTCTCTGAGCGTGAAAACCACCGGCGAGACGCCGGTGCCACAGTTTTGCCACGGGCTGCTATTGGCGCGCAACGGAACCCGGTTGGGTTACAATCGACGCAGTCGTAGACCGGGGGCGCGTTGCCGGCCGTCACGGATCGCGTTGGGCTTACCAGGCCCGAGCGATGGCCGGACTGCGCAGGGAACAGTTCGTTCACTGATGCGGCGCACCTTCCGCGCCGCGCGGATCGTCACATGGATTGGCCACGGACTTGGACGATCTTGTCTTTCGGTTACTACGCGGTCGCGGTGGTGACGACCCTGCTCATCTTGCGCCGGCCTCGCAAGCCGCAAGCCATGTTGGCGTGGATCCTCGCCGTGTTGCTGTTGCCCGGCGTGGGCCTGCTCCTCTTTGTCATGATGAGCGAGCCACGTCGCGGCTGGCACCAACGGCGTCGGCGGCGGAAGCGTAAGAAGCTTCGGGCATCCTCCGCGCTGAAATCCGATGCTCGCGATGAATATCTCGCTACCTCCTCCGCCCCTCAGGATCATGTCGGCGTGGCCAGGCTCATGAACCTCGCACGTCGCCTGGGTGCATACCCTCCAACACCGGGCAACGATGTCATCATCTATCACGATGCCGAGAAGACGTTCCTGGCCATCCAGATGGCCATCGAGGCGGCCCAATCACACATCCATCTGGAATACTACATACTCCAAGCCGACGACACCGGCCGGGCCGTTCGCGACCTGCTGATCGACAGAGCCAAGCAGGGCGTTCGGTGCAGGGTCCTGCTCGATTACGTCGGCTGTTGGCGCCTGTCGCGACGGTTCATCAAGCCCATGCGGGCGGCCGGCGTGCAGGTGGCCTTCGCCCTGCCCGTGATACCCTGGCGCGGACGATGGAGGGTCAACTATCGCAACCATCGCAAGATCGCGATCATCGACGGCCGCATCGGTTTCACGGGCAGCCAGAACATCGGCGACGAGTACCTGGGCCGCTTGAAGAAGTTCGGGCCGTGGCGCGACACGCACCTCAAGATCGTCGGGCCCGCCGTGCAAGACCTGCAGGAGGTCTTCATCGAGGACTGGCACTACACGACAAAGGAGCTTCTTGCCGGCGACGACTACTATCCCAGTTCCACGGCGGCGGGCGAACACGTAGCACAAATCGTGCCATCCGGTCCCGATCAAGTAGCGAACGTGATGCACCAGCTCCTATTCGCGGCCGTCGCGGCCGCTGGGTCCTCTATCTCTGTCATCACGCCCTATTTCTCCCCGGACGAGGCGATGATTCTCGCATTGGCTTCGGCCAGCTATCGTGGTGTACGCGTCCGGCTGATCGTGCCCTCGTGCGGCGATCATCGTGTCGTGCTGTGGGCGGGGCGGAGCTACTACGAGGAGCTGACCAGATCCGGTGTCGAGATCTACGAGCACGACGGCGCCATGCTGCACTCCAAGGTCATGATCGTGGACCAGGCCTGGGCGATGGTGGGCTCCGCCAACATGGACGAGCGGAGCTTCCGCATCAACTTCGAGCTGACCACGCTCCTTTACGATTCAAACCTCGCCGGCGATCTCCATCGCGACTTCGAGGGGCTCAGACGGCAATCAAGAACGATCACTCGACAAGACGTGGCCAACCGTTCGTTCGGCGAGTCGATCCTCCTGGGACTCGCGAGGCTGGCTTCACCGGTGCTGTAGCGTCCGCGGTAACCGGACGGCTGTCCACCTTCGCACAGACCCGCCGCTTCTGCCGGGTCCGTGACAGTCTAGCAGCCCGTGGCAAAACTGTGGCACCGGCGTCTCGCCGGTGGTTTTCACGCTCAGGAACGGCCTCTCCGAACCGCTGTTTTCCCTTTTACCACGGGCTGTTAGGCGGGTGGCACTGGCAGCTTGCCTGCCAGTGTGCATGCGGAGAGACAGCTCGGGCGGACAAGCCGCCCGTGGCACCCAGAATCGAATGCCGCCGGAAATGTCATGGACACGCTTCTGCCATCCAGGCGAAGCAAAGGACTATAAGATTCCCGGAGACATCTGGGCCCGGCCGGCCATAGGTACTGTGATGACCGACGACACGTGCGACCTGACCGCCGCGGCGGCGGGAGACGGCCAAGCCTTCGCGAGGCTGTACGACCGCCACGCGGGCGTCGTGCTGTCGCTGTGCCGTCGGCGGGCATCGTCCGAGGCAGAGGCCGAGGACGCCACACAGGAGACGTTTGTCCGTGCCTTCAGGATGCTCGATCAACTCGACCGGCCGGCCGGCTTCCGCCGGTGGCTTTACGCCATCGCCCGACGCGTCTGCGCCGAAAGACACCGAGCGGCTCGTCGGCGAGCCCACCACGAGGAGCAAGCCGTGATCAGCCGAATCGACCTGTCGCCACCGGCCATCGCGGCCGCGGAGTCGGTCAGCCAGGCCGAACAACTGGAGCGCCTCGGCCTTGCCCTGGACGCCCTGGCAGACGAGGAGCGATTGGCCATTCACCTGTACTACCTGGACGCGGACCCGGTCGAGGCGGCTGCTTCGACCTTGGGCTTGTCGAGGGGCGGTTTCTACAAGCTCCTCGCAAGGGCCCGACGACGACTCGCGACATTGATGGGGGAGGTACCCACACCATGAGCGATCTGAACGACTTCTCGGACGACACCCAACGCCGCGCCGCCCTACCGGCGGACGAGTTGGACGCGATGCTGCGCATCTGGCACGAGGAAAACGCCGACCGGGCCGCAGCTGGCCGGGATGGTCTGCTCCGCACCCTCGCCGAACAGCGTGGTCGCGCGCCACGGGACAACCAGAAAGAGACCGAGCACAACGCCCCGCCACATCGGCGGAAGTACGCAACCGGCACGGCACAGGGCATCCCACACATCCGAACGCTTTTCCGGAGGATCATCATGAATCGCTATTCCCCGGCCGCCGCGGCCGTCCTCGTCATCGGTACGCTCATCACGCTTCTGGGCCCCACGGCACACGACAAGGCTCACGCAGGCGTCGTCATGCAGCCCCAGGCCGGCCGCCTCGATGCCCTCGACGCGCAAGGTCACACCCTCGGCCCCTGCCCGCTGGAACATACCGACGTCAACGTGGAAATCTCCGGCTTTCTCGCCCGCGTCACGCTCGTCCAACGCTTCCACAATCCCTACCACGACAAGATCGAGGCGGTCTACACTTTCCCCATGAGCCACCGGGCGGCGGTCGATCGCATGACCATGACGATCGGCGAACGGGTAGTCATCGGCGAGGTCCACGAACGGAACCGGGCCCGGGCCATCTACGAAGCCGCCAGGGAACGCGGCCACGTCGCCAGCCTGCTCGAACAGGAGCGCCCGAACATCTTCACGCAGTCAGTCGCGAACATCGAGCCCGACACCGATGTGCTGATCGAGATCAGCTATGTTGAGCTGCTGGAACGCAAGGACGGCGTGTATAGCTTCGACTTCCCGATGGTCGTCGGGCCGAGGTACATCCCCGGCACGCCGACGCCGGGCCCACAGCCGTTCCCCGCTGGACTGGAGGCCCGATACGGGCTGATACTCGTCGCCCCCGCCGACCTGACCGTCGGCCGCTCCGGCGACACCTCCACGCTCGGCCCGCTGGACAGTGACCGGCTTCGCGCCCTCATCGGCGCGGCCAGGCCTATCGCCGAACCGAACGCCCCCTGGTGGACCGAATCCGGCGGGGACAACGAACAGCACCCACCGCAGGTCTGGTACGAGTTCGAGGCGCTCTATCCCGGCGTCTCGCGCGAGTTCGGTACGCTGTATACGAACGGCGTCGGCCAGGTCGGCGGGCGATGGTTTTGCTTCGCCGCTCGACGGGCCTCGCCCGATGGCACCGGGTTCGCCCGGGATACGAACCAAGTCCCCGACGCCAGCCGCATCACGCCCATGCCGACCAAGCCCCCGACACGCGCCGGCCACGACATCTCGATCACGGTCAACATCGACACCGGCGGACCGGGCATCGACGACCTCCAGTCTGACCTGCACGAGATTGACGTCACCCAACAACGGGTCCGCGCCGATGGCCTGCCTCGCCAGGTCACGCTCGAACTGGCCAGTCGCCGCGAAATCCCCAACCGCGACTTCATCCTGTCCTGGCGGCAGGTGGCCGACACCGTGACCGAGTCGGTCTTCACCCACGCCGGCGAGCACGGCAGCTTCTTCACCCTGATCCTCCAACCGCCCGGCCGCGTGGACGACGCCCAGGCCGTGCCGCGCGAACTGGTCTTCGTGCTCGACACGTCCGGCTCGATGAGCGGTTTTCCCATCGACAAGGCCAAGGCGTGCATGGCCAAGGCGATCGACGGCCTGCGAAAGGACGACACGTTCAACGTCATCACCTTCTCCGGTGATACGCACATCCTGTGGGATCAGCCTCGCGCCGGCACGTGGGAGAACATCGCCGCGGCGCAGAACTTCCTGGCCTCCCGCGAGGGCCGCGGCGGCACCGAGATGATGAAGGCCATTTCCGCGGCGCTCGAACGCCGCAGCGACCAGCCGACCGTCTTGTCCGTCCGCCAACTCGCCAACCTCCCCGCCGACGGTCGCGAGGTGATCGTCCGTCACGTCTTTCGCGGCGACGACATCGAGCCCGTGAACCGGGCGAGCCAGACGATCGACCTGCCGCTGGGCAACGGGGCGACCATCCGCGCGGAGATCCAGAATTGGACGATCCGCACGGGGATCATCGACTACGAACGCGGCGTCCCCGTCCTGTTCACCGGGCGGTGGGTCACCAAGAACGAGACCCGCGTCTTCGAGGTCGAGCACGCCGAATGGACCGATTACGAGACCGCCCGGCCCCTCCGTATCGTGTGCTTCATGACCGACGGCTACGTCGGCAACGACATGGCCATCATCGACGCCGTCCGAAGGAACGCCCAAACGACGCGCGTCTTCTCGTTCGGCATCGGCAACAGCGTCAATCGCTATCTGCTGGACGGCATGGCCGAGGCCGGCGGCGGTGCCGCCGATTACGTGCCGCTCAACGACGACGCCGACGAGGTCGCCGACCGGTTCCTCCGGCGGATCCAGACGCCGGTCTTGACAGACGTCGAGGTCGAATTCAGCGAGGGCCTGCACGTCGCCGACGTGCTTCCCGAGCACGTGGGCGACCTGTGGGACCACACCCCGATCGTCATCCACGGGCGCTACACGGAGCCCGGCACCGGCACGCTGACCATCCGCGGCAATGCCGGCGAGGGGCCCTACGAGCGAGTCCTCGAACTCAACTTCCCCGAGTCCCAGCCCGAGCACGACACGATCGCCACGCTGTGGGCCCGCGCGAAGGTCGAGCAGATCATGAACAAGGACCTGGCCGCAGCCCAGGCCGGCAGCTTCCCGCCCGAGCTCCGCCGCCAGGTCGTCGAGCTTGGAGAGCGGTTCGGCATCATGACCCAGTTCACGAGCTTCGTCGCGGTGGAGAAGCTCCGCCTGACCGTCGGCGGCCGACCCCGCCTGGTCAGCGTCCCGATCGAACTGCCCGACGGCGTCTCCTACGAAGGCGTCTTCGGCGAGCGCCTCTGCGGCTGGGCGCAGCGCATCTGCCAATGCAAGACCGCCCCCCGCTGGGCTGTGCCCCTTTCACAAACACGCGGACAGTCCCCGCCCGGCTCGCCGCTTGGCGGCTCCGCCACGAAGGAGACGTCGCAGGAGCGCGAGGAGCGTCTCCTCGGAGAGTTGTATACGGAGATCGCAAACCGCGAAAAGCACCGACTCGAACCCCCCGCGGCGACCAAGGACCGGCAGGTTGCCCAACTGATGGAGCAGGCAGAAGCGTTGCGGAAGGAGCACCGTTTCGACGATGCGGCCCAAGTGCTCACGCAGATCCAGGCCATCGACCCGCAAAACGAGCAAGCGGCCTTGCAGAGGCAGATCCTGGAAGCTCTCTCCAGTGCCGTACGATCTTACCGACGCGACCACGACCGCGACGCCCAAGCCCAAGACCCGTTCCTCGGGAAAGATGAAAACGGCATCCTCTGGTTTGACACCACAGACCCGACGAGCTCGCCGGAGGCTTGGGCGGCTCACCCTAGGGCCGCGGCGGAGACTTCGACGAAGATCCATCGAGGATGCGATGTGGTTGACTTCGGTATCACCGTCCCAGCCTTCCGCGGCCGATCAATCGAACTGGGTGATATCGGGCGCACCGGACAAAAGGTCGACCTCGGCGGAGGCCGCTACCTGTACGGGCCTGACGACGACTTGGCCGACCTGTGGTCCGTCGCCAGGGCCAATAGCACAACGCCCAAGCAGTCTACCTGTCCCAGCACGACCACCGCGTCTGGGCCTGGATGGCGGGGCAACAGCCTCGGCCACACGGCATCTCAATACGGATTCGATCCCAAGCGCCGCGTCGTCGGGACCGATTCCGAGCCCGCGTTCGTCGTGACGGCCGAGCCCAAGTCGTCCAACCTCGCATGGACGATTGACGCCGATGGTGACGGCACGCCCGACCGCCACCGCCGCACTTTTGCGTTGGAAAACCTCAGCCCGGAACGCGTGAGACAACTGATCGCGGAGCTGTGCGCCAAGGAGGCGAAACCCGACCAAGGAACCGAGAAGCCGTCCGAGTCAATCAAGGTCGAGGTCAGTCCTTTCACGGGCAAGCTGATCCTCTCTATTCCCGAAGACGAGCAACATTTCGTCAACTATTGGCTTACTCCTTCCGCTGAAACACAGCCCAGCTACTCCGGGCTGTCGGAAGGCGCCCGTGATGCGATTCAGGACAGACTGAGAGAGGCGTCTATCAAGGTCGAGGGCAGCCCTCTCACCTCTAAGCTGATCGTCTCTGTTCCCGAAGACGAGCAATACCTCGTCGATCATGTGGCCGCTCACTTCCCGTCGACTCAACCGATGGCCAATCCGAGCCTGCAAGACGGCTTGGAGGCTCTCGAACTCGTCAGTCGAATGGATATCTCTGTTGAAGGCCAGGACACCGAGGCCAACAGGCTTGTGCGTCAGACACTCGATATCAGGTTACCTGCACTCCGATTCGACGCTCGGCCGCTGGAGGAAGTCCTTGACGTCCTGCGCGCGCAGTCCGGCTTGAGCCTCGTCGTAAACTGGGAGGCCCTCGAAGCGAGAGCCGTCGAGAGGGATACCGAGGTCAGCCTCAGGTTGCACGAAGTGCGTTTGGGAAAGGTATTGGAGTTGACTCTGGACGCGGTCGGTGCCGGCGGCGTTGCCCTGGACTACGTGATCGAAGACGGCGCAGTCAAGATCTCCACGCTGGACGACATGGACCGAGAAACCGAGACACGAGCCTATTTCATCCCGGGACCGGAGGGCGGCGAGGCGGCTTCCGGTTTCAGCATGGAAGAACAGCGAGGGCTTGAAGCGCTAATCGAACTGATCCGGCAAGCGATCGACCCGGAGGCCTGGCGCGCCAACGGCGGATGTGTGGGCTCCATCGAGTTTGAGGGCCGCAACCTGTTGATCACACACAGCCCGCGAATCCACAGACAGATCGTCGATCTACTCACGCAACTCAGGACCGCGTACGATCACGTGAATGGCACTGGTGCCACTGAACCCGCGGACGGGACCATGCAGAGCCGCGACGAATCCGTCTCGGCAGAACACGCAACCCAGAACCTTTGCGGGGAATCTCGGCAGACGATCGCGGAGTTGCGTTTTGAGGCGGAGCCGCTTGAAGAGGTCATAGACGGTTTGGGAGCCATGACCGGGTTGAACATCATTCCGCGCTGGTACGCGTTGGAGTCGGTGGCCGTTGCCAGGGATGCCGAGGTTACGCTAGGACTTCAAAACGTGACGTTCGAGGGAGCGATGGAAGCGATCCTGGATGCAGTCTCCCTCGGCAAGGTGGATTTGACTTACGAGATCGAGGACAACGTCGTTCAGGTTTCGACCAGGAAGGACCTCAGTCGCAAGACGCAGATCCGCGTGTACGACGTCGGGGACTTAACCGTTTCTGATGGCCAGGAAGACGCGGCCCCGGCCGTTTCGGTGGGGCTGATCGCCGAATTGATCCAGCAAGCCGTTGCTCCAGATAGCTGGACCTCGGCAGGTGGCCACGTCGGCTCGATTCATGCTCTCCATCACCAACTCATCATGCGACAAACCGCCAGAGCCCATGCCGAGATCACCGCGTTGCTGCGGCAACTCAGGCAAGGCGGTCGACTGACTGCCGGCATGTTCGTCTCGACGGCGGAGGAACTCGCCTTTCGCCGGCTGATGGCCCTGTGCGAGAAGCTTGCCTGCCTCGTCGATTCCAGCGCGATGCTGCCCGAGCAGGTGGCGATCCACATCGCCGGGCTGTACACCGACGGCCGAGCCGAGGATGCCCGGCGGCTCGCCGACGCACTGGTCGCCTTTGTGCCCGATTTCGAGACCGGCGTCTTGATGCGTGGCGTGCTCTCCGATGCCCCGTTCGCCGACGCCTACCGCGCCGAGCAGCTCGTCGGCCTGTCTGGCGAGGCCGACGCTGCCATCGATGCCTTTGCAGGTCGCCTCCAGACCTTCGCCCGACGCATCGACGAGCGGCTGCTGCCGCTGCTCATGAAGGCCGACCACGGCGGAAAGGACCTTCCCGGCATCACGCTACGTGACGGCGGCGTAGTCGTCTCGGTGCTGGCCAAGGCCAAAGGCGACGCGGTTCTAGGCTCGCTCAAGGACGCCGGCCTGGCGATCGACAGCGTGGCCGACTCGGCAAACGTGATCGTCGGCATCGCCCCGGTGGCGAGGCTCGCGGACATCGCCCTGCTCGACGTGGTGCGCAGAATCGAACCGATCGACGACCGATAGCGGGGGCAGAATAGACAACGAAGCAGCGGCAGGGGTACGAGCACAAGCGAAACGTGAGGGGCGCGTCAAACAGCCGCCCCGCGGTGGGCGGTTTCCCCGCGCGCCCGAATCCCGTCCGTGATCCGCTACGCGCAACTCAGCTTCTCGCCGCCCGCACCAACCACACACGGATCCCGGTACACGACCGGCTTCCCGGTTCCTCAGGCGGCACTACCCTGCGCGGGCACATAGGCGTGACTGACGCCTTCGGCAGGACCTACTTCAAACGAGGCTGACGGGACTCGAACCCGCAACCTCCGGCGTGACAGGCCGGCGCTCTGAACCAATTGAGCTACAGCCCCAAGCTTGGGGATCGCCGTCAGGCAGTGGCCGTCAAGACGACGAATCACCTAATCTATACCACGCCTCCCATGACGTCAAGCTCACACCAAGGAATCATCCGCCGGCGGGTCCGTGACAGTCTCGGCGGCATTCGATTCTGCGTGCCACGGGCGGCTTGTCCGCCCGTGCGGTTTCTCCGGTGGGCGCACGGGGCATACACACTGGCAGGCAAGCTGCCAGTGGCACCC
>JAFGLZ010000168.1 GCA_016927755.1 Phycisphaerae bacterium
ATCCGAAGGGCGTTGTCACCTTCTTTTCGACTGGTTTTTTCACGACCACCCCAAGAACATGATCCCCGCTGAAAAAGGTTGCCGTACACTGAAAAGACCGCAATCCACGTCCAAAAGCCCCTTCACCGCCCGCTACGGCACCCAAAAACCCTACTCGACATCGTAGAAGCCGTTCGGGTCGTAAACGTCAGTGATCCAGTTCGCATCGGCCAGAAACGCCTCCGCCAACCAGTCCATCGCCGGCGTCGCCGCTCGAAAGTGACCGTACTTGCAGTCCAGTTCCGATAACGCCGACGACCGCTCGTCCCCAGCCACAGCCATCCGCCAGATCGCCGCTGCCGCCCCCGCCCGATCCGCACCGGCCTGACAATGGATCAGAATCGGGTAATCCACCGTCAGGAACGCCTCGTACAGGGCCAAAAGCGTCTCAGCGGAAGGGGGGCTCTGGGCGCTCATCCCGATATTGACCAGGCTGACCCCCAACTCCGCCAACCGGCGCGCCTCGGTGTCATACCAGGTCTCACCCGCGTTCTCGCCCCGAAGGTTGATGACCGTGCGAATGCCGTACGTCTCAACAACGTGATCCAGCAAGGCCGCGTCCGGCTGACGAGAACGATACGCCTGCCCCTCCGCGATCGCGTAAAGATTGTACCCATACAGCCAGTGCAAGGCGTCGACGCACACAACGTCGCAACCCGCAAGGGCCGCAAGGAACAAGAGCGGAGACCACCGCCCTATGTCCCCGCATACCCCTCTCCGCCGACCGCCTGGCCGGCTCCCCTTCAATCGTCGCAAGCTCTTGCACATCGAACCACGCCCCCGGCTCGGCGACCCCCGCCCGACCCTAAGCATATTCGCCCTCACGCTCTGCGTCCAGCGAGGCACCACCCGGCTCGGGAAACAACGAAAACGCGCCAGAAAAGTCCAAGGACCTGCCCCCACCCATACACCCCGAGCATCCAACAAATTAGCTTCCCGCCCAAAATGCGGGGTATAATACGGTATCGCAAATCTCCAATGTGGCCGGGCTTCAGAGGGATCGAATATGGCCGTCAAGTCGATCGCCGACGATTCCAGCAAGACAAAGGACGAGCTCGTGGGCGAAATCGGCGAGCTTCGCTGTCGCGTCAGGGATCTCGAGCTGGCCGAGTCCGAATGCAGGCGGGCCGAACTCGCCCTCCGCCAGAGCAAGGAGACGATTCGAGCCCTGCTGAATGCCCCGATGGATTCGTCCATTCTCCTCGCGAAAGACGGAACGATCCTCGCCCTCAACGACATCGCCGCCGAAAGGCTGGGAAAACCCGCCGACGAGCTCGTCGGCGCAAGCGTCTATGCCCTGTTCCCTCCCGCCCTGGCCGAGTCCAGGAGGGCGCGCATCGAGGAGGTCGTCCGCTCGGGAGCCCCGGTTCGCTATGAGGACGAGCGAGAGGAGCGATGCTTCGACAGCCACCTCTATCCGGTCTCTGACGCCGACGGCAAAGTCAACGCCGTGGCCATCTTTGCCAGGGACGTCACCGAACGCAAGAAGGCCGACCAGGAGCGACGAAGCCTCGAAGGCCAGGTCCTGCACTCGCAGAAGCTCGAGAGCCTCTCCGTCCTGGCCGGAGGAATCGCCCACGACTTCAACAACCTCCTGACCGGCATCCTCGGACACGCCAGCCTCGCCCTTATGGACCTCCCCCAGAAATCGCCGCTCCGAAAGGGCATCTCCCTCATCGAGAAATACGCCGAGCGAGCCGCCGAGCTCACCCGCCAGATGCTTGCCTATTCCGGGCGGGGCAGCGTCGACGCCCAGCCCTTGTACCTCAGCCGGCTCGTCGAGGGCATGGTCCCGCTCCTCAAGGCGGCCGTACCGGACAAGGTCGTCCTCGACTTCCAGCTCGCCCAGAACGTCCCCGTCATCAAGGCCGACTACGCCCAGCTCCGCCAACTCGTGTTGGGCCTCGTCACCAACGCCGGCGAGGCCATCGCCGACGCCGAGGGCACGATCACCGTATCCGTCGGCGCGATGCATCTGGATCCGGACCATGACGTCCGCGCCTATCCCATCGACGAGCCGCTAGAGGGCGCCTATGTCTTTTTGGAGGTACGCGACACCGGCTGCGGCATCGACGAGGATACCAAGGCCAAGATCTTCGATCCCTTCTTCACCACCAAGGCCTCCGGCCGGGGCCTCGGGCTCGCCGCCGCCCTCGGCATCGTTCGAGGACACGAAGGGTTCTTCATCGTCGACAGCGAGCCGGGCAAGGGCACGACCTTCAAGGTCCTCCTGCCCTGCGGACACAAACGTGACGCCCGAGCCGAACCCGAACGAAAGCTCGAAAGAGGTCGGATGGGCGGAGGCACCGTCCTGGTCATCGACGATGAGGAGCCCGTCCGAACCGTCACGGGCCAAATGCTCGAACGCGCGGGCTTCGCCGTCCTGACGGCCGAAGGAGGGCGTGAGGGCATACGAACGTTCCGAGAACACGCCGCCGACGTCGCCGCCGTCCTGCTCGACATGACCATGCCCGACATGAACGGCGAGGAGGTCCTCCTGGAGCTCCGCCGAGCTAGACCCGACGTCCGCGTGATCCTCACCAGCGGCTACGACGAACACGATGTCAGCGCGCGCTTCGCCCGAAAGGACTCCGCCGGCTTCATCCACAAACCCTACAGCCCCGCGAAGCTCGTCAAGAAGCTCCGCGAACTCCTCGACACGTAAGCTGCCTACAGGAGTGCTTGAACAGATCGCCAAGAATGGGTGGCCCATCGCTTCAGCGGTAACCGGCTCGAATTCGGACCCGGGATCGTGTCCCCAACGGCCAAGACCATGAACCACCCATCGAGGGCTTTCGAGGAGCAATCAATTCATTGTTGCAGGCCGCTTAGCCAACCCTTGAGCCACATACGTGTGCGCCTCCAACAGCCGGAGATGTCGGCGCGGGCTGGTCGTCTTCGGTCCCGGAGGGACCAAGTGATAATAGCCCAGGACTTCAGTCCTGTGGGCCGAGTCGCCTGTGGGAACTCCAGTCGCGTAGCGACGGCTGAGGTGCACGGGATCGTTCAAGAGAACGTCGCTCCAACCCAAGCCCCTCCCTCAACCGGCGTCAGCTTGCGCGCCCAAAAACGGTATCACGATCCCACCCCCGCCCCCCAATCCCACCAGCCACCCCATGCCAAACGACGCGAAATCTGATACAAACATCTCTCCCCGGCCACGATGAAGGAGACCCCAATGTCCCGCCAGATAACGCGACGCAGCAAGACCCGATGCCATGCCCACAACGGCTCGATCGCCGCCGTACTGATCGCCCTCTCGCTCGCCCACCCCGAGCACGCCCGCGCCGAGCAGACCCCGCCCCGGAATGACCGACCCAATATCCTCTTCATCCTCACCGACGACCAGCGATGGGATGCGATGAGCTGCATGGGACATCCGTTCCTCAAAACGCCCCAAATGGACCGACTCGCCACCGAGGGCGCGCGACTCGCCAACGCCTTCGTCACCACCTCGCTCTGCTCCCCCAGCCGGGCATGCTTCCTCACCGGCATGCACGCGCACCGCCACGGCGTTCGCACCAACGAGTCGATCGACATCCGTCCGGACACGCCGACCTTCCCGCAACTCCTGCGGCAGGCCGGCTACGAAACCGCCTTCGTCGGAAAATGGCACATGGCCCGAAAGGCCACCCCGCGCCCCGGATTCGACTACTGGCTCAGCTTCCTGGGACAAGGCAAATACGAAGACCCGCCCCTCAACGAGAACGGCCGAGACTTCAAGGCCAAGGGTTACATCACCGACCTGCTCACCGACTACGCCGTGAAGTGGCTCGACAAGCCGCGAGCCAAGCCCTTCTGCCTCATCCTCTCCCACAAGGCCGTCCACGGACCCTTCACCCCCGCCCAGCGGCACAAGGGCATGTACGCCGACGTCGATATCCCCAAGCCCGCCAGCTTCGACGACACCTACAAAGCCAAGCCCGAGTGGTATCGCCGCGCCCTGATCTACGGCGCCCGACGCAACGAGTGGCGTGGGGCCCAAGGCAAGCCCGTCCCCCCCGAACTGAAGCCGATCGCCTGGAACCCCCGCCAGAAGAATATGCTCGACTACGACCGCGCCCTCCTGGCCGTCGACGAAAGCGTCGGTAAGGTCCTCGACGCCCTCCAGACCAAAGGACAACTCGACAACACCGTCATCGTCTTCGCCGGCGATAACGGCTACTTCCACGGCGAGCACCGCCGCGGCGACAAACGCCTCATCTACGAAGAGTCGATGCGCATCCCCTTCCTCATCCGCTATCCCAAGCTGATCAAGCCCGGCACCGTGATCGACCAGATGACCCTCAACATCGACCTGGCCCCGACCCTCCTTGACCTCGCCGGCGTGCCCGCCCCCAAGACCATGCAAGGGCGGTCCATGAAGCCGCTCTTGGCCGGAAGGAAGGTCGACGATTGGCGAAAGAGCTTCTTCTATACCTACTTCCAAGAAGCCTGGGTCCCCGGCCTGCCCACCATGCTCGCCGTGCGCACCGCCGACTGGAAGTACGCCCGATACCCCGACCTCGAAGACCTCGACGAGCTGTACGACCTTTCGCGCGACCGCATCGAGATGCACAACCTCGTCGCCGACCCCGCCGCCAAGCCCAAGCTCGAGGAAATGCGGGCCGAGCTCGACCGCCTCATCAAGGAAACGGGCTACCGCCCCGCCGAGCAGACCCCCGCCGCCCGAGCCAACACCGGCCCCGCCGAACGCCGCGTCTACCGCGGGGCGCTCACGCCCGAGCAGGTCGCGCGGAACGCATCGAAGTGAAAGGATCGAATCGGATGACCAAACCGAAATCGTGCGCCCGCGTGCTCATCGCCGCGTCTTGTCTCTCCATCTGCTGGCAGGCCCGGCTCGACGCTGAACCCGTCTCCGGCGCCGTCTTCCTCGACGCCAACCGGAATGGCCGACAGGACGAAGGCGAGAAGGGAATCCCGAACGTCCCCGTCTCCGACACCCTCGCCTTCGTCGTAACGAACGAGGCCGGACGCTACCAGATCGACGCCAAGGTCGACCCCCTCCGAGCCGAGGACAAGAAACCCATCGTCGCCCTGACAATCCCATCGGGCTACGCACCGACGAAAACGTGGTTCCGCCGCATCGAGGCCCCCGCCGACACGAGCCACGCCGACTTCGGCCTCGAGCGCCAAGAGCAACGCCTCCCCTTCATCTTCGCCCACGGCTCCGACTGCCACGTCCCTCGAGGCGGCAAGGACTTGTTCCCCAAGTTCAAGGAGGACCTCCGACAGCTCGCCCACCTCGTTAGATTCTGCGTCCTGACCGGCGACCTGGCGGACCTGCCCGATCGTGAGCCCCAAGCCAAGGGCCTCGCGCAGTACAAGCTGCTCGGCGAGTACGTCCAAGACTTCCCCGTGCCCCTCTTCTGCACGCCCGGAAACCACGACGTGACCGGCTACAACGCCCAGGATAAGTGGGACAAGACCCATCCCATGTACGGCTACGGCGCATTCACCCATACCTTCGGACCCATGCGGTGGTCCTTCAACTACGCCGGCGTGCACCTCGTCGGCCTCGACTTCCTCGACTGCCGCAACGGCAAGTGGAGCCAGCGACTACCCGATCAGGCCGCTCAGTGGCTCCGCCGCGACCTCGATCTCGCCCCCAAAGCCGCCCCCGTCCTCCTCTTCATCCATCATCACCATGCCCTCGCCGGCGTCACCGACGTCATCAAGCAGCACCCCGTCAAGATGATCTTCGACGGACACGGACACAACGTCGTCGCCGCGAGCTTCGCCGGAACCACCGCGCTCATGGGCGGCGCGCTGTCCGTCGTCGGAGGACCCTACGAGCCGGGCTACCGCCTCGTCCTCGTGACCGACAAAGAGATCGAAACCTTCTACAAGGCCACGGGTAAGCCCCACGCCTTCACGCTGGACCTCCCGCGTGCCGGCGACGTGCTTGAGAACCAGACTCCCGTCAAAGGCGCCTTCTTCGACGCCCCCGGCGAAATCAAGCAACTCTCCGTCCGTCTCGGCAAGGTCTCAAAGCCCGTCCCCTTCACGCGAACCCCCATTTGCTGCCGATTCGAAACGACGCTCGACCTCGACGCCGAGCCCGCCGGCCTCCGCAAGCTCGTCCTCGAGGCCGTCGGCGGCAAGACCCCCGCCCGCTACGAACGCAAGGTCCTGCTCAGGGGCAAGGACGACCCACGCTTCCGCCCCGAGCCTGCCGAGCTCCAGATCGACCTCGTCGGCGTCGATCGTAACGTCACCGTCCTGCTCAACGGCAAATCGATCGGAACGATCGCCCCCACCAAGGTTCGCGGTGACGGCTCATTCCCGACACCGGTCAAGAAGGCCGACACCGTGTCCCTCAAGGTAGGCCCCGATGCCCTCAAACGCCTCAACGAAATCGACCTCCAGCCCGGTCGCCACGACAACGGAAACCCCGACGTCTTCTGCATCTGCGACCTCAGACTCCGATTCGACGGCGCCAAGCAGCCGTTCCGGGACACTCGATTCCCCCACGGCCCCAACCGCCCCCGGCGGATCACCCAAAACACGAAGTACTACGTCGACCTGATGCCCGACTAAGCTGCCTGCAGGAATGTTTGAACAGACCGCCAAGAATGGGTGGCCCGTCGCTTCAGCGGCGGCCGGCACGAATTCGGGCCGTGGATCGTGTCGCTGATGGCTGGAGCCACGGACTATGCATCGAAGGTCTTCGAGAAGCGCGCTGTTCATTCATTGTCGCGGGCCGCTCAGGCATCTGCTGACCCCGAACGGCTATGGTCCCGTAGGGACCATGTGATAATAGCCCAGGATCTTCAGTCCTGGGGACCCGGCCGCCATCAGATGGATCAGTCGCGTAGCGACGGCTGACGTCTCGACAACCACTCGAAAGTGCTGTCGCGGACTTCAGTCCAACCCAAGCTGCCGCCTTCGGGCGGCGGCGCTCTGTTTCACCCGTCCCCACACAGATCGCCGACCCCCTTGTCCATACGTGGACATGAACGATCGCCTCCGAACGCGCATCCGCGGCACACAATGAGCAACGGAACACTCATGAAGAGAGCAAGGAAAACCGCGCATTCCGGCGCATTCCGGCGCATTCCGGTGCATTCTGGGACATTCCGGGACATTTCGGGACATCGCCCCCCCGGCGCCGGCCACGTCCCACGTCTTGACCGCCTCCCGCTCCAACCGATACCCTCTACCACTCGGATCGGCGTCCACCCGCCGGGAAAGTCCTCGCGGGGCGAGCCGCCGCCGTCTGGCGACAATGAACAGGAGTCTCCCATGAATTTCGTCTTCAAGCGAAGCTATCGCGGACCGGTCAAGCTGGCCATCTTCGATTGGGCGGGCACCACGATGGACTACGGCTGCTACGCACCCGCCGTTGTATTTATCGAGGTCTTCAAGCTCCGTAAAGTAGAGATAACGATGGAGCAAGCACGAGCACCCATGGGCCTCATGAAGAAAGACCACATCCGCGCCATCTCCAAGATCGACGAGGTCGCCGCCCTCTGGAAGAAGGTCCACGGCAAGGACTGCACCGAGGACGACGTCGCCGACATGTTCGAAAAGGACTTCAAGCGCCTGCAGATCGCCTGTATCGCCGACTACTCCAAACTCATCCCCGGCACACTCGAGACCATGGCCGAGATGAAGAAGCGCGACATCAAGATCGGCTCCAGCTCCGGCTACTTCACCGAGGCGATGGAGATCAATCACCGCGAGGCCAAGAAGCAGGGCTACTGCCCCGACTCCAACTTCTGCGCCAGCGACGTCCCCGCCGGCCGACCCGAGCCCTGGATGGTCATCGGGAACATGCAGGCCACCCGGATCTTCCCGCCAGAGGCCGTCGTCAAGATCGACGACACTACCCCCGGCATCGGCGAAGGCCTGAACGCCGGAACCTGGACCGTCGGGCTGAGCAAGACCGGCAACGAGGTCGGACTGACCGCCGCCGAGATCGACGCGCTCTCCCCCGACGTCCGCCAGCGGAAACTGGCCCGCGCCGACATGAACCTGAGACAGGCCGGCGCGCACTTCGTCATCGAGTCCAT
>JAFGLZ010000169.1 GCA_016927755.1 Phycisphaerae bacterium
AGCATGTTGCGGAGGTCTATGGTCGGGGGGACGGGCCCGAGCTGGAAGGGCTTGGACGCATAGGTTTCCGACTGCGCTATCACATTTCGGGCCATCATGGTCACCAGGAGTAGGACGGCGAGGTTGGGAAGACGTCTTGGGTTCATGTCTTGTCTCATTTGAATCGTCCCGTTTCCGTTACGTCCAGGCGATCAGGTCGCGCCGTCCGCGGCGGCCGTGTGCGGATTGCGACGAGGTCGAGAATTCTCGGTTTTCTGTTACGGAATCCGTAGGCTCCATCCCGCGCGGGGGGGCGATCCCGCAGAATGCCGCATCATGCCGCAGATCCCGCACGCTCGGCGAGTCGGGCGGGACGGCTGTGTGGCACATGTGTACCCCGATTTCGCGCTGGGGGCCACCCCTTCGGCATCCGCTACGGTGATATGGGGGTCACCGTACCTGTTCGCGGGACCTCACGGGGTGCCGGTCGCGCGGGGGCCGAGATTTCTCGATTTCTCGCGACAGAATCCGTAGGCTCGATCCCGCGCGGGGGGGCGATCCCGCAGAATGCCGCATCATGCCGCAGCTCCCGCACGCTCGGCGAGTCGGGCGGGACGGCTGTGTGGCCCATGTGTACCCCGATTTCGCGCTGGGGGCCACCCCTTCGGCATCCGCTACGGTGATAAGGGGGTCACCGTACCAGTTCTCGGATGAAATCACCGTACCCCTTGTGGGTCCATTGGCAACCGGTGGAATCTTGCGTATTGTAGTCAGGATGCAGCCGACAGCCGCTCCCAACGGTGTTGCGGTAACGGGGATTTCGGTCCTAAGCTGCCTTCATAGAAGATTGAACAGTGGGTCAGAAGAAACCTCTATCCGGGCGGCCGATGGCTTTGGGCGTGGGGGACGCGAATCTCCGGTCGAATTCGCGTCCCCCACCTCTGAAGAGGTGGGCCACCCAAGGCTCGCTTGCTGTGCAGACATTCTTGCAGGTGGCTTAGTGTCGATGGAGTATCCCGAATGAGCGATCAGAGACAAGGGAACCTTTCGCGACGTGATTTCCTTCAGACCGGGGCGGCGGCGTTGGGGGCCGCGTCGCTGGCGAGCGCGGCGTTTGGCGCCGAAGGGAAGGCGTCCGACCCAATCACGATCGGCATCTTCACGGACGCCCACTACGCGGACGCCAAGGCGCGTGGGACGCGACACTACCGGGACTCGGAGGCGAAGGTGGGGGCGTTCGTCGAGGCGATGGGCAAGGCCAAGCCGGATTTCGTCATCGAGCTGGGTGACTTTGTCGACAGCGGGCCGGACTTCGCGACTGAGATGGGCTTTCTAAAGCACATCGAGAAGGTCTATCGCGGGCTGGCGTGTCCACGGTATCACGTGATCGGGAATCACGATCTGAGCCGATTCAGCAAGAAGCAGTTCATGGACGTGGCGGGGATGACGGCCCCGCACTATTCGTTCGACAGTGGACCGTTCCATTTCGTGGTGCTCGACGCGAACTTCAACAAGGATATGAGCCCGTATGGGCCGGGGATGGTCGACTGGAAGCAGACGTACATCCCTCCGGCCCAGCAGAAGTGGCTCGAGGCGGAACTCGCCGGGACCGCGAAGAAGGTTCTGGTTTTCGTTCACCAGCGTCTCGACGACGTGAAGGACCCTCACGGAATCAAGAACGGCCCGGAGGTTCGGAAGATTCTGGAGGCGTCGGGGAAGGTTCTGGCCGTCTTCCAAGGTCACGACCATCGCGGGAACTACCGGCGGATCAACGACATCCACTATCTGACTCACCGGGCGGTGGTCGAGGGGGCAGGGCTAGCGAACAACAGCTTCGCTTTGGTCACTGTTTCGGCCGGCGAAGACATCACGCTGCAGGGCTTCGGGAAGCAGAAGGTGCCGGCGGAGCTGAAGAGCGCCCCACGCGGGTGATCGGGAACCCCTTATGAGCACGACCGGAGGGCGGAACACGTCGCTGGAGCGATTCCTGGCCAGCATGGACTACGCCACGGCGGATCGCGTGCCTAACTACGAGCTTGGGGTTTGGGGGCAGACCATCGAGCGGTGGGAGCGGGAGGGGCTGCCGCCGCACACGTTCACTTGGGACTGGTTCTCGGGCGAAGAATACTTCGACATGGACTACCGGGAGTTCATCCCGATGGACTTCGGGATGATGCCGCCGTTCGAGCACAAGGTCCTCGAGCGGACGGACCGGTACGAGATCATCCAGCACCCGCACGGCGTGGTGACGAAGGCCCTGATCGAGGGGCAGGTTCGCGGGACGCGGGCGAGCATGGACACGTACCTGCGGTTTCCCGTGGAGACGCCCGAAGACTTCCGCGAGTTGAAGAAGCGGTACGTGGCGGACCTGCCCCGGCGTCTTCCGGCGTACTGGCAGTCGCGCATTCCCTGCTGGCAGAACCGGGAGCACGTCCTGGTGCTTGGGCAGAACTGCTCGGCGTGCGGGTTCTACTGGCGGGCCCGGGAGTGGATGGGCACGGAGAACCTGAGCTACGCGTGGTACGACCAGCCGGGGTTGATGCACGAGATGATGGCGTTCTTCGCGGACTTCACGATCGAGGTGTGTCGGCCGATGCTCGAGAAGATCGACGTCGAGTACTTCAACCTGAACGAGGACCTGTCGATGAAGACGGGACCGCTGCTCAGCCCCGATACGTTCCGGGAGTTCATCTTCCCGCACCTGAAGCGGCTCGTGGAGTTCCTCAAATCGTACGGAACGCGTTACGTGATCCTGGACACGGACGGGAACTGCGAGGTGCTGATCCCGATGTTCATGGACGCGGGGATCGACTGCATCTGGCCGCTGGAGCGCGCGAGCGAGATGGACCCGGTTCGGTTGCGAAGTCAGTACGGGCGGGATCTGCGTCTGTGGGGCGGAGTGGACAAGCGCGTGCTGGCCAGGGACCGCAAGGCGATCGACGAGCACCTGCGGCACCTCGCGCCGCTCATTGAGGAAGGCGGGTTCATCCCGACCGTGGATCACACGGTGCCGCCGGATGTGTCGTGGGAGAACTTCTGCCATTACATGGAGCGGAAGCGGGCGCTGCTGGAGGGGGCGGAGGTCACAGGGCTATAGGGGACTCACGCTCGAGCAACGGTTCGCCGGCTCGGGAGGAAAGGACGGCTCGTGAAACTGTGTGGGTACGTGATCGCCGGCAGCCTTCTGGTTGCCGGGATGTCCGGCACGGCACGCGGAGAGGTTGGCCCCGGCGCGGGCAACCGGCCTCTGGCGATCGGCGACGAGAAGCAGGTCTTCATCGATGACCTCTTTTTCGCAAGGAGCGAGGGCGTTACGCTCCGCGCGCATCCGCCCCGCAAGACGGGAGAGAAGACACTCCAGGGCGACCGGCCATGGGAGAGCGTGACGCTCAACTGGTTTTCGCTGATGCAGGACGCGGGCAAGTACCGCATGTGGTACGAGTGCTATGACGCGGACGGCTGGTTCGGCAGTGATGACACTGCCTTCTGCTACGCCGAGTCCGACGACGGCATCCACTGGCGAAAGCCTGAACTCGGGCTCTATTCGTACAAGGCAAGCAAGGCGAACAACATCCTCTTCCGCATGATCGGCCCGGAGAACGGTCGGTCTCGCGTTCATGGCACGCAGGTGTTCAAGGATCCCACGGCACCGGCGGAGTTCCGGTACAAGGGCGTCTCGCAAGGGATCTGGGGCCAGATGAAGCCGCCCCACAGGATCACGGGCATGTATTCGGCCGACGGTCTGCGATGGACACGATACGACCAGCCGATCTGTCCGCAGTTCGCCGACAGCCAGTACTCGGGTCTTTGGGACGACCGACTGAAGAAGCACGTCATCTATGGTCGAGTCGGCGGCCATGGGCGGTCGCTGGGACGCTCGGAGAGCGCGGACTTCAGACGATTCGACGCGTTGAAGCTGGTGCTTCAGACGGGCAGCGCCGACCCGCCCGACACGGATTTGTACAACGCCGCGGCGATGAAGTATCCGTATGCCGCCAACTGCTATCTCATGTTCCCCAGCCTGTTTGACCACAAGGCCCAGACGCTCGACATCCGAATCGCGGTCAGCCGGGACGGCATCCACTGGACCTGGCCACAACGCGTGCCGTTCATCGCGCTGGGCAAGGCGGGCGAGTTCGACAGCGGATCGCTTTACATGGGCCAAGGCATGATTCGCAAAGGTAACGAGCTGTGGCAGTACTACGGCGGGAGCGGTCTACGACATGATCAAGACGCGTTCGAGCATCGCGGCAAGCCGGGGGCGGGCAGGATCTACAGCCGCGTCGTCTCGCGTCTGGACGGGTTTGCCTCGGCCGAGGCCGGCAAGGCTCGCGGGTGGTTCGTTACTCCGCTGCTGACGTTTGCGGGAGATCGCTTGGAGCTTAACGCTCAGGTTCGGGCCGGCGGGGAGTTGCGGGTCGGGCTGCTGGATGCGGGGGGGAAGCCGATTCTCGGGCGATCTCCGGGAGACTGCATCCCGATTACGGGCGATCACGTGCGGGCAACGGTCCGCTGGAAGACGGGAAGCGACGTGTCCGGGCAGGCCGGCAAGCCGATCAGGCTACGCGTCGAGATGACGGATACGGATCTCTACGCGTTTCAGTTTGGGCGAGGGTCCGACGGATAGAGACACAGTCATTGGAGCGAACATGCGCGGCATCATCGTGGCAGCCATAGCGGTCACTTCCGCGTCGACGGCGGCCGGAGAGCCGATCGGCGTCTTCGATCTGACGTACGCGTTGAAGTTCGACGCCAAGGACGCCGACCAGGTCGCTCGGGCGTGGGATCATTGCCACGCGGTGGCGACATTGCAGGGGATCGTCAACCGCGACGCTCCGCGGCTTTACGTCCGCTTCGTCGAGGCGTCCGGCAGGAACGTGGATGACTACTGGCTCGGGCGGATGTCTGAGCCGGGACGGTGGCTGGCGGGTCGTGAACGAAGGACGGTACCGGACATCTCGGCGCTGGTGACTGAGTATCGCCGCTTCATCAAGGGGGTCGTGCTGTACGACGAGCGGGTACCGGCCACGAGCAATGTGGCGTCGACGATCGCGGGGGTAGAGGACCTGATCGCGCTTCGGTACGATCCATCGCCGGGCAGTCTGTATCGCCAGTTGTGCGGGGCGGGGCCGCGGCTGCCGGTTCGCGTGAAGTTCCTCACGGACACGGGCTTGCCGATCTTCACGGGCAAGGGCAAGATCCCCGACACGGACATCGCCTCGACCGGCAGCGCCAAGTGCGACGCTCATCTGTGGCTCAAGGCTCACTACATCGACACCGGCAAGGTCGACGCGGGTCTGGCCGGATTCTACCTCGATGCGTACTGGTTGAAGGTTCCGACGGCGTGTTCGGCCAATCACCATACGCTGACGAACCACGACTTCTTCGTGGCGAAGAAGGGGTGGTTCTTCGATCTGAACACGTGGGCGGACGAGGTTCCCGTCGACGACAAGACGCAGCGACTGGGAACCGATCTCGATACGCTCAAGGCGATGCTCTTGAGCGCGTACAAGCAGGCGGGCAAGGATCGGATGATCCACATCGGGGGCTTTACGCCCTGGGCGTACAAGTACACGACGCACGGCGGCGCCGGGGGCAAGCACGACGGCGTTCCGACGGAGTGGGAGTTCGGCAAGACGGCCAGCGCGTACAACGCCTTCGTGGACGCCGACGCGATCGGGCTGGGGGCGATGGCCAACGCGTCGTTCTTCATGCACTTCCCGTTGAAGGAGCGGTATCCGCAGCCGTGGGTGACGCACGGACAACTCAAGGAGCGCGGCTACCTGACGGCGGACGGGAAGGTGAACTTCGCCGGACGGGATTTCATCATCTTTTACGTGGGAGATTACGACTCGGCAGCCTGGGTTTATCAGTTCATGCCCGGGGCGTGGGACCATCCCGATCGGGGCAAGATCCCGCTGATGTGGTGCATCAGCCCGGTGCTGGACCGGCGTGCACCCATGGCGCTCGACTACTTTCGGAGGACGGCGACAAAGAACGACCACTTCGCCGCTGCGGACAACGGGGCCGGATACCTCAACCCGGGGATGCTGCAGGAACCCCGGCCGATCTCAGGGCTGCCCAGCGGGCTCGATGCCTGGGCGCGGCACTGCGAGCGGTACTACAAGCGGTGGGATATCACGATCACGGGCTTCGTCATCGACGGCTACGCGCCGGGTCTGAACGAGAAGGGCCTGGATTGCTACGCCCGATTCAGCCCGAACGGGATCGTGCCGCAGAAGACTCCTCCGTCGCTGCTGCACGGTAACATGCCCGTCATTCGAGCGGACCACGATGTGAATCAGGCTCCGGACGAGGCGGCGAGGGTCATCTGCCAGCGCGTGAAGGCGCGGAAGCTGCCCTTCCATTGGTTCCGAAACATCCTGAAGACGCCAGACTGGTACGTGGCCGTGCATCAGAAGGTCAAGGAACTGAATCCGAAGATCGAGTTGCTCGACGCACCGACGTTCTTCGAGCTGTACCGGGTCTATCTGCGGAACCACCCGGCCGGGGCAAAGGGCGAGGTTCCGTTGAGCTGACTTCGGCGAGGGTCGCATCCATGAGCGACGCGAAGCACCTGTACTGGGGCGACATTCACAACCACAACGAGATCGGCTACGCCAAGGGATCGCTGGAACGGTCGTATGACATCGCCAAGCGAGGCCTGGACTATTTCGCATTCACGGCACACAGCCGATGGCACGACCTGCCCAAGATGCCGCAGGACAAGCATCTGAAGTGGGTCAAGGGCTTCGAGCTGGTCCGGAAGCAGTGGCCGCGCGTCGAGAAGATGGCCGCGGAGAACTATCGTCCCGGTCGGTTCGTGACGTTCGTGGCGTATGAATGGCACTCGAGCCGGTTCGGCGACTACTGCCTGATCTATCCGGACGGCGGCGAGACGCCGCTGAAGACGTTCGACGACGTGAAAGATCTGCAGGCGTACGCCAGGCAGGCAGGAGCGCTGATCATTCCGCACCATCCGGCCTACCTGGCTGGTTGGCGCGGGGCGGCCTTCGAGCATCTGGACACGGGCGTCTCGCCGGTCGTGGAGTTCTACTCGGAACACGGCGGGGCTCGAAGCGACCGGGGGCCGTTTCCGTACCTTCGGCACAGCATGGGGGGGCGGTGGACGCCGAACACGATGCGATCGCTGCTGGCGAGTGGGGCTCGTGTGGGCGTGGTTGCGAGCACGGACGACCATCTGGGGTATCCCGGGGCATATCAGGAGGGGCTGACGGGGCTGTATGCGGATGCGCTGACGCGTGAGGGGATCTTCGAAGCACTTCGCGCCAGACGGACGTTCGCGGTGACGGGAGACCGGATCGCGCTGGACTTCCGGCTAAGCGGGCACCGGATGGGGGAGGCGATTCCGGCGACGGATCGACGCGAGATCGAGGTCACGGCCACGGGCTGGGACGAGATCGATCGGATCGAGCTGGCGAGGAACAACCGCGTGATCGCTCGGGTCTTCCCAACGGACGAGCCGGTCGGCGATGGCTGTTGGGACGAGCCCGTGCTGTGTCGCGTCGAGTTCGGCTGGGGGCCGTGGGGCGATCTGAACATGGCCCGCGTGTGCGACTGGGATTTCGAGGTCGCTCTCGACGGGGGGCAAATCGTGGACGTGCTGGGCTGCTTCCGCTCGGGGCCATTCGACGAGAACCGCCGCAACATCATAACCAGGCGGTCCGACGCGAGGTGGCATGTCCGATCGTATACGTCTCGGATTCAGCCGCTGGGCGATCTGGTGACCAACGCGGTGGTCCTCAAGCTCAGCGCGAAGCCCGACGCCAAGCTGAGCCTGTCGGTCAACCTGCCGGGCGGGATGAAGCGGACGATGCGGCTGTCGGACCTTGGCAGGAGCAGCGACGTGGCGTTCACCGGTCCGTTTAGCAGCGAGTCGATTCTGTGTCACCGGCTCGTGCTGGCGCCTCGATATCGGGGCACGCTTTCCTTCAGGGATCGCGCCACGGGCAAGTCGACTGATTGGTATGACGTCCGCGTGGTTCAGGCCAACGGCGACGAGGCGTGGTCGAGTCCGATCTGGGTGGAGGGATGACGCCGTCGGCGCGGTGAGGCAACGTCAGTCGCCGTTGCCGTTGCGGTCGACCGACTGGGCGCGGTCCACGAAGACGCGGAGGCGGTTGATCTTTCGGTCGTCGGCGTCGAGGACGCGGAGGTGGACGTTGTCGGCCAGCAGCTCTTCCCCTTCGCTGGGAATGCGTCCCATCTCGGCGAGCACAAAGCCTCCGACGGTGTCGTAGTCCTTGCCTTCCGGGAGTTGAACGTCCAGCTCATCGTTCAGCTCGTCGATGCGGAGCTTGGCGTCGACTTCGACGGTCGCCTCGTCGATCCGCGTCAACGGCTCCGGCTCGGGCGGCTCGTACTCGTCGACGATCTCACCGACAAGCTCCTCAAGGATGTCCTCAAAGGTCACCACGCCGGCGGTTCCACCGTACTCGTCGATGACGACGGCGAGGTGGATCTTCGTCGTCTGAAATTCCTGCAGGAGGTCCCTCAGAGACTTGCTCTCGGGAACGAAGGGGACGGTGCGCATGATTTCGCGGAGGTCGGTGTCGCCGTCTCGCTCTATCGTGAGCAGGTCCTTGGCGTAGAGGACACCGACGATTTTGTCGATGTTCTCCTCATACAACGGGATACGTGAGTGCCCCTCCTTGATGACCAGCTCGCGAGCCGCGGCGACGCCCGAGGCGACGTCCAGGGCGATCATGTCGGTTCGGGGGGTCATGATCTGGCCGACATGCGTGTCGCGAAGCTCGATGACGGACTCGATCATCTCCTTCTCGGTCTCGTCGACGGCGCCGTGCTTCTCGCCTTCGCTGACGGCGTCCAGGATCTCCTGCTCGATGTGCTCGGCCTCGCCGGCGTCGTCGTGGCGCGGTGCCCCGGCCAGGCGGCGGACGATCTCATCCAGGAACTCGAGCGACGAGACAACCGGCTTGAGGACCAGCCCGCACAGGGCCAGGACGTAGTAGGTATCGACGACGAGCTCTTCGCCGGCGTACCGGGCCCAGGCGTTGGGGACGGCCAGGCCAAAGACGAGGATCACCGCGCCGGACACCAGGAGGACCGCCACGTCATGCGCGAGGCGGCTGTCGATCTTGCCATGAAACAGGGCGATCGTGACGAGGATCAGCCCGATGTTGGAGAAGAGGCGAATGGTGGCCGCAGCCATCATGAGGTCGCCGGCCTTGGCCGTCACGGTGTCGAGCCACGCCTCGCGGCCGCGGCGCTGCAGGGCCCTGGCCAGTCGCACTCGTGACAGATCGCGCAGGGCAAACGTGGCCGCGCCGAAGTACAGCGTGGCCACGGTGAGCCCGAACGCCACAAACCATAGGGAGCCTGGTCCCACCGGATCATTTACCCCTTGACACCCTCGTACCGCCGGACGTCTCGGCCTGTGAAGACAGATCCACGGCGAGCAAGGCCTCCTCGTTCAGCGGTCCGACGAGGAGGGCTTGCCCGTCGGGACCGTAGGCCAGACTCGCGCCGTACCTCCTCACGGTGGAGGAAGCTGTCGCGTCATCGCATTCGCCGACGCCGTTGACGCACACAATTGAGAGGCCGGTCGACCCGGCGTGCCGCGCGAGACAGCCTTGCACGCGCTGAAGTTGCTCGGCCTCGTGCCCGGGCTCGCAGGCCCATGCACATGGGGCCAAGACGATCGAAGCGCCCATCATTCGGAGGCACTTGGTGATGCAGTCCAAGGCCAGATCGGCGGAAAGCTGCACTCCAAGCGTGCCGAAAGGCGTTCGCTTGACCTGGATACGATCGCCCGGGACAACCCCTCCGTCCGCCGCCGAGTCGATGCTGATCCCGCGCTGCCGCAGCAGGACGTCACCGTCGACGTCGAAGAGGACGGCGGCGGAGTAGACGGCCTGGCCGTGACGCTCCGCCAGGCCCGCCAGGACGTGGACGCCCATCTCGCGGGCCTTGGCGGCCAGCGACTCGGCGAACGTGCCGCCGACGGGCTCGACGAGGTCGGCACTCTCTGCCGAGAGGTTTCCTAGGTCGCAGCACTCCGGCAGCACGACCAGGTCCGGCGCGGGCTCCATGTCACACGCCTTGTCGATGAGGGACAGCGCGCGGACCATATTGGCCGACTTGCGGCCGGTCTCGATTCGCATTTGGGCCAGTGCGATACGCATCTATGCCTGCTTCCGCTGATTCTCGCCGCCGTCCGGACCTGCCCGACGGTTCGGGGGCACCTCGAACACCTTGCCGTATCCCAGGGCCTGCAGCAACTCGTCCTCGCGGCGGTGCATTCTGGCAGCGGGCTCATCGCCATGATCGTCATAGCCGAGGAGGTGGAGACACCCGTGCACGACGTAGAGCATCAGCTCGGCGGATGCCTCGATGCCGCGCTCCGCGGCTCGGCAACGGGCCAAGTCGGCATTGACGATCACCTGACCGGTCAGTCGCGGGACAGAGCCGGCTTCCTCGCCGCGTCCCGACCCATCGTAGTCATCGCTGAGGTCGAATGCCAACACGTCCGTTTCGTCATCGTGGCCGAGGTACCGGGCGTTCAGGTCTCGGATGCCTTCGGCGTCCAAGACGGCCACGCTGATCTCGGCGGCGCGGCAGTCCTCGGCCACCAAGACGTGGCTGACGACGCGGTGAATCCGCGCATCATCCACATCAGGCACGTCAACGTGTCTGTTGGTCTCGATACAGTAAGGTGAGTCGTCTTCGTCCATCGACGGGCTGCTGGGGCGCTCCTCCCCTCATGCATGCTATCCCGCGCTGGCGGGCTTCGAGCCAAGTTGATCGGGCCGCGCTTCGCCCTTGGCCTTGGGGTAGGCGATTCGGCCGTGATAGATGGTGATCAGGCTCCGGGTCAAGGAATCCTCGACGCGGCGGAGGTCCTTGAGCGTCATGTTGCACTCGTCGAGCTGGCCGTCCATGAGGCGTTTCATTGCGATCTGGTGGACGGTGGACTCGATTCTTCCGGCGGTCGGCTCGGCCATCGCCCGGATCGCCCCCTCGACGGCGTCGCAGAGCATGAGGATCGCGGACTCCTTGCTCTGTGGCTTCGGTCCGGGATATCGGAACTCGGTCTCTGAGGGTCCGGGTTTTCCGTCGGCGGTCTGGCGGGCGGTGGCCTCGTGGTAGAAGTACTCGACGAGGGTCGTGCCGTGGTGCTCGGCGATGAAGTTCGTCAAGACGCGAGGCAGCGCGTACTGGCGGGCCAGCTCCATGCCGTCGCGAACGTGCCCCACGATGATGAGCATGCTCATCGTGGGCTGGAGCTTCTTGTGCTGATCAACGCGCATCTCGTAGTTTTCGACGAAGTAGTTTGGCTTGATGATCTTGCCGACGTCGTGGTAGTAGGCGCCGGTTCGAGCGAGGAGCCCGTCGGCCCCGATGGCGTCGGCGGCTCGTTCGGCCATGTCACCGAGCGTCTGGGAGTGGCTGTAGGTGCCGGGGGCCTCTTCCCGCAATCGTCGCAGCAGCGGCTGGTGCATGCTGCCCCATTCCAGGAGGGTCAGGGCGGTGGTGACGCCGAAGATGCGTTCGATGAGCGGGAGGATACCGAAGACGAGGAATCCCGCGGCGAGCCCGGAGGCGGCGGCCGTGAGGGCAAGCTGCCCCGTGAAACGGAGCGTCTGCTGGTCGAGCAGGTTGACGCACACGGCCAAGAGGAACGCCGCGATCGCCGTCATACCGCCGGCATCGAGGACCTTGCCGCGGGTTCGAATGTCTCCGAGGTTGGCGACGATGACCCCCATGGAGGCGATCAGGATGAGCATCAAGCCGAAATCGCCCCCCACCGCCAGGGTGATCAGCCCTGCCAGGCCGCCGGCGGCACCGAAGGCAAACCGCTGATCGAACCCGATGGTGAGGATGGCACCGGCCATCGCAACCGGCACGACGGCCAGCTCCTGGGGCCAGCCGGCCATGGCACCGAGGCGAGCCAGGAGGAGCATGACCAACATCACGCCGGCAAAATCGAGCAGCAGGCGTGGCTCCTTCACGGGGATGGCCCCAAACCACCAGGCGTAGATCGACAAGCCGATGGTGATGAACAGCACGATGCCAGCTATGCCGACGGCACGCTGCCAGTAAAGCGGTCGGAACGCGGAATTCGGCTCGTCGAGCTCCTTCATGAAGGCCGCGTGCTCCAGCCGAAGGGACTCGATGTCGGCCTCGTCGATGACGTTGGGTTCGCAGATCGGCGATCCGGCGGGTTTGGCGGCCCGTTCCCAACTGACCTGGGTTCTGGCCTCCTTGATCCGGGCGGTGGTCGTTTCCTTGTCGAACTCATAGATGGGGACGAAGATTCGTGCGTCGGGGTCCGGTTGGAGGACCTCGCGCCACTTGGCGGCGATCGGCTTCCTGAGGGGCGCGGGGAACTCGCGGACCAGGCGGTCGACGACGCTGTCGACGTGCTCGCTGTTCGAGACGTACTTCAGTCGATCATTCGAGACGGCCGAGGGGGAATGCCCCTGCAAGAAGACGTACTGGGCGGCGGAGGGCGGCCAGCGGTCCTCCCGGCCGAGCTGTCGGACGAGGGGCTCGGCCTTGGCGACCGCTAACATCTGCTTGACGCCGTCGTTGAACTTCTTGGCGCCGGTCTCATCGGCCATTTCTCGGAGGGCCTTGAAGGACTGCTCGTCCAGCGTCCAGCTCTGTTTCTGCTTGGCCAGTTCCTGGGTCAGGGCCTTGAGGGTCTCGTTTGCGCTGGCCTTCTCTCGCAGGTTCCTCATCGCCGCCTCGATGCCCTTGAGGAGGGCCTCGTTGAGCACGTAGTAGTTGGCGGTGTTGAGTTCCTCGACCTCCTGGAGGCTCCGGAGCTTCTGGGGATCGGGCACGGGCACGCGAGCGACGATCTGTTCGCCGGAGAGGGTCTGTCCCAGCCTGTACGGGAAGGGCTCACCGCCCTGGATGATGATGACGGAGGCGAGCACGAAGAAGCCGACCGCCACGCCGAGACCGAGGAGGCCCTTGGCGGCCCGGATTCGCTGGGCCCATGAAGGGGCGCGCCCCGGGCCCCAACGACTTGCCTCGCCTCGCTTCGACTTGGGTCGGTTCAGTGCCATTGCGGTTCGTCAGCCACGGGGTCGGACCGTCGGGCGATGCCCCGCTATCGCCTCGCTGATCGGATCTGGCTCGATCCCAACCAGATTCGGGCGATCAGCCTGCAAAGCTGTGTCCGGTTTGGCCGCTCCCTCGCGCTCTTATCGACAGCCAAGTCCGAAAAGTTCATCTCTTTGTGAGGCGCACTTATCGGACGTCTTCCTGTCGGGGACCATTGCGGCGTCGGCGACGGTCCGCCTGATCGACCGCATAGGCCTCGACAACATCTTGTACCAGGCGATGCCGCACGATGTCGCGTTCATCCAGCCGGATCGTGGCGATGCCCTCAATCCCCTCCAGGCGCCTGACGGCGTCGATCAGGCCGGACTCCTGGTCGTCCTCCAGATCGACCTGGGAGTCGTCGCCCGTGACGATCATCTTGCTGTCGTGTCCCAGGCGTGTCAGGAACATCAGCATCTGCGAGACCGTGGTGTTCTGTGCCTCGTCGAGGATGACCACGGCCTTGTTGAGCGTCCTGCCGCGCATGAAGGCCAGCGGGATGACCTCGATGATGTCGTTCATCATGAATCGCTTGAGCTGGTCGAAGGTCATCATGTCGTGCATAGCGTCGAAGAGGGGCCTGAGGTACGGATTCACCTTGGCCTGCATATCGCCCGGGAGATAGCCGAGCTTCTCTCCTGCCTCGACGGCCGGGCGGACCAGAACAATCCGCTTGATCTTCTGCTGCTTGAGGAGGGCGACCGCCATGGCCACGGCCAGGTAGGTCTTGCCGGTCCCGGCGGGCCCGACGCAGAAGACCAGATCGTGGCCCTGGATGGCCTCGGCGTAGCGTCGCTGCCCGTCGGTCTTGGGCGCGACGGACGTCTTGCCGTAGACGTCGATCCCGCTGGTCTGCTCATCGGCGGCGCTTCGCGCGACCTCCACCAGGGCGTCAGCGACCAGGTCCTCGCTGAGATGGTCGCGGTCTCGGAGCATCTGCTGGAGTCGATCGATGACGGCGGCGGCCTTGCCCACCTGCTGGCTTTGCCCGCTGAGCTTGAGTGAGGCATCTCGCGCGCTGATCCGGACGCCCAGGGCCTCGCGAATCAACCGCAGGTGCCGATCCGTCGACCCGAACAGGCCCACGCGCTTGGCGGGGTCCTCGATGGTAATCACAAGATCCAACGACCCAAACGCTCCCGCACGCCCGGCTAGCCCACCCAATTCGTGAGAAGCCACCACGCCAGAGGTGCCGTCAACAAGGGCGAATCGATCAAGTCCAGCACGCCGCCGAACGAGGGGATCAACGACCCGGAGTCCTTGATGGCGGCGTCTCGCTTGATCAGCGATTCGATCAGGTCGCCGACCTGACCGACCAATCCCATACAGATACCGAATGCGACGGCCTGTCCCGTGGTCAACCACGGCCCGGGAGAGGTCGTCTTGTACCAGGGCATTATTATACCACCCAGTTTGGACATGGCTACCGCCACGACGACGGCCAGGACCATCCCCCCGATGTAGCCTTCGAGGGTCTTGTTGGGGCTGAGCTTGGGAACGATCTTGTGCCGTCCCAGGGTGATGCCGGTGAAATACGCGCCAATGTCCGCGAACTTAACGACCGCAATATGATACAGCACGAGCCAGGCCCCGATCGGACCGCCCATGTCGATCCTCAGGCGAGACTCGAACGAACCGAGGAAACCCAGATATGCGATGAGCCAGGTGGTGACGGCGATGTCCCCGATCGCGCCTTTCGGATCGCCTCGAAGCATGATCCAAATCGCGGCGACCCCAACGGTCCCCGCCAGCCATTGCCCGGTGAGTTCCCACCCCCCCATCGACGCGCGATTGCCGAGTGCCGGGGTGATGCTGACCCAGGGGAGGACCACCATGACAAACGTGGCCAGGCACGCCCATCCCACCGCGGGCCGGAAGCCCGCCGCCCTGCAGAGCCGTCCCATCTCGAGGACGCCCCAGGAGATCATCACGGCCAGAACGACCGTCATGAGGGCGCCGAGCGGGAGGTAGTCGATCGCCGTCCTCAGCCGCCCCCCCGCCAGCCACCGCCATTCAGGAATCGTCTGTTGGGTCAGCCAGGCATCCAGGGCGACCAGGCCCAGGACGGCAACGATCAGAAGGGTCCCGAAGAACACGCGTGTGCGAACCATGCGAGAGTTATCCCGGATCTTGGAGGGGCTGACAAGTTGAATCCGCCCGGCCACGCCGCCAGGCGCGAGAGGCGCGGCGCCCCCCGCCAGCTTGGAAGGACAGCGTTTCTCATGCGGGGCGTGGATCTGCCGCCCCATGGCGAGCTAGAGCCCGGCGGCCTCGGCGACGAGCTCGGCGATGTCCTTGACGGGCGGGGCCTTGTCGGGAGCTCCCGCGGCCTGCTTGGTTCCGTCGGTGAGCATGATGTTGCAGAAGGGGCAGGCGACGGCGACGCAGCCCGCGCCGGTCCGCATGCACTCCTCGCTCCGCTCGACGTTGACGAGCTTTCCGATCGTCTCCTCCATCCACATCCGTCCACCGCCGGCGCCACAGCAGAACGATCGGTGCAGGTTGCGATCGGCCTCGACGAGCCTCGCCCCGGGCAGGCGGGCGATGATGCTCCGCGGGGCCTCGTAGATCTTGTTGTAGCGACCCAGGTAGCACGAGTCGTGATAGACCACCTCGCCGTTGCCGTTGGTGGCTCGCTGCGTCAGCGTGATCTTGCCCTCTCGCAGGAGCCTGTCGATCAGCTCGGTATGGTGGATGACCTCATAGTGGCCGCCGTAGGCGGGGTATTCGTTCTTCAGCGTGTTGTAGCAGTGGGGACAGGCGGTGATGATCTTCTTGACCTCGTAGCCGTTGAGGACCTCGACGAGGGCCTGGGCCATGGCGTCGAAGAGATACTCGTTGCCGAGGCGGCGGGCGGAGTCGCCGGTGCACATCTCCTCCTCGCCGAGGATGGCGAACTTGACGCCGGCGGCCTTGAGGATCTTGGCCAGGGCCACGCTGACCTTCTTGGCATTGTCGTCGAAGCTGCCGGCACAGCCGACGAAGAAGAGGTACTCGATGCCCTGGGGCCCCTCGGCCATGGTCGGAATATCGAGCCCCTTGGCCCAGTCGCCGCGGGTGTGGGCGCCCTGGTTCCACGGATTGGAGTTGTTCTCCATGCCGTTCATGGCGCGGGTCATCTCGGGCGTGAGGGCCGTGTCGGACTCCATCAGCGCCAGATAGCGCCGCATCTGCATGATCTTACCCATCTGATCGATGGTGACCGGGCAGATCTCGACGCAGGCATTGCAGCTCGTGCAGGACCAGAGGACCTCGTGGTTGATGACGTCGTCGATGCAGGGCAGCGGCTCGGCCGAGGACTCGGCCGCCTTGGCGTGGCCCGCGGCCTTGGCCTTGGCCAGGGCGATGAGCCTTGGCTGCTCCTTGTACATGATGTCGCGAAGATGCCAGACGATCTCACCGGGGTTGAGGGGCTTGCCTGTAATGTTCGCCGGACAGTTCGCGGTGCAGCGTCCGCACTCCGTGCAGGTGAACATGTCCAGGCCGTCTTTCCAGGTGAAGTGCTCGATCTGGTTGACGCCGAAGACCTCGAGGTCCTCGTTTTCGAGGTCCATGCGCGGCAGCTCGCCACGGGGCTTCATATTGACGAAGAAGACGTTGGGCAGGGCCGTAATCACGTGGAAGTGCTTGCTCAGCGGGAGCAGGTTCAGGAAGAAAACGATCATCGCCAGGTGCATGTAGAAGCAGAGGTATTGAACGCCCGCGGTGGCGGCGGAGCCCTGGGCGAACAGGCCGCTCAGGGCCTTGCCGACAAAGGCGTACTTGGCCTGCCAGGCGTCTGGATGACTGGCGATGGCGGTCGCGTCGAAGAGGAAGTCGGTGATCATCAGGCCGCCGATGAGGCCGAGGATCAGCAGGGCCTCCCCGGTGAGGTGGACGCGTTTCGGGCGGACGACAAGGCGCCGGTAGAAGGCGTACAGGACGGCGGCCAGGACCCAGATCTCGGCCAGCGTGTAGACGACGGTGTAGATGGGGCCGAGGGCGCCCGGTCCGAACAAGGGCAGGTGCCATTCCGGATGGGGCATGCCGGCCAGCCCGTGCCCGAAGAGGGTAATGGTCCTGAGGGCCACGGCCAGGAAGCCCCAGAAGATGAGGGCGTGCATGAGCCCGGCGCCGAGTTCCCAGGTCTGCATGAAGCGGCCCTGGCCGATGCCGAGCTTCAGGAACGCGACGATCCTCTCGCCGACATGTCCGATCTTGACTCCGCGGTCCATGGCCTTGAGCGCGCCGAAGCGGCCCAAGATCGTGCGAGCGAAGACGCCCAGGCCGACGACCAGGATGGCCAAGGTGATCAACGTATTTGCGACCCACACACTCGATGCAATCATGGCAACCTCTCGCTAACCGTGCGCCGTCGACGGACAGCGTCGCGTATCTCGACCTGGGTTCGACCCTCCCTGTCCGCGGGACGGTCGATTCGGAAATGGCCCTGCCAACACGCGGATGCCTGGCAGACCGAGGCGTTTGCCTCAATTCGCCAGGCACCGGAATACGAGCACCCGCTACGCTCTTCCATGGATAGGCCCGGCCGCCGGTCAGACTTGGCCGGGTCGGCCTCCGCACTCGAATCCGTCAGTCCCGGTCGCACCTGAGCGGCTAGGCCTTGGCCTTCTTGATTTCCTCGGCCAGGAGCGGCGCGATCTCGAACAGGTCGGCGACGATGCCGTAGTCGGCGATCTTGAAGATCGGGGCTTCTTCGTCGGTATTGACGGCGACGATGCACTTGGACGTGCTCATTCCGGCCAGGTGCTGGATCGCCCCGCTGATTCCCAGCGCGACGTAGAGCTGGGGCCCGACGGTCTTGCCGGTCTGGCCGACCTGGTGCGAGACGTCGATGTATCCGGCGTTGACGGCCGCGCGCGACGCTCCGACGGCGGCGCCGAGTGCATCGGCGACGGCTTCCACGGGCTTGAACCCGTCGGCGCTGGCGACGGCCACGCCGCCAGAAACGATGTACTCGGCCTCGGTCAGGTCGGGGCGCTCGCTGGCCTTGACCTCGACGCTCTCAACGGTCACGCGGGCGTCGGCGTCATCGAAGGCCACGTCGACGTTCTTGACCTCGGCGGCCCCATCGCCGGCGTGGTCCGGGAAGGCGTTGGGTCGAACGGTCACGACGTAGTTGGGTTGAGCGGACTTGACGGTGCGCAGGGCCTTTCCGGCATAGATCGGACGGACGAACTGGGCCGCGTCGCCCTCGCCCTTCATGTCGGTCACGTCGGCCAGGAGCGGCATGCCGAGTCGCTGGGCCACCATGGGCGCGAGTTCCTTGCCCTGGCTGGTGCATCCGAGCAGGACGGGGCCGGGACCGGCGGATTCGACGGCGGCGGCAATCGCCTTGGCGTAGGCCCAGGCCGTGTACTTGGCCAGGGCCGGCGCGTCCACCTTCAAGACACTCGAAACGCCGGCGCCGGCCGCGGCCGATGCGTCAGCCCCGCCGACGACGATGGCCACGACGTCCCCGCCGCCGGCAAGCTTGTGGGCCACGGTCAGGACTTGCCGGGAGGCCTTACGAAGGCCCTTGGCGTCATATTCGGCATAGACATAAACGGGTGATGGCATGGATGCGTTCTCCCGATGGCTTCTTAATCCTTTGCTGACTTCTCCATAAGGCCGCTAGAGCACTTTGGCCTCTTCCCGAAGCAGGCGAACGAGCTCGGCGGCCTGCTCGGCCGGAGCGCCCTTGATCATCTTGGCGCCGCTCTTGGCCGGGGGCAACTCGTGCCCGACGATCTCGACGCTCTTGGCCAGCTCGACGCCGAGATCAGCCGGCGTCAACTCGTCGATGGCCTTGCGCTTGGCCTTCATGATCTTGGGCAGCGGCGGATAACGGGGCTCGTTGAGACCCTTCTCCGTGGTGATGAAGGCGGGCAGCTTGCTGAGCAGCGTTTCGGTGCCCGCGTCGGTGTCGCGTGTGATCTTGACGCTGTCGCCGGCGATCTCGATCTTGGCGGCGGCGTTGATGACGGGCGTTTCGAGGAGCACCGAGAGGCGTCCCGGGACCTCGGAGGACTGGTCGTCCACGGCGACCTTGCCACACAGAAGGATGTCCCACTCGTATTTCTTGATCGCCGCGGCCAGAACCTTGGCGATCGTGGCGTTGTCGGCATTGGCCAGCGCGTCGTCCCATACACGAGCGGCGTCATCGGCGCCCATGGCCAGACCTTGTCGGAGGGAATCAGCGGCCTTGTCCGACCCGACGGTGAGCAGTCGGACGTGTGCGGCATCGCCGCGCTCCTTCATCCGCACGGCCTCTTCGATCGCGAATTCGTCATACGGGTTGCAGATGAACTTGATGCCCTTGTCGTCGACGTCGCCGGCGGCGCTCAACTGGATTCGGGCCTCGGTGTTGAAGGTCTGCTTGACCAACACCAACACTTTGAGATCAGCCATCGTTTGTCACCTTCACCTTCTCGTCTTGAACCGATTCTCCGTTCTCCAACTCATCCGTTGTCGCGTGCTTGCCGTGCCGGCTAGACCCTCAGCTCGCCGTCGGTGGCGATCACGGCATCGGCAATCTGCCGGTCGAGATCACGCATATTCTTCGGCCGCCAGGGGTTGAGCGCGTCGGCCGCTTTGAGCAGTCCGACGGCCGCGCCCGGGTTGGCGATCGTGGTAATCACGTTTTGCGCCGCCGACATGATGGTACGGCTCGCGCGATCCGCGTGATAGAGGGTCAGGGCGATGCCCAGCTTGGCCTCGTCCTGGCCCTTGGTGTCGATGAGCTTCTGCGTGCGGAGCATGGTGCTTTCCATGGCGTAGATTTCCATGACCATGTCGGCCATCCAGCCGAGGCACTCCTGCTGGCCCATGACGGCCATCTGATCCGTCACCTTGCTGCCCATGCCCTGCTGGAAGGCGGCGGCGGTCAGGTGAAACATCCGCTTGGCCTGCCAGACGCGCTGCTTCATCTCGCCGAGCGGCCCATCGAACTTCGGCAGCTCGAGCTTACCGCCCATCACGGCCCCCATGGTCTTCATGACCACCGGACCCAGGGCAAGCCGCCCCTGCGCGACGCGCTTGAAGAGCGTGCCGGCGATGACCAGGCGGTTGATTTCGTTGGTGCCTTCGTAGATCCGGGCGATTCGGGCGTCCCGGTAGTAGCGCTCGGCCGGGTATTCGGTCGTGAATCCGTAGCCGCCGTAGATCTGGACGGTCTCGTCGACGACGCGGTCGAGCATCTCGGACTGATAGATCTTCTCGATGGCGCACTCGACGAGGAACTCCTCGAGGACCTTGAGCTTGGCCATCGACCCGCCCTGACCGGCCATGGCGTCGATGGCGTCGGAGCAGTGTCCGGCGGTGCGCATGGTCATGCAATCGCCGGCGTAGATGCCGCTGGCCATCATCGCGATCTTCTGCTGGATCAGGCCGAACTTGGCGATGGGGGTCTTGAACTGCTCTCGCTGCATGCCGTAGGTCACGGCGGACTTCATGGAGATCTTGGCCCCGCCGACGGCGCCGATGCCGAGCTTGAGCCGTCCCAGGTTGAGGATGTTGAGGGCGATCTTGCCGCCGTCGCCGATCCCGCCGAGGATGTTGTCGGCGGGAACCTTGCAGTCCTTGAAGCGAAGGGCGCAGGTGCTACTGCCGCGGATACCGAGCTTGTGCTCCTCGGGGGAGACCTCGTATCCGTCACAGGGCGTCTCGACGACGAAGGCCGTGAACTTGTCGTCCTCGCCGTTGACCTTGGCGAAGACCGTGACCACGTCGGCCCAGGCGCCGTTCGTGATGAACTGCTTGTTGCCGGTGAGCAGATAGGCCTTGCCGTCCTCGGTGGGGACGGCCTTGCACTTGGCCGACAGGGCGTCTGAGCCGGCGCCGGGCTCGGTGAGCGCATAGGCGGCCATCTTTACGCCGGTGGCCAGATCGGGCAGGAGCCGCTCCTTGAGCTCGGGCTTGGCGAAGAAGAGGATGGGCAGCGTACCGATGCCGACGTGGGCCATGCTGGCCGTGCCGAACGACCCCCCCGCGGCCATGTACTGGACGAGGTACATCGCATCGAAGAACTTGAGCCCCATCCCGCCGTATTCCTCGGGGATTTCGGCCATGAGAAGCCCCAGCTCGCCGGCCTGATGAAACAGGTCGAGCATGAGGCCTTCCTTCATGTTGTCGATGTCGTCGGCCTGAGGGATAATCTTGTCGTCAATGAACTTCCGGATCGTATCCGCCATCATTTCGACGTCGTCGGATAGCTCTTCGGTGGTGTGGACGACTTCCGGCGGGGGGTCATCGATTAGGAAAGAACAGCCCTTGATGGTAGTGGTTGCTTCGGCCATGATACGATCCTCTCCGGCAAGGCCGGTTCCAAGAGATACGGTTTCTCGAGCAATACGTCCGCAATCAGCATGCGGCCAGACAGGAAGACGCTAGTATAGGCTAACTTGACGGAAGGCGTCAACGCCGATTCTCCGGCGGAAGCGTCTTCCAGAGCAGCGGGCGGCGATTCCCGCAGAATCGAAACGCCCGTTCCATTTTGCAGCGCCGTGGCTCAAAATGCAACGGAGCCGGCGTTCTTCCAGGGGGCATCGGCAGGGATGCGAGCAGAGGCGTTGAACGACCCAACCCCACGATCTTCGGAGGCGTGCGAGCGCGTGCCCCCCCCTGCCCGATTGGTCGGAGGCGCGCTCACCATCGAATCTCGCTGGGCCGTTCTCGTGCTCTGCGCCGCCACATTCGGAATGATGAGCATGATTTATATTCCGATTGAGTGGTGGCCCCTCGCCTATGTGTGTCTTGTCCCGTGGCTGGTGGCGGTCACATCGGCGCGGCGCGTCGGCTGGATGCTTCTGGCCAGCTATCTGATGGGCGCTGCGTTCTTCATCTGCAACGCCTTCTGGCTGTCGCCGATCACAGCGCCGGCCTGGATCGCGGTCAGTCTCTACCTGGGCATCTACTTTCCCCTGGTCGCGTGGCTTGTTCGATACATGGTCACGCGACGCCGGGGAAGCGTGGCTCTGGTGCTTCCGTTCGTGTGGGTGGGAACCGAGTGGCTGCGAGCGGTGGTGGTGACGGGCTTTCCGTGGTTCTACCTGGCGCACAGCCACTACAACGTCCTGACGATGATCCAGGTCAGCGATCTCGTCGGCGCGTACGGGCTGAGCTTCGTGATCGCGGCGGTCAACGGCTGGATCGTCGACATGCTCATCCAGCCCATTCTCGTCCTGCGGAATCGCGCCGTCCGCCGCCCGCGCCGCGTTCCGGTGGCGACGGTCTTCACGGCGGGCCTGCTGGTCTTCACGATCGTTTACGGTCGCGCCCAGCTCGCCTCCGGGACGATGAAGCCTGGCCCTCGAACGGCCGTTTGCCAGCAGGACTACCCCGTGACCGTGAGCGGCTCGAGAGACGCCGCGCCGTGGCAGATTCTCACCGGCTACCTCAAGCTCTCTCTCGACGCGGGCGCCGACGCGCCCGACCTGATCGTCTGGCCGGAGTCGGCCGGGAGCGCCACGCTCAACCGAGAGTTCCTCGCCCGGCAGACCCTCGTCAACCTGATGACCGAAGAGCCGAACGAGCTCCGGCGAATGTGGCTGTCGATCGGACAATGGCGGGGACGATCGAACGGGATGCCCACCCTCCGTGAGATGGAGGCGTTGTTTCCGAACGACCCGAACTCGGCCAAGCGGATACGCGTGGCGCTGGCGAAATGGTACATGGGCAAGCCAATGGATCGTGCGGCCGCCGAGCGGCTGGCTGGCCTGGACCCGAAGACGCGGATGCGGGGCGGGCTTCTGTTTGATCAGTGGGATTTCGGGCACCTCGGCAGCGAGGTGATGAGCGCGTTGGCTCGGGGTCGAATCTCCGAGCTGCGCGAGCCCCTGGGCCTCATCGGCGAGCTCTGGGGGGTTCGAGCGGACGCGGGCCTCGACCTGGCCAATCGCCGGGATCGCACCCCGTCCTGGGTCGTCGTAGGCGCGTACGGCTACGAGTTCAACCCCGATCCGGCGCCCCTGCGGGCCAAGCTGGACCGATTCAACAGCGTTTACGTCTACGACCCGAACGGGAGCCAGCTCCCGGACCGCTACGACAAGATTCACTGCGTCCTGTTCGGGGAATACGTGCCCTTCCGTTACTCGCGTTTGCACTGGCTCTATGTCTGGTTGAACAGCATCACGCCTTGGGGCGCGACGGGATTCGAATACTCGCTCACGGCGGGCACGAAGTTCGTCGCCTATCAGATGGAGGCGGCCTCCCGGGGCGGTCGAACGTATCGCTTCGCCGTGCCGATCTGCTACGAGGACGTCATGCCGGACGTTTGTCGCCAGTTCGTGCAGAGCCCGGACGGGCGGAAGAACGTCGACTTCCTGCTGAACGTCAGCAACGACGGGTGGTTCGATCACACGTCGGAACTTCCTCAGCACTTCGTGGCGTCCGTGTTCCGGGCGGTGGAGAATCGGGTGGGCGTGGCCCGGGCGGTCAACACGGGCGTCAGCGGCTTCATCGACCCGATGGGGCGGATCCACGACCGCGTGACGGACGGGGATCGCCTTTACGGGCCCGGGATCGTGGGGGCGCGCGTCTCGACGATCTTTACTGACACGCGTCATTCTCTGTACACTCGTTGGGGAGACTGGTTCGCCCACGCCTGCACGATCCTGTTGGCGCTGATGGCGGTGGACGCCGCGGTCGTGGGACGACTGCTCTCGAGACGAAGGACGTCGTAGCGACAACACACCGACGGCGAGGGATACCGATGAGCAAGGAGGCATCGTCAACCAAGCCCCGTGCACGGAGGTCGATCGGGGCGCGGCACCGGCACGAGCGGACGTTCCCGGGCTCGATCGCGCTGCTTCTGGCGGGGCTCGCGGTCGCAGCCGCGGGGTGCCAGGGGTGGGAGAGTTGGGGGAACTGGAACCAGCAGCGCGGCCCGAGCGTCGACGAATCGAAGCTCCGGGCCGAGGCGCTCGGCTATCTGAAGCAGGCGATGGCCTATCGGCCGGGCTCGACGGTCCGATGCCAGGCGATCGAGGCCCTGGCCGAGGAGGCTCCTCAGGGGGCCGAAGGTTGGTTCATCGAGGCCTTGGGCGACGACAGCCCCGCGGTTCGATTCGCGGCGTGCGTCGCGCTGGGCCGCATCCGCTACAAGACCGCCGTGCCGATGGTCGAGCAGCGTCTGGGCGACGAGAACCCCAGCGTTCGGGCCGCGGCGATCTTCGCCCTCCACCGGATGGGCAAGTTCGAGCATTCGGGCGAGCTGGCGGAGATGCTTCTGTATCACAAAGACAAGGAAGTCCGCGGCAACGTGGCGATGCTGTTCGGACTGCTGGGCGAGAGCAACGCGATCAAGCTGTTGGTGCGAGCCGCCAAGGACCCGGAATACATGGTCGTCTGGCAGGCGCTGGAGTCGCGGCTGCTGCTGAAGGACCCCAAGGCCTTGGGTCGAGTCGCCGACCAGGTCCACAGCGGACGCGAGGACATCCGGGTCCTGGCGATGCTGGCGCTGGGGCGCAGCGGGAATCAGAAGAGCGTTGAGGTCCTGCGGTATCGGCTCCTGCGGGAGGAAGACCACCTGGAATCCCGTCTCGCGGCGGCAACAGCCTTGGGACGTCTGGGGCACACGGACGGGCTGGACCTGGCGATGAAGTCGCTGAAGTTCAACACCCCGGATGTGGACCCGCGAGCAGGCACGCCGGAGGACCAGATCATGCGGGTCCGAACGATGGCGGCCCTGGCGCTCGGGGCGATGCGTGCCCGATCGGCGCTCGGCGAGCTGAAGTCGCTGATGACGGGCTCGGACGACGCGCGGATACAGGTCGCGGCGGCTCGGGCAATCCTGCAGATCCTGCCGTCGCGGGGTCCGATCGCGGGGACGTCATGACGATCGTGACAGGAGTCGGCAAGCACGTGAGTCGTCCGATAGAATGAGATGGCTGCCCTTCATCATACTGGCCTGCATCGGCATCGTCCTCCAGACGACGGTCATCTACCGCGTGGAGCTCAGCCACGGCAGCCCGGACCTGATGTTCATCATCGCCGTGCACTATGCGCTGCACGCGGTGTCCCCGGATGCGATGATCGCCGCGTGGGTCTTGGGGTTCCTGACGGATCTTTATGGCCCGGGGCGGCTGGGCGTGTTCGCTTTCGGATTCGGCCTGATGGCGATCGTGATCGTTCAACTTCGTGATTCGATGTTTCGGGATCACCCGTTGACGTGGATGTTCGTCACGTTCATCGGCGCCTGGCTCGTACACTTCATGGCCGGGGTGCATTTCATCTGGGTCGCGTATCCCCACTCGGGTCGAACGATCATTGACGTCGTGCTCTGCGCGACGTTCACCGCCATCTACACCGTGGTGCCCGCTCCGTATATTCACTGGCTCTTCGGTCGATTTCGGGGACTGTTGGGGCTGCTGCCGGCCCACCGACTTCGGACTCGACGGATGATCTAATCCATGTTCAAGCGTCGGCTGAAATTCTTTCTTGTCCTCTGGACGGTCGCCTTGTTGGCGGTGATCGCACGGCTGGCGGAGCTCCAGGTCGCTCGCGGGAAGGAACTGTCAGCCAAGGCCGAGGAGCTCACACTCCGGGCTCCGCGCAGCATCCCCCCGGTTCGCGGTCGGATCCTGGACCGCCATGGCGAGCTGCTGGCCAGCGACGAGCCCACCTGGGACATCTGCATCGACTATCGCGCGCTGACTTCGGACGAGGAGTACGTCCGGGTCCTGGCCAGGCGGTGGCGGAGAACCAAGCGGCTTGCCAAGTACCCGGGGATAGAAGGCCCGGACGAGAGCCGCCGGGACGAGGTGGCCATCGCCAAGAAGATCGAAGACAGCCTCAGTCTCGTGGCCGAACTGACGGACCGACCACTCGACGAGATCCTGGATCGGCGTCAGTACATCCTCAAACGGGTCGCGGCCATTCAGCGCATTCTCGTAAGGAGCAAGGGGTACTACGTCGAGCCCGGCGAGATGGAATCGCTGCACCCGATCGTTCAAGGGCTGGACGATCAGGTCGCGGTCAAGGCCAAGATCGCCCTGGCCGGCTACGACTGGCTGAGCGTGGCGGCCAGCACGCGTCGGATCTATCGTGCGTCGCCGTCTCTGGGGCACATCTTGGGCCGGTTGGGCCAGGTGACCGCCGAGGCCAAGGCCGACGACCCGTTCAAGGACGACCGACTTCGCCGCTACCGAGACTGGGAGACGTTCGGCGTGGCCGGCGTGGAGCGATTGTGCGAATCCGTTCTGCGCGGATGGCGGGGCGAGGCCGAGCGGGATTACGACAACAACGAGATCGGGCGGACCGAGCCGGTGGACGGCAAGGACGCCGCGCTGACGATCGACCTGGCGCTTCAAGAGCGGATCTACGATCTCGTCGGGAAGGCGGTCAAAGGTTTCGGCTCGTCCACGGGGGGCGCGGCGGTCGTGCTGCACATCCCCACGCGGCGGATCCTGGCGATGGTGAGCTATCCGGGGTTCAACCCGAACACGTATCGCGAGGAGTTCTCGAAGCTCATTGACGACACGCGCGGTCGCCCGACGCTGTTCCGCGCGGTGGCCGGCGTCTATCCGCCGGGCTCCGTCGCCAAGCCGGTGACGCTGTCGGTCGGGTTGGCGCTCAATGTGATCACGCCCGAAACGCGGCTCGACTGTCACGGGTATCTGCACAACCCGCTGGGCCGATTCAAGTGCTGGATCTACAACAAGCAGCACATGGGACACAACACCGCGGGCTTCCCCGCGGGGCTGTGCGCCGAGGAGGCCCTCCAGGTAAGCTGCAATTGCTACTTCTATCAGGTCGGCGAGAAGATCGGCGGCGATCGGCTCTGCCAGTGGTTCCGGCAATTCTGCATCGGGCCGCCCCCCGCGTCTGGTCAGGTGGCGGGCACGGGACTGATCGAGGAGCGGGATCCGATCCTGCCCACGGCGGCTTGGCTGTGGGAACACCAACGCCGGGCGATGTATGTGGGCGATTCGCGCAACTATGCGATCGGCCAGGGCGAAATGGGCCTTACGCCGCTCCACGTGGCCAGCGTCATGGCCACGGTCGCATCGGGGCGCTTCCAGTGGCCGACGCTCGTCCTGGATGACGCGCGCGAGCGCCCGGTGTGGGACCTTGGCCTCAAACCGGCGCATTGGCGGGCGGTCCGAAACGGGCTCTATCGCGTGGTGAACGTGGGGACGTACCCCCGGGGAACGGCGTACAACTATGCGTTCATGAAGGAGATTCCGCTGGCGGGCAAGACCGGCAGCGCGCAGTGTTCGCGAATCGTCCTGAGCAAGCGCTACGTCGTGGAGTTCCCCGACGGGCGGCGTGAAAAGATCGTCGCCAAGCATCGAGCGGAGCTCGACAAGAAGCTGGAGGGCCAGCCGGGGGCCAAGGTCATCAGCTCGCGCCCTTACCGCCTCTGGCCGGACAGCGGTCGGAGCGCCACGCACGCCTGGTTCGCCGGCTACGTTCCCGGCGCGCCCGGCGACAAGCCCGAGTATGCCTTTTCCGTTCTGATCGAGTTCGGGGACAGCGGCGGACACCAGGCCGCGCCCGTGGCGAAAGAGATCGTCCACGCGCTGATTGACTCGCCCCACGCTTACCTCCGCGCCGAGCGATCGGCTCAGCCCTCCGACGCGCTCTAGGAGGACCGCAACAATGAATGAACAGTGTGCTCCTCGAAGACGTTCGATGCACGGTTCATGGCTTTGGCCGTCGGGGACGCGATCGCCAGCCTGAATTCGTGTTCCCCACCGCTGAAGCGATGGGCCACCCGTTCTTGGTGATCTGTTCAAACATTCCTGCTGGCAGCTTAGGCATGGAGGTCACGTGCTCATCGACTACCACATGCACACGACGCACTCCGTGGACGGTCACGCCACGCTCCGCGACATGTGCGAGCGGGCCATCGACGAGGGGCTGACGGAGATCGCCGTGACCGATCATCTGGACGGCAACCCCTGCGACCCCGGTGTGGGGATGTTCAGCGCAGAGCGTTTCTTCGAGGAGTATCGCGAGGTCGTCGATGCCTTGGGCGACCGGTTGACGATCCGCGCCGGGCTGGAGATCGGGGAGCCGCACGAGTATCGAGACACGGTCGAGGAGCTGGCCGCCTGGCCGTTCGACGTCGTCATCGGCTCGGTCCACTACATCGGCCCACACGGCGTCCATGAGGACCTGTTCGACGCGATGCCGCTCGAGACGGCGCTGGAGGCCTACCTCGATTCGCAGTTGCAGATCGCCCGGTCGGGTCTGGTCGACGTCCTGGGGCACCTCGATTACTTCCAGCGATACACGCTGATCCGCGACCTGCCTCCGTTCGACCCGGAACGGTTCGAGAACCCGATTCGCGACGTGCTGAGGGCGGTCATTGAGAACGGCCTGGCCCTGGAGGTCAACACCAGCGGCCTGCGTCAGAAGCCCGGCGTCTGCTTCCCCGATCGGATGATCTTGAGCTGGTATCACGATATGGGTGGTCGAGCCGTGACCGTGGGCAGCGACGCCCATTACCTCGACCACGTGGGAGCGAACATCCGGGATGGCATGGGTCTGCTCCGTGAGATCGGCTTCGAGTCGGTCGCCGTGTACCGCCGTCGAAGACTGAAGAGGATCCCCCTCCGCAAGTTCGACTGACGCGTTCCGATGTCGACTCCTTGGCGCTTCAACCCGTCGGCGTCTCACGGCCGGACGTTGCCCCAGATCTTGACCTCGTCCCAGTACCCCGTGTCGTCGAATGAGCCGATACCGATCCGGCCGACGGGAAACGTCTTGTCGATCGCGTACATGTGCGGCGTCGAGAAGTCGTTGAAGTAGACCTCGATCGTGCCGGCGTCGGCGCGACGGATCAGGCGAACGCGATGCCACTCGTCGGTCCAGTTCGTGCCGGGGGCCCGCCAGCGGGTCACGGCGTCGGTCCAGTCGTAGGCGTTGCCGGGATTGGCCATCTTGTCCTGGATGATCGAGATGCGCGGCTTGCCGTTGACGATCATGATGCTGTTACTATTGGCGTCGGCCTTGAAGCCCATGTGGACGTAGTAGAAGTGCTCGGCATCCTTCCGGCCGAAAAACAGGCACATGTCCCGGTGGCCGTAGGTCTTCGTTGTCGATCGCAGCCTATAGTCGATGACGAAATCGCCGAGCTCGGCGTCCTTCAACCAGGCGATGTTGAACGGCGAGTGATGCTTCGGCTTGTACTTGCTCCGCTGGTACTGGTCGAAGACCTTTCGGCCGTCGACGTCGAGGATTCGCCACGCTTTCGGATCGGTGGGCTCCCAGCGATCGGTCTTGCCGTCCTGGAAGTCGGTCTGATAGACGAGGGGCAGGCCGTAGTCAGGGGCCTTGTCGGGATCGATCTTGACCGCCGACCGCGCGAGCCTGAAGCTGTCCTCGGCGACGTGGCCTCGCAGGTCCAACTGCTGGAGGAAGACAACGACCAGGTCGAACGCGGGATCGACAAAGCCGTACGTCCCGAACATGCCGGCGTGGTTGTAGTGCCGGGGCGAGGAGCCGATCGGGGCGTGGTCCTGGTAGTACTTGCTCCAGCCGAGCCCCCAGCCGCTCTCGTCGCGGGGCGTATGGTTCCTGGTCATCAGCTCGACGGTCTCGGGCTCGAGGAAACGCTTGCCGCCGTAAGCGCCGTCGTTGAGGAACATCTGCATGAAGACCGCCATGTCGCGCGCGGTCGAGACCAGTCCGCCGGCGGGATAGATGGGGGCGAGCCGGCCGTTGAGGCTCGAAACCCACCTGGCGATCGAACCGTCCCGGGTCCACGGTTTGGTCACGCTCGGACGGAGGTATC
>JAFGLZ010000170.1 GCA_016927755.1 Phycisphaerae bacterium
AAGCCAGAGTCGAGAAAGGGGGGGCTGGGATACGTCGACGAAGACGACGACCTCGAGCCGGCGCCCAAGGAGGATCGGCGCGCGACACCTAAGGAGCGCGCCGACAAGGACCGTGCCTCCGTCCGCATCGAGTTGCCTTCGGGGTGGACGCTGATGGATGACAAGCTCTTCGGCTCGCAAGTGGCCGTGCCGCCGGGGTGGACGCCGCGACTCCGTGGCGACGTCGCCCTGAGCGTCGAGCCCGACGCGCTGGCCACGGCGTCGGCGTTCTTCGTACCGATGCTCCTCAAGGGGCATACCCGTCCGGAGTCACTCGCCGACGGATTCGACGAGATGCTTCGCCGTGCCGTGCCGGATCTCCGGACGCAGACGACCGGTAAGCCATCCAGCGAATCGGTGCAGCGTGACCTGGCGGCCACGATCAGCGGGACGCGCGTGGCGGGTAGCTACCGCGCGGTGGTCAGCCATTCGGGCACCGGCTTCATCATGGGCTACTTGGCGCCGACAGAGCAGGTCGAGGCCCTCAAGCCCGCCTTCTTCAAGATCCTCCAGAGCTACCGCTACACCGGCCCCAAGATGCGCCTCCAACCATTCAAGTCTGCCGCCGTCGAGTTGAGGATTCCCCAGGGATGGACCGTGTGGACCAGCGAAGGCCAGGGCGCCGCCAAGCACGACATCGACTGGGTCGTCTCCTGCCCGCAGGTCCCCGGAGCGCGGGCGTTCATGTTCTCGCCCAAGTACATCTCGCCGAATTGGGTGAGCGACATGATGACCGGCCAACCCGATCCTCAAGGCCTGGCGATCTGGCAGATGAAGGGGTACCAGCTTGCACAGTTCCAGTCGGACGAGCAGGCCCTGCAGCACGCGCTCGGTCAGGTGATGCCGGGGCTCGAGATCGTCCGCCAGCAGAGCTTGGAGGAGATCCGACAACTGCTTCAGAAGGTCTTCGCCTTTGCGACGCAGACGATTCAGTCCACGGGTGGGCAGATGCGCTGGTACGCCTTCGAAATCCTCGGTCGTCGGCAGGTACAGGGCGTGGAGATGCGATCAATCATCACCCTTGGCATGAACTCGATGTACACGCCCGGCGGCGTCAAGGGCACGCTCGGGATGTGGCAGGCGCAGGTCCGCGGCATCGAGGCCCCGGCCGATCACTTCGCCCAGCTCGCCTCCGTGCTCGACCGCGTTAACAACAGCTTCAGCTACACGCTGTGGTGGATCAAGACCGTGCAGAAGGCTAATGAGCAGCAGGCCCGGACAATCAAGAAGTTCTGGGAGCACTCCAACCGGATCGACAAGGAGATCTTCGACAACCGCATGAAGACCCAGGGCGCTATCAGCGAGATGATGTACGACAACCTCACCGAGAACTACGGGTACCTCAACAAGGAGACGGGATCGATCGAGAAGATCCCGGCCGAGCACCTGGAGAAGTTCCGCCGCCAGGACGGCGAGATCGTCAGCCCCGAGGGCGTCATCGACAAGCAGCTCCCCGTCGAGCAGGCCCGCCCACTTCGCGAGGCCTGGGCCGACGACTACATGAGCTTCGACCGGCGCGTCCAGGTCTGGCCCTGAGCCCCGGACCTCTACCTTCTCCACCCCTTGTGCGGTACGCTCGACGCATGAAGCCCACCGAAACAACAGGCCCAGTGGACGTCGCCATCGTGGGTGCAGGGGCCGCGGGACTTGCCACCGCCATCTTTGCCGCGCGCAAGTTGAGGAAGCGGACGGTGGTCGCCCTCGACGGCGCGCGGACCCTCGGCAGCAAGATCCTGGTGTCCGGCGGCGGGCGGTGCAACGTAACGAACCGAGTGGTCACGCCGGCCGACTTCAATGGCGGCAGTCGGAACACCACCAAGCGTGTGCTGGCGGCCTTCACTACCGAGCAGACGATCGCCTTCTTCAGCGAGATCGGCGTCGAGCTGGTCGAGGAGGGGGGCGGCAAGCTCTTCCCTACATCAAACACGGCGACGACCGTCCGCGATGCCCTCATTCGCGAGGTCGAGCGGCGCGGGGTCCACATCCTGACCGGACGCCGAGTTAGCGGCATCGAGCGTTCCGGAGAGGCGTTCCTGATCGACACCGGCAGCGGCGATCCCCTGAGGGCCGCGTGTGTGGTGCTCGCCACGGGAGGGCGCTCGCTGCCGAAGACGGGCAGCGATGGGGGCGGCTACACGCTGGCTGAGCGCCTGGAGCATTCCCTCGTACCGACCACCCCGGGGCTCGTTCCCTTGGTTCTGGACGGCGCATTCCACAAGGGATTGTCCGGCATCGCTCACGACGCGGAGGTGACCCTGGCGGCGCAAGGGTCCAAGCCCGTGCGGACCCGGGGCCCGATCCTGTGGACGCACTTCGGCGTCAGCGGGCCGGCGGTGCTGGACATCTCCCGCCACTGGCATCGCGCGCGCTTGGAGCACCGCCGAGCGACCCTCTCAGCGAGCTTCTTGCCGGGTAATGACTTCGCATTAGCGGAGAAGCATCTGCTCGACTTGGCGGCTTCCCGGCCCAAGCTCAGATTGCACAATGCCATATCCACCTTCGTGCCAGACCGTGTCGCGAAAACGATCATTCAGGAGTTGAACATTCATTCGACGACGTCAATGATCGGCTTGCGCAGAGAAGACAGACGTAGGCTGATCCAAGCGTTGCTGGCTTGGCCCCTGCCGGTGCTCGACAGCCGAGGTTATCAGCACGCTGAGATTACGGCAGGGGGCGTTCCCCTCAGCGAAGTCGATCCGTCCAGCATGGCCTCGCGACGATGTCCAGGCCTGTATCTTGTGGGCGAGATTCTCGACGTCGATGGGCGGATCGGCGGGTTCAACTTTCAGTGGGCGTGGTCGAGCGCTTGGGTTGCGGCTGCGGGAATCGGGAAGCAATTCGGCCCTTAGTGCGATGATGATCATTGCCCGGCGTGGCCGATTGCAGTAAACTGGAATGACCTTTCGGGCAACAGCGTGTTGGAGTGATTTCTCCGTTTTACCGAAGACTGCACCTCTACTGCGGGACGCGCTGTATTCGGAACTGGGCGGATTCGAGAGTGCCCCACGTCATGGACGATCGTACGGAAGCGCGTGCATTTACGCTGATTGAGCTTCTCGTCGTCGTGGCCATCATCGCGATGCTGATCAGCATCCTGCTGCCGTCGCTGAGCAAGGCTCGCGAGAACGGTCGACGCGCCGTCTGCCTGAGCAACTTGCATCACCTCGGCCTCGCGTTCGCGTCCTACTTCAACGACAACGACCATATCTTGCCTGACGCGACAATGAAGCCGTCCGGGAATCCCGAAGACGAAAACGATCCCAACTACCGCCCACCGATCATGGAGTTCCTGAAGCCCTACGCGCGAGATCCCGAGATCTTCCGCTGCCCGTCGGACATGCCCGGCAAGGTCGAGCGATCCGAGGAGTTCCAGGGGATGAGCTTCTGGGACTCCGACAAGACGAGCTTCGAGTACACGTTCCTCATCCCCTTGATCTCGAAGGCCCTGGACGGAGAGCTTCAACTACAGAAGCTGGTGCGGCTCAGCGTCGGTGACACGTACGTCAAGTGGGCGCTTCCTGTGCCGCTGGATGACGACCTGCGTACCCTGGTTGACATCAGGATCTCTGACCTGCACCTGCTCAAGGAGTTCTGGTCCTACCACGGCAAGCTGAACGATGAGGAAGACTTCCTGCACACGCTATTCGCCGACGGTCACGTCGAGAAGCAGTGGCGGATGTGGGATTGGCCTGAGAACTTGAAGGACCTGGCGGCCGGCTTCTGAGAGCGAGAGTCCGTTGGGTGGGTGGACCGGATACGCGGAACATGCTGGTACCCGTTCTTGACTGGAAGGCACTCAGGAAGAAGAGGGGCCTGCGACGTGCGCTAATCGGCTCCGCGACGATCCTGTGCCTGTGCGGCGCCGGCTTGGCGGCGTACCACTTCTGGCCTGAGCCCGCTCCAAAACCACCGCCGCCGATGGCGACCTCTTCCTTGGAGGAGGACGCCGACTATGCCGCCAGCAATGACTTCAATCGCCTGACGATGCGGCAGCGGCAGGATTGGCTCGATGGCCACGTCCGCAAGACGAACGCGATGGACGACGACGTCTTTCTAGCCAAGATCAGGCAGATGGACTTGGACAAGCGGAACCGCCTCAGAGAGAATCTGACCGGCGTGATGCGAGAGCGGATCCTCAACCACGTCAAAACCTACCGCAAGCTGCCCGAATCGGAGAAGAAGGAGTTTCTCGACAAGAACATCGATGAGATGGAGCAACTGAACCGCAAGTTCCTTCGGGTTCTCGGCAAACCCGTTCCGCCGAGACGGGGCTGGGGACTCCGACAGGGATCCGCATCGGCCCAGCCGATGACCAACGAAGACCGTGAGTTCCACCGCGAGGAGCGCATGGCCTCGCACGACGAGTTCCGCAAGCAGATGAAGCACTTCATGGTCGACACGCCGCCCGATCTCCGCGCCGCCACCGTCGACTACTTCAGCGACGTCTTCACGCGGCAAGTCCAGCGCGTCCTGCAGGACGCCTTGGGGCTCCGCCGCAAGTAGAAGCTCCCATCTCCCACTGCCCCAGATGAATCGGCGCACACAATAGGGCATGCCCGCGTCGCCGCAGGCATGCCCTCACTGGTCTCCGGCCATTGACTCTCCTCGACGCCGGCCGGATCCTCGCAGGTTCATCTATTCCGCAGGCGCTTGATCAATCGAACCACGGGGCGGCCCTGGTAAGGCTGTGCCCGATCATTGCGGCTGTACGTCCGAGCCTGCACCGTCCCGCCGCGAGTCGTGTTGCCACCGGCACTGGCCAGGGCGGTCCCGTTCCAGCGGGAACTGGTCGCGCCGGTCGCCTCGACGGATCGGGTCGAGCCACCTTGGGCGATCGCCCCGCCGTAGCTGTGGGACACACTACCGTCGCGGCCGATGCTCAGGTTGAACGTCCCCGCGTAGGCCGGGCCGCGCTGGGGAGCGATCGCATGGCTGAAGGAAAGGTCCAACCCGTCCCGATCGATCCCGACCGCCAGTCCCCGAGCCAGGTTGATCTTGCCCGTCCGCGTGTCGGTCCGGGCGATTCCCTTGCCTCCGTCGCCGTCCCAGTTGGCCGTCGCCCCGGCGCTGCCCGTGTTCTGGGCCCAGGCGTTGGTGGAGGCCTCGCCGGCCAGGGTCGTCATCACGCACGCGGTTGAGAGGGCGAATCCGAACGTGTATGCGGTTAGGAGTCTCATCGCTTGTCTCCTTCTTGTCTGGTCCATCCGATTGCCTGTTGCGTCATCCTGATTGGAGGGCTGGCGGCACCGCCAATTGCCGTGCCGCCAGACTCCCAGTCCTAGGGGCGAATTTCGATCCCCACTGCGTTTGCGTTCCCACGGCCGAATCGAGTCGCCCGGCTGGAGGCCCGGACGTCAGACTGGCTGGAACGGAAGGGGCCCGCAACGCTAATCCCGATCCCGTCCGACTGGGCGGAGGCGAAGAAGCCCGCCCGGCTATCGGACTGGACTCGGCTCCTGGCGATCCCGCCGTCGCTGTCGGCCAATGAGTCGCTCCGGCTCACCGCCCGGCCCCAGAAGCGGCTGTCGCTGTGGGCGCGACTGTCACTGGTCGCGATACCCCACCGGCTCAGCGCCGCGGACGTACTGTGGCTCTGTGCCTGTCCGCCCCAGACACCTCGAGACGTCGCATCGCTATTGCTGATGGCCACGCCGCCGACGGTGGCCGCCAGGCTCTCGCTCGTGGCGATGGCCCGGCCACCAAAGTAACCCCTGGCGTCCGCTCGGGAATTGCTCACCGCTAGGCCGCGATCCGCCGTGGCAATCGCGTCGCTAGACGCATAGCCTCGACGGTTTCCAAACGCGGTTGAATTGGCAATAGCCCTTCCGCCGTTCGTCGCACCGGCCACCGCGGAAGCGTCCGCATTGCCGACGGCAACTGCCGTGGCGCGGCTCGATCCGCCGTTGGTGGCGATGGACGTGGCGGTTGCCGAGGCCGCGTAGACGGATGCCTCGCTCCATAACATCAAGGCTCCGATCGCTAAAAGAGTGGTCTTCATGACAATCCTCCTTATCCGACGTCCATTCCCCGGCAACGATTTGCAGCGACCCGGCGTCGCTGCCTCGTGCAACCGTTGCTCCGTCCTAATAGACACCGGAAGGCAAGGAATAGTTAGCGCTGCTAAGTAATTTTCTTTGCGGAGATGATGTGGCGCGAACCGTCCGGGCGCCTCTCGGCATCCCGGCCTGGGCGAGCGTGACAAGGCTGGTCCGTCCCGATATGGTGTGGGCCGCGGTCGGAAGCCTGGAGATCCGATCGGTTACGCCCGGTAAGGAATCGAGATCATGACAACGCTGGCGTCGATCGTCGTTTCGGTCGTCTTGGGGGCTGTCTCGGCCAAAGCCGACTTCACGGTTGCCCCGAACGGCAATGACGGCAACCCGGGCACTCAGGACAAGCCCTTCGCCTCTCTGGCACGGGCCAAGGAGGCAGTGCGTTCGCTCGTAGCGCAAGGCTTGAAGGGTGACGTCACCGTACTGATTCGAGGCGGCACATACCGCCTCGACGCCCCGTTGATCTTCGGTACCGAGGATTCCGGCACTGGCGACCGTTCGATCACGTATGCCGCCGCGCCGGGCGAGAAGGTCGTCATCAGCGGGGGACGCGTCGTAAAGGGCTGGAAGCAAGGTGAGGCGGGCAAGTGGGTGGCGGACGTCCCTAGCGTCAA
>JAFGLZ010000171.1 GCA_016927755.1 Phycisphaerae bacterium
CGTGGGTGGCAGCGACTCGACGCAATGACGCTCGGCGCTTCGTTGGCTCTGTCGAGGGAGACAAAATGTGGGTAACGACAAGGGCTTTAGCCGTGGGGGACGCGAATCTCTGATCGAATTCGTGCCGGCCACCCCTCAAGAGGTGCACGACCCAAGGTTCGCTAGCTGTCCAAGCTTTCTTGCAGGCAGCTTAGCATGCGCCGTGATCGCGGGACTCCTCGCGGGTTGCGAGGGTCCGACCCCGACCTACATGCCGCCCCGAAGACCCTCGCCCGCCGAGGCCGTCACCTTCATCTATCCACAGGAACCACCCATCGCCGATGCCGACGCCCTCGAAGACCTCTTGGCCGGTTATCGAAGGCAGGGCAGGGTCGTCCTGCTCCACTTCTGGTCGATCGAAAACGCTGCCAGCCGCGACCAGTTCGGCGCCTTCATCGACCTTTATCGCGACAATCGCGCCTACGGCCTGCAGTGCGTCGCCGCCGCCTTCGACGGCAGCGGCCAGTGGACCACGGAGATCTCGCCCTTCCTGCGAAGCGTGGGGTGCAACTACCCCTGCGTCATCGTACCGTTCTCGTCCCGCGGCGACGTCGTCGCCCGAATGGCGTACGAGTGGAACGGGCGAATACCCGCCGCCCTCGTCTTCGACCGAGACGGAAGGCTCGTGGCTGAGCTGCCGGCCGGTACGTCTGTCGACAAGATCCGGCAAGTCGTCGCCGATGTCGTCGCCGGCAGGCTCGAGGCTTCGGAGGGGGCAGCCCGTCCTTCCTCCAAACGCGTCACCGCCCAGTCCAGGGCCCTCGACCTCAGCGTGAACAAGACGATCGCTCGCGCCCGCTCCGAGGCGGACTCCGCCGGCGACGTCGACCGGATGGCACAGTCGATCGCCGCGCGCTGCGAGGCCACCATCGACTGGTCGACCGCCAAGGTCGCCATCCTGCCGTTCACACTCGTTGGCTCGGGCGGAACGCCGGAGATGGGCAGGCAGCTCGCCGACTCCGTGGCGAGGATCCTGGCCGCGCGACATCCCGAGGCCATCGTGCCCCGCGACCAGGCCGACGCCGTCCTGAAGCGCTACAACCTCACGCCGCTCGCCGTCGAGTACGACCCCACGACCGTGACCGGACGAGTCGGATGGACGCACATCATCACCGGAACCCTCAACATGAAGTGAGGGTCGGATAACCAGAACTATCGGAGCACCACATGAAAGTCGGTATCATCGGCGGAGGAAGCATCGCGGTTCGTCACATCCTGGGCTATCGGCAGATCGAGGACGTCGAGTCGATCACGCTCGCCGACGTCAATCCGGACTTCGCCGCAAAGGCCGAGCTCGAGGCGACGCCGAACGCCAGGGCGGTCGCCGACCATCGCGAGATCCTCGACGACGGCGAGATCGAGGTCGTCAGTATCTGCCTGCCGCACGACCTCCACGAGCGATTCGCCGTCGAGGCCCTCGAGGCCGGCAAACACGTTATCACCGAAAAGCCCATCGCGATGACCGTCCAACAAGCCGACAACATGATCGCCACCGCCGACCGCGTCGGACGGCGTCTCTTCGTCATCATGAATCTGGTCTTCACGCCGTACTACCTCCGCGCGCGGGAGCTGATCCGCTCGGGCGAGCTGGGCAGGCCCTTCCTGGCCGTCTTCCATATCGAGGGCGACGAGCTGGAGCGGATGAGTGATCCGACGAGTTGGAAGGGCACCCCCGACCGCGCCGGCGGCGGCGCGATGGTCGACACCGGCTACCATGCCGTCTACATGCTCCTCGACCTCTTCGGAAAACCCGAGAAGGTCGGCGCCCAGGCCCGGCGTCTCGTCGTCGAGTGCGAACACAAGATGGACGACAACACCGTCGCCACGCTCGAGTTCCCCGGCGGCGTGATGGCCTCCGTCATCGTCTCGTACTCCATCACGAGCAAGCCCTGGGCCGAGCGCCGCTACGTCTACTGCACCGACGGGTCGGTCGACATGAGCGACGAGACCGTCGAGACCCTCCGCGTCTGGCGCGACCGCCAGGTCGTCGAGCGCCAAGGCTGGTCCTACCCCGAGCACCCGCACGCCTACAGCATCGCCCAATGCATCGCCCACTACCTCGAGTGCATCGAGACCGGCGACGACCCCATGGTCGACGCCTTCCACGCCCGGGAAACCCTCGACACCCTCCGCGCCATCTACGAATCCAGCGACACCGGCCGAATGGTCACGCTGTAGCATGTGTGTCCGGCCCACGGGTGCATCCGGATTTCGGTTGCCTGCACCCCTCGGTTCGATGATGCGCAGCCTGCCCAGGCCTCTTCAGTCCCGTAGGGACGGCGAGAGAATAGCCCAGGACTTCAGTCCTGTGGGACCGAGCAACCTACGGGAGCCCCAGTCCCATCGGGACGGCTGAAGTGTGACGGGGTTGCTCGGAGAAGCTTCGCCGCGGGTGGCACGGGTCCGCGCGAGACGACCACTACGATCGAATGGGTGTTGGGCAGCAAGACACGCCGCCGCATCCCAGCACGGCGCTCCGCGGCCCCGTGTTCCGGTTCATCCCAAACGATCCGTCCAGCGATGGGCCAAGCCCCCCATGCAACGCGACACTCGCTCGCCGGAGAGGTTCCTACGTGAATCCCCCCGCCTCGCGAATCAACGCCGCGATATCGTCTCGTCCCCGATCCAATGCCATATCCAGTGGCGTGACGCCTTCCACCCCCAAATTCGGATCCGCGCCGGCGTCCAAGAGACACCCAACAGCCGCCACATGGCCGTTAGCGCTCGCGTGCATCAGCGGCGTGATGCCGTCGCCGTCCGTTGCGTCGATAGGGGCGCCCGCCTCGATCATCACGTCCACCGCCTCCGGCTTTCCGGATAGCACGGCAAGGATAAGGGCGGTTTCGTCCTTAGCGGTCCGCGCATCGCGATCGGCCCCCTCATCGAGAAGCGCCCTCATTGCCGCGGCTTGGCCCCAGTGGGCCGCGTAATGCAGTGCCGTGCGCCCAAAGTCGTTGGAAACGTCGATATGTGCCCCAGCCTGCAGGAGTATCCTGAGCGCGTCAAGCTGTCCTTGGCCTGCCGCGGCCATCAAGGGCGCTCCATTCGCGGTCACCCTCCCGTTTGGGTCCGCGCCGGCTTCCAGAAAGATACTCATCACATCAACGTAACCCAGATGGGACGCCACGAAGAGATACTCGGGATCCATCGCCCTGGCGCCCGCATCGACCAGCACTCGCACGAGTTCCACGCGTCCCAGAAACGTAGCCATTCCCAACACACTATGGCCCTCATCATCCCTCTCGTTCGGGTCGACACCGGCCCGAAGGAGAACCTTGACGGCCTCGGGTCGTCCCATCATGACGGGAAGAGACAACAGGGATTCCCCGCGCTCGTTTTTCACCTTGGGGTTCGCCCCCAAGTCGATCAGAGCCTGCACCACCTCCGGCGAAGCGAACATCGCGGCATCCGACAGCATCCCGTCTAGGCCGCCCCCAGCATTGGCATCTGCGCCCCTGGCCACCAACACCCGCACCATCTCCGCACTCTTGCCAATAGCAGCAGTAGAAAGCGCTCTGTTGCCGTTCCGCCCCTCAGCGTTCGGATCGGCGCCGCTATCAAGCAGAATCGACACGACCTCCACCGAGCCTGCCCTAGCCGCTATCTCTAGCGCATAGCGACCGCCCTCATTGCGGCAGTTCGCATCCCCCCCCGAGTCGAGAAGCCCCCTGACTCGGCTCGCATCCCGCGACTCGATCGCCTCAAACAGCGCTCGTTCATCGGCCGACATGCGCGCCCTCCGCCCCCGCGCGTTTCAGGAAATGAATTGAAGCATCCTCGTCAGATCGTCAATAGCACCTCAACCGCACCGGCCCCATCAGCCCCGCCGCCCGCGCGTCCTTCGGCACGTACTTGTTCGAGAACGAGTTCGTCACTTCGACCTCCAGCTCGTTCTTCCCGTCCCGGATCGCCTCGCTCACGTCCACCACGTACGGCGCCCAGAACCGCGGCCCGAGGTCCTTGCTGTTCAAGCGGACGACCGCCCAGTCGCCTACCTTTCCCAAATCCAGCTCGACCTTCCGCCCCGCCTGCCTCTTCGCCTCAAACGTCGTCGCATACGTCAGCGTCCCGGCAAACTGCTTGAGCTCCGGTACGTCCCGCCAATCACCGAGCTTGTCCAGAACCTGCTTGCCCTCGCCATCCGTCACCTTCCACGCGCCGCCGATCTCCGTCACCGTCGGCTCTCCTCGCGGCGCATAACAGGCCGACGCCATCAGCGGCGGACGAGCCGGATCGACGCACAGGATGACGCTCTCGCGCCGGCCCAGACGCAGCGGCGTCGCCAGCCGATCCTTACCCCTCGGCTCGACGGGCGCCCCGGTGAACTTGTCCGACCACGCGTCGTACCACTGGGCCGTACCGAAGCATCGCACCGTCACCGTCGCGTCGATCGGCCCCTCCCCCTCGTTGACGAACAGGTAGAAGTGCATCTTGTCCTTGACCACGTGCGCGGCCCGAACGTCGACGCTCGGCGGCTCCACCACAACGTCCCGCCCCAGCCCGGCCACGAGCTTGGCGCTCGGCTCCCCCTGGCACGTATGCACGACCCCGCCGGCGTCCTTGAACGCCTGCACCCCCTTGGCCGTCTCCCCGGTCAGCGGTCGGTCCTGGTCCACGATCAACGTCGTGTACGCCATCGCCCCGATCCGAATCCGACCGCCCTCGATCTTGGCCTGCTCCACGAGCCGCCAGTCCTCGAGATAGTTGAAGTCGACCTGATGCTGGAACAACCATTTCGCCGCCCGCCACGGCAGCGTGTTGTTGACGCTGAGAACCGCCACCTCGCATACCTGCTCGCAGTCGGCCATCAACCCGCACAACCGCGCGGTGTAGTCGGCGAAGACGCGATAACGCGGCCACCAGGAGTTGTGAATGCCCAGGTCCGGCGGACGCTCGTACGCCCGCTTGTCCCGGATCGTGTAGTACACCGCGTGCGGATACAGCAGGTTCACCCCCCGCACGATCAGCCAGTCCGCAAGCCACTTCATCTCGTCCATCGTCAGGTGCCAACCGTAGGCCCCGTAGATCTCGTTGGCGTTGCGACGACGCCCGTCGTGACGAGCCACGCTGCTCGAGCACTTGCCCACCGTGCTGTTCTCGCCATCGATCGCGTTCTTGCCCGGCAACACCCAACGCCAGACCATGTCCTGCCCCGGAATCTGAAACAGCCGCAGCGGGCGGATCTCGTCGCTGTGCGCCGGATGCCCCGTCAGCGCGATCCCATGCCCCGCGCACCACCTGGAAAGCTGCTGGTAGTACGTCTCGTCCAGCCGCTCGGCCACCGTCAGATCGAAGTCGTCGCGAACCTTCCGCGTCCTCTCGCCCACGTCAAAGAACAGCGCCGGCAGCAGGGGCGCAAGCGCATATCCGCGCCGCTTCTTGAAGTCCGCCGCCAGCCCCGCCGTCCACGGCCTCAGCCCGCTTCGACCCCCACGCCCCGAAAGGCTCGGCTCGTCCGTGAAGATCGCGAAGACCGTCTTACCGAAGTGACCCTTGAGCGTCTCGTGGTAAGGCTCATGACAGAACCGGATGAAGGCCTGCATCGCCTCGAAGCTGAGCAGGTCCGCCGCCGCCGGCGCGCCCGGCTCGCCGTCCTCCTCGCCGTAGTGAACCCCGCGAATGTGCCCGCCCGTCGGCTCCATCACGAACGTCATCACCCGCCACTTGCCTTCGCCGAGCTTGGCCGCGCGTCCCGGTTCGGTCACGACGACCGCCCCGTCCAAATCAAGCACGTCCTTCTTCTCAGTCTGCCTCGCGACGACGGCCGCCACGAACTTGCCCTTGCGCGGCGCGGCAACCCTGACCTCCGTCGGACCCGTGACGTCCTTGGCGTGACAGGCCAGCCCCTGCGCCGCGAAGTCCGCGTTCGACTTGACCACCTCGCCGTGCGCCGACCCCGACGGATACATCCCCTCGTCATACAGGCAAACATACATACCCGTCCTGGCCGCTTCCTCCACCGCGAACCGGACGCGCTCGAGCCACACCTTGCCCATGTACGGGATGCTCTTCGGCAGCCCCATGCGGGCGTGGATGATGACCCCGTAGATGCCCTTCTCCCGAAACGCCGCCAGTTGCCGGCGCGTCTCGGCGTCGCTGAGCTCGTCGTTCCAGAACCAGAACGGCATCTGGGCGAATTCGTGACCCGGCTGCATTAGCCTGGCGCGCCAGTCGTTCGGCTTCACGGCGGATTCTCCGTCTGCGCTCGACAGGAGGGCTGTCGCGGAAAGTATGAATGCCAAGGCGTATCGACACATATGCTCATCCTCCGACGTGTCACGTGTCGCGGCCAATTGTAGCCGAACGCCGACAAGCAGGCACGACAGCCCCTGCGACGGTGATCGAACGACCCAACCGCCCTTACACTATAATGATGGGTGGCCCACCGCTTCAGCGGTGGGGGACGCGAATTCACTTCCGAGTTCGTGCCGCTCGCGAGAGAAGCAGTGTCCCGCTCATTGTGTGCTTGCGTCGAATGACCAGCTCATGCAACCCCGCGGATGGCCTTGCTGCCGGGAGACACTGAAGTGACCGGCGTCATCCTCATGCCACTCATCATCGCCTCGGCCCAGACCACGCAGCCTGACGTCTCGGCTCACCGAATCGCCCTGGTGCTCCCCTTCACCAGCGACGACCGCGAGCTCGCCGAACGCTTTACCGATCGCCTCACCCTCAAGATGAACCGCCAGGTCCAGCGGCTCGGAGACAAGACCGACCTGAAGGTCCTCGGCAAGATCGAGGTCGAAGAGGCCTGGGGCCAGGGCCTCGGACCCAAGCTCGACATGCCTCCCCAGGAAATGGGCCGGTGGCTGCGCCAGGTCGCCGCGCAGGTCGCCGTTTGGGGAACTGTCAAACGCCAGGGCGACGACCTGATCGTCCACGTCAGAGTCGTCGACCTCACCGACGACCCCAGTGAGTACCGCCTGGACAAGACCTACCAGGCTGGCGGCCAGCGGGCCCACGTCGACGTGCTCGATCCCATCGTCGAGACCCTCACCGGCCACGCCGTCCGAAGACCTCGCGAGCAGGGCGACGTGCCCGAGCCCCCAGTCCTCGGACCGATGCTCAGCAAGAATCCGGGCTTCGAGGAAGGCTCCGGCGAGAAGCCTATCGGATGGGAGCGAATCGACGGGCTCTGCACCTTCTGGATCGACGACCCCACCGGCGTGGCCCGGGGCAAGGTCATCAAGATGGACACGCGAATGCTACAAAGCCAGGCCGACGCGTGGTGGAAGAAGTGGCGAGCCGGAGCGCCGGCCTCCCAAGCCCCTGAGCCCGTCTTCGCCAAGCCTCCCGCCTACAACGCCGTCGCCGGCTTGCACGGCGTCCACTACTACAGCGACTTCTACGAGGTCAAACCCGGCATGCGATACCGCGTCCTGGCCGACCTCATTGCCACGGAGGGTGGCGGCGGCAAGCCGAAGGTCTTCGTCAAGGGCTATGCCCTCGTGCCCGCCACCGTCCGCGAGACCGAACCGCAGCGGCGCGAGATCTGGCGGACCTACCTGCCCTGCCGTGAATCCGCGGGCGCCTGGAAGCACCACTCGGAAACCTTCACCATCCCAGACCGAGGCGTGACCATGTCCAACGTCGTCACGCTGCAGGTCAAGTGGATTCGCATCATCCCCTACGCCTACTGGCCGCCCGGCGTGTACTACTGGGACAACGTCAAGGTCGTCGAGGAACCCGAGTGCTCGCCGATTCCGGCTACCAAACCCGATCCCGAGACGCCGAAGGCGCCGACCGCCCCGTGACGCGATCAGACGCCGGCCTGCCAAAGAGGAGGACGAGTCGTGACCTGGACCGCAACAATGCTTGCACTCTCCGGGATGGTTGCTGCCGCCGAGTCCCCCAACACCGCACGGCTCACGATGGTCCTGCCGTTCACGGGTGACGACGCCAAGCTCGCCGCTCGTATCAGCGACCGCCTGACGCTGAAGCTCTCACGCCAGGTCAAACGCCTCGGCGACAAGTCCGACCTGAAGGTCCTCAGCAAGATCGAGGTCGACGAAGCCTGGGGCCAGGGCAACGGTCCGAAGATCGACACCCCGCCCGCCGAGATCGCCCGATGGCTGCGGCAGGCGGCCGCTCACGTTGCCATCTGGGGAAACGCCCGGCGGAGCGGGGACGAGCTGGTCGCCCGCGTCAAGGTCCTCGACATCACCGAGGACGCTGGCACGCTCCAACTGGACAAGACGTTCCGTCAGAAAGGCGAGCGAGCGCACGTCGATATCCTGGACCCGATCGTCGAAGAACTCACCGGCCACGCGGTCCGAAAGCCCGTTGAGGCCGGCGACGTGCCAGAGCCGAAACAGCTCGGACCCATGCTCAGTAAGAACCCCGGCTTCGAGTCCGGCTCCGGTGAGAAGCCCGACGGCTGGGAGCGAATCGACGGACTAACCACCTTCTGGCTCGACGATCCGACCGGCGCCGGGCGAGGCAAGGTCGTCAAGATGGATACGCGAATGCTCCAAAGCCAGGCCGATGAGTGGTGGAAGAAATGGCGCGCAGGCGCGCCAGCCTCTCGAGCACCCGAGCCGATCTTCGCCCAGCCGCCCGCATACGACAGCGTCGGCGGTCTGCACGGCGCGCACTACTACAGCGACGCCTTCGAGGTCACGCCCGGCAAGCGATACCGCATCCTGGCCGACTTCAAGGGCAAGACCACGGACTTCTTCTTCGCCAAGGTCTTCGTCAAGGGCTACGGCACCGTCCCCCCGACGATCCGCGAAGACAAGCCCCAACAGCGGGAGATCTGGCGAACGTACCTCGCCTGCCGGAACTTCGAGAACGCCTGGAAGCACTATTCCGAGACGTTCACGATCCCCGAGCGCGGCGTGCGGATGTCCGACGTCGTCACCGTCCAGGTCAGGTGGATTCGCATCATCCCTTACGCCTACTGGCCGCCCGGCCTCTTCTACTGGGACGACGTCAAAGTCGTCGAAGAGCCGGTCAAACCGTAGTCGAGGCGATGCGATTCATGCCGCAAGGTGCAGGCGCCATCGTGACACGGGCGTCTCGTGGCACGGGCGTCCCGCCCGTGATCTCCACCGATGAAACCCGCCACGACGGCGCGGACCCTGGGCGATCCGCCTGAATCCCCAGCCGTCCAGATTGTCATGTCGCCGCCGCCCGATCGATGTGTTCCCGACCCGGGATCGTCTGACCCCTCGCCGGCGCGGGCGGCGTGCACGCCGTCAGAAGCTCAGGTCTAGCGGCAGCTCGCCCGTGGCCGCGCCCTGAAACAGCACGACCAGCAGCAGGATGATCACCACCCCGAGAGCTGGAGCAAACAGATGACCCGAGTTCTTGCCGGGGCGGACGGTCGCCCACCAGGCCGATACGGCCACGCCGATACCCAGCAAGATCCAGACCCAGACGGCTTGAAGTGGTAGAATTGCCATCTTTCCCATCCTCCCTATGTTCACATCCCCGCTTCGAGAATATCCAATTCGCTCTCCAACTCGTCAAATCGAATTTAGTTAGTGCTTCACATATTACGTTTCCAGCCCTTCGGATGACGCTTTGCCATGTACGCTAGCCATTTCGGGACCCCCCGCGCCGCTAGGTGGAGGACGATCGGACGCGAGGCCGTGACGCAAACTGTTACTGTAAAGTGTGTTGAAGTATTTCACCGCTGCCGTGGATAACCGCTCGACTTGTCTGGCGACCCCTCGGCTGGGACCCCCGCATCCCGAGCCGGAATTGCTGTAGCCCGGTCGACGCCCCCGCCGATATGTCCGAAAGGGTGCCCATTCGTCGTGACGCCGGCACGGCGGAGTCCGTGCGCCACGATGGTAAAGTGCGTTGATAGCCATGAATGCTAGACCCACGGCAAACCGTGCCCTCCGGAGGGTTCTGGTCGTCCTGTCGCTCGGTCTGTCGACGAGATTCGCCCTGGCGGGCGATCTCGACGACGGCGGGACGATCGCACGCGTGCAATCTCAGCAGCTCGAGGTCCATTTCCAGACGCCCGACCCCGGTTTGATTCGCTCCGCCGAGCTGTGGTACACCTTCGACCGCGGTGCCACCTGGAAACGCTTCGACTTCGACGTTGCCCAGAGACGCAGTCCGTTGATCTTCAACGCCCCCAAAGAGGGGCTCTACGGCTTCTTCATCATCGTCAGGAACGACGCCGGCGCCTCATCCCCGCCGCCCAAACCGGGAACCGCCCCGCAGCAGTGGGCCTTCATGGACTGGGTGCCGCCCCTCGTCCAACTCCACGTCGCCGAAAAGGCGGAGTCCTTTGCCGCGACGCGACTGGTGGCGCTGCGATGGACGGCCTACGACGCCCACCTTCGCGATCGCCCCGTTGACATCTACTATATGGTCCACGGTCAGCGCCTCTGGCGTCCCATCGAACTGCGCCTGCCGAACTCCGGCCGATATGACTGGCGCGTTCCCGACCCCGTCGGGGGTGAGCTCATGGTCAAGATCGCCGTCAGCGATCAGGGCGGACACGTCGTCGAGCGCTTCAGCGAGTTGATGACGATCGACGCCGCGCTACAGCAGCCCGTTCAGGCCATCGAGACCCCGCCCCGAGTCGTCGCGCCACGAGTGATGGCCAACCGGTCATTGGACCTGGGGTCGATGCCGACCGTCGCCACCGGCACCGAGACGCCGTCCCCACCAACCCCAGCGACCCGGCCGGCACAGACGATCAAGAAGACAAGCAAGCCCACCGCCCCCGCCCCCTCGCCACGTGCGACGACCTCGCACGCCAAACCCGCGCCCCCGTCGCCGCCGACCATCCACACCGTCAGGTCACAGCCTCGAGCCGTGGCCCGAATGATCACCCCCGAGCGGACGGAAAAGACAACCGCCCAGCCTCGACTGCCAGTCCGCAACCAGGCGGCAGCGCCACCAGAGCCCGCCCAACTCACAGACAGTCCAGGAGAGCCGACGCGACGACCGACCACCGTTGCGGCCGCGATCGTCGAAGCCAGCCCGAGCGCCCTCCAAGGCCCGTCGGTAGCCGACCCTCCGCCGTCGCCGACCGCACAGGACCATCCGCCGACCATCGACGCGGAGCGGGCCCTCAGGCTCTACCAGGCCGGCACCTATCACAGGCTCCGTGGACTGCATGGCCAGTCCGGCGATCTCGCCGTGGCGGCCTTGAGATACCAGGAGGCGATTCGCGAGGATCCCACGTTCCTCGACGCCCGGCAGGATCTGGCCGGCGTCCTCCTCCTACAAGGCAAGCACGCCGAAGCCGCCCAGATGTACGGGCAGATCCTCTCCATGTCGCCCAATCATCAGGGCGCCCTCGAGGGCAAGGCCCTGGCCCTGGTCCGCGCCTCGCACTACGAGCCCGCCCGACAAGCCTTGCAGCGCCTCGTGGACCTGGACCCCAAGAACGCAGAGGCCTGGCTGCATCTCGGAGACGTTCGTCACAAGATGGGCGACGTCCGCGGCGCGCGCGAAGCCTGGGACAAGGCCGCCATCGCCAATCCCAAGGCCGAAGATGTCGTCGAACGAGCGCGGAGACGCCTCGCGACATACACCGCACTTCCACTCACACTCCCTTGAGGGTAAGCTCTCTGATTGGTTGAAGTGCGTTGCCCGCTCGGCGGGCATTGCCGAGAACGCGCATACCCCGGGACGGATCTGTATGGCCAGAGCGCGACCAGCCGGAGGAGCCTCGAGTCGGTCCACCGAGACCGGCCGCCCGGACTCTCGCCAGCAACAGGATGCCACACCCAAGCCCGTCTACGCCGTCTACGGGCCCGACGCCTTCCTCCGCAGGCAGGCCATTGACCAGATTGCCAAACAGGTTCTCGGCGAGGATCCGCCGCCGATGGCACGCGTCGACGTAAACGGCCCGGAGGCCTCTCTCGCCGACGTCCTCGACGAGGTCCGCACGCTCTCATTCCTGGCGACCATTCGGATGGTCGTCGTCAACGACGCCGACTCGTTCATCACCAAACACCGCGAGGCCCTCGAACGCTACGTGGCCGAGCCCTGCGGCACGGGCGTGCTGGTCCTCGTCGCCAGCGTCATGAATAGGCAGTGGCGACTGACCAAAGGCGTCGAGAAGGTCGGGCGCCTCATCGAGTGCAAGGCCCCGCCCCCCTGGGAGCGCGATCGATGGGTCTCAACCCGCGCCAAGCAGACCTACGGCAAGGCCATGCAGCCAGCCGACGCTCAGACGCTCGTCGAGATGGTCGGCGACGACATGGCCCAGTTGGACGCCGAGCTAGCCAAGCTCACGATTTACGTGGGTGATCGCCCGACCATTACCGCGGCCGACATCGAGGCCCTCGTCGGCTTCACGCGCCCGGAGAACATATTCCGCATGACCGACGCCCTGGCCGACAGCAACGCCGCGATGGCCATGCGAGTATGGCGACAGACGCTGGCAACGGACAATCAGGCCGGCTTCCGCGCCATCGGCGGCATCGCGTGGGCGGTCCGACAGATGATTTCGGCCAAGAGTGGAGCGGCCGCCAGGGCCTCTCGATCCACGACCCGTGCCGCTTCCCGCTTCTCCCTGGAACAATTGCACGATATGCTAGTCCAATTACTAGCCGCGGACATCGCCAGCAAGACGGGCCTGGGAACGGTCGAATCCGCTGTCGAGCGGTTCATCGTCCGGCAGTGTGCCCCGCGGTGAGATCTCCCGGCACGCACGTAAGGCAGCGTGCTTGATAGTCGAGCGATCCCCCGGCGCCAGGGAAGGCGCCCTTGGGTTTAGGAGGTAATCGCGTGCTTAAAGGCATGACACGAGTCTGCATCGTTATCGCCGGCTTCCTCGGCTCCGCGTTCTGGGCGGGGTGCTACTCCGAGGCGACCATCGATCAGGTCAACGACGTCCCTTCCACCAAGGCCGACAAGGAAAAGCTGGCGGCTAGGCCCACCCAGAGACCCGAAAACGGACGGGCCGCCGCGAAGACCGCCACCACCCAGGACGCCAACGTACGCCGAACCGCGCGAGGCATCGAGGAATACGGCGAGCGCCTGCGGAAGGGATCGACCGACGCCAAGCCGGGGTTGACCGGCGCGAAGAAGGGCCCCTCGGCCCAGACCGCCGTTCCGTCCGTCGCCACGCCGAGTGATAGCAAGCGCGCCGCGCATGTCGACACCGATACCCTGGAGAGCGGCCAGAGCAGGGCCCTCAAGTCCGCGGACGTCTCAACGCCAACCCCGACCCAGACGCCTGCCCCCACGGAAACCGGTGATCTCTCGAAGACCGAACCGGCTAAGCCCGCCCCAATGCCTGAACCCCCGGTCGCAAAGCCGCCCACCATGACTCCGCCGAAGGTCACACCCGCTCCCGAAACACCGACGCCCGCCCCCGCTCCCGTGAAGTCGGTCACCGAGAAGAAACCGTCCTCCCCGGTCCCGACATCACCGTTCGAGAAGAAAGCCGAGCCGGCCAAGCCCGTCCCCCAAGAGGTCAAGAAGGTCGCGGCACCGGCCGCTCAACCGAAGCCGACCCCGAAGGTTGAGCCCAAGCCCCCCACAACCCCGCCAGGCCAGACCGGCTTCCAGGTACCCGCGCCGCCTACCATCGAGACGAAACCGGCCAAGAGCCGACGCCAGCAGGTCGCCAAGGCGCCTCCGACCGCCGCAAACGTGACCGTCAAGGCCCCCGAGAAGACCAAGGCCGCCGAAACGCCCGGAAAGGTCGCCCAGCCGATGCGACCCGCCGAGACCACGCCCCTGGCCAAGCAGGATCTCAAGGCCCTCATCGACGAGAAGCTCAAGGAAGTCGCCGCCAATCCAAACGATCTCGAGAAGCAGATGGTACTCCGCCTGCTCTACCTGGCCGACAACCAGCCCAAGAACGCCGTTGCGGAGATCCCGGGCACCAACGCGCCCATCCAGGCGATCATCGACCGCCTGATGCGGGTGAACATCACCGCCTATCAGAGTAAGGGACGAGACCCCGCCGTTGCCGCTACCAAGCTCCTGTCGAATGTGGAAGAGCTCCGCGAGTTCCTGATGAAACACGCCGACCTCGATATCACGACGCTCAAGCTGTGTACCAAGGTCGACGGATTCGGCGTCTACGAGGAGGTCAAGTCCAGACGCTTCCCCGCCCGCCCATCGGCCAACCGACCCAATCGCGCGATCGTCTACTGTGAGGTGAAGAACTTCACCGCTGTCCCAACCGAGGATAGTCGGTTCCGAGTATTGCTGGCACAGAAGATCAAGGTTCTTAATAAGGATGGCGATACCGTCTTCGAGACGGCGGACGAAGATATTCCCTTCGTCAGCCATCGTCGCCTCGAGGATTTCTTCCTGGTACAGCTCCTCGAGCTACCAACCAACTTACCGCCAGGCAAATACGTCCTGCGGACCTACATCGAGGACAAGCTGGCCGCCAAGGCACAGGAGAAGGAACTGCCCTTCGAGCTGACGCAGTCCCCGGGCGGAAAGTAGCCCCCTATCTTCGAGCCTGAGGGTACTTTGTGGTTCGTACTCTCACCTTTTTCTCCATGTTCGATTATTCTTTTGTAACCGGTGGGAACCTGGCTCTATAATGGGCGTACAAGTAACTGTAGGCTGGCCACATAGATGAGGTTATTCCCGTGGAACTAGGGACGGAACCCCAACAACTGACGCAACTTACCCTTTACGTCTACCGCCGCGCGCTGCACCCGGAGCTCTTTCGAGTTCACTCCCGAAAGTACCTCCGGCAAAGGCTGTACCAGGCGGAGATCTGGGTCGTTGGACTGGGGCACGTGGTGACACTGCACGCCGGTGATAGGGTGCTGACGGAAGTCGCTACGGCCGATAGCGATCTGCTGCCCGATCGGGGCCTTGCGCATCAATTCCGTTTTCGCGGTGAGAGAGATCACTCCGAACGCTGGGACAACGGGGTCAACTACATGCTGAGCAGCCAGATTGAGCGCATGAGCAAGCAGCTCTTTCAGGCCTCTCACGCTGATCTGATGCGGCATGCACGCCGTCGCGGTATGGTCACGACCTTCGAAGAATGGGCCTCGAACGGCGATCTCGTGCCCTTCTCGTTCATCGACTATGAAGCTCGGGAACGGGAACTGCACATCAACGCCTTTCACGTGTACCCCGAAGAGCTGACCTTCGTTAAGACTCAGTCGATTATTGAGTTGGAGACGATTCCCGCTCGACGCCCTCGGTAGACGCCACACGCCCCCTTCCCATCTGACGATGTCTCGCGGCACCTGTCCGCGCGAGTCTTCAGCGCGCATGCACCAGGCCGGCGCCGCTATCGCCAGGCGACTCCGGGCCTGAGAGGTCCTCATCCGACCCGTTCGTGTGCGAGTCCCAGGGCCATCTGCCATTCTGGCAGCAGTCCAGCCCGGCCCACGAAGCTTCTTGCCAGAAAGGCAGCCTCGCCTCGAGCACCGACCAGAGCGTGACTAATCCGTAAGCTTCTCCCGCAAAGCCAATTGCAGACGCCGCCGCCCCGCCCGAACGTTCAGGATTCTCTGGCATGTACTTTGCTAGGTACACCTTCCGTCGGATGTTCCTTGCGCCGTAGGTGCAGTTATGACCGTTGTGCCCGACGAGTTCCGCGGCTTCCGGCGTTCGAGCGACCTTCTCATCTCGCTCGACCGAACCGCTGAGTCCGCATGGGTCGACGGCCTGACCGCGCGCCTTGAGCCAAGGGGCGTTTCGGTTCGCAGGGTCTGCAGCGGCGATGACGCCCTTCGAGCCATCGAGGATCGCTCGATGGCAATGGCGCTCCTCGATGCCGGTGCTTCCGGCAGAGGGGGACTCGGGCTGCTGCGGCGTATCCGATCGATCGACCGAGGGCTACCATGCGTGCTCCTGGCCGGTCGGGTCGACGGACGTTACCTGCGACAGGCGCTGGCGCTCAGGGCCTTCAGCGTCCTGATCACACCGGTGGACGAGAGGATCTTGCGGGAGTTGATCGCGGCGGCGTTCCGCAAGTACCACTTGAGCGAGTTAGAGCTATAGAGGGCTGCCCGACTGGCGGGACCTCAACGAGCTTCGTCATTCGAACGTGACAGCTCTCGCGGCGGATCGCGAAGGAGTCGAGTTGGCCGTTCGTTGTAGACCATCTGACATCTGCAAGGAGTAAGGGCATGGCGAAAATGAAGATCAGACCGCTCGGCGACAAGGTATTGGTCAAGCGGCTGGAGGCCGAGCAGAAGACGGCTGGCGGAATCGTATTGCCGGATACGGCTCGGGAGAAGCCCCGGCGCGGCATCGTCGAGGCGGTCGGAGACGGGAAAATGCTCGACTCGGGCGAACGCGGTACCCTCCAGGTCAAGAAGGGCGACGAAGTGCTCTTCAGCAGCTACGGCGGAACGGAAGTCAAGATCGACGGCGTCGAGTACTTGATCATGAGCGAGGAAGACATACTCGCGGTCGTGAGTTAACCAGGGCGGACACGCCGGCGCGCGTGCGTCCGTCGGTCTGTTGGAGGATAGATGAATGGCAGCAAAGAAGATTATCTTTGAAATGGACGCTCGCGAGGCAGTTCGACGCGGCGTCAGCAAGCTCGCTGAGGCGGTCAAGGTGACCCTCGGCCCCTGCGGGCGAAACGTCGTGCTCGAGAAGTCCTTCGGCTCGCCGACCGTCACCAAGGACGGCGTCACCGTCGCCAAGGAAATCGAGCTCGAAGACGCAACCGAGAATATCGGCGCCCAGATGGTCAAGGAAGTCGCCAGCAAAACGAGCAATATCGCCGGCGACGGAACCACCACCGCGACCATCTACGCCGAGGCGATCTACACCGAAGGCCTCAAGAACGTCGCCGCTGGCGCCAACCCCATGGACCTCAAACGTGGTATCGAGGCTGGCATCGCCGCGGTATGTGAGGCCCTCGCCGACCAAAGCACCGATGTCCCCGCGCCCCCGGCCGGCACCAAGAAGATCGCACAGGTCGGCATGTGCGCCGCAAACCAGGACACCGAGATCGGCGACATCATCGCCGAGGCCATGGTCAAGGTCGGAAAGGACGGCGTCATCACCGTCGAAGAGGGCAAGACCCTCGAAACCAGCGTCGAGCTCGTCGAGGGTATGCAGTTCGACAAGGGTTACCTCAGCCCGCATTTCGTCAACAACCTCCAGGAAATGGAAGTCCAGCTCGATAAGCCCTATATCCTCATCCACGAGAAGAAGATCTCGTCCATCAAGGACCTCGTGCCCCTGCTCGAGAAGGTCGCCAGGGCCGGGCGTCCGCTCCTGCTCATCGCCGAGGACGTCGAGGGAGAGGCCCTGGCTACCCTCGTGGTCAACAAGCTCCGCGGCACGTTCCAGTGTGCCGCCGTCAAGGCCCCAGGCTTCGGCGACCGCCGAAAGGCCATGCTCGAGGACATCGCTATCCTCACCGGCGGTCGGGCCATCTTCGAGGATCTGGGCATCAACATCGAAAACCTCGAGCTCTCCGACCTGGGCCAGGCCAAGCGCGTCACGATCGACAAGGACAACACGACGATCATCGAAGGCGCCGGCGAAACCCAGGCGATTCGGGCGCGAACCGAGCAGCTCAAGAACGAGATCGAGTCCACCACCAGCGACTACGATCGCGAGAAGCTCGAAGAGCGGCTCGCCAAGCTCGCCGGAGGCGTTGCTCAGATCAACGTCGGCGCTGCCACCGAGGTCGAGATGAAGGAGAAGAAGGCCCGCGTCGAGGACGCCCTCCACGCGTGCCGTGCCGCCGTCGAGGAGGGCATCCTCCCCGGTGGCGGTGTCGCCGTGCTTCGATGCGCCAAGGCCATCGACGCCGCCGTCAAGAAGTGCAGGAACGACGACCAGAAGACCGGGTGCGAGATCGTCCGCCGGGCGCTGACCGCCCCGATCAAGCAGATCGCCGAAAACGCGGGACTCGACGGCTCCGTCGTTTGCCAGAAGGTCGTCGAGAGCAAGGACGCCAGCTTCGGCTACAACGCCCTCACCGCCGAGTACGGCGATATGATCAAGATGGGCGTCCTTGTCCCCACCAAGGTCGAGCGGATTGCCCTGCAGAACGCGGCCAGCATCGCCTCGTTGCTGCTGACCACCGACGCCGTCGTCAGTGAAATCAAGGAAGAGAAGAAGAGCCCCGGCGGTCACGGCGGCGGCCATCCGCCGTACTAACCAGCACGGGCGACGCCCAGACACTAAGGACGAACGCGGGTCCGCGACCTCCGGGTCGCGGACCCGCTTCCATGCGCCGAATCGGTGCTCCCCTTCGCCGAGGTCCGAACGCGTCGGTGCCCGTTGAGCCGCCGCTTCGGCGGTGATAAACTACTCGTTTCCCTCGCTTGTCGGGGCGGCAACAGCGTACGTTCTTTCATGATTCGTTATTGGAGTCGCATCAATGGCAGCCGGTCGCAGCTATGAGCTCGTTCCCAGAGACGTTCCCCCTGTCGATACCCGATTCCGCCGAATCGCAACCAAGCTACCCGTCCCGGAATCGGTCCCGATCCTGGAGTCCCTCCGTCGGTGCGAGCCACAGAGCATGGAGGGCCAGCCCCCCGTCGTCTGGGACCACGCCGACGGATGCCAGGTCTACGACAAGTACGGCAACATGTGGCTCGACTTCTCCAGCGGAGTCCTCGTGGCCAACGCCGGCCATGGACGCAAGGAGATCGCCGACGCCGTCGTCGCACAGGCCCAACACGGGCTCCTCACCCACTACTGCTTCCCCGGTGAGCCTCGCATGGAGCTGGCAAAGCGGCTGGTCGAGCTCGCCCCGCCCTCCCTGGACAAGGCCTTCATCCTCACCACGGGCAGCGAGGCCGTCGAATGCACCATTAAGCTCTCTCGCGCCCACGGCCTGGCGGTCGGCGGACCCGACAAACGCGTGACCGTCAGCTTCATGGGTTCCTTCCACGGCCGGACGCTCGCCGCGCAATTGGCCGGCGGAATCCCCGCCCTCAAGGAATGGATCGGCCCCCTCGACCCCGCCTTCGTTCAAGTGCCGTTCCCCGACGGATTCCGTTGCGAGAACACCAGCTTCGATCTGTTCGCCCAAACGCTCCAGGAAATGGCCATCCGACCCGAGCACGTCTGCGGCGTGCTCACCGAGACCTTCCAGGGCGGGTGCGCGAGCTTCCTCCCCGTCGAGTACATGAAGCGCCTTCGCGCCTGGTGCGATGAGCACGACGTCGTCTTGACCTGCGACGAGGTCCAGGCCGGCTTCGGCCGGACCGGAAAGCTCTGGGGATTCGAGCACTACGGCATCGTCCCCGACCTCATGCCGCTCGGTAAGGGCATCAGCAGCAGCCTGCCTATCTCAGCCGTCGTCGGAAAGGCCTCCCTGCTCAACCAATTCCCACCGGGCTCGATGACGAGCACCCACACCGGCAACCCGATCTGCGCGGCCGCCGCGGTCGCCAACATCGACCTCATTCTGAAGGAGAAGCTCATCGACCATGCTGCCACCGTCGGCGAAATCCTGCAGGGCCGGCTCCGGGAGATCAAGGATCGCTTCAGCAACGCTATCGGCTGGGTCGACGGCAAGGGAATGGTCGCCGCCCTCCAGTGCGTCGTGCCTGGCACGAAAGACCCGGACCCCGACCTCGCCTGGGACATCGTACGGAGATGCGTCGAGAGCGGCCTCCTGTTCTTCAGTCCGGTTGGAAAAGGTGGCGGCGCCGTCAAGGTCTGTCCGCCACTGTGCACCCCGGTCGAGGCGATCCGCGAGGGATGTCAGGTAATTAGCGAAAGCATCGCCTCGGCGCTGGCAGCGCGAGCCAAGGCGTAGGCATATCACGACCGAGGGGACTGCAGGGGGATATGAGTCGGCGCACGCATGTCACCCCTTATCCCCGATGGGGCGAACCAGGTGTCGCCGCAACAGCCAGACTACTCTTTGGATAGTGCTCGGACGCCCCGAACGTAGTACGGCTTGTTCTTAGGCTCCCAGGGCTGGCTCCCGCCGTTGAAGTTGTGCAAGAACGCGGCATGGTACGGGTCAACCACCTTGCTCGACCAATACCGATCGCCCGTCCACTCGAACGGCGCAAGCCGACGCTCGACGACGTGGTCGTCGGAATGCAGCCCCTTGAACAGCTCCTTGAGCTCCTTGATGTCGGGCAGTCGCCAATCGGAGTGACCCGCTAGCGAGAGGTTCTTGCACGCCTCGACGGCCTGCTCCCATCTCATCGGGCCGGCGTCGGACTTCTGCCACATGAGCCCCGCTTTCGTGTCCGTGATCGTTCCGTCACCATTGTCGACGAGGACTTCGGTTTCCACTGCCATGTCTCGGCAACTCCGCTTACTCTCCGGGGGACTCCGCCTGCCAGGACTCCCACAAGGCTCACCACTGATCCGCCGGCGACCCGACCCGGGACCCGGCCCAATCGGAACGCCGCGAAAACGTCTAGGATAGGGCCCCATGCGGCGAAATCAAGCGGCCCGCTCCCCCGCGTCATCCGCATCGCCGCTGCCCCCTGGCCCCTCTCGGCTTGATTTCGGCACCCGCTCACGCCAGCATAGTGGCCTGCCGACTTGTGCCAATCGCGGAACCGACAGGAGTGATCGATCATGGAACGTGTTCAACTGGGACGTACGGACATCATGGTGAGCCCGATCTGCTTCGGCTGCTGGCAGATGGGCGGGACCTATTGGGGCCGGCTGCCCGAGGAAGACCTCGAGGCTGCCGTCCGACGTGGATTCGAGCTCGGCGTCAACTTCTACGACACCGCCGACGCATACGGCAACGGACACGGAGAAGAGGTCCTGGCCGACGGGCTCGACGGACTCCCCCGAGACCAGTACGTCCTGGCCACCAAGCTGTGTCATCACTGGCTGGACGAGCCCGGCTCCCCCCGCTACGAGGACCTTACCTACGATTACGTGATTTGGGAGTGCGAACAATCGCTCAAGCGCCTTCGTACCGACTATATCGACGTCTACCTCGCCCACGCGTGGGAGCCGATGACGCATCCGTCAGAGACCTTCCTCGCCTTCGAGAAGCTCAAGAAGGATGGGAAGATCCGCTGTGCCGGCGTCAGCAACTGGACCGCCGAGCAGATCCGAACCGGACTGCGGTTCGGCCGGATCGACGTCTGCCAGCCGTGCTTCAACTTCTTCCAACGCGAAGCCGAGAAGGACGTCTTCCCCCTATGCATGGCCGAGGGGATCGGCGTGATGACCTGGGGGTCCCTGCGATTCGGGCTCCTGACCGGGAAGTACACCGGCCAAGAGACCTTCGACGACCTCCGAAAGACTGATCCCGACTTCCAGGGCCAGAAATTCAAGGAAAACGTCGAAAAGGTCAACAAGCTCAAGACGATCGCCGAATCGAAAGGAAAGACCGTCATCCAGTTGGTCATCCGGGCCATGATTCAGCATCCCGCCATCACGACCCCGATCGTCGGGATCAAACGCCCCGATCAGATCGAAGGCGCCGTGGGCGCCGTCGGTTGGAGCTTGACGCAGCAGGAGCTGTATGCCGTCCGAGACACGCTGGCCTAGGACCCTGGGCCGGGGTCTCCGAGGTGTCGTACATGACGCGGAAGGAAGGTGGAACGACAACGCCCCATGAGACTCCCCCGGGCGTCGCTTCGCGCCGCCGCCGCCGGACCTGGCCCCTGGTGGCCATCGTCGTCATCGTCGTCGGTGCCGCCGTCGTCCTGCTGGTCTTCAGACAGCCCAGGCCCAAGCTCGCCGACCGAATCCAGGCCGAATCCGGCGCCCTCGCCGGCTGGAACGTCCTGCTGGTCAGCATGGATACCGTCCGCCGCGACCGGCTTCACTGCTACGGCCGGCGCGAAATCGATACCCCCGTCGTCGATCGACTCGCCCGAGAGGGCGTCCGTTTCGACCAGGCCGTTACCCCCGTGCCCATGACGCTCCCAGGGCATGCGTCCATGCTGACGGGACTGAACCCTCAACATCATGGCGCTCGCGTCAACGGAATGTTCCAACTCGACGAGAAGGTCCCCACCTTGGCCGGCACCTTACGCGGGAAAGGCTATCGCACGGGCGCCGTGATCGCCGCCTTCGTCCTCGATCGGCGCTTCGGCCTGGCCCGGGGCTTCGATCATTACGACGACGATCTCTCCACCGGCCGCCAGTCCTTCCAGTTCAGTTACCGCGAGCGACAGGCCGACCAGGTGAACGCCGCCGCGATCCAGTGGCTCCGGCAGAGCTCAAACAAGCCGTTCTTCCTCTTCGTCCACTACTTCGATCCGCACTGGCCATTCAACGCGCCCGAGCCGTTCGCAAGCAAGTACAAGAACAACGATCACGGGGACTACGACGGCGAAATCGCCTATACCGATCACCAGCTCGGCGAGCTCTTGAAGGAATTGAAGCGGTTGGGCGTCCGCGACCGCACCCTCATCGCAGTCACCAGCGATCACGGAGAGGGACTGGGCGAGCATGATGAGAAGACGCATTCCCTGCTCCTCTACGATACCACCCTCCGCGTGCCATTGATCGTCGCCGCCCCGTCGCGGATCCCGCAAAACCGGCTGGTCACGCGCCAGGTCGGTCTGATCGACCTGACGCCCACCATCCTCGACCTGCTGGGTGTGACGATCCCGACGGGACTCGACGGCGTCAGCCTGTTGGCTCCTCCCCCGGCGAGTCCGAGGCGGCTCTACATCGAGACTCTCGCCGGAGAGTTCATGCACGGGTGGGCGCCACTTGTCGGCGTCAGAGGCGAGGATTACAAATTCGTGCTGGCGCCCAGACCGGAACTGTACGACCTCCGCGCCGATCCGAACGAGATGAACGACCTCTTCCGGAGCGACCGAGCCACTGCCTCAAAGCTCTACGACGCCCTGAAGGCAATGGTCGGAGGCGACCCCGAGCTGGTCACGCAAGTCGCCGCCAACCTCCCCATGGACGAGGACACGCGAAAAAGGCTCGGCGCACTCGGCTATCTCGTCACGACGACCTCGCCCACGACCACCAGTTCCAGACCGATGGCCCTGCCCGATCCGAAGGACATGATCCGGGCCCAGGCGCGCGTCCAAGAGGCCCAAACGCTGATGGGCAACGGCCAGAACCGAGAGGCGCTCCTCCTTCTCGAACCCTACATCACTGATCACCCGACCGACGGCACCGCCCTCCAGGTCCTCGGCGAGTGCTATCAGCGACTAGGAATGCTTGAGCAGTCCTTGGAGATCTACCGCCAAGCGACGAAACAGCCATTCGAAAAAGCCACCGCATACGGTGGCGTTGGACTAGCGCTCTTCAGGCTCGGACGCCTGGACGAGGCCGAAGCTGCCTGCCGACAAGCGCTCGCCCTCGAGCCCGCCGCCGCCAAGGCCATCTTGACCCTCGGCCTGATCTGTACCGAACGGAAGCAGGATGACCAGGCGATGGCACATTTCCGCCGAATTCTCGAGATCAGCCGGGGAACCTTCGACGCCGATGCTTATATCGGGATGAGCAGGCTCCATATGGCTAGGGGCGACAAGGCCAAGGCCAAAGAGATGCTGGGCAAGGCCCTCGTCGTCGATCCCGACAACCGCGGGGCCATGGACGCAATGGCCGAGCTCGCCAAGACCGACGAGGACAAACAGTCCATCATGGCCGAACTTAAACGCAGAGTCGCATCCCGCCCCGATCCCACGCTCTTCCATCGACTGGGGCAGCTCGAGGCCGAGCAGAACCAGCACGAACAGGCCGTCGACAGCTTCCGAAAGGCGATCGAGCTCCGCGGCGATCGCGCCGAGACGCACCACGCCCTCGCCCGGTCGCTTCGCGCCCTCGGGAAGGACGATCAATCCCTGATGCACCTCCGCGAGGCCGTCAGATTGGATCCGAAACTCGCCGCCGCCCAGGCCGATCTTGGATTGGCCCTGGCACAACGCAACCGACTGGATGAGGCCAGCAAGGCTTTCGAGCAGGCCGTGCTCATCACGCCCGACTCCGCCGTCCGTCGCTACAACTGGGCGCTGATCCTCGCGAGAATGGGCAACGCCGCCGAGTCCGAGACCCAGTTGCGGGAAGCCGTCAGACTGGAGCCCAACTTCCCCGCCGCCCACTATAACCTCGGTCTCGTGCTTCAAATGCAGGGACGAAACGAGGAGGCACGCAAGCATCTAGACCGCGCGATCGAGCTGAATCCCAAGCTGCGGCAGGCGGGCAAGACGACCCCTCAAGGCGCCGCGCCCTGACCGGGACCTTCCGCCGGCCAGCCCTGGGCCGACAACCGAGGATCATCGAGCATGACGGATGCCCCGCCCCAGCCTGAGAGTCAATCCTCCCCGACCCGAAAGCGGTGGCTCGTCTTGGCCCTGGCCCTCCTCCTTGCCGGCTTCGTCATCGTCGCGATGCTCTCTTTCAGGAACCGGGCCCGTCCAGGATTGGCCCCGCTCGCCGTCAAGCCGGGCGCTCTGGCCGGCTGGAACCTCCTGCTCGTCAGCCTCGATACCGTCCGCGCCGATCGGCTGGGATGCTACGGATACGCCCCCGCCGCCACCCCCGTCCTCGACGCGCTCGCCGCCGACGGAGTCCGATGCCGCCAGGCCGTCGCGCCCGTCCCGCTGACCCTCCCGTCACACGCCAGCCTGCTCACAGGGCTCGACCCCCAGCACCACGGCGCCAGGACCAACGGCATGTTCAAGGTGGGCGACAACGTCGCTCTGCTCGGCGAGATCCTCCATCCGCACGGATATCGCACCGGGGCCGTGATCTCGGCCTACGTCCTCGACCGACGCTACGGCCTGTCCAGGGGCTTCGACGAATACCACGACGATCTCACCGGCGGCACACGTTCCTCGTCCTTCGGCTTTCGCGAGCGGACCGCCGAGCAGACCAACGAGCTCGCCTTCCGTTGGCTCGACAGAAACGCCCGAGAGCGATTCTTCCTCTGGGTCCATTACTTCGATCCCCACGCGCCCTATACCCCTCCGGAGCCATACGCCAGTCGGTTTTCCGACCGACCCTACGATGGCGAGATCGCCTACGTCGACGAGCAGTTGGGCCGGCTGCTGACCAAGATCGAGAAGCTCGGCGCTATTGCGCGGACACTGGTCGTCGTCGTCAGCGATCACGGGGAGTCCCTCGGCGAGCACGGCGAGCTCACGCACGGCCTCATGATCTACGACGCCACGATGCGCGTGCCCGTGATCCTCAGCGCCCCGGGCGTCCTGCCCGCCGGACTCGTCGTGGACCGCCAGGTCGGCTTGATCGACCTCGCCCCGACCGTGCTCGATCTGCTGGGCGTGGCCGTGCCCGCGAAAATGGATGGACGAAGCCTCGTCCGAGCCTGGCAAGCGTCCCCCCGTGAACTCTATATCGAGTCCCTGGGCCCCAAGCTCCAGCACGCCTGGGCGCCGCTGATGGGGCTCCGCACGAATGCCGCGAAGTTCATCCTGGCTCCCAGGCCGGAGCTCTACGATCTCCGAATCGACCCCAACGAGCTCGACAATCTCATCGCCAAACGACGGCAGGAAGCCGAGCGGTGCCACCAACGCCTCAAGAGCATCCTCGGGCAGGACCCCCAGTTGGCCTCGGCCGCGCAGGGCAATCTGCCCATGGACGCCGCCGCGCGAGAACGGCTGAAAGGGTTGGGATACGTCTTCGAGGGTAAACGCCCACCGGCCACCCAAGAGAGCCTGCCCGATCCGAAGGACGTCATCGACCAGTGGGAGCTGATCCAACGCGCCCAAACGTTCTCGGATCGAGGCGAGCACGCGCGGGCCATCGCGGTGATCGAGCCCCATCTAGAAGCCTATCCCGCCGACCTTCGCGCATGGGAAATCCTTGGCGAGGGCTACACCGCCCTCGGGCAAACCGCCAAGGCGCTCGACGCCTACCGACAAGCCGAATCGCTGTCACTCCGGAAAGTCGAGGTCCGATCGTGGATCGCCGCCGCCCTCACCGCCCTCGGTAGGTACGACGAGGCCGAGGCCGCCCTCCGACAGGCCCTCTCCGAGGACCCGACCTCGCCGCAGGCCCTGTTTGCCATGGCCTCCCTCCGAAACCGGCAGGGACGCCTGGACGAGGCGATGGAGCTCTACCGCAAGTGCATCGAGTGCGGCCGGGGAAGCTTCACCGGTTCGGCATACTTCAACCTCGGGGCGATCCACTTCCAGGCCGGTAGGATCGCCGACGCCCGCAGCGCCTTCGAAAAGTCGCTCGAGGCAAATCCGGGTTACGCCCGTGCCGCGCGTGCCCTCGCCGAGCTGATGCGTCGCGAGGGTCGACGACAGGAAGCCATCGATCTCCTCCGGCGAACGACCGAAAGACGCGCCGACGCCGAGGTGCTCCTCGCGCTCGGGGAGCTCCTCATCGAAGACGGCAAGCCCGATCAGGCCAAGGACGCTCTGGAGCGAAGTCTCCGGCTCCGTCCCGACCTGCCAAAGGCCCGACTGTTCCTCGGCATCCTCCTGGCCGGTCAGGGAGACCCCACCCAGGCCGAAAGACAGTTTCGTGAGGCGATCCGGCTCGCGCCGCCGGATGCCGCTCCGCACTACAACCTCGGCGTCCTGCTGGCTAGGCAGGACAAGCTCGCCGAGGCCGTCCAGGCCTTCCGCGCCGCCATCGAGCGAGACCCCCGCCACGCCAACGCATATAACGCGCTCGGCCAAGCACTCATGACGCAAGGCCACCTCCCCCAGGCCGCCGAGGCGTTCCGCCACGCCCTCCGAATCAACCCCAAGCTTGATATCGCTCGCAAGAACCTGGATCAATGCACCACCATGCCCACGACCACCACCTCTCCCCAAGTCCCGCCCTAACCGGGCGGCGGCCTGACGCCGCTTTGAGTCGCCCCAGCGGGCGATGAGCACCCCCGAGGAAGCCAACCCCAAACCCTTCCCACCTCCCTCTTCTTACTTCACTCCCCCGTTCACCCAAACACACCCCCACACCGTCCGCCGACCCCCTTATTCATATGACGCTGACATGAAGGCAGCGACCAGACTGGAACCGAGGATGCCATGCCCAGAACACCAAGGCTCGCGAGCGACAATGCCGAGGTCGAACTGACGCATACGCGACACGACCCTATTATGGATGACGTAAACGGGAGTCGAGGTATCCAGGAAGGCGAAAGGGCCTGCACGTGCAGAGCGAGGGAAGATGCTGCATTCCGCGACATTGTGATACATCAGCCGGTCCCGGACCCGTCCGTGACGCCAAACTCGTCAGACGTGCCGGACCCAAATCGACCGGAGAACCCCCCCCTCGCTTATCGAGAATCAGGACACTCCTGGATACTGTGCGACAGTCCGACCCCGACGACGGCGGCGTGTGGCCCCCGGAAACCCTCCCGGTGGCAAAAAAAGAGGCCCCGCTCTCGGAGAGCGGAGCCCGCGCTTGGGTACTACTGGGTACCGTTTCATGCTGTGGCGCACCCGGGCGCCACGGTAGCCCGGCTACCGTCGGCGAAACCGGTGCAGCGCCAGCGTGCCGAGCATCAAGATCGTCATCAGCAACGGCGCGGCAACCGAGTTACCGCACTTGAAGACGGCCCTGACCGTCTTGTCGCTATCCATTGTAACCGTCAGCGGGTTCTCTTCCGAGTACCCGCCCGGAACGTCACCCTCCCAGTGGCTGAAGATCTTGCCGCCTTCAATATTGGCAAGCGCGTACAACGTCACCGTCGAGCCGGTGAAATGCTCCGGACCCTCAGGCGTCGTCGTGACGCGGCCCATCGTCGGATTCGTGATCTCCAATGTCAACATCTTCGCGCTTCGGGGCGTCTCGCCCGAGTCACCCGTGTACGTGTCGCCCAGGAACCAGTTCACGCAGTAGTAGAACGCCTCGGCGCTCAGCCCCTCGATCCGACCGTCGCCATCGTTGTCGGCGAAGCGATCGTTGTTGAGGATCGCCGTCAGCTCGGCCTCGGTGAACTGCGGAATGCTCGTGCCGTAGAAGCTGTTGATCGCATCGATGAACGAGTAGGCCACCAGAGCGTGACCGATGTCGCTCGGGTGCACCCCGTCGCTGCTGAACATGCTGGCCCAAGGCCGACCCACCGTGTTGATCGTATACTGGTCCGTGATCCGCCACCCGTTCACGTGGATCAGCCCCTCGGACACGTCCTGAACCATCTGCTCGAAGTCCGCCACGGCACAGGGGTGGTTCGGGTCCGCCGCGATTTCGCGGATCGTTGCGTTGTACCCGGTCACGGCGTCGTTGATCACTTGCAGCTCCGCCGGAGTGTAGTAGTTCTGGCCGTCCGCCAGCATGTCCACGTTCCACTCGGGCAGCCAACCGCGATAGATCGCGGCCATGATGATCTCGTTCGTGAAGCAATCGTCCGGCATCGGGTTCGCCCCGACGATGGCCGTGATCTCATCCTTGTCCATCACCGCAGCGATGTTGTTGAGCTTGGGGAACGTCCCCACCGCAATGCCGCGACCCGGAGCGTAGAGCTGATGGATCGCCGTCTCGTACCGCTGGCGGAAGTCGTATTGCGACGTCGGCTGCTTCGCCCCCAACGGCTGGACCTCGTCAATGCCGACGATCCCCGCGAACTCGAAGATCGTCCCCGTCTGAAGGATGCACTGGAGGAACTCGTTCCCCCCGAGGAAAAACGTCACGAACGTCGCGTTGTCAGCCACCGCCGCCGAAACCTGCGTGTGGCCCACCCGCGGTTGAAGGACGGCGTTCTCGAAGTCCCACGTGTACCCGAACTGGTACCAAGGGATCGACTCGCACGCGTCGTTGATCGTATCCCCCGTGTCCGCCCCGTTGCACGCAAGGTTCGCGCACGACTGATAGCTCGGGTAGTCCTGACGCCGCATCCCCGCCACGAGAGTCGTCTTGTCCAGCAGCGGCAGCGGGAACGACGTCCCCATCTTCGACGCCAGCAGCGCCGGCCAAGCACGAGGCTGAGTCCGGTAGTCGACGATCAGCCCGCCCTGCGTCCCGTGGCTCAGGCTGTCGCCCATCGCCCGGTACCGAGTGAAACTCACCTGGCCCCATGCCGTCGACGACCCGGCCAGCGCCCCGATGAATGTCATCACGAGCAAGCTCTTGCCCAAGTTCGCGCGCTTCATCCGATTCTCCTCCACACAGATGACTTGTCTTGGATGCACAAAGGTCATGGATCTGCTGATGTTAATTTATACTAACTTAGCTGCCACTACAAGGCAATACCCTTCCCGTCCCAAACTATCATAGGCGCCCAACAGGTACTCGTCGTCACATACAAGCCCTTTCTGAGTAGTGACTAAGGTTATCGGGCGCAATTCGATGGCGTGCCATGAAGTGATCAGCCTCCACCACGCGTTTTCCGAAAAAGCTACCCCTTGCGACACATGCCAGAGGCATGAGATAATTAGCATCACGGTACACCTCAGATTCCGCACAACTGCAGTCCGCCGGTGCGCGTCTGATCTGCTCCATGCAGCTTGGCTATCCGGCGCAGCAACGTTCTCAACCGCATGCTCTAGGAAATGTCCTTGAGCGGGCGGTCGGCTTGGATTCGTGTCGGTCGTGCGGCGCTGGCCGTTTGCGCCGGCCCCGTCCGTCGACATCAGGCGCGGCGAGGCCCCTCCTCCCGCGCACGGGTCAGGAGAATACACACATGGCGCGCGTTCGGTCGATCTCCATTCGGTTCGCACGACTTCTGATTTGCCTCTGCATACCAAGCCTCGGAGCCTGCCATCTCGTCTACCCCCACCACCCGCAGGCCGCGACGCCGCCGACATGTACCAGATACGAGTGCAGAACCGACGTGGTCATCTGCGGCCTGAAGAACCGGCCCCTCGACGTCGAGGTGACCCTGCCCGACGATTCCAGTAACTGCTACTCACCCAAACCGGCCTACGTCGAGGAACCCGGCTGTCCCTATCCGGGCTCGACGGATCCTGCCTGCAAGTTGCCGGGCTTCGGCCTCACTCAGAAGGTGTATTGTGACGCCAACTGGACCGTCAAGGACATCAGCCACTATAGCCTCAGCGGCTGCCTCTACATTAGGCCCCGCTACGCCGACAGGAAGAACAAGGCCAAGGAATTCCTCGCTTTCAAGGTGCTTAACGCCGCCGAGAGCCTCTACGTAGCCTACGACTCCAAGCCAAACGTCTCCGATTGGCTCAAGGCCGACCCGGACTACGCGCCCTTCCTGGATGAGAACGGTAACCAGGTCTACATCACGCTCACGAAGAACAAGGACCTGAAGCTAAGCGTCTGGAAACACAAGAAGGCCCCCGCGGCCAATGATAAATTCACCTTGCCGGGCAACCTCTACGGCAACGGCTCGACGTCCGACGTGGCCATGTACTTCGTCCTGATGAAACCCGCACAGGAACCCGACTGCTCGAAGCCCGTCAAGCTCGGCGAGCACATCTACCACAACTGCGGCGACGCCCCGAGCGGATCAAGCTGCCTCAGCCAAGAGCAGGTTAAGCAAGACGCGCTGAACGCCTGCAAGGAGTACCTGAAGAAGAACAAATACACTGACTGCTACTTCTGTACTCAGGTCAATGCCACGAAATTCAACCTTTGCTCCGACCCCGAGGTCCTCAAGAAGGAATTCGAGCTCGAAATCAAGCCGCTCAGCTTCCCTCGGAGCTGCGAGGTGGAATTCGATCCCAATACCTACGTGTGCCAGGCATCCGTCAGAATCGCCGGCCGTATCCGAACGCCGAAGATCAAAGGAACACTCCACTTCGAGACCTCCGTCGACGAACTCAGGCGAATGACCTCCATCAAGATCAACAGCATGATCCTCCAAGCCGACAACATGGTCACCGACGACATCACGTTCAGCAACGTCGTCATCGCGCTGCACGCTCCCGCAACGGCCGAATGCACCGACGCCGACCCGCCTTACCAGCAGCCGTGCGACGCGTATCAGATCCCCGCAAACCAGTTCATCGTCGGCGTCGACGCCGACGATGATGAGGGAACCGTCATCGTCGACGCCATGAGCGAGGACGCACTCGACATCCAAATCGACAATCAGGCCCGAACGTTTCGAATCACGGGCGGGCCAATCTCTGGCGAACTGCCAACCGACGACGGTCCGTTGGCGATCTTGGTGTCCATCGATCTCATGGGCCATATCCGGAACCTGGCCCCGCACGCCCGCGGCGACGAATCGGACAAGGGCTCGGAGTGCAAGGAGGGCAAGAACAGCCAGGACATCTGGTTGGACGCCTCGAACTCGTTCAAAATATATAAGGACCCGCTGCCTACTGATCCCAACAGCTACCTGTGGTATGAAAACCTGGGTGCCGTGACACAGAGGCTCCTGGGCAAAGGCCAGAAGCTCAAGATCGGCGCGTACGAGCTCAGCTTCGGCGTCCATCACATCACGCTCGTGCTCCGCGACGAATACGGCATCGCCGACACGGACACGTTCACTGTCGAGGTCTGGGATACGGTCGCCCCCACGATCCAGGCCCCCCCGGGCTGCGTCACCTTCGTCCAGCCCGATGTCGCCGGGCCGGTGCAGGTCGACCTCGGCGAGCCCGACGTCTCCGGCGACGCCTGCTCCAATGAGGTCATGATCACCAACGACGCGCCCGACGGACTCCTCTTTCCGCTGGGCGAAACCCTGGTCACATGGACCGCCGACGACGGCACGGGCAACGCAGCCACCTCCACCCAGAAGGTCGTCGTCCTCCCGTTCGGCGGCGGGCCGTCGCTGAAGCCGGACCTGAAGGCCGCCGCCGCGCAAATCAAGGACGCCTTGGACGCCTCGTCGTCCGCGATTGCCGACTGCCGCGGGAATCTGACCTGCATGCGTGATCTCAGCTCGCTCCTCGCCTCGATCAACCATCTCTCCGACGTGCTGGCGGCCAGGACGGCGCCCGCGGGCGAGGAGGAACTCTGCCGACTGGTCCTGGACAAACTCGATGCGGCCGAAACCGTCTTGATGGAAGCCGACACTCAGTTGGAGACCGCCGACGGCGCTAAGGACCCCCAGGAGCGAGCGACTCTGAGGGCCGTCGCCAATCAATACATCCAAACGGCCTCCGACCTCATGGGCGAGATCATGGCGATGGCGGACGGCGGCGGAGTGGGGACGTGCTTCATCGCAACGGCCGCCTACGGCAGCCCCATGGCCCCCGACGTCCTGGTTCTGCGAGACTTCAGGGATAGGTACCTGCTGACCAACGCGCCGGGCCGATGGCTTGCGTCCGCGTACTACCGATGCTCGCCGCCCGTGGCTCGAGTGATCGCGGGGAACGATTCATTCAGACTATCTGTCCGCTGCCTGCTCGCGCCGATCGTGTGGAGCATCAAGCACCCGATGGGGTCGGTGGCCTTGTCCCTGTGCGTCGTTACGGCGGTCTATCGAAGGCGTCGGCTCGCGGCGCTCGTCCGCAATCGCGTGCGATCGGCGTGAACGCCAGACGGACAAGACGTGCCCAGGGAGACGGCTGACATGAAGCATGTAAGCTGCAAGCTTCTCGCGATCGGCCTTGTCGCTGCCACGGCATCGACGGGTTGCTCCCAGGCGGAACCGCCGCGATTCGCGGCCGCGACCATCCCCCTGGGCAAGTGGCAAGGCCGAGGGACCTTTCTCGCCTATGAAGGGATCAGCGAGAACAAGGACGACCCGTCGCCCAGGCAGAGGTATCAGGACGGCGTCTACGAGACGACTCTGGAGATTGGTAAGCAGACGGTCGTCGGCCAGGAAGCGATCGTTATCGAGATCCGGTCCGAGCGGGGCAGGATCTTCGAGTCCGACAACAGCGAGACGCGCCTCAAAGCCCTCCTTCTGCCCCTCAAAACGACGACGCACGCCAACACGGCTTACGCCCTCGGCATGCTCGAGTACAACCCGAAAGAATGGGCCGACTACCGAAAGAACGAGGCCCAGATCCGCGCCAAGAGTGATCTCCCGTCGGCCTCCTGCGTCCAGATCGGACAGCAGACCTGCCTGCAGATCCACTATCTGATGCCCGAGGGCGATAGCAGGTGGATGTTCAAGGATAGCCTCGTCTTCTCCCGCGACGACGTCCTCAAGACAGGCAGCTTCGCCGTAACGGGCGTGGAGGCAAAGAACGGCCAAAAGCCAGAGCACAAGACTACCCAAGCCTACTGGGTCGAACGACTACGTCGCGCGCAGTAGCTTTCATCGACACGAAAACCCGCTGCCTGTTGCGGCAAGTCCGCCCTGCGCGGGCCCGTTGCCTATGCGTACCAGACAGGGTCCTCGCTTCCACGCGAAACGGTCCGTGTCACCGTCTCATCCGCATCAACGGCCCGAGCAGACGCTGCCGACCCGCCTCGCTCCGCGTGAAAGCCGCCATGAGGAAGTTGAAGCTCTCCGGCAGGTAGCCCTCGTACCCGCACGTTCGCCCGTTGATGTAGAAGTGCTCGGCCCCCCCGTAACCTACGTTGACGATGCCGTTCTGAAACAGCCCTTCCTCTGCCGAGCCAACCATCGCATCGAGAATCCGGTCGCTCTCCTCGGTGAGCCCCGCCACCTGAAGCCCCAGCAGGTAGTACCAGACGAGCGTCGGGTGGATCGTCCCGTTGGGATAACGATGTCCGAAAGCATCCTTCTCTGTCAGCGACTCCGGCCAGTGGAAGTCGTTCTTCACGGGCTGTCCGTCCAGGCCGATCCGCGCCGAGATCATGTCCTCCTTGCGGCAGGGAATCAGGTTCCCGGGAACACCCAGATGCCACTGATCGAAGCCGATCGACTTGGACTTGGCCGCCACGCGCGAGAGGATCTGCCTGCCCTGGTCCCGCCCGACGATCCCGTAGGCCACCGCCGCCCCGTTGACGAACGTGTGGCAGTAGTCGTGCACCTGGCCGTCCTGGCTGATCCAACTGACGAACCAACCGTTCTCGCCGCTCGAGAACTGCCGGACGTAAGCCTCGCGAAGTCGAACCGCCAGGCCGCGGTAGTACTCGGCGCCCTTGGCCTGACCGATCGCATCGAGCATCTCGGCCATGCAGACGAACGCGCGGTACTCGACGGCGTTGGCCCACGCGTTCTTGTGGCCGAAGTTCATCATCTCGAACCAGACGTCGGCCCGGTCCGGGTCGCGCAGCGTCCCCGCGTTGCCGCTGCCGTAGCTCTCGATGAGCCCGTCCTTGTCCACGTCGCGCCGCTGGAGATAATCCGCCATACGGTGGAGCGTTGCAGCGTTGCGCCTCAGCCAGGTCGTGTCGCGTGACAAGACCCAGTAGTCCCAGGCGGCGACGATGACGAACGCCCCCGTGCTCGTGTACAGATCATACATGTGTCCGAACGCGTTCACGTGTCCCTGCGCGCTGACGTGGTTGCCCAGCCAGTAGTCCAGCGAGTGTCGCAGCAGGCCCGGAACGCTGATCCCCGCCACCGGTTCGTGATAGAACAGCATCGGTTCCGCATAGAACCACAGCGATATCGACGCCGGGTCGGAAAGGACGTTGTTCGCCAGCACCCACGCCCTCTGCGGGCCCGCCCACGTCCCGCACGGCTGCCAGTTGTTGAGATAAGGACGCCGGATGCGCTTCCACACCGAAGGATCGATCCCCTCGGGCCTCGATAGCTCCACCGGGCGGAATCGCAAGGCCAGGCGCGTTCCCGGCGCGACCGGCCGCATGCAGACGAGCTGCAGGTTCAACCGGCCCGGACGGTAATCCCGGATCCCCGTGGCCTCGAGCCATGCCCGTCCGCGTAGACGCGGATCCACCCCCTCCTTGACCGCGCTGGCCGACGCCCCGCCTCGGACGCCGCTATTCACCGCGAACCACAAGTCTCCCGGCTCGGCCTCCACGCGGAGATGACCTGCATCCGGGACGACCAAAAGCCACGGCCCAAGCCCCCGGGCCTCAGCGTCCAGACGTGCCGGCAGCAAGACCGCCGCCCCCATCAGCGGATCAAACGGCAACGTAACCGTCAGCCCGACCGCCGGCTTCGTCCCGGTGTTCTCGATCCGCCACAACAAGTCGTCGCCTTCTTGCGAGATCGTCCACGTGATGCCGCTGCCCGGCTCCGCTCCCGTGGCCGAGCAGGTCCAACTCCCGCCCGGCCCGCGCTGCCGGCGCGTCGTCCCGATGTCGAGCCCCTCCCATGACAGGCTGGCGGTCCCGGCTAGGCGATTCGTCCCTTCCCGTCCGGTGCCTTCCGAGTCCAGCCCAAAGTGGAATACGCCTCGTGCGGAACCGATTCCCAGTGACCAGCGATGACCAGGATCGGTCAGGAAGGATGTCGGCGAGTTCTGATCCGTTGTAGATGAGTTGCTCTGTCCCGCCGCGAGCGAGCTTGCCGCCAGGAGTGTCATCAGCGAAGCCGTCGCTCGAGGCACGACCTTCCTCCTCCCCCCCCTCAAACGAACATTCGCCGATTGTAGATGATCCACTCCACCAGCAGCACGCCCAGCACCGCCAGCATCAGCCACGGCCACAGCGGCTGGTTCTGACGACGAACCGTCTCGCCGGTCGCGACCTTCTCCGTGCCGATCTTGAAGCCGGCGTTGGGGCGGACGTTGCTCTCCGTGGGGTTCAGCAGGTTCACCGCGAAGGCCTCGTAGCCCTCGAGGCTTGGCTGGACGCGGTAGACGCCGAGGTGCCTCGTGTCGCGGAAGTAGATGGCCTGGCGATCGCCGACGGTCAAGTCGTCCTTCCGACCGTCCGGACGCGTGACCGTCAACGCGTCGGCGCCGGTCGGCACCGGAATCGACATCGCCACGCCGGGCGGGATCGACTGCGATGGGCCGCGCGTCAGGCTGTCCGACAGATGCCGCACGGCGTTGTAGATGAAGATCGGGAAGCTGATCCGCAGCGGCCAGTTCGAGTCGTACACGTCGAACGCGACGATCAGGTACCGGCTGCCCGCGGCGCTGAGCAGCGCGATCACGGGCGACGTCTCCCCCTCGACCAGGCGGATCGCCCGCTTGGGCAGCTCCATCCGACGCCACTTGCTCACCGACAGGTAGTTCAGCACGACGTGCCGCAGGATCGGGTGTTGGTCGTTCCAGTCGTAGATGTACTCGCCCTCGACGAGCCCCGCGTCGCCGACGCCCTCCACCTTGGGCACCGCGCCGAAGAACAGATAGTTGCCCTCGGGCAAGTTCTCGGGCGAGCAGCGGTCCATGATCGCCACGTCGTACGATAGCCGCCCGCCCGGGGCCAGCAGGTCGCGACTGGCCGCCAGCGTGCCGGGATCGATCTCCTTGACCTCCTTCAGCGGCAGGCTGTCCAACGCCCGCTTGAGAAAGTAGTTCCCCCCCGTCACCAGGAGCACGCGGAGCCGTCGCGGCGGCTCGACCACCAGCCACGCATGGTTGTCCGTGTCGAGCGCGTCCGGCCGGTGCAGGATCACCTCCACCACCCCGCCGGTGTCATACGTCAGTTTGAACGGCACCGCCCCAACGGCGCTCTGACCGCCGCCCGGCGAGAGGGACAGCGCTGGCCGGCTGGTTGCGCCCGGCTGCGAGTCCTCCGGCGGCGCGGGCCCGAGCGAGACCTCCCCGACCGACAACGTGCGACCGTCGATCTTGAGCGTCAGGTCGCTCTTGATCGCCTTGTCCCCGAAGTTGCCGATCGTCACGAAGATGCTCAGTTCCTCCGGGCGCTCGTAGTTCCGCCGCGCGTCAATACCCAGAATGCCCACGTTGTCGGACGCCTGGCCGATCTTGGCGAACGTCAACCCCCCACGGCGTAGAACCGCTTGGCCGGCGTCCTCGATCCGACCGTCGCTGAAGAGCACCATCTCGGCCGGGTCCGTCGGCGACTCCGGCGGAATGTCCGCCCCGCCGCTGCTGATGATCTGCCGCGTGCTGTGCGCCTCGGCGAGCTGCAGCGCGTCGCCCAGGCGGCTGGAGCAGTCCGTCTGCTCGATGCCGTCGATGTGCTGCCGCAGGGCCTGCTTGTCCGTGGTGAACGGCGACGCCACGCGCGCCCGATCGCTGAACAAGATGACCATCGCCTTGCTGCGATCGTCGAGGTTGTCGACATACGTCTTGGCGGCCTCCTTGACGAGATCGAGCCGCGACTTGCCGTCCCCCTCGCGAGTGGCCATCGATCCCGATTGGTCGACGAGCAGGATGACCGATTTCTCCGTCGTCTCGGAGCTCCGCGCCACCGGCTGCAGCAGACACAGAATCGCGATGATCAGGGCCAGCAGTTGCAGCCACAGCAACAGGTTGTTCCGCAGCTTCTGAAACGGCGAGTTGACCTGGAGGTCCTGGATGGCCTGCTTCCACAGCAGTGTCGACGAGATCGCCCTCTCCTGCCGCCGAAGCTTGAGGAAGTAGAAGAGCAACAGCGACGGAATCGCCACCCCCGCGGCGATGAGGGCCGTCCACGGCGTGGCCAGGGCGCTCAGAGACCGGAGGAAGTTCATCGCCCGTGCCCTCCTGGTATTGCCCGCGCCGCCGCCGAGGTGATCTCGGCGACGCCCGCCCACGTTCTCCCGCCCTTGCCGAAGACCGCCAGGCGGACGATCACACGCGAGCCCTTGCCTTCCTCGGCGCACTCGGGCAGCGATCGCTCGATCCGCATCGGCCCGGGCGCGACCTCGACCTCGCCACCCGGATAGCGTTCAGCATTGAACCGTGCCAGCCTCTCCCGTCTGTCCGCGCGGTCAGCGGACGACATGGCTGTGGTCGCCGGCGCCGTCGTCAGGACCGCCGCCCGACGGCGCTTCACGAGTACGTCGAGCGAAGCACGCTCCGCGCCCTCGGGCAACGCTCCTCGAACCGAAAGCACCGTTCCCTTCAGCTCCGCCTCGATCTCGATCGGCTCCGGCAGCCGGAACCGACAGAGCGGATCGCCCAGCAGGTGATACATCAGCGGCTGATCCCGCCGGAGCTTGGCCACGTCGATCTCCGGCTCCAATTTGCCCTCGGCGTCCTTGAGCATCGCCTCGATCAGCGGGTCGCGCTCCAGATAGCCCAGCCGCTGCGCGGCCACCCACCACTGGCCGATCGTCTCGAATCGTCGGCCCACCGTCTTGGCCAGCGCGATCGCGCTGTAGTAGTTTGTCAACGGGTGCGATTCCGTCGACGCCGCGATCACGGCGACAGGCCCGCCCGGATGGCGCAGCAAAGTCTCGGCCAGGCAAGGCCCCTTGGGCCATTCGATCCGACCCGTTGAGCACGTCAAGAAGACCGACGGACCCGAGGGCCGATCGCCCGGCAACCGGCTCACGTCCTCGACCGTCATCGTCGTTCGCCACGGCTTCGACACGTTGGCGAAAGCCTGCGTCGCCGACCCATGCCCGCCGAAGAAACTGAACACGCCGCCGGCGCCCAATTCCGTCAGGAAGCGCCGGGGCTGCTCGTCCGGCGGCAGCCAGCAAGGCCATCGCGGATCGCCGCTCAGCCACCAAGCCGACAGCGCGTCCGGCAAATGACGCCGAACCGCCTCCATCGCAATGGGCGTCATCATTGCGTCCGACCGCGGGTCGTACCCGGGGATGCCGATCCACAGCACGGTGCGAAGGTCTTCCGCCCGCAGCGGCATCGTCTCGTAGCGCTTGAGCTTGGCCACGTATGCTAGAAGCTCCTCGGCCGCCCGCACCGGCAGCCGACCGACCGGAACGTCGGGCAGCCCGTCGTCGTCCAGGTCGCCGTACAGCGAGTCGCACGTGAACGTCGTTCGTTGTTTGTGGCGCCAGCGATGCATTGGCACGCGGAATGACGGTATCCGCCACGGCTCCTTCCCGTCGACGTTCTCAGTCTCGTCACCTACCAGCAACACGGCCACGAACGCCTTCGCCGCGTCGCCGCCCTGTGATCGATCCGATCGCGCCTTGATCCAACCCCGAATCTCCTCCGGTCGCGGAGCCCCGCCGGCATCCTTCGCCAGCCGATCCCACACCAGGACCTCGACCCGATAGGCCGCGCCGCGGTATTCGCAAAGCCCCCTCAGCGCATCCTCAAACAGGCCACGCGTGACGACAAGGTAAGTCGGCCGCGACCCGCCAAACGCCGGAAGTGCCGCGACAGAGACGATCGCGATCACCACCGCGGTCTGCCACGAGCGTGCCCCAGTCTTTCGTCCTTCGTCCTTCATCCTTCGTCCCTCGCGGCCTAGCGAAGCAGGCCGCGCTGTCGCAGGTACGACAGCACCAACTGGTCGAACGGTACCTCCGTGCTGGCGAACAGGTACATCACGTCCCGCCGCGTGCAGAAACTCTTGAGCGCCTCGCAGTACGCCTGCAGGTTTGCCTTGTACCGGGTGATGAGCGGCCGGGAGACGGTCACCTCGGCCACGTCCGCGTCCTCGATGTCCACCAGCCGAAGGTCCCCCGAGATCGTCGGGTTGATCTCCTCCGGCGACAGGAGCTGCAGCGCGTACACGTCCAGATCGCGCCGAACGAGATACCGCAGGCCGGTCTCGAACCCGCTCTTGTCGAAGAAGTCGCTCAGCACGACGAGCACGCCGCGCGGCTTGTGGCGGATCGCGAATTGACGGCAGGCCGCTGCCAGGTTGCTTGGACCGCCCGTACGCTGGTCCTGCAGAAATGCTACGACCTGGTGCATCAGCCGCCGACCTCGAACCCCCGACAGATCGCCGGCGAGCCGATCGTCGTAGCTACAGATCGTCACGCGGTTGTAGTTGACCAGCGCCACGTAGGCCAGCGCCGCCGCGACCCGCTTGGCGTAAAGGGCTTTGTTCGGCTCCCCGAAGTCCATCGACTTGCTCAGGTCCAGCAGGATCGAGACGGGCAGGTCCTCCTCCTCCAGGAAGAGCTTCAGAAAGAGCCGGTCGAGCCGCGCGTAGATGTTCCAATCGAGGAACCGAAGGTCGTCTCCGACGACGTAATTGCGGTAGTCGGCGAACTCGACGGACTCGCCCTTCCGCTTGCTCTTGCGGTCGCCCTTCATCTTCCCCGCGAAGATCTTCCGCGAGACCACGTCGAGCTGCTCGAGCCGCGCCATGAACGCCGGATCGAGCAACTCCGTCTTGTCCCCCGTTCGAGCCATTCGCCGCCTTCTCTCTTCTTCCTTCTTACTTCCCTCTTCTTACTTCATCCTCACGCCGCCGCCTCCACCGTCGTCGGCGTCTTGGTCAGGATCTCGGCCAGCACGTCGTCCGTGTCGATGCCCTCGGCTTCGCCCTCGAAGTTCAGCAGGACGCGGTGCCGCATCGCCGGGGAAAAGACGCTCTGAACGTCCTGGAAGGCCGTGTTGAACCGCCCGTCGAGCAGGGCCTTTACCTTGGCCGCCAGCGTGATCGCCTGCGCGCCGCGCGGACTGCTGCCCCATCGGACGTAGCGGTTCACCATCTCCGTGGCGAACGGCCCCTCCGGATGCGTCGCCAGGCTGAGGCGAATCGCGTAGTCCTGCACCGGCGGGGCCATGACCACCCGCCGGACCAGCTTCTGCGCGCCGATGATCTCGTCGCCCGTCATCACCTGGGCCACCTGCGGATCCTTGCCCGCCGTCGTGCGGTTGAGCACCTCGTGCAGCTCTTCACGGCTGGCGTAACCGACGATCAGCTTGAACAAGAACCGGTCCACCTGCGCCTCCGGGAGGGGATACGTCCCTTCCTGCTCGATCGGGTTCTGCGTGGCCATGACGAAGAACGGTTCGAGGAGCTGATACCGCTGCCGAGCCACCGTCACCGAGTGCTCCTGCATCGCCTCGAGCAGTGCCGACTGGGTCTTGGGCGTGGCGCGGTTGATCTCGTCCGCCAGGACCATCTGCGCAAAGAGCGGGCCCTGCTGGAACGTAAACTCCCGGCGTCCCGTGCTCTGATCCTCCATGATCACGTTCGTGCCGATGATGTCCGCCGGCATCAGGTCGGGCGTGAATTGGATGCGCGAGAAGTCCAGCGACAGCGTTTGGCTCAGCGTGCGAATGAGCAGCGTCTTGCCCAACCCCGGCACGCCCTCGAGCAGCGCGTGTCCGCCGACGAACAGGCACGTCAGGACGCCGTCGACAATCTCCTGCTGGCCGACGATCACCTTGCCGATCTCGCCTCGGACCAGGGCGTACTTGTGCCGGAACTCGTCGGTGGCCTTCTGAACTCTCGGGTCGATGCTTGCCATCGTTACCTCCGTTTCGTCTTCGTGCGGGGCCGTCGCGCTCGAGTTCGAGCGCTGCCGCCGCCAGGATCACTCATCGTCCTGCTGACGTTCCTCCTGCGCGCGCCGCTTCGCCTTCAGGAGCCGGGACGTCATGGATTCGTCTTCGCCTTCCTTGCCCCCCGACGCCGGCTTGCGACGCCGATCCGCGGGCGGCGCTTGCGTCTTGGCCCCGCCCACGGCCCGGTCGAGATCGCCCACGTCCCGATCCCCCGCCTCGCCCAAGTCGAACCGCGCCGAGGTATCCACGGGCTCGAGATCGACTTCCGCTCGACTCGCCTCGCGGCGCTCCGCGTCGGCCTTGGCCCGTTCGGCCATCTCCTCCCGAACCTTCTCGCGGATGCCCTTAAGCCGAGAGACGGAGACCGCGGCGGCCTCGGCCGCCCGCTGACCCCGCAGCTCCGACTCGATGAACTGGATCACCAGCGGGATCGTCCGCCAACGAATCGCCCAGCCCACCGCCTCGGCCAGCAGCACCGCCAGCGGCCACCCCCACCAGTACCGGTACAATCCGCCGATCGACAGCAGCCAGATCAGCACCACGATCTCCACGCAGATCGAGATCGCAACCATCGAGGCCAACCGACGCCCCGCCACGTCGAGCAACAGCAGCGGAATGACAACCCAGGCCAGAATCCAGTGCCAGATCGGCCGCCGGCTGATCGACGGCGCCACCGGTCGGCGATACACCTCGCCCTCCTCGGCCTTCGGGCTGGTGATGGTCCCGTCCGACAGCTCCCCGATCGGGCTGAAGAGCTTGCCCTCCGTCCGCTCGGCGATCTGACGGAGCAGGGCCTCGTTCGTGTTCAGCTCGCGATACTCAGGTGAGTACGAGACCGACAGCCCCGTCTTGATCATTCCCGTCGATCCGTCGGGCTTTCGGTACGTCATCGCGGCGACGTAGTGCCCGTTCTGCATCGCCGGGAACGTCCCCTCGTAGCGCCCCGGCCCGGTCTGCTGCAGTTGAACGCCCATTCCGCTCGAGTCCGGCGTTACGACCCTGCCGGCGATCTTGAGCCCATTGAGGAACGACGCGTCCTTATCGAGCGCCTCGACGATGATGCGACCCTCCCGCCCGACCAGACGCGTCGAGATCTCGAAGTCCGCCGCGCCGCCCTGACGCATTGCCCACCGAATCGCCTGCGCCCACAGCTTGCTGAACTTGGGCCACGCAACCCACTGAGTCGCCCAATGCGTCCACCAGCCGCTGGTGAAGGCGATCGTCTTGCCCAGCTCGCATTGCCGAACGACCAGAAGGGGGTCCTCCTTGTCCGTCGACATCAGGATCCGGCTGAACTCGTTGGCTGCCGATCGCGGCGTCGTCAGCACGTGTCCCGTTAGCGGCGGAAGCTCGGCCTCCGAAACCCCGGCCGTGACCTCGGGCATCATGCTTCGCAGGTGCGGCTTGAAACCCTCAGGCACCTCGCGGATCAGCGGGCGACGGACGATCTTGGCCTCCTTGATGAAGATCTGAGGCAGCGTCTTGGGGTTGTTGGCTCGGTAGTATCGACCGCCGGTCATCTTGGCGATCCGCTTCATCTCGGGCTCCATCACGTGGTTGCCAAAGCCGATCGTAACCGTGCTGACCGTGATCTTCTTGTTGGCGATCTTGCTGAGCAGCGCCGACGAGGGCGGCGACGCGTCGCCGTCGCTGATGATGATGACGTGCTTCTGCTGCGCGTCCCGAACGCCGATGAGGGCCTGATACGCCAGATCCAGGCCCGACTGGAAATCCGGCATGTCCCCGATCCGATTGCTGATCTTCTGGATCTGGCTGATGATCGCCTCTTTCGATCGTGCCACCTGGAACGGGATCTCCCACTGCGTCCCGCCCGAGAAGCCGTACGCGATCAGCCCCACGTAGTCCAACGAGCTGATCGTCTTGACCGCGGCGATGCTCACCTGCTCGGCCCAGTAGTTGCCGCGAGGCATCTCGCACGTGTGCATGATCAGCGCCAGCGCGCCGCGGGGGATCTCCTTGCGCTGCTTCAGGTCGAACTTCACCGGCATGACGTCCTCGACCGGCGTGCCCAGCCACCCACCCGCGCCAAAACCCTCGTTGCCGCCCGTCATCACCAGCCCGCCACCCATGTCCTTGACGTAGGCGGCGAGCTGCTCCTTCTGGTTGGCCGTGAACCGGTCCGCCGGAACGTTGGCCAGGATGATCGCGTCGTAGTCGAGCATCTCCAGGATGTCTTCCGGCGCCTGGTCCATCGGCATGGACGTGATGTTCACGTGCTCGTCCTTGAGCGCTTCGATCATCGCCGCGTCGCACGACGGCTCCGTCGTCAGTAGCAGCACCGAGCCCTCCCCCTGGACGAACGTGAAGCCGCGGGCCACGTTGTTCTGAACCACGGCGTCCATCTTCGGGTCGTCCGGCTCGAACCGGGCCTCGAACTTGTGAACGCCTGGGCTATTGAGGGGCATCTCCTGGACCAGCGGGCGAATGCCGGCAGTGAGCTTCACCGGCTCGCTGCTGACGAGCTGCCCGTTGTGATAGAGCGTCAGCTTGCCGCTGGCCGGCCGCTTGCTGCGCAGCACCATCCGGATCGGAACGCGGTCCTGAAGATTCGCCTGTGTCGGCACGTCAAGACGGTCGAACATCACCTCCGCGGCGTGCTCATACTCGAGCGGCACCACGTCGATGCTCACGCCGGCCGCCGCCGCCTCCGCCGCCTCGCTCAACGCGTCACCCGCGTTCTCGTTGCCGTCGCTCAGAAGGACGATCCGCTTGGCCATGCCCTCGGGAAACGTCGCCAGCGCCAACCGGATCGCCTTGGCCAGGTCCGTCCGGTCCGGGTCCACCGGCGGCGTGATCCGCTCGATGAACACCCCCCGCATCGGAAGCTGCTCGATGTTCGTCTCGCCGTCGAAGCTGATCACCGCGGCCTTGTCGTCGTGCGGACGCCGGCCCGTGACGCTCGCCTTGCGGGCGAACTCCTCCTGTGCCAGCGTCAGCTTCTCCGGGATACTTCGCGACTGATCGACCAGGAAGATCACCGCCAGGTCGCGGTTCTCTCGAACGTGCTGGGCCCCCGCCATCGCCAGGATCAGCGCCGCCAGAAGCGCCGCCCGAACCGCCAGGACGAACCACCGCCGTCCCGCCGGTAGCGCCGCCAGCGAGCGGACGATCAGCGGACCGGCCACCGCGACCGGAACGATTAGCAGAAGCCACAGCCACTCCGGTCGCTCGAAGGATATTGGGATCACGCCCAGCAAACCCATCTTCCCCTAAATCACCGCCCAACCATCCGCGCCACCGTAGCACGGGCATCTTGCCCGTGGAGCGTAGCACGGACATCCTGCCCGTGGAGCGTAGCACGGACATCCTGCCCGTGGTTCGTCGCCAACGCCTTCCCAACACCCATACCTATGTCACACACGACCGCTCGGCCGTCACATCGCCACAATCTGAATGCGGCTGTTGCCCGAGTCGACCACGTACACTTTTCGATCCTGCCCCACGGCCACGCCCCACGGATACGCCAGTTGCCCGAGCTTCCGTCCCGCCGTGCCCCAGGTGCCCAGCGATCGCCCCGACCGGTCGAACCGCTGGAGTCGGTTGTTGCCATACTCGCACACCAGCAGCGTCCCGTCGCTCAGCAAATCGATATCGTACGGGTAACTGAGCTGCCCGGCCTTGTCGCCCAAGCTGCCAAACGTACTCAGCAGCTTGCCCGATCGGTCGAACCGGCAGATGCGATGGTTGCAGGCGTCCGCCACCCACAGATCGTCGTTCTCGTCGAACAGCAGCCCCGACGGCCGTGACAACGCCGCGGGACCCGAATCGGGGCCGCCGAAACTCGCGACGAACTTCCAGTCCGGCGTGTATTTGCTGATCCGATCGTTCCCGCCGTATTCGCTGACGTAGACGAACCCCTCGCGGTCGATGGCCACGTCCGTCGGCAGCTCGAACTGCCCGTCACCTCGACCTTGAGAGCCGAAATCGCCGAGCTTCTTGCCATCGCGATCAAAGACCATGACGCGATAGTAGTGCGTGTCGGCGACGAACACACGCCCCTTCGTATCGACGGTCAGACCAGTGGGCTTGCCGTTCCGAAACTCAGGCATCGACCACTGAAGCTGCCACGTCCCGTCCGGGGCGAACCGCTGGATCCGCCCGCTCTTGTCGACGACGTAGACAAGCCCTTCCGGATTGATCGCGATCGCCCGCGGATAGCTGAACTCGCCCTCGCCCAGACCCGTCTCACCGAAATGCCCCAGGACGTCGCCGGCCTTGCCGCCACCACTGCCGCACCCGACCCAGGGGCAGACCCCGAAAACCGCGGCGACGACCAGCAGGAATCCCACGCGGCGCGCGCGTCCCCCACGGCGCGCGCCCTCGAACGCAAGTCCTCGACTCGTCGGTGAACGGCTCGTCCTCAACTCGCCTCCCGTCGCCGCCATGCCACCCAGCTCAGCAAGATCGCCGGTATTGGCGCCGCCGCCAGCACGCAGCAGATCGTCACCAGCATCTGGTCCTCGAACCGATGGAACTTCTCCATTAGCGTCTGTGCGATCCAGCCGATCCCGGGCGGGCGAACCATCGACATCGCCGGTACCTCCGCCAACGACAACGCGCCGACCAGCGCGATCGCCGCCGCCAGAACCGGCCACTGGTCCCGCCACCCCACCCGAACCTCGGCCTCTACCTCGCCCGCGCCGTCAGCTCGTGCCTGATCCACCAGTGACTCCGGCGCCGATCTCGCGACCAGCCAAGCGGCCAAACATCCGATCCATCCCCAACGAGCGACCTGAGTCAGCACCATCACCGGCCAGTGATCGTAAACCAAGTCGACCCGCTGATACGCCGCCACGACGGCCTGACCCACGAGCGCGGCCGGCATCAACCCGACAACCACCGACATCCCAACCGCCGTCCGGCGAGCCCACCGCAAAGACCCCGAACCCACCAGGGCCGTCCCCACCCAAACGACCGCCAGCCCGCACGCCGCCGCGATCGCCACCGACTCGATCAGCTCCCGATCGTACACACGCCACAGCCGCACGAAGCTGTCCCACGAGGCCAGTCGAACCACTAGCCCTCCGACGGGCAACACGACCGTTACCAGGAACACCGCCAGCACCGGCGCGATGGGCCGCAAGCGACCGACGCCGAGCTCGACGGGTGCCGCCTCCTGACGATCGTCCTCGCTGGCCCGCCCTCGCAGGCCGACCAGCACCGCGCCGCACCCGGCGATCACCACCACCGTCAGCGGCAGGGCGGGCGCAACGACGTCCACCGCATGACGCGACGACTGCGCCCACGCCAGCAGTTCCGTGGCGAACACCTGCGCCGAGCAGGCATGCGGCGCGTTGTACTCGATCATGAACAGAACCCACAGCACGATCATCGCGATCGCGGCATGTCCCGCCAGCAGCGGAAGCGCCGCGAGTCGAAACGCCGTCGGCGCGTCCGCATCGAGCAAGGCCGCGCGATATGCCCCGTGCCCCACGCGCTGCCAGCCCGACGCAAGTACCAATGCGGGGATCGGCCACGACCACCCAGCCCAAACCCAAACCGTCCGCGCCAGCGGCGCCCAATCGCCCAGAAGATGGATCAGCGAAATCGGAATCACCCGATCCCAACCGAACACGTACACGTAGGGCGGCAGAAGCAGCGGAACCGCCACGAGCAGGGCGATCGGGCCGCGCCGCCGCCGCGCGCCCAGCCGACACAGTCCGCGAATAGTGGGCAGCGAGATCGCCAGCGAGAAAATCGCCCCCATCGCCGCCATGCCCGCCGTCTTGCCCAACAGCGCCATCTGGCGAGACGAGGGCCACCAACCGTCCCGCGGCACAGGGCCGGTGGCCAGCGAAACAACGAGGCCCAACAAGGGGATCAAGATGGCCGCGACCCACAGTGCCGCTCCGATCAGCCGCCAGGCCCCGATGGCTACCGAGACGCTGCTCCAAGTCCGATCGCCCGTCGTCACCGCAGCAGGATCTCCCGCGCGCGCCGGATCGCATCGGGCATCGCATGTGCCACGGCCGAATACGTAACCTGGACGGCGTCAGGTGGCGTCATGCCCAGCTCCTTGACCAACGCCGACCGAACCGGAACGTTCCGCGATTCCGTCTTGGCCATCATCCGCTCTAGCTCCGCCGAGGCCAGAAAGTCGACCAGCTTCCGCGCCGACTCGGGATGCCGACAGCCCTTCAGAATCGCCACCGTGTTCGGGATCCACAGCGTGCCCTTACCGTCGACCATGGAGGGATACACCAGGTCCACCGGAAGCCCCTGCTTCTGCGCGACCCAGACGTCGTCCGTGTCCGTCATGCACAGCTCGGCCTCGCCCCGGCCCACCATCCGAACGGCCGCGGCGTTCCCGTCGGCGATGCGAACCTTGTTCTTGGCAAGCGCCTCCAGGAATCCGACGGCCTTGTCCTCGCCCCACAAGGCGAACATCGCCGCGACGTGTCCCCGGGTCGTGCCGAACTGAGGGTTGGCCATCACCAGCTTGCCCGCCCACTTCGCATCCGCTAGGTCGATCCACCGCTTCGGCGCCTGATCGCGCGACAGCTTCTCCGTGTTGAACGCGACAACCCGACCCCGCGCCGCGAAGCCCGTCCAGAAATCACGGGGGCAGCGAAACTGCGCCTCGATGTCATCCGCCGTCTTCGGGCGATAAGACTCGAGCAGCCCCTGCATCGTCAGCGTGATCGTATTGAAGACCTCGCTCGACCAGAACACGTCCGCCCGGGGACGATCCCGCTCGGCCTCGATCTTGCGGACGAGCCCCGTCGTCTTGCCGGCCTCCGTGTCGAACAGAACCTCCGGCTTGATGCCCGTCTGCCGCTCGAACTCCGCGAAAACCGTCCGCGCGAACTCCTCGTCAACGCTGCAATAGACCACCGGCGCTTCCGTTTGCTGGGTTGACTGCTCCTTGCTGCAAGCCCCCGACAAGGCGATCACTGGTATCCAGGCGATCAGCAGCAGTGTCCTGATATCAAACCGAGTGTGGGTTGACGCCGGCACGACGCCGCAACGGGTGAATCGCTCACTGGACACAAACTCTCCTTGGCTGGCTAGAGTCTTGAGAAGGGCGGACCCCATCGGCAACCGATACCCGAACCCCGAGACCCGAGACCCTACGGCTGAGTCGTCGGCGCCGGCTTGCCCACGCCTTGCTGGATCTTGCCGAAGTACTTCTTGACCGGGTCCCGGTAGACACGCGGCACCCGCTGCCGATCCATGGCCTCGGTCGCATCCTTCGCCGCGGACGCCGCGACCTCGGCCGCCTTCTCCCGCGCCTGACCCGTCATCTGCTCGCCGTCGACGAACACCCGTCCGATGATCGCGCCCTCGGACTCCTTGCCCCGGACACGATCAGGCTTGTACGCGGTCTTGGTCTGCTTGGTCGGCGTCCGGCCGCCCTGGCCTTGACCCAGCCCGCCCGTATTGTTGGTCTTCAGGCCGCCCCCCTGACCCATCCCCTCGCTGCCCTCGCCCATTCCCTCACCCTCACCCTCACCTTCTCCTTGGCCGTCGCACAGCCCGCCCTTGCAGTTCGACAGCTCGCTGAGCGTGGCCTGCATGTCCATCATTTCCTGCTGTGCCATCTCCATCTCGCTGAGCTGCTCGCTGGCCTTGGTCAGCTCGCCCGCGGCGTTGCCCGCCTCCAGGTCGCTCTGGCCCTGCTGCATGCCCTTGGCCGCGGCGCTCAGCGCGCCGGACAAGCCCTTGCACTTCGCGCTGGCCGCCTTGTTCTTGGCCACCTCCTTCATCAACTTCTCGATCTGCTCCTTGCTCAGGCCCTGCTTCTCCAGATCCTTCTTGACTGACTCCATGTCCTTCTTCGACAGGTTCTCCAGCAGCCGCTTGGCCTCCTCCTCGCTCAGGCCGGACTTCTTCATCTCCTCCTTCAGCCGATCCTGGCTCGCGAGCTTCTCCATCTCCTTGGCCAGATTGGCTAGTTGCTTCTTCATCTCGGCAACCTTGGCTTGGTCTTCGGGGGCCTTGGACTTGGCCAACTGCTCCTGCATCTCCTTGATGGCCTCTGTGGCCGCCTTGAAGTCGCCCTTGGCCAGACTTTGACGCAGCTTGTTGACCGGCGTCTCCGACGGTTCGCGGTCGCCCAGCCGACGCATCATCTTCTTGAACTCTTGCACCTCGTCGTACTGCGCCGATTCCTGGCGCTCCTTCAGCCGGTCCGAGAGCTTCTCGATCCGCTTGATGGCCTCGCGCCGAAGCTCATCGGCCTCCATCGGCTTCTCCGAGGCCATGTCGGTCAGCTCGGAAAGCTCCTTCATCTCCTCGATCATCTTGCCGCTCTCGGCAAGCTGCTTGACCCGCTCGACCGTCTGCTGCACCGCTACCTGCGTCGTTTCCAGGGCCTTGCGCTTCTTCTCCTGATCCCGCTGCTTGGCCAGCAGCCCCAGCAGGTCGTAGCTCGGCATTAGCCAAAGCACCAGCAGCGCCGCGATCGTCGAGCTCCACGCCCAGTTCAGCGATCGCGGATAACGCACGGGCAGATGGCGCTCCACCGTCACCGACCGAACGCTTTGCACCGCGTCCGCGTACACCGACTGCGCGAAAGGGTCAGTGCTCCCGGCGCAGTACAACCCCGTCGTCACCCGCTCGCGAAGTCCGACCGCCGCGTCAAGGGCCTGAGCCGCGCTCATGGGGTCCTCGTGCCGAATCAGCAGCCAGACGAACGACGCCATCACCGCTGCGCCAGCCGCTACGACCGCTGCCCAGGATAGACGGACCCCCACGTGGAATAACCGCTCCACGACCACGGCCAGCAAGAACGCGCACGCCGCAGCGGTCAGCGTCCAGCCAAGCTGACCCAGCCAACGGTTGATCCACAACCGTCGGCGTGCGCGGGCCACCTGCTGCTCCAAGTCGTTGGGTTTCATATGTCCGAGCCTCCTGGCGGGAATGAGTCCAGGACTATTGGATTGTACGTCGGATCCTGTAAGGCTGACAACGCCCGCTGCGCCCTTATCACTTATACCACGCCGCGGGCCGGTGGGTTCGGCGTGGCGGCCGCTTTCGCCCCCGCCTTGCGGTGCCGCCGCACCGCCTGGGCCGTCAGCCGCCGGACAGAACTCCGGTAGCCGCCCAAGTCACCTAGCTCGCCGGCCCGGGGAATGCACACCAGGTCGTAGCCGCACTCGAGTTCCCACTGTTCGAGACGAACCGCCTCCCGGATCATCCGCTTGACCCGATTCCGACGCACCGCATTACCGTACTTGCGACCCACGGGGATACCCAATCGAACGTGCCCCAACCCGTTCGGCGCGACATAGACGACCAAAAGCCCGTCCGCCGCCGACCAGCGACCCGCGAACACCCGCCGGAAGTCGCCAGGACGCCGTAGCCGCTTCTCCCTCCCCAATGTGTAATCCCGTGCCATATCCCAAATTATAAGCCTCCCCGCCCCCGTCTCCAACACGCGAGCGCCGTGCACGGTGTAGTCGATGTTCTTACCGACCGGTGATCCCCATTCTCTGACAAGTGTAGTACGGAAACGGCAGCTACGCGGCAACTGAAGCGTACTCGCATTCTCTGCTCCCGTAGCGATTGGGCGTGTCCGAGCGGGAACATCCGCCAACCAACACCGAGCGATTGGAGGGGCATTCAGATGTCAAGGAATCAACTGGTCGACGAGAACCCGGGCTATTGGGGACGGTATGCTCACGCACAGCGTACGAAGCACGCACTCCTCAAGACCTACCTGGACGGATGGTTTGCAGCGCTTCGAACGTGGGCAGGGCGCATTGCCTACGTGGACACCCATGCCGGAAGAGGCAGGCGCCGCGGCGGGGAAATGGGATCGCCCCTGGTCGCATTGCGGACATTCCTCGGTCATCCGCTTCGTGGAGCGATACTGCGAAGGAGCGAGATGGTCTTTCACTTCATCGAAGGAGACAAGTGGAATGTCCGAACGCTCACCAAGGAAATCAATGGCCTAGGCAGATTGCCGCGCAGGGTCCACGTGGATATACGGCAAGGAGACTGCTTCGGAGTACTCAGGTCATGGGTTGATGAGACAAGAAGCAACGGGGAAGACCGCGCGCCAACCTTTGTCTTCATGGATCCGTACGGATACAGAATGCCAGGATCGCTTCTTGGTAAGCTGATGGAGTTGCCGCGTGTTGAGCTACTTGTGAACGTAATGTGGCGCGAACTGAACATGGCTTTCTCCCGAAGGAGCTGCAGAGGTATGGTCAGGGTCCTGAACAGCCTCTTTCGAGGCTTTCCGTGGCGCAAACGCATGATTTCGAAGGACTTCGACACACGCGCCGAGCAGGTCGTTGATCTATACCGAGACGTTGCAGGCGCAAGATGGGCCACCTTCGTCAGAATGCGTGGCCATACCGGAGTTGCGCGGTATCTGCTCCTTCACTTGACCAACCATGATGCGGCTCGAGATCTCATGAAACGCTGCATCTGGCAGGTGTGTCCGAGAAGCGGTTACTACGTTCGAAAACCTCACAGGAGCGCAAAGTACTTCTCATTCAGACCGAAACCGGATCTGACGCCTGTCAGACAGTGGGTAGTCGAGAGGCTGAGCTCGAAGAAGGCACGGTGGCGCGACCTGCTTGAAGACGCAAGACGTGAGATCTGGCGAATCTGCATCTGAACAGAGCTGTCTCCTCGCTGCTTCAAGATGGTATACTCATCGCGGACAGGCACGTTGGATCGCCCGGCGCTCGTTCGAATCCGCTACTATCCATGAAGTCTGCTTCTGGGAGCAAGCCGTGAGATGAAAACGCGAATCGAGTGGACCCAGGCAACGTGGAACCCGACGACAGGCTGCTCGAAGATCAGCCCCGGATGCCGGAACTGCTACGCCGAGCGAATGGCCAAGCGGCTGCAGGCGATGGGACAGCCCCGTTACCGCAACGGCTTCGCGGTTGTCGCCCACGAGGAGATCCTCGAACGCCCCCTCTCCTGGCACAAACCCCACATGATCTTTGTCAACTCGATGAGCGACCTATTTCACGAGGATTTGCCTCTGGAGTTTATCCGGCGTGTGTTCGACGTCATGGTCAGGGCAAAGCATCACGTCTTCCAGATCCTCACCAAACGTGCCAGGCGCCTCGCCGAACTGGCCGATCGACTCCCCTGGCCGGAGAACGTCTGGATGGGCGTGACAGTCGAGAACGCCGACTACACTTGGCGGATCGATTGCCTTCGCCAAGTACCGGCCGCCGTTCGCTTCGTCTCGCTGGAGCCGCTGCTCGGGCCGATCGATGAGCTACCGCTTCAGGGCGTTCACTGGGTCATCGTCGGTGGCGAGTCGGGCCCCGGAGCCAGGCACATGGACCCACACTGGGTTCGGCGAATCCGCGATCAATGCGTCCCGGCCAACGTCGCGTTCTTCTTTAAGCAGTGGGGAGGTGTCAACAAGAAGGCCACCGGTCGCGCGTTGGACGGACGGACTTGGGATGAGTTTCCACAGGCGGGCGCACCGGACTCCATTCTCCTGTCCTGAACCCGACTCCGCCCGGGGATTGCCCCTCCATTCACGTCGCCGCGCACAAAAAACGCGGCCAGGCTCCCCGGCCTGACCGCGCGAGCGTGACACGATCGATCGCCTACCAGTCGGACTCCTCGGGCCTGAGGAGTTGATTCAAACGCTTCTGGACGAGCTCCTGCTTCCGCCGCTCTCGCTGCTCTAGCCCCGCCGTCAACTCGCCGAGCCGCTTCTCGAGGTCCTTCACCTCGATCCGGCGTATCTGCATCCGGAGATCGAAGTGCTCGCTGAGCAAGTTGCGCAGTTGGTCCATCAGCTCCTTCCGCTCGGGGCTTTCCTTCACGCGGCGAACCCGCTCCGCCAGCTCGATGCTCCGATCCGTCATCTGGCGGTCACGCTCCATCAGCTCTCGTTGTTCCGGGTCGAGCGGCCTCATGACGGGGCCGCGCCCGCGGCCAACGCCGCCGAACCTCCCGCCCATCCCCGCGCCGCCGGGCGGCCTGAGTCGCGCGAGCTCCTCGCGGAATTGGCCGGGCTCCTTCACGCTCAGCGTCATCAGCCGGTCATGGAGCTCCGGCTCATCGCGCCGGAGTCGTTCCATCATCTCCGCGGACCCCGGCGGAATGGGCATCTTCGGCATTGCCTCACGCGACGTGATCACCAGCACATTGCCGTCGATGTAGTGCCCGAGCAGGCCGGGCTGGGGCTCCACGCTCCTCAAGACGCGTTCCAGAACGACCTCGAGCGGCACGTTCTTCATCTTGTCGACCGTCACTTCCGACTCTTGCTCGACGTTGAATTCCCCCAGCGCCCGCCACTCGATGACGATGTTGATGCCGGCTCGGTCGCGCAGAAACTCGAGGACTTGCTGCAGCGACACGTTGTCGAACTCCGTCTCCGGCATCTTGGCCTCGAGCTTCTCCATCAACTCCGGTGCCGGCGGTCGCGGAAGGCGAACCCCAAAACCCATGAGGGGCCGCTCACGCCCGGGCCGATCGCCCGCCAGCGAGCGGAGCTCCCGCTCCAGCGCCTCCATCTGCTCGCCGATCTCGCGAACCTGCGGATGGTCTTCCTTCAATCCTCTCTTGCCGATGAGCTCGTCGCGCTTCCGGCCCAACGCCTCGAGCCGTTGGCGGATCTGGTCCATCTCCCGTTCGCGCCCCTGGCCCGGCCCAGGCTCACGACCTCGCCCGCCCCGCTCGGCAGCCTGAATCTCGCGCTCCAGCCGCTCGATGTTCTCGCTCAGCTCGCGAACCTGCGGGTCGTCCTCCTTCAACTTCTTCTGATCGATCAACTCGTCGCGGCGCTTCTGCAGCGCCCCGATCTGCTCGCGGAGCTTGTCCATCTCCCGCCCACGATCATCCGGCACTACCTTCGCCAACGGACCTGGGGGCCTAGGCGGGGCTTTGGGCCCCTCCGCCATGACGACACTCGCCAGCAGACCCACCACACCCATTCCAGCCAGCGTCTTGATCGGACTAAGCATTGTTCGCCTCCTTCATCGATGCCGGGCCCCGTGACGAGCCGGCAGGCCGGGTCGTCCGAGGCGGACGATCCAGCTCTCGAGATACGTGTTCGATCTGGCCGCGGAGCATCCGATACCGCCGGGGCGCCCAATCCGATCGGCAGGACGAATACTCCACCGCCTCCAGTCGCTCCTTCGCCTCCGCTACGTCACGATCCAACGAGTCATCCCAAGACCAGTCGTACCGCATCCGCGCGACGCTTCGACGCAACCTCGCCCGATCCTCGTCGTTCAGGCCGCGCCTGGCCGGCTGAGAGACGGCAAGTTGTGCCTTCTCGATCCCCTTGGGAGCTTCAGGTGACGACTTGTGAGATAGCGTGAAAGCGAGCACCACCGCCGCTGCCGCCGCGATGGACCCGGCGGCGGCAAACCGTCGAACCTGTCGCCGGCGCCTCCTGCGCTCCAGCGCGACCTCCATCGTCACCCGCGTTGTTGCCAGCAGGCCGCCCCCGGGGCCGGACTCGTCCTCGCCCCCCAACCGCGCCAACCGGCGCATGGCCTCGGCGATCTCGCGGGCCCCATCGTCCCGCTCGACTGCCGCCTCCACCTCGCTCAACCGCTCGGACGCCAGCTCCTCGAACGCATACAGCGTAACGTCATCTTCCCCGGTCTGCGGATCGTGTATCTCGTCGGACTTGCTCATCGTTTGAAACCTTCTCGCATGACGCGATCCGTCGCTCGCCCATCGCCGTCGCCAGCCGGTACGTCGCCGATCGCATCCGCGTCAGCACCGTCCCAAGCGGCATACCAAGGACTTCGGCGATTTCCTTGAACGTCAGCTCCGCGTACACCCGCAACACCGCCACCTCGCGAAGCGCCTCGGGCAGCGCGTCGATTCCCTCGCGGAGCCTTGCGATATCTTCCTCACGGGCGAGCGCCTCCAGCGCCGAAGTGTCCGCCGCCGCCTCGACCGTGACGTCCTCCACAAGCCCCTGAGTCTCCGGACGCCGCCGTCGCAGCTCGTCGATCCACTGAGATCGGGCCACCGCCAGAACGTACCGGCGAATCGCACGGGGCGATTCGATCCGACCGGCCGTCTCGACCAGCCGAAGCCACGTCCGACCGAACAGCTCGTCCGCCACCTCGTCCCGCCCCGTCATCCGGCGGAGATACACCCAGACGCTGCGTCCCAGACGTTCCAGCAGCGCCTCGTAGGCCGCCGACTCGCCCGCTCTCAACCCCCGCCAGATCTCGTGCCATGGGTCCATTGCCTTCAATCATCCCAGATAGACGCATGACCTGCCGACGGTATTTTTACCGCGCGGACGATTTCTCCAACCGGCACTACAATCTAGCCATGGGGGTATGACGTGGTTGCGTTGCGGAGCGAACCACCATGCCGACACGCAAGAAGACCATGCAAGCCGTCGTCGTTGTCGCGCCGGGCCAAGTCGAGCTGCGAGAAGTGCCTCGGTCGGTCCCGGACGCCGGCGAGGTCCTTATCGAGACCCTCGCCGCCGGCATCTGTGCCACCGACCTCGAGATGATCGCCGGATGGGATCGGTCGATCTATCCCGCGATCCCAGGCCACGAGTGGTGCGGCCGCGTCGCCGAGATCGGTCCGGACGTCGACCCGAGTTGGCTCGGACGGCCCGTCGTCGGCGACAACATCATCACCTGCGGCCAATGCAGTGTCTGTAGACAGGGACGGTGGAACGCCTGCCCTGAAGCCAAGGAGGTCGGTTTCCAGCTCCCGGGGGCTTACGGCGAGTACCTCGTCACCCGGGCCGATCATCTGATCCACCTGCCCGATGAGCAATCCATTACGACCGCGGCGCTCATCGAGCCCCTCGCCGTGGCCGTCCACGGAATGAGCAAGCTGAACGTCCGTCCCGGAGACCGATGTGTCGTCCTCGGCGACGGCCCCCTCGGTCTGCTCTGCTTGCAGCTCGCCGACCTGGCGGGAGGACGCGACGTCATCCTCGTCGGTGGGCATGAACGGCGACTCACCGTGGGCCGCGCTCTGGGCGCCGACGAGTGCATCAACTACCACGAAGTCGGCGACGCCCTGGCCGACGCCATCCTCGACCTTCACGGCGCGACGGATCACGTCGTCGACGCCACCGGAAACGTTCGCGCCGTCGAGACCGCCATCACCTGCCTCGGACAAGGGGGACGTCTGCTCGTCATGGGCGACTACCGCGACGATCGTGCTGCCATTCGAGTCCTCACCCTCGTCCACAAGAACCTGGAGATCGTCGGCGCCAACGCCTCCCCAGGAACCTGGCACCGCGCCGTCGAGCTGGCCGGTAGCGGCCAGGTGCAACTCGGCCCATTGCTCACGCATCAATTCAGCAGAGCCCAGTTCGCCGATGCCATCGAGCTTGTCCGGAGCAAGCGGGACGGCGTCATCAAGGCGGCCTTCGTCAATCAGCCTCGTTGATCCGTCCCGATCCTGTCCGCGAGCGACGATTGACGGAACCGAGACCGCTTCGCTAGGATTAACCCCATGAACTTCCTCGAGTGGCATCCCGTACTGCAGGCCCTGGCGGGAACCGTCTTCACCTGGTTCATGACCGCCACAGGCGCCGTGCCGGTCTTCTTCACCGTTCGCATCAATCAGAAGTTCTTCGACGGCATGCTAGGACTCGCCGCCGGCGTCATGATCGCCGCCAGCTACTGGTCGCTCCTCGCCCCCGCGATCGAGATGAGCGAGTACTTGGGCGCGCTCAACTGGGTGCCGGCCACGGTGGGCTTTCTCGCCGGGGCGGTCGTGCTCAGAATCATCGATCGGATCCTCCCGCATCTCCATCCCGATCTCTACTTGAAGGGCGAGGCGGAAGGGCTGAACTCCTCCTGGCGCAGGAGCACGCTCCTCATCACCGCCATCACGCTGCACAACTTCCCCGAAGGACTCGCTGTCGGCGTGGCCTTCGGCGCCGCCGCATACGGCCAGGAAGGCGCGACGGTCGCCGCGGCGATGGCCCTGGCCCTCGGCATCGGCATCCAGAACTTCCCCGAGGGCCTGGCCGTGGCCATGCCGCTCCGCAGGGAGGGCATGTCGCGGCTCAAGTGCTTCTGGTACGGTCAACTCTCCGGCGTCGTCGAGCCGATTGCGGGGGTGATGGGCGCCGGACTCGTCCTCGTGGCCCAGCCGATCCTTCCTTATGCTCTGGCCTTTGCCGCCGGGGCGATGATCTTCGTCGTCGCCGAGGAGCTCATCCCAGAGGCCCAGCGCAAAGGCAACGTCGACGTCGCCACCATGGGCGTCATCCTCGGGTTCGCCGTCATGATGACCTTGGACGTCGCCCTCGGGTGACGGGGCCCGCGGCTTCCACGCAACGGCCTCTGGAGACCCATGAGCCATATCGCCGTCATCGGAATCGCGATCGCCCTGGCGATGGACGCCTTCACGGTCTCCCTGGCCGTCGGCATGTTCGTCCGCCCACTCACCGGACGCCACCTGTTCCGCCTGGGCTGGCACTTTGGACTCTTCCAGTTCCTCATGCCCCTCGTCGGATGGCTCGCCGGCGTCAGCGCCCAGCAGTACATCGCCGCCTATGATCACTGGGTCGCCGCCATCCTGCTCGGAATCGTCGGCGGAAGAATGATCCACGCCGCTGTTCGCGGCGGCGAAGAGCAACTCGCCGGCGATCCCACCCGTGGGCTCACCCTCGTGGTCCTTTCGGTGGCCACCAGCATCGACGCCCTGGCGATCGGCATCACCCTCGCCGCCCTCGGCGTCGGCATCTGGTACCCCGCCGTCGTCATCGGCTTCGTCGCCGGAGGGCTCACCGTTGCCGGCCTCCTCATCGGCGCGAGACTGGGCCGGGCATTCCGCAGGGGCATGCTCGCCGTCGGCGGACTGATCCTCTGGGGCGTCGCCGCCAAGGTCCTCATCCAACATTGGGCCTGACGAAACCGTAACCCCATCAGCCACCAAGGATTGCCACAATCCGGTTGAGTCGGGGGTCTCGAAACGGTACACTAACCCGTTTGCGTGAAAGGGAGGCGGTCCTCATCGCGACCCCTCTCGCTCCGCTTGGCGGCTTGCCGTAGAGGACCTCAATGGAACTCCCCAGACGACCTCGTGACGACATCTTCACTCCGGCGGGCGAGTTCCGGGCCCTGCGAGCTCGGGTCCGGCAAATGGCGACAGGGCTCGACATCCCCTCCGTCATCGTCTACGCCTTCGACTCGAGAACGCGCATCCTGCCGTTCCTCTTCGCCGACAAAATGATGGCGCCGGCGGGTGTCCGCCTCATCGGCTCGACCCTCTGCGACTGCGGCCTGACCCAGAACCGGATCGTCCTGCAACAGTGGACGCCTAACTTCCGTCCCTCGCTGGCCAAGATCGGCGGGCGCGTGCCCGAGATGCTCCTTATCAGCAGTATGCAAATCCATGCGGAGAAGGCCTGCGAGCTGATCGAAGACGCCTGCGCGATGCCACTGTCCGATCGCCCCCTGATCCTGGTCGGCGGGCCCAAGGCCATCTACGAGCCGTGGGACGTCTTCGCCATCGGTGGCGCCCCGAGCGTCTCGGCCGATATCGCCGTTCGCGGCGAGGCCTTCGTCCTCGCACAGTTGCTCGAAGTCCTCATGGACTACCGAAAATCGGGCGGGACGATGCGGCAGGCCTTCGAGCACGCGCGACGCGACGAAGCCCTGGAAGACGTCCTCGGCCTGGTCTATCAACCGGAGGACCCGACGAGGGCCCCCGGGTGCCTGGTGGACACCGGCATCCAGCGGCTCGTCGATGATCTCGACGAGCATCCGCCGATCCTAAAGGGCTTCCATCAACTGGAGACCCCGCATCGCCACGCGACGCTGCGGAGCAAGCCGCTCGAGATCAACCGGGTGCATCGATACGCGCGCATCGTGCCGTTGGAGATGACCAAGGGCTGCAAGTTCCACTGCCATTTCTGCCCGATCCCGGCCTTCAATCAGCGCACCTTCAGGACCAAGAGCGGCAACCACCTGGCCGACGAGATGCAGGAGATCTCCCAGAACCTCGGTATACGGCACTTCTTCGGAACGTGCGACAACTTCTTCAACGACCGCCAGCGGGCGATCGACGTCCTCACGCCCCTGTCCGAGCGGGCGTGGAACAACAAGCGCCTCAAGAATCACGTCCGATGGGGTACCGAGTCGACCCAGTACGACGCGCACAAGAACCTCGACCTGATGATCCTCGCCAGGAGAAGCGGGATGCGCGCCCTCTGGTTCGGCGTCGAGGACCTGACGGGCAACCTGGTCAAGAAGGGCCAGGATCCTGACTCGGCCCGAGAGCTGTTTCAAGAGCTCGATCACATCGGCGTCTGCCCGATGCCCATGATGGTCCATCATGACAACCAGCCCCTGTTGTCCCGCGGCGACCTGTCCGGACTGATCAACCAGGTCGTCTTCCTCCGTAAGGCGGGCGCCATCAGCATGCAGATCACCTCCCTCACGCCGTCCGTCGGTTCTCGCGGATACGAGGAGACGTTCGAGAGCGGATGTGTGATCGAGAGGGTCGGCGGCACCCGCGTGAAAGAGTATCAGATCGACGGCAACCACGTCGTCGCCACCAATTCGCCGAGCCCCTGGACGGTCCAGATGCGCCTGCTCGCCGGCTATGCGGCCTTCTACAACCCGATCAACTTCCTCGACGGCTGCATCAGACCGCGCAAGCGCCTGTTCCTGGCCGACGTGGGGATCCAGGCCGTCGGCATGTATGCGCTGGCCAAGACAGCCGTCAAATTCATGCTGTGGGCGGGCAAAATGTGGTGGGGACCGGTCAAGCGCAGCACCGAATCCCCGAAGCCTTCGTGGCGACTCATCAGCCCCGACGAGTTGCCGAAGCGCGATGCATCGGGCGATCAGGCGGACGCCGCCGCACCCATCAAGGTCCGATTCGCCTGACGCTCCGGGCCGCAAGGCCCCCGCGTATCCGTCGCAGGCGAGCCCTTTACCCTCTCCAGGGCCAATGTGATGAAGCCCCCCGAAAAGAAGCTTCGCGCATGGCGCTTCGCCGGACTCCTGACCACCTACTCGTGCAACGCTCGCTGCGCCTTCTGCTACGTCTGGGGCGCCCCCGAGCTCGGCCAAGCCATGTCCCCCGACGACGCCGTGGCTTACTGGCGGCAACTCGACCGCGTGGCCGCCATCGACGGACGGTCGATCGAGATCCATATCGCCGGCGGCGAGCCGTTCGGACAATGGGACAATCTTCTGGCCATCCTCCAAGCCGCCGCCGACGCCGGGCTTCCCCCCGCGCAAAAGGTCGAGACCAACGCGAATTGGGCCACCGACGACGACCTGACGCGACGTCGTCTGACGGCCCTGCATGCCGCCGGTCTCCGGCGAATCGACGTCTCGACCGATGTGTATCACCAGGAGTTCGTGCCCGTCGACCGAGTGCGGCGGTGCGTGGCGATCGCCCGCGAGATCTTTGGGCCGGACGGCGTTCGCGTCCGCTGGGAGGCATTCCTCAACGAGCCCGTGATCGTCTCAGGGATGCACCCGCCGGATCGCGACCGGGCATTCGTCGAGGCACAGTCGAGAATCCGTGAGCGGATGACGGGCAGGGCCGCCTTCCAGGTGGCCCCGCTGCTCGCCCAACACCCCATCGAGCGGTTCGAAGGACGCCACTGCCTCAAGGAGCTCCTCAAGAGCAAACACATCCACGTCGGCCCGGACGGATCGGTCTTCCCCGGCGTGTGCGGCGGAATCCTCCTCGGCAACGCCCGCCACGAGCCCCTCGATGAGATGTGGCATCGGCTGGCCGATCGCTGGCGGGACGAACCGATCCTGGCGCCCCTCGTCCACGAAGGTCCGCTGGCCCTGGCCGAGAGGGCGAGTCGCGCCGGCTACGAACCTAGGCCGGCCGGCTACGCCAGCAAGTGCCATCTGTGCACCCACGTCCGCCAGTTCCTCTTCGAACGAGGCGAGGTCCCGGGCCATCTCGGCCCGAGCGCCTGCTACTCACCAACCCCGTGCTTTCCGTGAGAGAAGTGCCCGTCAAGCCCCCATGACGAGTGTCGAACCACCCGCATGTGCGAGATTCCACGGCGGACCAAGGCCCGGCGTCGCGCCCGATGTCCTCCCAAGCTCCAATCCCGGCGAAGTCCCTATGCAAAGGCCGCCAGCCTATAATCCGATCTCCACCTCCAGCGCCTGCCCCGCCGACAGAGCCACCTCACTCGACAAACCAATCGCCAGCCTTCCATTCTCAATGCCGTGCCGACACGCCACGGGCTTGCCCCCTACGACCACCTTGACGTTCGTCGGCTTGGCCCCGTCGGGAAGAGCAAACACGAGCTTCCGCACACGGAGTTCGCCCCATCGCACCTCGATCCGATCCCGCTGCTGCTTGCCCTCGTGCTTCTGCGTGAA
>JAFGLZ010000172.1 GCA_016927755.1 Phycisphaerae bacterium
AATCCTCTCTCGGCACCGGCTTCAGGACCGAGAAGGGATTCTCGGTCCAGCAATCGTAGTCGCGTTTCCTGTGAAACGCGGTACTAGGAAGGCGGATCCTCGATTCCTCGACCTCTTGATTGCCCTTTCTACGCCTTCAACACGACATCGCTGCTTCATCCGCGACCGCTGGCGAGAAACGTAGGGGGGCAATTCGCCGAATTCACGGATTGACATCCGTGGGCTTTGAACGAGGATTCTGAACAGACCCAACGCTGTCATGTTGATTAGAATCGGTCGGTCTGAGATCCAAGGCAAAACGCCCGGCCACCGGGGCGGTCGCCGCGGCGGTCGGGCGTTGGGGCGTCGCAGGACAATCTCCCGGGTTCCTCACGGCGTCGACGGTTTCGCGATTGGCACCGTCTCGGCCCGCAGGTCGCCGTAGATGATCCGCGTTGAGCCGTCTTCGAGCTTCCACCTCATCAGGACAGTGTCGGCGTCGCCGGGCTGGACGGCCTTGCCAAAGTACTCCGGCTCGCGGCCCATCATCTCCAAGTATGTGTACAGCATTATGCCCTGAAGCTTCTTGCCCACGGCGTCCAGGTCGGGGATATCCTCATCCGTGCGTCCGGTCTGCTTGGCCGCGAGCCGCCTTGCCTGGATGGACCCAAGGACGAAACTGAACTCGTACGACGCAGTCATCGCGGTCAGGCTGGACGGATAGCGCCCGGCGATATCACTGAAGACCCGCAGGGCTTCGATCAGTTCCGCCTCGTCAGGCATGTGTACTTGCTCCAACGGGTTCTCCTCATGGAGCGTGTAACCGCTCGGGACCGCCGGCTCGAGCCAATCCGCCGACAACGGCTTGTCCCATTCGAATTCGTCGTACACGGTGGTCATGGCAAGCGAGGCCGAGATCGGCACCGCCTGCCTCCCCGTCATCGCGGAGATGCGCGTGACGAAGTGGAACACGAGACGCACCGGAACCCCGGTCTCCGCGTCCACCCACAACTCGGCTCGGTTCTCTTTGGCCTGGTCCGTGTACGGTGGGCCGAATCCCACCTTCTCGCCGGCGATCTCAAACCCGATCACGTCACGCCCGTCGATTGTGTCGGGGGCCAACCCGCGATCCGCATCCGCCGTCAAGGCACGCAGCCCGCGGAGCAGGCGGTCCGGGTCCTGCGTGAGGGCCGCGAAGTGGATGTCCGGCTGGGGCTGGTTGGCGACGGCGTCCCGGACCTCCTCCGGCATCTGCTGCAACACGTTGTCGGCGTCGTACTCGAGATACGTGTGATCCGTGTGGTCGAGCACGAGCGTTGGCCCGCCTTCCGACGTATACGTCGTGCCGGTCAACACGCCGTCTTCGTACGCGTCCCGACGAACACCGTGCTCGGTGCTCATGTACAGCTTTTCGGTGCGGATCGTCTCCTTTGCAGACCGGTCGTCAAACTCCGCCAACTTGGCCGGGTCCATCGACGACTCGGCCTCGGGGTCGAGCTGCATCCGCATCCCTATCGTCGTTGTCACGCGGCAGACGATCGTTCGGGCCAGCTTGAAATGCTCGATCGCGGCGGCGAACGCGCTCTTCTGGCTGGGGGACAGGAAAACCAAGACGGCAATCAGGATGCAGGCGGCTGGCACCAGGACGGCAACGGCGCGGCGGCCAGTAGTGCTATTCAGACTCATCACGTAACCTCCCAGGCGTCGCCCTCCGCGAGCCAGCCAACCCGTCGCAACGGGCTGTGGGCTGCCCACAGGAAGCGAGGCCAACAGTTGTTCGCGCTGGGCGTCGTGGTCGCGGTCCATTACCTCATAGACGCGTAGCAGACCCGCATGACCGCGGCGGGCTTCATGACACCGCTCGCGACACGCGGCGCAGGTCTCCAGGTGCTCGCGCATCTCCTCAGCCCGCGGCTCATCGAGCAGATCCATGCTCAAGAGCGTCCAATCTTCGATGGTGGGGCAGGTCATGACGAGGCCTCCTGCTTACGCAACACGCGCTTCAGGCGCTGGCGCGCACACGACAACACGCGGTATAGTCCCGATCTTGAAAGGCCCAGCACGGCGCGGGCCTCCTCGGCGTCCTGCTCCTGCAAGTAGAAGGCGTGCAGGGCCAGACGCTCCTTCTCCGGCAGCGAGGCGATTGCGCGGCGGAGCATCTGGGTTTGTTCGTCCGGCTGGTCTTCTCGTTCGTCCGATCGCGATGCCTCGGAAAAGGCGACCAGTCGCGCAAAGCCCAATTGCTCCCGCAAGCGGCCCCGACGCCACTCACGACAGACCTGGCGGGCGATGCCGGCCAACCAGGCGGCGAATCTTTGAGGATCGTGCAGGGCACCCAGGCCCCGGTAGGCCCGGAGGAACACCTCCTGGGTGAGATCCGCGGCCGAATGGAGGTTGCCCGTCGTGTCGTAGCAGATCGCCCGGATCAGGCGGGCCCGCCGGTCGTACAGTTCGGCAAACGCTGACCGGTCTCCGCTGAGCACGCCCAATACCAAGGTTGCATCCGTCGCTGGCACGAGTCAAGCCTCCGTCGGCCATGATGGCCATCGCATTACTAGTGGCCGCCGAGCAGCACATGTCCAGCGAAAAACCGACGCAGAGAAAAGAAAAGAGGCGAAGCGAAGAGGGCGTGCTGCTTCCTTCCAGCCTGCTCGGAAGGCTTGGACCCAGGCCAAACGGCCATTACAGGACACATTCAACTCGTTCTCGGGCCCGTTGTCGGACGGGTGGCCGACTGCCTCAGCGGTGGGCCACACCCATTCAAGCCTGCTCTCACGGGTAACGAACGACCCGCCCCCGTGGGGCGTGTCGTTCGTTACCCAGACCACCCTGCTCGAATGCTAGCGCGTTTTAGGGTTGAGCATGCATGCTCCATTGACGCTTCGTTGTAGCGTCGGCCCCCTGTGGCCGACGGGGATGACCGGTTTGCCGACGTTCCTCAAGGGTGAAC
>JAFGLZ010000173.1 GCA_016927755.1 Phycisphaerae bacterium
CACTGAATCGCGATCGACTTCTTCATGCCGAGCCTCCGTTTCTGCCAGCCGTTGCGCCTGCCTGGCCGCGTTATAGTGGCCCGCCCGGCAAATGGCAAGGCCCGGCTCGCGATTGCGACGCAGGAATCACTGGCCAAGGGCGCGGCGATCCGGCATAATCGGGGCGTCACATTCGATGTGCATTTGTCCACGGCCGTAAGGGCCCGTCTTCATGGGAGGCAATCGTGACCGGACGAACGCTGGGGTCTGTTGTTGCGTTGTTGTTCGTTACTTCGTTCTGTCGTGATGCAGCCGGGGCCGTTCGGGCCGGCGCAGCGAAGGTCGATATTACGCCGCCGACAGGTGTGTGGCTGTCGGGCTATGCGGCTCGCGACAAGCCGAGTGACGGCGTGCTCGACGAGCTATACGCCCGCGCGCTGGTCGTCGGCGACGACAGCGAGACGGTCGCCCTCGTGGCGGTCGATCTGCTGTGGGTCCCGCTGTATCTGACGAACCAGATTCGCGACCTTGTGACCAGCCGGACGGGTATCGCCGGCTCGAACGTGATGATCTGCGCCAGCCATACGCACTTCGGCCCGAGGATCTATCGCCAAACGAGGCTCGGACCCGACGCCGAGGACAACCGCGTCGACGACGCCTACGCGCAGGTGCTCGCCCGGAAGATCGCCGACGTCGTCTTCCTCGCCCACAAGGACATGCGCGAGGCCCGGCTGGGTTCCGGCCGGACCGAACTGGCCGAGGTCTCATACCACCGCCGGCCGAAGAACGCCGATGGGTCGGTCACGATGGCGTTCAGCCTGCCTGATGAGGTCCTCGCGACGCGACGGATCGTCCGCGAGCCCGACGGCGCGACGCGCGTGACGTTCCGCTATCCCGAAGGCCAGCCCCAACGGACGTTTGGGCCCATCGACCCGCAGGTCTGGACGCTCCGCGTCGAGGACGCCGAGGGCCGGTTGCTCGCCTCGATGGTCAACTTCGCCTGTCACGCGGTCAGCGGCAGCGCCGATCCCAACGGCTTCTACTCGATCTCGGGCGACTATCCGGGCGAGACGGCCCGGGTGGTCGAGCGGATCGAGGGTGGCGTGTGCCTGTTCACGTCGGGGGCCGCCGGGGACATGGTCCCGTTGCGGCGGGGCCTCGAGCCGCGCCGTCAGATCGGCCGCGCTGTGGCCGGGGCAGCGGTGCGCGGGCTCCAGCTTGTGCCGATGTCCGAGGCGATCACCGTCGAGGCCCGGACGATGGCCGTCGAACTGCCCCTCAAGGAAGAGCCAGCCGCCAATCGTATCGTCGAAGCCGACGCAGACCAAGGGCTGCTCAAGACGGAAATCCAACTGCTGCGGCTCGGCGACGTCTATCTGCTCGGCCTGCCGGGCGAGATTCTCGTCGAAATCGGTCTGGAGATCAAGAGACGCTCCCCCGTTGAGCGGCTGATCGTCGCATCGCTGAGCAACGATGTCATCGGCTACGTCTGCCACGCCGACGCCTACGACGAAGGCGGCTACGAACCGATCGACGGGGCCAACCTCGCCAAAGGCGCCGGCGAGCTTCTCATCGAGCGCGCCCTCGAACTGATCGAACAGATGAAGCGATAAGCCGCAGTCGATCGCTCAGCTCACCGCGATCGGCTTGCTCGATTCCCACAGGCCGTGAATGTTGCAGTAGGCCAGTGCGTGCAGGACGCCCGGCTTGGCGATCTTCAGCGTCGCGGTCGCTTCGTGATGGGCGTACACCGGGCCCTGGTTCGGCCCTTCGGCCGATTCGCCGTGCGCGTTGAACTCGATGTGGGCGACCTCGTGGGCGAACTTGCCGCCTTCATCGTGGTAGTACAGGGTAATCCAGCGAATGTGATGCTCGGTCGTGTTCGGGTGGGCCACTTCCTTGCCCAGCGTGACCTTCACCTGGAAGATGTCATTGGCTTTGACCGATTCCGGGCACTCGATCACGGGCACGTGCTTTTCCTTTTTCCAGTCTGCCTTCTGGATGTGTTCGCCAAGATTCCCCATCGATTGATACTCCTTGCTTGTGGTTTCCATTTTTTGGGCTGGGGCACAGCGGTAGCTGTATCTCACGCCAAGCCATACCCCACGACGTACGCTCGCACACCGCTCAGGGTTTGCCGTTTCCCAGATACTTGGACACGATCTGGCTGTTCCACGCCAGTTGGGCCCCGACGTCCTCGCCGGCGGCGATCATCAGGGCCTCGGTGACCTCTTCCTTCGTGGCTCCGGCCTCGATCGCGCCTCGAACGTGCTGTTCGGCATTGTACGCCGAGCGGGACGCGCACGCCATCACGAGCATGAGCAGTTCCTTCGTCTTTCTGTCGAGGACCCCGCCCTTCTCGCACACCCGGCGGAATTCCACGAACGCCTGCCCGATTTCCGGGGCGTTCAATACGAACCACGGCGTCGTCTTCGTTGCGTTCATTGCCTGACTCCTCGCGATCCCGCTTGCCCAAGCGGTAGGATGGGCTCTAACCCGTGCAGTGTATTATGGTAGCTCGGTGTGGGGTCGGGTGGAATTGGGGGATTTGCTTGATTTCGGTCAGCGAAACCCGCAGGGACCGGCCGGATCGAGCAAAAACCTCTATCGCCCATCGTGACGGCGGGAGTATAAACAGATACAGGATCGAACGATGAGCCCGGCCGGGGCAAGGAGACCGAGCAATGTTGCGGAATATCAAGGGCTTACGAGGCTTCACTATCGAGGCGGCCGATGGCCACATGGGCAAGGTCCACGATCTGCTGTTCGACGGGCAGACCTGGGCGGTGCGGTACCTGGTCGTCGATACAGGATCGTGGCTGCCCGGGCGCAAGGTGTTGATCGCGGCTTCCGCCCTGGGCCGGCCCCGCTGGGCCGAGCATCTCTTCCCCGTGGCCCTGACCACCGAGCAGGTCCGCCACGCCCCCGATATCGACACTGACAAGCCCGTCTCGCGCCAGCGGGAGATCGAGTTGCACGCCTATTACAATTGGATTCCCTACTGGGGGATGGGCCATGATGGGGTCGGCGCCGTGCCCGTCCCGACGCCCGTCGATCGCAAGGCGATCGAGGAGACGGCCCAGGGCGACCCCAACCTGCAAAGCGCCCGCGAGGTGACGGGCTATCACATCGGCGCCCAGGACGGCGAGATCGGCCACGTCGAGGACTTTCTCGTCGGCGACGGCGACTGGATCATCCGCTATCTTGTCGTCGATACCCGGAACTGGCTGCCCGGCCGCAAGGTTCTCATCTCGCCCAAGTGGGTTCGCCAGATCAGTTGGGAGCAGCGCGAGGTGTGGGTCGATGTGTCCCGTGAGAAGATCCGGCACAGTCCGCCCTATGATCCGGCCGTCACCGTCGACCGGGATTACGAGGCGCGGATGCACGACTACTACCAACGCCTCCCATATTGGCCCTGATCGGGCGTCGCCTGTGGCAGAGGCCCAATGCGATTTGCGCATGTGGCGCTTGGTTCGACGGCGTGTGGCGGTATAATGGGCCGATGTTGATCGGATTGAAACTGGACATCGGCTTCTCGCAGGATGAGCACTACCGGCGCTTGTACGGCGGGCGGGAGATTCTGCCGTTCCTGCGGGAACTGGGTGTCGAAGTGGCGGAGACCCCCATCGGGCCGCAGACCCAGCCGGACGCTCTGCGCGAGCACATCGCCCGCTGCGTCGATGCGGGCCTGCAGGTCACCATGCACCCGTATTCCGAGGGCAGCATCTTCAACCTGGCGTACTTCTGCGAAAGCGACGACAATCCCTGCCGGCTCCTGCACGAGCGGTTCTTCTCGCTGGCCGCCGAGGCGGCACAGCGGCAGCAGTCGCCCACGCTCCTGAACATCCACGGCGCCGCGGGCACCGCCGCCGAGTCCCGGTCGCACCTCGTCGAACGGTCGATCGCCTTCTTTACCTGGGCCCGCGACTGGTGTCGCCGCAACGCGCCCGAAGTCGGCGTGACGGTCGAGCTTCAGATTCGTCCGAATCCCGATGAGCCGAGACAGCGCATCGGCGACCGGTACGACGAGCTGCTGGAGGTCGCGACCCAGAGCGACGTGCCGGTCTGCTGGGATTTCGGGCATGCCTACTGGAATGCGCACAACTACGGCTGCCCGATCGAGCCGCCCGAAATCCTGCTGCGCCGGATCGGCCACGTCCACTGCCACGACGTGAAAAAAGACGACCATCAACCGCTTCTTTACGACGCCGTGCCCTGGCGCCGCTTCATCAAGCTGCTGATCGACCACGGATTCGACGAGCGGATCATCCTCGAAGTCCCCACCGCCTCCTTCCTCGACGCCGGAGGTATCGAGACCGTCACCACTTCCCTCCAGGCCCTCCGCGCCTGGCTGCAGCACTGCAAGCCCGCCCCATTTTCATCGTGATCTCGCCGACGATGTTATTCGTGGCGCAGGGCTTCGATGGGGTCGAGGCGGGCGGCCTTGAGGGCGGGGAAGTAGCCGAAGATGACGCCGACTGCCGCCGAGAACAAAAAGGCGATGATCGCGATGCCCGGATCGAACACGAACGGGACCTGCAGGACGCTCTTGAGGCCGAACGACGCCCCCAGGCCCAGCAGGATGCCGAACAGACCGCCCAGCGACGACAGCGCCACCGCCTCGACGAGAAACTGCAAGAGCACCTCGCGCTCCAGCGCCCCGATGGCCAGCCGGGTGCCGATCTCGCGCGTCCGCTCGGTGACGGAGACGAGCATGATGTTCATAATGCCGATCCCGCCGACCACCAGACTGACGGCGGCGACGGCGCCGAGCAGGCCGGTGAGCACCTGCGTTGCCCCGGTGAGCATCGTGCTGATTTCCTTGGTGTCCATCACCTGGAAGTTGTCTTCCTCGCCTGCGGCCAGCCTGCGACGGTCCCGCAGAAGCAGTCGAATGGCTTGTTGCGCTTTCTCCGTCGAGGCGCCGTCGCGGACGGAGACCTGGATCAGTCGGACGTCCTGGTTGCCCGAGATCCGCCGCTGGAAGGTGCGCAACGGCACGATGACGAGATCGTCCTGGTCCTGGCCCATGCTCTGGCCCTTGGCCTCGAGAAGACCGATGACCTGAAACGACAGGGCGCCCAGCCGGATCCGCTGGCCTATCGGATCCTGACTGCCGAAGAGCTTCTCTCGGACGGTCTGGCCCA
>JAFGLZ010000174.1 GCA_016927755.1 Phycisphaerae bacterium
GCCCGAAGCAGTCGTACGCGTACGTGTGCACCCGCCCGGTCAGCGCCTCCGTGAACCGGATCATCCGGTCGCGATAATCATACGCGAACGTCCCGGCCGGAGGGCTCGTGCCCGTCCGCGCCGTCAGGTTCCCGTTGTCGTCATACGTCCGCGCGTCCATCGGCGTCGTCGTGTACTGGTTCATCAACGCGTCCGACGGCGGATCGTTCGTGTCCATCGTATACGTGCCCGGATTGTCGCCCCCGGTCACCGTCGTCCGATTGCCGACGCCGTCGAGGCCATAGGTGATCACCGTGGGCGGATCCGTGCTGAGCGTCGACCCCTTCATCCGGTTGACCGAGTCGTACGCGAAGCTGTGCGCCAGCCCCGTCAACACGTTCGTCCGCTGTGTCCGGTACGATTGCACGGCAGGCGGCGTGATGCTGTCGGCGTCGGACGCGACGGCCAGGGCGAGGTTCGAGGTGAAGCCGGGTGAGACGACGTCTTTCGACGTCGGGGCCCCGCTCAGTCTATCGGTGATGCATCGCATGCAGCGCGCTCGTCGCGGAGACGCCAAGCGGCCCGAGCAGATCTACTTGCAGCTTGCCGTGAGGGACCGGGCCGACAGAGAGGTGACCAATGCGGCCAGCGTCGGGCTCGGCCGGCGACTGCCGAAGCCGCGGTTCAAGATCGTCGACGCGGCGGGCAAGACGGTTCACAGCGCCAATTTCGAGTATGGCTGAGGCTTCACCTGTTCGTACTCGTGGCGAGTACCCAGCACGTTGAAGGGCAGCTACAAGATCATTCCGGAATGGCCTGACAGCCCGTTGAAGATCGGCAAGGCCAGCGAGGTGACACTGCAGATACCGGGTTAGTCAACGCTCTGGATCCCGGGCCGCGCCTCTGTTGCGGTTTCCCGTAGGTGAGTTCCGTGCCGTCGCGCCGCAAGCTTCCAGGCTGTCCGGAAAGCAGGCACAAGGATGTCCGTGGTGGACGGAAGTGTTTGATCTAGCGTTGCCCCTAGGCTTTCTGTATCTCCTCGGCGAGCATCTTGGCGGTCGCTTCGACGATCTTGTGGCACTTGGTCGCCTTGACGACCGTCTTCATGCGCTCTTGACCTTCGGGTGTCGTCAGGTCCAGGCCGCAGATCTTGCGGCAAACCGTCGTGCCGTGCGTTTTCTCGAAACGCCGGCAGAGCCGGGCGGCGGCCTCGAGCGTTCGTTCCATCTTCTTCTGGCGGTCAGACTCCCTGGCGGCCACCGCCAGGCCCAACACCATGGCCGAGGCGGTGACACAACCGCACGTCTTGCCCTGACGCCCGAGGCCGCCGGCAAGGCCGAGCGCGATGTCGGGAACCAGTTCGCTCTTGATACCCAGCGCCTCGCAGCCGGCCGCCAGGATGGCTTCAGAGCACAGCTTCTTGCCGGGCAAGAAGTGTCGCAGGCTCTCTCTGGCAAGCGCCTCCGCGTCGATCTTGGTGTCCGACGGTTGTCTCTCTCGCGCGGGGGCTTTTTGGGCAAAGCTGCCGGCGACAACCGATCCGCTCACGGTTACCTTGAGAAAGTCTCGCCGCTTCATGGGATTCTCCGGTTCTGCAGGTTGGGCGGTCTGGTGTCTTCAGAACCGTGCCAGTTCTCGTGAGAGGTTCTGAACGAATCCAGAGCCCAGACGTGCACGTATCCTCGGGAACGTTAGCACAAACGGTCTATATTGACACGTCCTATCCCGGAGAACGGGATTGAGGTTGGGCGTGCGGGCCACGTGCATTCTGCCGCGACGTTGGGTGTTCGCACTCGTGGCGAGTACCCAGCACGTTGAAGGGCAGCTACAAGATCATTCCGGAATGGCCTGACAGTCCGTTGAAGATCGGCAAGGCGAAGGAGGCGGTGGTGGAGATAGCCGGGAAGTGAGAGCGGATCAGTGCTGAGCTGCTCTCAGGGGACTTCGAACAGACGGCGAAGATGGGATGCGCCACCTTCCTGGAGGCGAATTCGTGTCCCCCACGGCTGAAGCGATGGGCCACCCAGTTCGATTGTCAGGTCGCCGCGCCCAGGTCAGTGGGCAGATTCGTCAGCGGGCGTCGGTTGGCCGGGGTGGGTGCCGGCCTTGGTTCGCCGGGGGGCGCTGACGGCGGTGGTGAACGAAATTGCCTTGCACCGGGTGCACTCGAGGCATCGGATGCAGCCGGAGACGTTCAGGCCCGGGTCGGGAAGGACGTCGTACTTACAGAGGCTGCTGCACATGTCGCAGGCCTTGCAGTCCTGGGGGGTGTACTTCAGGAAGAAGAACGAGAGCCGATTGAAGATCGAGTAGATGGCACCGAGCGGGCAGAGGACCCGGCACCACGGCCGCCAGATGAAGAACATACTGGCGAGGACGACGCCGAGGACGGAGAGCTTGATGGCGCTGGGCCAGACGACATTCTCGCCCGCAGCGGCAAGCCTTGCCATGTTGGGCACGGCGCCCTCGAGCGCCCCGGCCGGACAGAGCTTACAGACGAAGAGCGGGTGATCGACTCCCCACAGCAAAGGGACCGTCACGACCATCACGACGAGGACGACGTAGCGCGTGTAGCCGAGCCATGCGGGCAGGCGGAGCTTCGGCGTGGGGACCTTGCCGGCGAGGTCTTGCAGGAAGCCGAAGGGGCAAACGTATCCGCAGAGGAACGTGCCCAAGGCGGCGGCGATAATGAGGAGCATCCCCACGGCGACGAACGGGAAGACGTGCAACCCGCAGAAGTTGCCCAGCACGCCGATCGGACAGGCGAAGGTCGCCAGCGGGCAGGAGTAGCAATGGAACACCGGTCCGCAGACATTGTGCAGTCGCAGGGCGAGGGGGTCGAGCCATACGAGGAGGAAGCCGGCTTGGATCCACGTCCGCCATCGGGCGAGCCGGGTGGAGATCGATTGTCGCGCTGATCTGGCCATGGTCACCATGGCCGTCCGTTACTTAATTCAGGTAGGGCAGAGGGACGGCTGCTCCTGCCCACTGTAGGTCCGCATCAGCTCGCCCGAGGCGAGTCGAATGACGCCGCCGACGGTGACCTCCCGGATGAGCGACGGCTCGGACTGGCGAAGGGTCATGACCTCAGGCTCAGGCGGCAGCGGCGGCGGAGGGGGCGGGGGCGGGAGATACGATTGCCCATCGGGCCCCTCCGTGAAGAACGGCGGCGGCGGCGGAGGCTGATCGACCTCTTGCTCGACCAGGACGGGTTGGGCATGGAAGGCGGCGCCGTAGATCACCTGGCCGATTCCGACCAGAATGAGGATCAGCGGCAGGAAGGCTGCTTTGCGAACCATGCGTCTTTGCCTCGTCTCGCCTCGCTGCGATCACACAATGGCGGAGGTGAATGGGAATCGAACCCACCCGAGACCTTTTCAAGCCCCGCACTGGTTTTGAAGACCAGGGGCACCACCAGGCACCAATCACCTCCGCGTCGGGGGCCGGCTCATTCGGCGCCGGTCCTCCTGTAGGTATTGTAGAACATCATAACGGAGCAGCCGCCGAAGGACACGGCCAGCCAAGCGGCCTCGTCGATCTCGTCCTGCGTGAAGCCCATCTGCCGGGCCTTCTTGATGTGGGCCTTCAGGCAGGGTTCGCACTTGGCCAGGGCGGAGAGTGCGACGGCGATCGCCTGCTTGGTCGTGGCATCGAGCGCCCCCGGGGCGCCCGCGGCCTTCATGAACTGCTGGAACATCTGCTGGAGCTCGGCGGGGCCACCCGGGGCGGCGTCGCCGGCGTCATGCCCGTTTTCGCAGCAAGCCATTTGCGTGCTCTCCTCGGATGCACAGCACGGTTCGTCGGCGGAGGGGGTCTTGTCCGCCGTGGCGGGGGAGGTCTCCGCGGTTTGAGGCATCACGCGCTCGCCACGCGTTCGCAGCGTCACGCGACCTTCGCCGGACGAGACCACCTTGCCGAGAGCGGCGGCTTTCGGAACGCCCCGCTCATGGAGGGCCGTCAGGAACGCCTCGGCCCGGTCCTGGGCGACGGCGATGAGCAGCCCGCCGGAGGTCTGCGCATCGCAGCAGACATCGAGGGCGACGGGCGGGACGCCGTCGGCCAAGGCCACGCGTCCGGCGACCGATTCGCGGTTGCGTTCGATCGCGCCGGGCAGAATCTCCTGGACGACGCACTCGATCACACCGTCGAAGAGGGGGATGTCGTCCCAGATGACGTCGATGTCGACGCCGCTGGCTGAAGCCATTGCGGTGAGGTGTCCCATGAGTCCGAAGCCGGTGACGTCGGTGCAGGCGTGGGCGTCGAACTCGAGCATGAGTTCGCAGGCGGGTTTGTTCAGCGAGGCCATTGATGCGGCGATGGCGTCGACGGCGTCTGCGGGTGCTCGTCCGATCTGGGCGGCGAAGGCGATGATTCCGGTGCCGATCGGCTTGGTGAGCACGAGAACGTCGCCGGGGCGTGCGCCGGCGTTGCTGACGATGCGAGCGGGATGGATGAGCCCGGTCACGGCGAAGCCCGCCTTGCTTTCCTTGTCGTTGATGCTGTGTCCGCCTATGACGGCGACGCCGGCCTGGGCCATCTTGTCGATTCCGCCGCGGAGGATCTCGTGCAGGACGGCATCCGGCGCTTCCCGGATGGGAAATCCGACGATGGACAGGGCGGAGATCGGCCGGCCTCCCATTGCGTAAACGTCGCTGACGGAGTTGGCGGCGGCGATCTGTCCGAAGGTGTAGGGGTCGTCGACGGAGGGGGTGAAGACGTCGACGGTTTGGACGAGGGCGTGCTCGTCATCGAGTCGGTAGACGCCGGCGTCGTCCGCGGCGGGCATGCCGACGAGGACGTTCGGGTCGGTGATCTCGGGGAGGCCCTGGAGGACGCTTCGGAGGGCGGCCTGGTCGATCTTGGACGCGCAGCCGGCCTTTTCGACCATTTGGGTCAGGCGTACGGTCTTCTCGGCGGGGCCTTCGAGCCGTTCGCCGGCACAGGGACAGACGTTGAGATCACGGAGGGTATCACAAGGGCAGGGCTGCTTGGGATTGCAGACGCAATGGCCCAGTCGCATCGAACGGGCCATCACGCGTTTTCGCTTTTCCGCGTTCCTCACGTGCGTATTCCCCTGCGGGCGTCGTCGCGATCGCGAATGCCTAAACTCGATTCTAGGAGCGCCGTGGCCGGGCCGCAAGGCGGGCGACGGTCTCGGATGTGCCGGCATTGGGGGCACTCGTTCATCCTGTCACGGCACTTTGTCCAGGAACTTGACGACGTCGGCTCCGATCTGGGCGAGTGCGGCGGATACGGCTTTCATCTCGGCCTTGGCGGCGGTCTCTTCGATGCCGAAGTCGTCTTTGGTGACCTCGGTCTGGTATTCCTGCGCAGCGGCGGATGCGAAGGGGATGAGGCCGGTTCTGACGTCGAGGATCACGGCCTCGATGACGACGCGGGCCTTGACCTCCTTGTTGTGTAGGAAGCGCTGTTTGTCGTAGACGCGGCTCTGGGTGCGGTAGACCAGTAGCAGGTCGGCCTGGAATCGGGCAGCGGCGAGGCGCAGGTTGGGGACGGTCTGTTTGGCCGGCATGATGAGCGAGGGGAGCATCGATGCTTCGGAGATTCGCGGGCAGTTGCGCAGGCCGTCAAGGAGGCCCTTTTGCAGATCGTCGTCCATTCGGGCGAATTCCTCGGACCACCATCGCCAGGGGCCGCGCTGGCCGAAGTGAAGGATGGCCAGGCGGGCGGGTTTGGGGACGGTGACCTTGACGTTGAGGATCCTCTCGATGGAAGCGCCCTCCATGGCGGCCTCGTCGCCGGGGAAGAGGGATTCGGTTGGGGCCGCAATGCCGCGATCGGCTGGCGCGTAAGAGGAGTCGGCGTGCGAGCAACCTGACAGCATCGCCGAGAGGAGGCAGAGCCAGGGGGCGTATTTCATGGTGTTGTTTCTCCTGGCGGCGTTGAGCCGCGTTTGGGTGGGCGGCGGCAGTCCATGATCGGCGTCATCATTCGCTTACGGTCGTCTTGTACTTGACTCCGTCGGGCACGGGCACGGGGACTGCGACGGTGGTGCCTTGGGTCCCGGCGGTTCGGGTGAGCGAGTCGACGGCGACGAAGGCCGTATACGCGCTCATCAGGCCGTAGCTCAGGGCGACCTGCTTGATCTGGCCGACGAGCTCATTGCTCCTGTCGAACGGCGTCCGGTCGTAGAGGTCGGCGATCTTCATTCGGGCCCAGATCGCCGGCAGGCCTTTGTGACGGTCGGCGGCGTCGAACGTCGCCGGGATCGTCAGCTCGCATTCGTGGTCGCCGACCTTGCCCCGGACGCGGATTGCCGTTGGCGCCGGCTTGTCGAATCGGCCGGTGACGACGACCGGCCGGCCGACGAAGAGATCGGGCAGCCGGTCGGGGTAGACGTCGGTGACGCGGAGGTCGCTCCAGTCGACGGACAGGTCGGTGATGGCCGGATGGGCGACGCGCTCGAAGAAGCGGTCCATGACGTCGGCGCCGCTGTCGTTGAGGCCGAGGTAGGCCACGGCGCCCTTGCCCAGCTTGGCCATGCGGTCGAGGAGGTAGCGATTGGTCGAGGATCCGACGCCGAAGCTGAAGATCCGGGAGTCGCGGATCTTGTCGTGGACGGCCGCGAGGATGTCCATCTCGTTGCCGATGAAGCCGTCGGTGAGGAAGACGACGAACCGCAGCCGCTTCGGATCGTGCGGGAAGTCGAGGGCGGCCCGGATGCCTTGGATCATCTGCGTGCCGCCGCTGCCCCTGAGGCCGCGGACGTAGTCCTGCGCGCGGCGGACGTTGTCGGGTGTGGCGGGGACGGGATTGGCCCCGAAGGTCGAGGCGTTGTTGGAGAAGCGGATGACCTGGAACGTGTCGTCCGGACGCATGCTCGTCAGGGCGCGTTGGACGGCGCTCTTGGCTTGGGCGATGGGCTGGCCGCTCATGCTGCCGGAGCAGTCGAGGACGAAGACGAGCTCGAGGGGTTTGCGCTGCAGGGAGCGCATATCCGCGGGGGGATAGAGCATCAGCGTGAAGAAGCCGCCGCGCTGGTCGACCTGGGTGATCAGGCCGGTCTTGACGGCGTCGCCGCCGACCTTGTAGCGGAGGACGAAGTCCTTGTTGGGAATCCGGTCGAGTCGGGCGAGGGAGATCTGCATGCGGGTGTCGGACAGGCGCGAGCGGTCGATCGCGTGGCTGCGGCACTCGACGGATTCGATCTTGACGCCGGCGTCGAGGTCGACGGTCAGGGCGACGTCGTGTCCGCTGCGCTCGTCGGGGCGGAGGTACTGGACCTCGGTCTTCTGGCCGGAGGCGCCGTGCTTGCCCCGCGCGACGGCTCCGATGCCGTCGGTGGAGCCGGAGGGGTTGTAGCGTGGTCCGACGACCATGGGGAAGACGTACTCGTACCAGCCGTCGTCGTAGGCGAGGGTGTGGAAGTAGGTGATTTGGATGTCGATGGCCTTGCCGGGCTCGATGTTGGCGACGGACTGCGTGAAGACGTTGGGGCGTTCTTGGGTCAGGAGGGAGGCGACGTAGCCCTGCTGCTTGGCCTCGGCGTAGATCTTCTCGGCCTCTTGGCGCTCTCGGATGATGCCTCGGATGCGGCGGTCGCCGACGGTCATGACGAACTCGTTGACGGCGGCGTTCTGGGGGAGCGGGAAGAGATAGACGGCCTCGATCTTCTCGTCGTAGGGGTTGTGGTACTGCTGGGTGACATCGACGGTAGCGATGTATCCGCTGACGGCGGCCTTGACGTCGGTGTGCTTGAGGGGGACGGGGACTTCTTTCTTCTGGCCGGGGGGCTTGGCCATGAGGGCGCCGGTGCCGGGGGTGTCGTCGGGAGCGGGCTCTGGTTTGTCCACCTTGGCCGTGGTGTCGGGTTTGGCGATGACCCAAAGCTCTTCATCACAGAGTTGCCTGCCGATGCCTGATCGTCTCCCACCGTGGCGCTGGGGCCCTTCGTGGCCGCCGGTTCCAGAGCGGCTGCTTCGTGCTTGACTCCAGAGGATGGAGTCCTGCAATCCCCCCACAGGCTTGTCAGGGCCTCGTAACTGGATCGTCCCATGCTGCTCGTCGATGCTGATGACGACGGGTTTCGCGCTGTCGGATAGCTTGCTGGCCTTGGGGGGAAGCCTGCGGACAATCACGTCATCCGGGGCCGGCGCGGGACTTACCCTTGGCGCTGCCGATCTGGCAACCCTTTGCGGTTGTGCGGGGCGAGAGAGGTCGCTGGTCGCTGCCCGTCCAGTAGTCTCCTCACTCCGCCTGGCGGAAGCCGTGGTGGGCTCCGTAGGGTGACGCTCGGCCTGCGGCGTTGCTGAAACACCCTCGGGCGGGACGGCGCCTCTTTGGGCCGTTGCGCATCCCGCCACGTATAGGGCGGCTACGAGCATCGCGCAACTCGCGCCTACGAGTGTGGTCGACAGCACGTGTTTCTTCACGGTTTGCCTCCTCGCACAACAGTGGCCTTGGCGGGAATGTCGTTGCCATCCGAGCCGGTCGAGACGGTCAGTTTGATCTGCACGTCCGGGTCCTGGTCGCCGACGAGGCGGACGTGGACGCGGGCGACTCGGGTTTTACCGGTCGGCAGATCCTTTGCCGTATTGAACGCGGCGATGATGATTCGGTTGCGGGTCAGGGCGGCGGGGTCGTAGTACGGAGGCGCGGCGAAGGCGGGGTGCTGGCCGCCCTCGACGCCGACGATGCTGAGGCGATCAGGCGGGGCGGCGAGCTCGAGCTGATAGGCGGCCAGGGGTTGGTTGGCGGTGTCGATGAAGACGTCGTATGCGGTGAAGCGGACGATGGGCTTCTCGCCGGCTTGCGTGGAGGAGCGGCTTGTTGCGGGTTGGGCGCCGCACGGGGCCGCTGGGCGCGAGGCCTGACGGGTGTGGGCCTCTGGGCTATTCGTTGGTTCATTTGAGAGGGGCGCGGATGCGCAGCGGACCCATGCCACCCTTTGGGGGAGGGACGCGGCGCGGGCACGCGGCGCGGGGGCTTCGGCTGCTGGGCGACACGGGCAGGATGCCCATGCTACGGGGAATGCGGCCGGCGCGGGCTGGAGCGATAGGAGAAGCATGCACAGACCTGCGGTGATGGTCACGTGGGATCGGCTCATTGGACCACCCTTTCGTCGAGCTTGACGGCGGCCATTGCGATGGCGTCGACGTCGGCGCGATCGACCTTGCCGTCGCGGTTGAGGTCCCACCTTGGTTGGGGTTGGCGTCCGGACTCGAGATCGCGGGCGAGTCGGAAGGCGTCGCGGATGTCGGGGCGGCGGTGGGCGGTTGGATCGTTTTGGATCGTGGCGACTTTTACGGGCACGTTCTTCGGTGATGCGGGGGAGGCTTCGTGCCAGGTGTGCCCGACCCAGACGACGAGGAGGATCGCGGCGGCGGAGGCTGCAGCACCGAGAGTGGCCGCAACACGGCGGAGGATCATTCGGCGCCGTCTGATGACGGCGAAGTGGCGCGTGGCCATGTCGAAGATGGCGCGGTCCGCATCCGCGGCCACGTCGATGGTCGGAGTGTAGAGGGCTTGCAGGTCCTGGCGTAACCGCTGGGACTGGCTTGGGTTGAGGTCGATGTCGTCTTGGTCGTGGTCGTGTGGCATTTCGAGTACTCCACACTATTCAGTGCGCGAGGGGGGTGGGAGGTTCATGGTTTTTGGATTTTTGTGGGGGGGGCGGGTCGGAACGTTCTTCGGGGGGGGCGGGGCAGGCTGGAAGCCTGCGTTACGGGTGGCGCTTGTTGGCGGTGAGGGCGCGGCTCCTGGCGAGCCGCAACCGAACGAATCAGATTCGGCTCGGCGGGAGCCTCGCCCTCCCTCGGATATCCTTTCCTGGTTCCTGGGCAGGTCAGCAAGATGCCTGCGTTACAGGAAGGTGCGCGGGCGAGGACGGTACTGAAGAAAAGCAGGCGTGATCATTCTGTCTTCTCTATGCGGCGATAGGTCAGGACGAGGGCGGCGGGCTGTTGGGTGGTGTCGACGCGGAGGCCTTCTTGCATCAGCTCCTGGCCGGTCATTTCGACGGAGCGGTCGGTGTCGAGGTCGGTGATCTGGTACTTGGCGTCGGCCAGGAGGCCTCGGAGCTTGAGTCTGGCGGCCTCATAGACGCTGTTTTCGCGGCGGAAGACCTGGACGACGCCCTGGCCGAGCTCGGGGCGGTCGAACTGCCAGGCCATCCAGGCGTCGTTAGCGAGGGTGTAGTCTGTGAGGGGGTAGTAGTCGCCGAAGTAGTTCTCGGCGAATTTGCGCCATTGGTCGAGGATCTTTCGGGTCTCGGTGAAGTCGAGGTCGGTTCTGCGCATGTCGAAGCAGGCGGTGAAGTGGGGGCAGAGGACGCTGCGCAGGTTGTAGGCGTCCATTCGTCCAGAGCCGGTGCCGTGGAAGGGGAACCAGAAGGCGATGCCGTACGTGTGGCCCTGGTTGCCGACGGGTTCGATGATGTAGTCGCTTCTCAGGAGCGGGACGGCCCGTCGGAGGGTTTCGAGGTCGTTGCGTCTGCCGCCGGAGGCGCAGCTATCGATGAGCATGTTGGGGTGGCGCCGGATGAGCTCGTCCCAGTAGGCGAGGTAGCCTTCGACGTGTTTGATCTCGGTGATGCCCTGCCGGTCCTTGGCGTCGTTGGCCCGCCAGTAGCCGAGGGGGTCGATGTTGAAGTCCTGTCGGTAGAGATCGATGCCCTGCTCGGTGAGGAGCTTGTCGACGTGGTCGGTAAGCCACTTTCGGGCGTCGGGGTTTCCGAGGTTGAGCAGCTTCTGCTGGCCGTCTTGGCCGAGGAGCCACTCGGGGTGTTTGTCATAGAGCCAGGTGCCGGGTGTGACGCGTTCGGGCTCGAACCAGACGATGATCTTGACGCCTTTGGCGTGAGCGTGGTCGGAGATGGGCCGGAGCCCGCCGGGGAATCGGTTGGTGTCGACCTCCCAGGTACCGGTGTTGGGCCAGCCGCTCTTGTTCCAGTACCAGCCGGCGTCCATCCACCAGTAGTCGAGCTTGAGGTGCTCGCCGAGATAGCGGTCGATGAACATCTTCTGGTTGTCGGTATTGGCGTTGATCATCTCGCCGTACTGGTGTGAGCTGCAGGCGGCCATCTCGACGGGCGGGAGCTTTCCGCCGGGGCGCGGGAGGCTGTGCGCGAGCATCCATCGGCGCCAGACGTTCTGGGAGCGGACGTGGTCGCCCTTCCAGAACTGCAGGACGATCAGGGGGGTTCGGACCTCCTCGCCGGGCAGGAGCTTAAAGTGTGTGAGCTCCTGGCCGGCCAGGATA
>JAFGLZ010000175.1 GCA_016927755.1 Phycisphaerae bacterium
GCCTTGATCGAGCAGTCTGAGCCGTCAGCCTGCACGTCTTCAGTCCCATGCCTTGATCGAGCAGTCTGAGCCGTCAGCCTGCACGTCCTTGGTCCCGTAGGGACCATGTGAAAATAGCCCAGGACTTCAGTCCTGGGAACCGAGCCCCCTGCAAGTAAATCAGTCGCGTAGCGACGGCTGAGGTCTCCGCAATCCTTCGCGGGAGTCTCCGTGGACTTCAGTCCCGTCAGAAGCCACCGCCTTTGGGCGGCGGTAGTCCACGTCACCCGCAAACACGGCCCCCACCACCATCGTAACGTCCCACCGTCCGCCCCGCGGAGTATAAATGAAACCCCACCGACGACAACGCAGCGCGCGCCCGGATATCCGTTGCACTTGTGAGCCATTGTTGATTCCACGGACTCTGCCCGAGCCGCGGGATTCATCCCGCGCGGCCCCCTCCCCGCACGATTCCCAAGATGCGCCCGACAACGCCCCCCCTCCGTGACGCCCGCGCGCCCAATCTGCTAAGATGCTCACCAAGGAGGCACACGCTTGGAGGAACACGCGGGCCGTCATCGCGCCGAGCTCGACCCACCCGCGACCAGCCCTCGCCCGGGCCGCTGGTCCCGACGGCGAGTCGCCCTCATCGCGGCCGGAATCTACCTCCTGGCCCTCGGAGTCCGGCTCGCTTGGCTCACCGAAGCCAAGGACAACCCCCTCTATCGCATGCCCACGATCGACGAGCTGACCCACCACGAAATCGCCAAGGCCATCGCCGACGGTACCGCCCCGGCAACCGCCTTCATCCGCGCGCCCGCCTACCTCTACTACCTCGCGGGTGTCTACAAGCTCGTCGACCGAGACTCCCTCAAAGCGCGATACGTGCAGACATTCCTCGCGTCCCTGGCGCCCATGCTCGTCTTCCTGATCGCCTGCCGACTCTTCGACGGCACCGTCGCCGTCATCGCCGGCGTGCTCGCCTCGGTCTACTGGACCTTCGTCTTCTTCAGCACCGAGCTGCTCGACGTGAGCCTGGCCTCCGTCCTGTACCTGCTGCTGGCGTGGGTGCTCCTGGCCCTGGACGACGAGCGGTGGTGGAAGTGGCCGATCGCGGGCCTCGTCATGGGCGCCGGCGCCATCACGCGCCCCAACATCCTCATGTACGCCCCCGTCCTCGCGCTCCTGGTCGTCTGGGTCGCCCGCCGCCGCGTCCTCAGTCGCTCGAAAAAAGCCTCGCCCGCCGCCTGGCTCCGCCCCGGCCTGTCCAGGGCCGTCCTCCTCGCCGCGGGTTGCGTCGCCGCCATCGCCCCCGTGACCATCCGCAACTACCTCGTCGCCAACGAGGCCGTCACCATCGCCGCATGGGGGTCCGGCGCCTTCTGGGCCGCAAACAACGTCGACAGCGACGCCAAACGAATGTTCCGACCCCCCATCGACACGAGCGACGACCCCATCCTGAAAGAGTTGCTCCAGGACCCGTGGTTCGTCGCCGCCGAACTTGCCCAATGCCTGTACATCCACGCCGCCCGCGAACTCGGACACCGACCCAGCTACCAGGAGATCAAGGACTTCTACAGCCGCCTCTCCCTCGAGTACGTCCGCAACCATCCGCGCAAGCTCCTCGACGATATGTTCAAACGCCTCTGCTTCTCCTTCAACGCCTTCGAGTTCCCCTTCAACAAGGACATCTATCGCTTCATCAAATCCAGCCGGCTCGTGTCGGCCCTGTCATGGCTCCACTTCGGAATCATCTGCCCCCTCGCCGTCACGGGCCTCCTCATGGCCCTCGGACGCCGAACCTGGCCCGACGGGCTCGGCTACTACGTCGCCCTCATCCTGGCCCTCGTCCTGCCCGGAACCCTGTTCCCGATCACCTCCCGATACCGGCTGCCGCAGATCTACCTGCTCATGCCCATGGCCGCCTTCTGCATCGTCTGCCTCATCCGGCTCCTGACGCCGCCCGTGACATGGCGCCGCCTGACGGTGCCCGCCGTCCTCCTCCTCGCGCTCGGCGTCTTCTGCAACGTCAACGTCTTCGGATACCGCAAGACCAATGCCGAACATCTCCTGTTCCATTACATCGCCGCCGGCATCCACGAGAACCGCGACGACCTCGTCGTCCAGGCCGCCGACGAGATCGAGGCCCTCGCCGCAAGCCCAGACCCCAACGTCTTCATCCCACCGCAAGCCATGCGGGCCATGTTCATGTACTTCTGCGGTTCCCAAGACTGGCCCAGAGCCGCCCGGTTCGGAATGGAAATGGTCCGACGCAAGGATCGCGTCGACGCCCTCGACCTCGGTAAGCTCGTCGGCGCGCTGGTCAAGGCCGACCGGAAAGACGACGCCGGCGCCGTCCTGACCCTCCTCGCGCGCTCCGTCGGTGATCGACCCAACGCCCCCCTCGCCCAGGCAATGCTCCGCTATGGCCAGGCCTACGGTGATCGCTCATCCCTGACCGCCGCCGCCACACAGTTCGACCGGCTCATCCAGCTAAGACCCGAAGACCAGCAATTCCGAGATCTCCGAGCCGCCGCCCAAGAAGCCCTGGACGCCCTCCAAAGAAACGAACATCCCCCCTCCTCCACACCAAGCCCCGCAAGAAACTGACTACCCACATCCAAGTTCCGATCCCGCGGGGACTGCTACGCGCTTTCGGTCGCATCAAGACTGCGACACCTTCTCGGCCTCGCGGAAACCGCAGTACCTTCTCGGCCTCGCGGAACCGCGGTACCTTCTCGGCCTCGCGGAACCGCGGTACCTTCTCGGCCTCGCGGAACCGCGGTACCTTCTCGGTCCCGTAGGGACCATGTGACAATAGCCCAGGACTTCAGTCCTGGGAGAACCGCGTCGCCTGCAGACATCCCAGTCGCGTAGCGACGGCTGAAGTCTTTGTTCTCACCCACATCCCGCTCCCTGCAATCAGCGCTCGTTGGGTCCTGCGAATACTCTGTCACAGTCCCCGAACGGGGGCGCGCCGCCCGTCATCACGCAGGACCCCATAGGGGCGACCGAAGGACTGCTTCGCGATTGACTACCATGGGCGTCTGCCGCTGACATCCCACATGCAACGTGCGCCTAGCTTCGGCACGGAGATGTGGGTAACGACAAGCAGCAGAATCGACGATCTCATCCCCCCCTCTGCCCCCGCAAATGCGCCTCGATCTTCTCCGCCATCACCCGCCAACGATCCGCCTCGCCCTCATGCCCCAACTTCCGATGAACGCTCTCCAAGAGCCGCGCGTCGATCCCCTGGAACTCCGTCGGAAGACCCTCGAAAGCCGCGCTCAGATGCTCGAGCGCCGTCGCCGGCTCCTTCATCTGATAGTACAACCTGCCCAACCAGAAATGCGCCGAGGCATCCCCCGGCCGGATCTCCAGCGCCCGCCCGTACCGCCGAATCGCCTCGGCCCGGTCCCCGTCCATCAGAGCATACGCCCCCGCCTGCATCTGCAGCCGAGCGCTCTCGTTCGTCAGTCGCAACCCGCTGGCAATCAGGCTCCGCTCGCTCCGCCACTCCGCCCCCCGACGCGCCCCCAGATACCCATACGCGCCGCACAGAATCGCAAAGACCGGCACGACCACCCACCACCCGCTCCGCCGAATCCCCCGCCGCCTCACCCAGTCCACAACCGCCACCGCCGCCGTCGCCACCACCCAACAGTACGACGCCAAAGGCAGGTAGATCAGCCGCTCGGCGAAGATCGTCCCGGCCAACACGACGCTGTTGCTCACCATCACGTAAGTCAGCACGAAAAACCCCACCGCCCACAACACCCGACCCCGGCCCCGTAGCGATACGATCGCCCCCGCCGCCATCCCCGCCATGCAGACCAGACCCCAGACGAACCGAGGATCCGCCACCGTCTCGCACACCGGCAACGCGTTGTAGGAGTAGTCATGGCACAGCGGGTCCGGCCAGATCATCAGCCCGACGTACTTGCCCAACAAGACCACCGGCGTCAGAACCCGCCCGACCGTCGAGGCCACCGCCATCGGGTTGTCCAAGCTCGAGATCTGACTCCGATCGCGAACCAGCCGACCCAGCACCTGCGCCCGAACCGTCAGAACGATCAACCCCACCAGCAGCAGCCCCACCCATCGCCGCATCGCCAGCCGGCGGATCGTCCGCCAATCCAACCCCCCCCCCCGCCCCCGCTCCGCCTCCCCACCACCCCCCCCCCCCCCCCCCCCA
>JAFGLZ010000176.1 GCA_016927755.1 Phycisphaerae bacterium
AGCCGTGGGGGACGCGAATCTCCGATCGAATTCGTGCCGGCCACCTCTCAAGAGGTGCACCACCCAAGGTTCGCTAGCTGTCCAAACTTCCTACAGGCAGCTTGGCGTGTCGTGGTGTCTGCGTGAGAGTCTGGGGCGACATCGCCGTGCCGGTGCTGTATCATCCCTACGGGATTCGATCCGTCCAGGACGTGCGCTCAGATGGGAGGACGACGATGCCGCTCTTCAAGAATCCCCAGCCCATCCACTTCACGATGGACAATCCGGTCGAGAAACACTTTCACGACCACGACGAGACGTGGGTGATCATGGGCGGGCGGGCGAAGGCGTATAGGGTCGACCGCGACGGCAAGCGATCGGAGTTCATGATCGAGAAGGGCGACATCTGGATGGTCGAGGCCGGCGTCGAGCACGGGTGCGACCCGATCGACGACGAAGGCTGCGACATCTTCCCGTTCCACGGCACGATCCCCGAGGGCTCCCACGAGCCGGGGCACTACTACATGGAAAAGGAGAACTACCTGCCGACGCTGCACGTGACCAAGACACCGACTGACCGCTATGGGAGTAGGGCATAGGGCATAGGGGAAAGGGGTCTGGATCGTGGGGCGATCGGGAACTGATCATGCGTGTAAAGAGCTACCGGGATCTGGTGGTCTGGCAGAAGGCGATGGACTTGGTCATTGCCGCGTATCGAACCAGCGATCGATTCCCTCCGGATGAACGGTATGGGCTCACCAGTCAATTGCGGCGGGCGGCTGTATCGATCCCTGCGAACATCGCCGAAGGCCACGGCCGGACTCATCGCAGGCAGTATCGACACCATCTCGCCATCGCGAGGGGATCGCTGGCAGAACTTGAGACTCACTTGACGATTGCGGTTCGGCTCGAGTTGATCAGTCGCGAGGATGGCACTGAATGTTGGCGCCTGTCACAGGAGGTAGGCAAGATGCTAACCAAAGTGATTCAGGCACTGCGAGACCCCAAGGACGCGTAGGCACCTGGGCACGGATCCGAACCCCTATGCCCTATGCCCGAACCCCTAGCCCCTAGAGCCTCTGTTCCGTCGCGGCGCGACGCCCGTCATAACGAAACGGTCGGCTCCCGTGACACGCGTTGTAGGAGAAGCTCCATGCGTACCATCGGCATTCACTACCCCAAGCAGGGCGAGATGGCCTTCAAGGACCTGGGCGAGCCGCCGGCGCTGAAGCCCACGGAGGTGCTCGTCCGGACGCGCTACTCCGGCATCACGAACGGGACGGAGCGCCATGCGCTGCTGGCCGAGCACGGGTGGAAGGTGTTTCCCGGCGCGCACGGGTATCAGTGCGTCGGGACGATCGAACGCGTCGGCGATGCGGTGACGGACTTTGCCGAGGGCGATTGGGTCTTCTTCGGCCAGTACCTCGGGCATCGCGGCTGGCACGTCGTCGACGTCTCGATGCCGAACGGGACGCATCTGTGCCAGAAGCTGCCGGACGTGGCCGACAAGAAGCCGTTCGCGCTGCTGGGCGTGGCGGGCGTCGGGATGCGGGGCGTGCGAAGGTGCCGCGTCCAACCGGCCGACAACGTCTGGGTGGCGGGTCTCGGGCTGATCGGTCAGTTCGCGGCCCAGTCGGCCCGGGCGCTCGGCGCGCGCGTTACGGTCTCGGACGTGGACGCGCGGCGGCTGTCGATCGCGGCGGAGCTGGGCGCGCATCGATGCCTGGACGCTCGCGAGCCGGACCTGATGGACCAGCTCAAAGCGCAGGGGCCGTACCAGCGGATCTTCGACTGCTGCGGCGTGAGGGGCCTGCTCGACGACATCCACCGTGCCCAGCTCGTGCCTCATGGGGGCGTGATCGGGCTGCTGGCCGTTCGATCGGAAACGACCTTCCACTGGTCGATGCTGCACACGACGGAGGCCTCGATCGAGGTCTCGTGCCACTTCAGCCTGGACGATCTAAAGGTGCTGATCCACTTCATCACCGAGGGGATCATCCGGGTCGACCCGCTGATCTCGCATTTCGTGGGCATCGAGGAAGCCCCGAAGATCTACGAGACCCTCCGCGATCGGCCGGGGGAGTTGCTGGGGGTGGTCTTCGATTGGGCGGACTGATCTCCTAGTCCCGGAGGGACGTCAGACGATAGCCCGGGGCGCAAGCCCCGGGCACCCATGCATGCATCAACAAGGTAAGCCCCGTAGGGGCGACAGGACGTTCTGCTACCCCGATTGACATGCGTCGAACTGCATCCAAACAGCAGAAACGCGAACAACACCCCGTCCCGTTCCTCTCCCTGACGGACGTGACGATCCGCCTCGGCGAGCGACTCGTCTTCAAGCGCACCAACTGGCGCATCGACGCCGACCAGCACTGGGCCGTCGTCGGGCCCAACGGCTCGGGCAAGTCGACGCTGATGCGGGCGATCTGCGGAGAGCTGCCGGTGGTCGCCGGGCGGATCGAATATCACTTCGCACGCAAACGCGGCACGGACGCGATGGATCAGGATCTCGCCGGGCACCGGGCGGTGGCGTACGTCTCGCTGGAGGCGCACCGCCGACTGGTGTCGCGGGCGATGTCGTATCATCAAGCGCGATGGTCGCCGATCGAGGAGCCGGACATCCCGACGGCTCTCGACGTGATCCTCGAGAATGCGCCGGACGCGTCTCCGAGGACGTCTCGCCGGATCGCCCGATCGCTCGGCATCGATCACCTGCTGCGTCGGAAGGTCTCGCATCTGTCCAACGGCGAGACGCGGAAGGTCCTGATCGCCCGGGCGCTCGCGCAGCGCCCGAGGCTGCTGATCCTGGACGATCCGTTCGCCGGGCTCGATCGCCAATCGCGCCCGGTGCTCCGGCGGATCCTGAGCGAATTGATGACCGACCGCATGCGTCTGATCCTCGTGACGCAGCGGCTCGACGAGTTGCCCCCGGGCGTGACCCACCTTCTCTATGTCGAGGACGACCGCGTCGTCGCGGCCGGGTCGAGGCGGAGCATGATGCGGCAGGGCATCGGGCGGCGGCTGGACCGCGCCGGCAAACGCCGCCTGCCGCAAGTGACGTCAAGGACGCACCGCCCGCGCAAGCCTCGTCAGAAAACGGCCAAGCCCCTCGTCCGCATCCGCCACGCCCGCGTCGCATACGACAAGACGGTCATCCTCGACGGCATCGATTGGACGATTGGGGCCGGCGAGCACTGGGCGCTGCTCGGCCCGAACGGCTCCGGCAAGACCACGCTGCTCAGCCTCATCCTCGGCGACAACCCCCAAGTCTACGCCAACGACGTCGAGATCTTCGGCAAGCCCCTCGGCCCGGAACAGAGCCTGTGGGACGTCAAGCGCCGGATCGGCTGGCTCTCGCCCGAGCTGCAGTTTCACTACCCCGGCGAGGCGACCTGCCGGCAGGTCGTCAGCTCCGGCCACTTCCACTCCGTCGGCCTCTACCAACAACCCACGCCAAGCCAGGATCGGGCGACCCGCCAATGGATGCGCTCTCTCGACTTGACCGATCTGGCCGACGTGCCGTTGGCCAGACTCTCCGACGGCCAGCAACGGATGGCCCTGCTCGCCCGCGCGATGGTCAAGCAGCCCCCGCTGGTGATCCTCGACGAGCCCTGCCAAGGCCTCGACCCCGCCCACCGCAAGGTCGTCCTCCGCGTCGTCGACCTCATCGCACGCCGCGCCGACACCACGCTCATCTACGTCACCCACCACCCTAAAGAGATGCCACGCTGCATCACGAGGATGTTGCGGCTACGCTGTGGAAGGGGAAGGTCGTAGGCTGCGTCTCGACGCACCCTCAGCTTTCAGGCCTGAAAGGCCGCGAGAGAATAGCCGGGGCCAACGGCCCCGGAACCGGGACCCGGCAGGTTCCCCAAGCCCCACAGGGGCGAGATACGCATCGTGACATGGGTCGACATCTCGCCCCTGTGGGGCTTGATGGTCGTCGGACGTTTACGTCCCGACGTCCAGCGCCTCATCGCTCCGCCCGCCGGGCGCCTCGGGCACACCGCGAAAGTCGCGACGGATCTCCTCCTGCGTCGTGACCGAGAGCTTCTCTCCTTCGCGGCGTTCGGGACCCGTCAGTTCATACTCGCCGGGCCCGACACGGAATGAATACCGGCCTTGGCTGTCGGTCTTCGTCGTGCGGATGAGTTGCTCCTTCAGGTAGATGGACTCACCGCGGAGGGGCTCTGGAAGTACTGCCCCTTCCTGAATGAGCGCGATGGTCTTCTCGTCGCCGGGCTTGTCGTTCGGTTCGGTGGTGACCTGTCCGTGGATGCGCGTGCCCTTGATCAGGCGGAGCTCGAGGTCCACGACGGGCTTGCCCTCCTTGACGAGGACACCCGTCTTGCTGACCGCTGTCCAGTTATCGTCGATCACGGCGACGATGTAGGACTGCTCGGGGTCGACGTCCAGGGCAAACGATCCGTCGCTGGCGGTTCGCGTGTCCCTGGCGATGTAGATGTCGCTGCCGCCACGACCCTCGAGTCGAAGGAGGATGCCGGGAGCCGGCTTGCCGTCGGGCTGCAGGACCCTGCCACTGATGCTCGTCTTGCCAAGCAGGACCACCTCCAACTCGCGGTCGGTCGCCGAGGGGCGAATCGCAATCGACTTGGGAAGGTGATAGCGGCGGTCCCAGTGCGTGAACGGTGCCAGATCGGCGATGTTCGCTGGGAACCAGTCAAACGTGGCAACGCCCCGTGCATCAGTCCGCGAACGCGAAGTGACGCTGCCGGCGACGTCCACGCCGCGATCCTTGCCGGGCTTCTTGATGCGGAAGGGAGTGATCGAAGTACCGGCGATGGGCCTGCCGGCCGAGTCCGTTGCACGCACACGGACCGGATCGACCCCGTCCAGGACGAACTTCATCTCGCTGGGTAGGGGCTCCTCGCCAATCGAATGCGACCGCTCCTCTCGCGCGAAGTAGTCGAAGCCCACGCCGGATTTGAGCGCGACAATACCCCTGATCTTTGCGTCCTTCGGCAGATACAGCGTCGCGGATCCCGCCGGACTCGTCCGGGTCTCAATCGCTGGGACGTGAAGGGCCTCGATACTTGCGCCTGGAACAGGCTTTCCCGATCCGTCAACGACACGGATTGCCACCGCGTGGCTGGGCTTGAGGGTGATCCGAATCGGGCTCGGCGCGGATGAGGTCGGTGCGCTCCCAAAGTCGTACAATCCCTTGCGTCTTCCCCCGTCGGCTGTCGCTATCACACGAGTGTAGTCGAGGTTCGGGCGTTGGACCTCCAGCGCGAAAGTACCATCCGCGGCGGCTCGGGTCTTGACCGCAATCCCACGACCGTAGTCGTAGGTGACGACCTCGGCCCCGCCGACGCCTCTGCCGTCCGAATCGACCACCACGCCCGTGACTCTCGATGTACCCAGCTTAGGCGGTTGTGTCGGGGTCGCCGATGCACTCGAGGGCGACCTGCCTTTGGCGGATCGGGACGGTGCGGGCGGATCTTGCCGAGACGGATGCTGGGGCTTGTTCGTCGGTGCCCCCTCGGAACCGACCTCCGTCTTGCTGACGTCCCCTCGCGCGGGCCGCGTCTCGTCGCGGGTCTCCAGCGTCAACGTCCCGATATCCAGCGCCTCGTCGCTCCGCCCACCCGCCATCTCGGGCACCTCGACGATGTGGTGTACTCCTCCGATCTCCTTCTCGGGACCGCGATGATCACGCTTCGGCGGTTCGAGGACGGCAACGCCCAGCTCATACCGCCCGGCGGGTATGTCGTCGATGCGAAACCTTCCGTCCCGACCGATCACGAACGCGTACCACTTGTGCGCTCGGCTATAGGCTTTGCCTGCGTCGGTCTTGTACCAGGCCTCGCGGAGGGCGTTGGCCTGGGGCGTGTTGGCCCGGAAGTCGCTCAACCCCGGAATCTTCGGATCAGGCCGAATCGGCGACAGCGACTGGCGTGCGGACCTCCAGTCGATCTTGCCCTTGTATCCGTGCGGCCTCCGGAGCCGACCGACGACGGCCCGCCCGCGCCCGCCCAGCTCGACCTTGACGGTCTTCCCGGGCTCGATCGTCACCGGCACCATTTGCGCAAAGCCATACCGCCCGCCGCCGTCAGGGAACGTTGCCTCCAGGATAGAGCGCGCAACCCGGTGCTCCCCCGGCGGGAGCTTCTCCAGTACGAAGTGTCCGCTGGCGTCCGTCTTCGCCTGACAGTCGTGATGAAGCCTCACCCCATTGTGCCCGTCCGGCAACGTCGTCTCATACATGAGGGTGACGGTCTCGCCCGCCGCCGGCTTGGCCCCGATCTTCAGCACGCCCTCGACCCGCCCCCAAGGCTGAAGCAGGATCCGCCCGGTCTTGGCGAACTCCTCGCCCGTGATCTCGCGGTAGCCGCTGTCGTGAATGGCCGCCAGCGCAAACGCCCCCTCCGGCCGACGCAGCGAGAACTGCCCCGCCGAATCCGTCACGTCGTACGGCACGGGCGGCACGGACCGACGGAAGCCGCTGCGAATCATCGGCCCGCGCTCCTTCGTACACAGCGCGACATCTACCGCCTTGACCGGCTTCCCGTCCGGCGAGCGGACGACGCCGCCAAGTGCGTCGCGGTCCTCGGGAGTGCGACTATCCTCGGGCGGCGGGCTCGTCGTAGGGCGGGATTGACCCGCGGAATCCCCACGGGTGGAGCCTGGGTCGGCCGTCGACGTCGTGGGCAACGCAGTGGCAGGACCGGCGGGCGAGACCGAACGCCGAACGTCACCGCCGTCACGACGGCCTGAGGTTCGGCGATTGCCCGGACTCGGTGTTGGCTTCGGCTCGAGGACCATGACGGCGGCGCCGGCTCGCAACTGCTGTAGGAACGTCGGGCTCCGGCCGCGTGCGTAGTCCGACTGCCAGACGTGTGCCTCCAGCACGTCGACGTCGCTACGCCGGAGGTCCGTGGTCCAGCGCCCGTGAGCGTCGGTCATGGCCGCGGTCCAATTCAGGCCGATCCTATCGAGCAATGTGCGGTTTCGGGTCGCGGAGCAGTGGAGGGCCACTCGTGCATCCGCCACCGGTCTGCCCAGCGAATCCGTGACCAGGCCGCCGCAGTTCGCTTCACGGTTCATTCGATTGACGAGGGGTTTGTTCAACTCGTCGTACCGAACGCCGACGTAGTCGGGGTGGGTCACATAGATCTGCAACCCGCTGGCCACGGCCGGAAGAATATGGGATGTCCACCGACCGTTGGCATCTGTTCTGGCTCGGTAGTTGTGGACTCGCGAGACGGGGCCTTCCTTGGTGGGTCTCCCTGAGTAGATCAGGTAGACCAAGACGTCCTGAATCCCCTTGCCCTGTTCATCCCGGACGAACCCTCCATACTCAACGGCCTTATTGAGCTTGAAACAAAGCAGCTTGGTGGGAGGTCCTTGCGCATTCGAGAATCCGGTGTACTGTGGGACGTAGCCATCCGACATCACCTTGATCGAGTAGTACCTCAACTCGTCGCGCGGCATTTCCAGTCGGGCCAGGCCTCTTGCGTCAGTCCGGGTTGTCACGTTCCACCTGGTCCCAGGCCCCTCGGGGACGACCTTGGCATCTGCGATGGCCTTGCCGTTCTCGGCTTGCGTGACCTCTACGACGATGCTGACGGGCTGGTCCTGTGTCGCCGAGGGCTGGCTCAAGGGGAGCTCGGCCTGCCCGCGGGCCGCCAACCGGAAGACCTCCGGATCGACGGGCTGCGTACTGATCTCCGCCGTGTAGATCTTCCGCAGCGCCGTGCCATTGCGCAGGTTGAGCGCTTCCTTCAGGAGCCAGACGTCTCCAACGATCTGGAATCGGGCTTCGAGCGCCCATTCCCACCCAGGCTCGACTTCAGAACGGTAGCGAATCGTCTTGGGGGCAAGGCCCTTGTCCAGCGGAACGAACTCCGGTCCGAAGTCAATCTGGCTACCGCCGCTGTCCCAAGGGGCGAAGTCTTCTTCGAGGATCGGCACGAACTCCGGGAGGCGAATATGGAGCCGAAGCCGATCCAAGGGGTATTGTATTTGCCCAAAGAAGACCTGTCCGAGGCCCAGTCCGACCGCGCCGCGACGGTTCGGCACCTCGGTCTGAAGAATCAGGATCCCGTCCTGCTCGCGGCCAGACATGCCGACGATTCGGGCGTTCTCGGGCAGCCCGAAGTCGGCAAGCACGTGAATTCCCGTGTACCATTCAAGGCCCTGGCGGTAGTGCCGGAACCGACGCGTATCCGCATGAATCCGCCGGGCCACCTTGTCCGAGGAACCCGCTGTCCAGTCGCCGGAAAACACCCGCCAAGCGTCGACTGGCATGATCTTGTCGCCGTGGGCCGTCTGCCCGCTGATCTCCCACCGCGCGTGATCGGCGCCGCGGAGCCAGACCCTGTTGACCACGTGGTCTTGACTGCCAGGGGCGGGATTGGCCATGTTGAGCACGTAGCTCAGATTCTCCGGATGGGGGCAGAGCCAATCGCGATTGACCTCGAGGACCTTGGCCCAGACGGCATTGGCATCGCTCAAGTCCACGGACGCCCGCGAGTCGGGCGCCGCCTGCGTGCGATGGTGGAGAGCGATCCCCATCGTCAAGGCGGTCAGAAAGACGAAGCCGACTCCCCAGGCGCGACCAAGGCGCACCTGCGGGTGAGTCGGACCTTCGAGCAAGCGCAAGACCCGCAGGTGGAGCTGCGACGGCCGATCCCCGCTGCCCAGGGCGGCGGTCGCAGCGATGTGGCCGCGAGCGTTCGCCGACGATCGGGCAAGCTCCGCCAGGCGGACAAGACTGGCTGCATAGTCGATCGGTCGGGCCCCGGCCGCCACGACCCGGTCGTCGCAGCAATGTTCGCGCTCGATCCGCACGCGGCGGCTGACGCACCAGACGCCCGGATGGAAGAACAGAAATGCCTCGATCAGACGTTGTAGGACGTTGATCAGGTTGTCGTAGCGCCGGATGTGGGCCAACTCATGGGCGAGCAATGCCTCGAGCTGTTCCGGCGAGACACCGGCGAGCAGGGCGGGCGGCAGAAGGATCGTCGGGCGAACCACACCTACCACCGTCGGACAGACCACGCGGGCGCAATAGGCCACGGCCGGCGTAAAGGCCAGACCGAGCCGCTTGGCCTGCACGGCCAGAGCCGACAGAACGGCCTGGTCCTCGACCGGTCGTGAGCGCCGGCGAAGTCGCGTGCCGCCATGGAAGGCCATCACGAAGCGTGCAAGAAAGGCGAGCACGCCGAGGAAGTAGATTGCCGTGGCGTGATGCGCGTAGCGCGACCAGTCGAATCGTCTCGGCGTCGCAGCGGGAGGCGTCTGGGACGCCTCCGAGTGCGCTGACATGGAAGCCTGCGCCGCCTCGGCTTGTGCTTGCGGTACCATCCTCGTGCCGGGCGCGACCTGCTGGTCGCTCGACGCTTCGACGAGCGGCTCGGGCGCGCCGGTCCCTCCGGAAGGCGCCGGTGATGTGTCCACAAGGGTCGGTCGCGCATCCGCAGGGCCGAGGAACTGCATCGTCGCCGGCGGGCAGGCGGCCATCATCACCAGCGCGCCGAGTGACAGCGCATACCTGGCCTGAGCCGAACGCCCTCGCAGGAGCCGACTCATCACGGCGACCAGAACGGCGATGAGCGCCGCCTGCCACAGGAAGTGCGCAAAGGCCTGCGTCAGGCGGATGCAGAAGCGGGCGTCCAGCCACGCGAGCGGCGTCATGACGGCTTCTCCCCTGCCTTCTCCTTGAGCAGCGAACGGAGCTCCCCGATTTCGGCATCGTCAATGTCGGACGTCTCGATCAGGCGACTGACCGCCAGCGTGGCCGACCCGTCGAAGAGTCGGTCGACCAGGTCGCCGAGCATCCGCCGGGTGGTGGCCTGCTCGGTGACGCGGGGTTGATAGACAAAGCTGCCCCCTTGCTTGGTTCGCTTGAGCAGGCCCTTGTTCGTCATGATGTTCATGACCGTCATGACGGAGGTGTAGGCCAGGTCGCGCCGGGCGCTGAGCGCCTCGCGGACGCTGCGGACGTTGGCCGGCCCGTCGCGCCACAGGATCTTGAGGATCTCCAGCTCATGCTCGGTCGGGTGCTTGGATCGCGGTCGGGCCATGGTCAAGGCCTCCGTTGGACGTGCGGATTACTAATTCAATAGTAATATGCCCCAAGGCGGGGCGAGGGGCAAGCGAATTCACTAGAAAATTAGTAGGGGTCCGCGCGTAACGCAGGCTTCTAGCCTGCTCCTGGGGTCTACGAAAGCTTCCAGCCTGCCCGGAAAGCAGGCAGGGATGCCTGCATTGCACGAAAGCGTCTGACCGCAAGCGGCAGTAGCGTCGTTTTCTCGCCGGCACGCGCGGCTACGGTTGCGCCGCGATCGTGACTCCCTCGAGCGCGAAGTCGACGCTTCGGGCCGAGAGCTTGTCCTTCAACGTAATCTTGAGCGTATACGCACCGGCCGGCAGGCCTGCGGGGAACGTCATTGGCTTTGAGATCGAGGTCTGCCCCGTGGGGCGACTGGCGGGCTGCCTTCCGGGGACCCTGGGCGATTTGGGGGCGTAGTGCGACAGCCGGTCATCGCGGACCTCCAGGACGGACTTGCCCTTGGCGTCGATCAGGCTCATGTCCAGGGCCAACTCCGCACGATAGCGGCCATCGGACGGGGTCCATGACAAGTTCTTCACTGCACAAACGACCACGGCATCGGTCTGCTTGCCGGCCGGGAGGGTTGGCGGGGAGATCTCCTCCGTGGATTCCTCGGAACGGGTACTTCGGAACAGCTTGACGCCAGCGATCTGGAGCGGTTCCTCACCGCCATGCACGTGCGGCAGGCGAAAGAGATCCTGCATCGCAAAGTTGACCTCGTAGCGGCGCCCGGCGGCAACGTACATGTTGAGCCGGTTCTCTTGGCCTTTTGGGTTCGAGTTCCGGATCAGATTCTGCAGGGACATGCGATGAACCATCTTCAGGGAGGAGTTGTCATGACGCCACGCGGCTACTCGGGGCATGAACTCGTACTCTCCTTCGAACAAGAGTGCCGTGGCGACGGCTTGGTCTTCGGCGGTTTCGGTGAGGACCATGCCGGAATTGCCGAAGCGCCAGAGGGACTCGGTGGGTTTCAAGGGCGGCGTTCTCCTCTCCCAGGAGACGACGGGCGGCAGCGGCATCACCATGCCTTGTTCCCGGAGCCGCTCCATGCCCGTGAAGGTGAAGCAGACCGTGCTCAACTTGGCCACGTCGATGGGGCAGGACGCCTCAGTCGGACTTAGATGAGTGACTTGCTCCATGAGGGACGCCGTCTTACCGTCGCAGGTCTTCCAGTGAAGCTGGATGGTTGAGCCCGAGTCAGCGAGCAACGCCCCGAATCGGCCTTTCGCGTCGGTCCGAAGCTTCTCGATGAACACGTCGCCCACCTTGGACAGATCAAGGCGCTCGGGGAAACACCATTCTCGTGCATTCACGACGTCAATGCCGACGTCCGCGACGGGCTTGTCCGGCGATCCGTCATAGACCTGTCCGGTCAGGCGGGATTTGCCGGCGACGAGGGGGACGATCACGTTCGTGTCCTTATCGGGCACGTCGATGGTTGCACTGGCCCCGGTTGACGCGAAGTCGAGGTCCGTTCCGGTGGTCGGCGCCGGCTGGTAGTGGAAGTAGAGCGCGCCTTGCGAAGTCCCGGGCAGAAGGCCTCGGACGGGCGTGGCGGACGTCAGAGAGAGCACGACCTTCTCCCTGGCCCTCCATGAGCGCTGGCTCTTCCCGAGCACGACCGGCCCGGCCTTGCCGCCGAGATACACCGCAATCGGATCCATCGCCTTCAGATCCCACGTCACATCCTCCGGCGGCTTCACGCGGAATTGGTACGTCACGTCGCAGCCAACGCACAGGCGGACTTCCTTGTCCGCTCCGCTCTGTTGGAGGCGGACCACTTGTGACCATTCGCCCGTGACGGCGTTCGGGTCGGACCGGGCCGCTTGGCCGGAGAGCATGTAGATCGCCAGAGGCAGAGGGCCGGTGTCGATCCGGCCCTGGGCGTCGGTCACGTAGGTGTTGCCGAACAGCTCTCCCTGCTTCTCTTTGCCGGCCCCGAGCGACTCGACCTTGAGCTCGTAGTCCGGCGAGGGCTTCTCTCCCGGCAAGGTGTAGCAGAAGATCCTCATCGTCGGCGGGCGGTTCATCTGCTGCATGTCGCTGAGTAGGGCGAAGCGCTTGCTCAACTCCGCGAGCTGGGCGCTCGTCTGCCGGTTCGTCTCGGCGAGCTGGCTGCTCGTGGCCTGCATGGCCGACCACATCGCATGGCTGTTGGACATCGAGAAGTAGCTCGATGCGGCCATCCCGATCACGATGACGACGAGGGCAGCGATCATCACCTTCTGGAACATGATCCAGTCTCCTAGATGGACGCGGCGGAGTTCGCGGGCGATCTGGTCGGCGTCGCCGAAGGCGCGGAGCGCGTCGGCCTCGGCCGTGGTGGCGTCATTGTGGGGGTTGTCCTCGGCATGGGAGGCGAGGTGGTCGGCGATCTCGTCGGCGATGTCCTCGCGCAGCGCGGTCGGTCCGCGGACGGCGGATGCGATCTGTGCGGCGAGCGAGTTGTGGTGGGATGCTCGGGTCATTGGCTCCTCACGCCGGGGCGATCATGGGGGTCGCCTCGCCGGCTGGCGGCGGCGTTCCGAGGACCCGCTGGACGGCGGCGGAGAATCGAGTCCATTCGCGGCGTTTGGCGGCCAGGGCCTTCTCGCCGGAATCGGTGATCTGGTAGTACTTCCTGCGCCGCCCGGCCTCGGTCTCCTCCCAGAAGGACTTCAGCAGGCCGTCGCGCTCCAGCTTATGCAGCGCCGGGTAGAGACTGCCCTCGCGGAGCTCGAAGTAGCCGTCGGTTTTGGCGTCAACGGCCTTGCAGATCTGGTAGCCGTACATCGGTCCTCTACAGACGGTCTCGAGCAGGATCGTGCTCAACGTGCCGCGAACGAGATCGGGGTTCGTGCCCATGACGTCGGACTCCTGGTGGACGTGTGTAACGCAGGCTTCCAGCCTGCCTCTGTAGCACGGCCATCGTGCCCGTGAGGATGCGCAGGAGGCCCATGCGACAGCGGCCGACCAGCACCAGACTCGAAGCCTACGTTACAGTTACGCGACCACCTCCACACACATGCCTTATACCAAGGTGGCCTAGGTATAGTTTACATCGACTGTCTAGGTATGTCAAAGAAACTTGCGAAAAGTCGCGAGGTCTTTCTGGAGGGGTCTCCTGACACAGACTTAAAGGTTTGGTCTGTCGAATGCCTACCCGACTGGACGGGGCTAGACAGGTCGTTCCCTTGGACGCACCTTCGTTTTCCCGGTGGCGTCGGTCTGGGCGTCACAACTCGATCTCTGCATAGCTGGAGATGTCTCTTATCTCTTGGCCTGCCCGCCAGATTCGTTGCACCCGGAGGCGATCGTCCCACGTCAGAAGATCGGCGGCGGCCCCCGGGGTCAGACGGCCGATCTCGTTCTCCAGCCCGAGCGAGGCGGCGGGGTTCCGCGTGACCGTCTGTATCGCCTCGGCCGGGGGCAGCCCGCTGAACCTGACGAAGTTGCGGAGGTGATCGGGCAGGAGCAGGGCGCTGCCGCAGAGCCAGCCCTGGTCGGTCCGGCCGACGCCGCCTTGCTTGACGAACTTTCGCCCGTCGTCCCACTCGTAGGGCCCGTCAGGGCAGCCGGCCCTGACGACGGCGTCGGTCACGAGGCAGATCGCCTCGACCCCGCGGCATCGCAGGATGAGTCGGATCATGATCGGGTGGACGTGCGTGCCGTCGCAGATGAGGTGGATCGCGCGGACGCGATCGTCGGTGAGCGCGACGTGCTCGAGCGTCGGCTGCTGGACGCCCGAGTCGCCGATGCGTCCGGCGTTGTTGTCCCAGACGTGCCCGAGGACGCTGGTGCCGGCGTCGATGCAGCCCAGGACGCGGTCGGCCGGTCCGTTCGAGTGGGCCATCGAGACGATCTTTCCGGCCTCGCGAAGGCGTCTGACGGCGGCGACGTCGCCGTCGATGCCCGGGGCGACGTTGACCATGGTGACAGCCGGTCCGATGGCCTCGAGGATCCGGTCGATGTTCTCCGGCGTGGGCGGCAGGGCGTACTGCGCCATGCTCGCGCCGGTGAGGTCGGGCTGCTGGAAGGGGCCCTCGAGGTAGATGCCCAGCACGCGGGCGGCGTCGGGTCGATCGTAGGCCATCGCGCCGCGGACGTTGTTGCCGACGCGGACGGTCGATTCCCACGGGAGCGTGCCCTTGCAGAACTGGCAGCTCGTAACGCCGAAGCGGACGTAGTCGCGGGCGATGTCGAGCGGGTCGTCGCGGAGGATGCTCTTGTCGAATCCGCCCAGGACCATCAGATCGATCATCCCGGGTGAGAGGGGCGCGCCGCCGAGGTCTTCCGCCGGCAGGCCGCCCGAGTATCGTCCGGGCACGACGTCGATGATCGTCGCGCCGTCGAGGACGAGGTGGCCTTGGAGCGAGGATCCGTCACCGATCCAGAGCAGCGCGTTGTCGAGCACATGCCGCCCGGGGTCATTGCCGTTGTGTCGACGTTTCGACTTTTCGACGTTTCGACTTTTCATTCAGGTTTCAGCTTCTCCTCGACGCTGCGGATCTTGTCGGCCATGGTCTGGTCGCGATCGGTTCGTGTCCCCATCTTGACGGTGGTCGAGACGCGGGGGGCTCCCATCTGATGTACGACCTCGTGGCATCGTTTGACGGCGGCCAAAACGGTGTCCCAGTCGCCCTCGACGTTCGTGCCGTAGGCGTGCAGTTGCGGGTCCAGGCCGGCCTCGGTCAGGACCTTCTCGCACGCGGCGACGTACTTCGAGACCGACACCCCCACGCCCAGCGGCACCACGCACAGATCCATGATGACATGCATTGCAGAGACCTCCACGGCTCGTCCCATGCGCGCCCCGAGGCCAAGGCCCTTGCCCACGGACGCATTTCCTGGCATCGTACCAGCGCCGTTGCGTGCTGAACATCCGGCCGATCTGCTGTTTGCTGGGTGCGAGCGATGTGCAATGTGTGCCTCGAATGACGGGACGATGCGCGGAACAGTCTGGTAGCTGCGCTCCGTGTCCCGTAGGGACACTGTGAGAATAGCCCAGGATCTTCAGTCCTGGGTTCCGAACGTAGTCACTCCATCCTCTGAAGTCCCATAGGGACGGCTGAGTTGGTGGGCCTTCAACCGTCCCTACGGAACTGAAGAGGTTTGGGGCGCCCACGGCTTCCCAGGAATGAACCCCTGGGCTACTATCACGCCGTCCCTTCGGGACGGGATGGTTTCGGCTCCATCCGCAATGACGACTCTGCCCACGGGGGAGCAGCGAGTGCTTACACCCATCGAAAGGAACACCATGCAGTCCATGCGAAGCATTGTCATCGGCACGACGATCCTTGTGGTGGTTTTGGGGGCAGAAGGCCGCTCCGAGAGCGGCGGATGGAATGCCTGGCGGAACTCGCTCGCACCCAAGGGCGAGCCAGGGCCCGAGTTGGTCCTGACGGACGGGGGAAAGACAGACTACGCGATCGTCGTGGCCAAGACCGCGACCACGCAGGACAAGAAGGCGGCCGAGGACCTCGCGCTCTGGCTGAAGGAGATGACGGGGGCGACGTTCCCGATCGTCGAGGACGACGAGGTTGCCGATCGGAAGGTCATCAGTATCGGGCGGACGCGCTACGTCACCGAGCAGGACGCCAAGATCATCGACGAGAAGCTCGGCGACGAGGGGGTTGCCATCATCGCGCGGGACGGGCAACTGATCCTGCTGGGCGGGGCGACGCGGGGGATCATCAACGCGGTCTACGCGCTGCTCGAGGAGGATTTGGGCTGTCGGTTCTACACGGCGAAAGTCAAACGGATTCCCCACCGGCCGACACTGCGGTTTCGACCGGTGCCGCGCTCCCATACGCCGCGGCTCCGGATTCGCGACCCGTTCTACAAGGTGGCGTTCGACGGGACGTGGTCGCTTCGGAACCGAACGAACGCGCCGGGCGCGGTGGTGCCGCAGGAGTGGGGCGGCCACGTCGACTACGCACTGTTCGTCCACACGTACCACACGCTGGTGCCGCCGTCGAAGTACTTCAAGGATCATCCGGAGTACTTCATGCTCGACGGCAACGGCAAGCGGAACCCGCACCAGCTCTGCGAGACGAACCCGGAGGTGCTTCGCATCGCCACGCAGAGCGTTCTGGACATCATGAAGGGCAAGCCGCACAGCGAAATCATCAGCGTCTCGAAGACGGACGGGGGCCAGACGTGTCAGTGCCCGACGTGCAAGGCCCTGAACGCCAAGGAGGGCAGCGACGCGGCGAGCCTGCTGACGCTGGTGAACGGTGTGGCCGAGGCGGTGGAGAAGGTGCATCCGAAGCTGATCGTCTCGACGCTGGCGTATCTGGAGACGGTCAAACCGCCCAAGACGATCCGGCCTCGAAAGAACGTGGCGATCCGGTTGTGCACGGACCGGTGCATGTGGGCGTATCCGTTCACGCCGGCCGAGGAAAGCCCGATCTTCAGCGAGGCGATGACGAGTTGGTCGAAGATCCACGACCGCATCCACATCTGGGACTACGTGGTGAACTTCAGCCACTACACGGCCCCGATGCCGAACATGGACGTGGTGGCCAAGAACATCCGGTACTTCGTGGCTCACAACGCCACGGGCGTGATGCCGCAGGGGGCGTATCAGAGCGCCGGCGCCGAGCGCGACCTGATGCGGGTGTGGGTGATGGCCAAGCTGATGTGGGACCCGTCGCTGGACGTTCGGGAGCTGATGCAGGACTTCATCTGGGGCTATTACGGCCAGGCCGCGCCGGCGATCGCCGAGTACGACGAGCTGCTGCGCAAGACCGCCGCCGAGCACGCCGAGACGATGAAGGCGCCCAAGGGCGGCATCCGCTACGAGATGGACGACCCGTTCCTGTCGAAAGCGTTTCTCGGTCAGGCCACGGCCGTCTTCGATCGGGCCGAGAAGCTCGCCGAGAGCGCGGCGATCCGTGATCGCGTGGAGGAGGCGCGGATGCCGATCATGTACGTGAAGCTCTGTCGCGGTCCGGCGTTCGTGGGCGAGGGCTACTCGGGGCTGATCGATCGGTTCGAGAAGGTCGCTCGACGCGTGGGGCTCACGCACATCTATGAAGGGCCGCCGGACTTCGAGAAGAAGTTGGAGGGCTGGCGGGAAGCGGCCAAGAGCAAGCAGTGACGCGCCGAAATGCCCGCGCGTCGACACGCTGACGGATCGGCCGCGTCTTCGGTCTTCGCGATGAGCCACCTGGGTTTTCTTGAGCGTTCCTAGCGTCGTAGCATTAGAATGCCCGCATGAAACGCGGCGTCGCCCATCTGCCCCTGCACGGCGGCCAGGCCCCGGCCTGGTTGTTCCAGCGGATGCATCGACTTGCCGGTTCCATCGTGCAGCTCATCGTGACCGACTACGGTTCGACCGAGGCGCTCGCCCGTCTGGCCGATCCGTTCTGGTTTCAGGCCTTCGGATGCGTCCTCGGCTTCGACTGGCACAGCAGCGGCCTGACCACCGTCACCTGCGGCGCCGTCAAGGAGGCCTACAAACGCCTCGGCGGCGACCTCGGCATCCACGTCGCCGGTGGCAAGGGCGGCGTCAGCCGAAAGACCCCTCAGGAGATCATCACCGTCGGCGACAAGACGGGCCTCGACGCCGACCGGCTCGTCTACGCCTCCAAGATGTCCGCCAAGGTCGACAGCGCCGCCGTCCAGGACGGATACGAGCTCTATCACCACAACTTCTTCTTCGACGACCAGGGCCGATGGTGCGTCGTCCAGCAGGGCATGTGCGACGAGAACGGCTACGCCCGGCGATACCATTGGCTGGAGACGTCGCTCCCGCCCGAGCCCCAACCCGCCCGTCCGCCGGCCTCAACGCCAACGCGGATCGAGTCCTTCGTCCGCGAACCCCACAACGCCATCGCGGCCCAATCGCTCACCGGCGAGCAGCTCATGCTCAACATGGTCGCCCGCGAGGCCGAGCCTAACCGCCTCGCCAGCGTCGAGGTCACGCGGATGCACCCCGACGAGTTCCTCCACGAGGCCGAGGACATGCCCACCCTCTTCATGCCGGCCCATCACCCCGTCCTGCCCAGCGACGTCAACCCGAAATGGCTGGCCAAGGTCCTCCGCCCCGTCTACGAGAATCCGCCCCAGGACTTCGAAGGCCTCCTCGCGATGAAGGGTATCGGCGCCAAGACGATCCGTAGCCTCGCCCTCATCGCCGAGGTCATCCACGGCAAGCCCGCCTCCCGCCGCGACCCCGCCACCTTCAGCTTTGCCCACGGCGGAAAAGACGGCTTTCCGTTCCCCGTCGATCGCGACCTCTACGATCAGAACATCGCCGTGCTCGAGGACGCCGTCCGACGCGCCAAACTCGCTCCCGGCGAGAAGGATAATGCCTTGAGACGATTGGACCGATACGTCAGATAGGCACACGCTGCCCGGGCATCCAACTCAATAAGGATCTGACGGTCACGCTTTGACCCGATGGTCGCCCTGGTCTAACATTTGGATGTCCAAAGTCAGGAATACCGGACCGCCCGCGCCACACCGCCTGGGCAAGACCTGACGAGAGGCCGGAATCATGATGCGAAATGGCTTTGCCGCGGCAGTGTTGTTCTCGGTCGTGACGGTTCCTTCACCCGCACAAACACCACAGCAACCCGGCGCTGCCTCCGCGCCTCTGTCCGAGGTAGCCAAAGCGCCCACCACCACGACGGCTCCCGCGCCGCCCAGAATCATGACGTCGTCGCCGGCTCAGACGGTGACCACGCCCCAGGGAGTCGAGCCGTTCCAGACCGTCGAAAGGACACACTGGCAGCCCGTCGCAGCGCCCCAAGCGACAGGAACCCAAGCTCAGGGCGCCCCAGTACCGGCAGGGGCTCAGATCAGATCGCCCGTCATCTCGCAAGGCGCTCAGCCCCCCACGCAACAACCCGCCCAGACCGTCTACGGGCCCAATCGCGGACAGTATATCGGCTTTCCCGGATTCAACGGGCCCGGCGCGACCTACTCCCGGGCACGAGGACCCCGCAACACCGGCGCTCAGACCTGGCAGCAACCCCAATACGACACCCACTGGCAGCAGTCGGCCACCTCGGCCAACCGAGGCTGGGGCGGCGCATACCGTCCCGGCTTCTCCACCGCTCGCGGCTCAGGCTACGCCAACAACCCTCGATCCGTCAGCCCCGACGCTCGCGCCTCCTTCGACCTCTACAGCCCTCGCACCGGCGCATACTCCCTCGGCTACCAGAACCGCGACGGAACCGTCGATCAGCTCGACACCCGCACGGGAACCACCTTCTTCGGCGTCCGAAACGGCAGGGGGGGCCAGGATATGTTCGACTCGCGCAGCGGAAGATGGCTCTTCGGCCACAAGAACCGAGACGGGACGATGGACTACTTCGATCCTCGAACCGGCCGCTGGATCCTCTCGACAGGCCGGGGCGGACCGCTCCCATAGCGTGGCTTTCTCGTCAAACGCCTGCAGTGCGCCGCCGCCCCGCCAAACGCCTTCAGCGTACGCCTGCCCCGCCAAACGCCTACAGTGCGTCGCTGCCCCGCCAAACGTTCCCGGTGCATGCTGCTTCGCCAACAGTCTCCGGTCCCGTAGGGACCGCGCGAAAATAGCCCAGGAGTTCACTCCTGGGAAACCAAGTTGCTTGCAGGTAGATTAGTCCCGTCGGGACGGCTGAAGTGTGGCGATCCGTGCCGTCACATAATCAACTCGACCACAACCGGCTCGCCCACGCGCAGCCGACCTTCCTCGATCTTGCTGCTCGAGAGTCGCACCGTGCCTCGCTCGACGCCCGCTGTCGAATCGCCCGCATTGATGTGAAGTGACCGCAGTCCCCCCAGCCACCATCGCTTGTCCGCCAGATACAGCAAGTCCCCCGCCGCCGCCGACAGCCTCGACAGGTCGTCCGGATGCACCGCAACCACGTCCTCCGCCACGCCGTCGTCCGAAACGAGCTTCAACCGGATCTTCTTGCCCGTCGTCCGCTTCGGCTCCCCGCCCTTGAATCGCCGCTTCGCCCCCAGAAGCGTCCAGATCGTCAGCCCCTCGACCGTCTCCGTCGCCGCTCGATAGTTCCACGTCAAAAACGTCGCCACGATCCCGATGCCCATGCACATCAACATGCCGTAGCAGGCCCGCATGTACTTGTACTTCCCGTAGAACTCCGCCGCCTCCGCCATCGGCACCCCGTGCGCGAACGGCGTGATCACCTGCGGAACCGCGAACGACAGGACCATCGCCCCCGTCCCCAGCACGATCGTCGCCAGGGCGCTCAGCCGGTTGTACCGCTTCCACGTAATCGATAGCAGGATCACCACGACGATCGGCGGCGTGATCGCCGCCGTGAACGCCGCATGCGCCGCGTACATCGACTTGAAGCCCAGGAACACCGGTACCAGCAGCACCCCGACCAGCGTCGCCCCGATCGAGAACCACCTCGCCGCGCGAAGGTAGTGGCGGTCCTCCTTGTCCTTGACGACATAAGGCCGGTACACGTCGTTGATCAGAATCGTCGCCACCGCGTTGATCAACGTATCCACCGTGCTCATCAGCGCCGCGACCAACGCCGCCAGCACGAGCCCGAACACCCCCGGACGGCAGAGCAGTTCCGAGACCACCACGAAAACCTGGTTCGCCGAGAAGCCCTTCGGCAGCTCGTCGGGGAACTTGCTCTGGATCGCCGTCCCGAGCCAGCCCGCGTTGCTGACGGCCACCGCCGTCACCGGCATCAGGATCAGGATGATCACGATCGTCGCCTTCCGCGCCTCCCGCGGGCTCTTGACCGACAAGAACCGCATCAGAACCCCCTGGTTCATGAAGTAAAACGCGATGCTGTTGGCCATGCCGTCCTGCCAGAACACCCCCACGTGGCTGAACTTCTCGTTCGTGTTGAACTCCGCCATGCCGAACTTGTGCTCGACCGGAAGGTGCGACCAGAACTCCCCGAACCCCCCGAGGTGATACAACCCCAACCCGAACAGCACGAACCCCGCGATCAGAAGAATGAAGCCCTGAAGCAGGTCCGTCATGATCACGCTCGTCTGACCGCCCGCCGCTACGTAAATCGCGCAGACCACCGCGATGACCACCACGATCACCATCAGGTTCAGGTGTTCCACCGACTGCAGTGCCTGGATGGGGAACAGCGGCTCCAGCGCCTTGCCCAGCGTGTAGAAGTTGAACCCAATGTAGCCGATCATGTACAGCAGGATCAGCACCGTCCCGGCCAGTCGGATGTCCTTGCCGAACCGCCGCTCGAAGTACTCAGGAACCGACGTGATCCGACCGAAGTAAATGATCGGTAGCCACCCGAACATCCACAGCGGCGCCGCGAACCAGTCGTTCGTGTAGCTCATCGTCGAGCTAAGACCGTACCGGTAACCCGCCTCCGCGTACTTCATGAAGCTGTAAGAGCCCACCAGCGTGGCGATGAAGCTCACCGAGATCAGCCACCACGTGAACCGCTGCCCGCTAACGAAGAAGTCGCGCGTGCTACGCGTGTATCGCGCGAACGTCGCGCCGAACCCCACCATGATGGCCAGGTAGACCAGCAGCACGACGTGATCGATCGGTTGTCCGTACGCCTGGGCGAGCATGGGCCATCCTTACGTGTGAGGAAGAACGAAGATGCTGAGTCCGTGCAGGACGACGTACAAGAGGAACCCCCCGACGAGGATGCCGAAGTAGCGCCGCCCCTCGGAGTCCTTCAGCGACAGCTCCCCCGACGCCATCACCAGCCCCAGCGTGATCAGGAAGACCACGCCGCCGACGGCGTATTGGTAGTAGAAAGACAGCGCGTGCAGGTCCATCACCTCGCTCCTGCTTCAGGTGCCCCATCGAATCGAGCGCATTTCTAGTCGAAACGTGCGGTACTTTCCAGTCGCAAGCCCACTCCCTGCGCGAGACGCCTGCCGATCACCGCTGGCCAATCCCCAGGTGCTTCTCGAAGAACCCCACGCCCTCGCCTTCAGGCGAAACCTTTAGGTACACGCCATCGCTCGATCGAATAGTTCGAACGGCTTGCCTGAATGCCTCCGGTCTCGCGGACAGTCCGATCGGGTTGCTCGAGCCCTCCTGGTCCCGTGGGGACCGTGTGATGACAACCAAATAGGACGGGCTCCGCCCGCCGCGACAACTCCGCCTCCGCCTCGGTCCCGTAGGGACCATGTGATAATAGCCAAATAGGACGGGCTCCGCCCGCCGCGACAACTCCGCCTCCGCCTCGGTCCCGTAGGGACCATGTGATAATAGCCCAGGACCTTCAGTCCTGGGTATCCGCTCGCCATCAGGCAGATCAGTCCCGTAGGGACGGCTGAAGCCTCGACAAACCCTTGCGGAAGCCCCCCCCACCCCATCACCGTGCCGCAATCCCCAAGTGCTTCTCAAAGAACGCCAGCAGCGCCGGCAGGTCCACCTCATGCCCCCCGCCGTGTACGCACAGCTCGACGTTGTCCGGCCTGCCGAGGTCCCGGTAGATCGGCTGAATCTCGCTCAACGCCTGCCGCGCGATCGGCACGGTGAACTGAGTCTTGCCCTCCTTCAGCCCGTTCTGACACTGAAGCGCTCGAGGAGCCGTTAGCGCGTAGATGTCGGCGTAGTCGACAAGCTCCCGAAGCCCCGGGAACTTCCAGCACATGCAGTGGTTCTTCTCCATCTGGTCCATCACCGTCAGGAACCCGCAGCTCACCTCGGCCGAGATCCGCGTGTCCATCGCCCCCAGCCACATCGCCATCTCCCCGCCCAGCGACAACCCGGCGCAACCGATCCGCGACCCATCCACCTGCGGCAGCGACGCAACGTAGTCCACGCAACGCATCACGTCCCACAGCCGTTCGCCCATCAGCAGGCGTCCCTTCTCGAACACCTCGTGCTGCCCGACGTCCGTCGAGATCGTCACCGCCCCCCGCGCCGCCAGCGCCGCCGCGAAGCCTTTGTAGATCGACGTCCGATCGTACACCACGTGTCGGTTGCCGCCGTGCCCATGGATACACACCACCGCCGCCAAGGGCGGCTCCTCCCCCTTCGGCATCGTGAGGACGACCTTGATCCGCCGCCCCGGCGTCGAGTTGATCTCGACCTCCTGCTCCGTGTACCCGTCGCATGCCTTACTCGACAGCACCTTGGCCTTAAGGTCGATCTTCCGTCCCAGCAGGTCGTCCAGCTTGAGCGCCTCAAAGAGCTGCTCGCGGACCTCCTTCTGCCACGCCAAGGCCTCCCCCCGAGACCTGCTCGTGTATCTCATCCGTCGCATGGCCGTCGTCCCCGCCTGAGCGCCATCGCCGCGCCCCTCATCGGTTGCGGCCCACGCCGGAGCCGCCAGCGCCAGGATGATCATCGCTATTCGACCCATCCGGATTGCTCCTCCGGTCCCCCGAGCGTCGTTCCGCCGAAGAGCCTAGGGTCCGAAAAAAGCCGCGTCAATCGCCCACCATAGGTAATTGCTCTCATTGCTAATTCAAAAGTTCTTTACTAGTGTATTGCGTGTCAAGTCCCGGGGCCGCCCCCCCGCTAGAGGCAGCGCGGAGGTCCGCCCCGGCCGTAGCGACCACCACACGAACCAGAGGAGCGCAACTGCATGGCAGAAAAGCGGGTAAAGTGGGGCATCATCGGCGCGTCGAGTTGGGCGAAGAACACCTTCGGTCCCGCCATCATGGCCGCCGAGAACGGGCAGCTCTGTGCGGTGCTCAGCAGCAATCAGGCAAAGGCGGAAAAGCTGTGCCAGAAGCTCGGCATCCCGACCGCCTACTCCGATCTCGATGCGTTCCTGTCCGATCCCAACGTCGAGGCCGTCTGGGTCGCAAGTCCGAACCACATGCACGCCAGGCAAAGCATCGCGGCCCTCCAGCGCGGCAAGCACGTCCTCTGTGAGAAGCCGATGGCCACGACCGTCGAAGACGGCGAGCGGATGATCGATGCCGCCGACAAGGCCGGCAAGCTCCTAAGCGTCGGATACCACATGCGGCATCACCCCCTCCATCAGCGGTTGCGGGACGACTGGATCGCCGGGAAGCTCGGCGAGCCGATCTGCATCCGCGCCCAGCTCTACTTCGCATATCCCCGTCCACCCGCCGAGTGGAGACAGCATCGCGCCACCAGCGGAGGCTGGGCCATCTGCGATGTCGGCACGCACCTCATCGATTTGCTCCGCTGGTTCCTCGGTGACGCCACCGACGTGCACGCCGAAATGTCAAGCCTGAAGTTCGGCTACGAGACCGACGACCACGCCGTCGTCACCATCCGCTTCGCCAACGGTGCGCTCGGCCTCGCCGACGCCTCGACCGGCGCCGGCGCGCCGGCACCGAGGCTGGAGCTCTACGGCAGTGACCAGTACTGCATCTGCGAGGGGACGCTCTTCGGAACCGGCGGCAGGGTCAGCACCGGCAAGCTCAGCCACGCCCCCAACACCACCGACGCCGAGTTCGCCGCCCTGTATCAGCTTCAAGCGGAATCCTTCGGCCGGGCCATCCTCGATGGAAAGGATCTCCAGGTCACCGCCCGCGACGGCCTGGAGAACGTCAAGATCATCGAGCAGGCGCGAGGCTACTGAAACCCCCCGCGCCTCGGCGCCAAGCCTTGCCCGCGAGGTCCAACCCCTACTTGCCCGTTTCCAGGATCTTCCGAAGCACCGGCTCCATCCCGTCGGCGTATCGCTGAAAGCCCAGGTCCGAGCAGTGCGTCCCGTCGACCGTCGCCTCTCCGTCCGTCCCGAGCAGCGGCTTGCCGGGAATGTAGTACAAGCCCTTGACCCCCTTGGCCAGCAGCCGCTCGTAAGCCTCGCGCAGCGCCTTGTTCTTGCTCTCATAGGCCTCTCGACGTGCGGGCAGAAACGCCCCCGCCTGGTATTCGATGTTCTCGACGAGAACGATCGGCGCCTCGGGCCTGGCCTTCCGAAGCGCGAGCACGAACGGCTCCGTCCGCTCCGTTACCTTCTCCGCGTTAAGGTTCGGTACGCAGTCCAGCACGTACATCGCCGCGTCGATCTCCGCCATCAGCTTGCATAGCGCCATCTCCATCTGGCCGTTGCCCGAGAAGCCCAGGTTGATCACGTGCCAATCGAGCCGTCTGCCCAGGATGGCCGGATGCGCCATGCCGGGTCGGGACGCGCACCCGCCCTGCGCGATCGACGTGCCGTAGTACACGATCGGCTTGGCGCGATCGCCCGGCCGCGGCGGCGCCTTGGCCAGCTTGGCCTCGAGCGGAAGCCCGATCTCGAGCGACTGGACGCCGTTGTAGAGCGGCAGATAGAGCAGGTACTCATGGACGCCACGTGGGATACCGTCCGCCAGCGTCGCCGTGTTCGTCGGAGAGCTCTTCGGACGCCCGTTGCCGATCCAACGCCACGACCCCTCGTACCGGACGTACAGATCCACCCCGCTCACGCCCGTCGCCGGCATGTGGTCCATCGCCAGGCTCTTACGCGTCACCGTCCAACGCGCCGCGATCTTGTCCGCGTCCGTCACGAACCGAACGCACAGCCCCGCCGTGTTCGTGCTCAGACCCCACACCGGATCCCGCACCACCCCCTTTGCCCTGCCCGGAAGCCGGTGATAGAACTCCGCCGTATCCGCCCACCCCTTCCCCTCAAAGTCGAACAGCTTGGCGTCGTACCACCGCGGGTTGGCCTTGGCATCCTCCGTGACCTTACCCGCCTCGACAATCTGAAGCGTCTCCAATCGCAGCTCCTCGCCAACCCCCCGATGCGGACAGATCCCAAGACCGACACCAATTCCCAGGAGCCATTTCACGCAATCGAACCGTCGTTCACCAATGGAGCTTCTCATCCGATCCAAACCTCCTGTCTACTCGCAAACAGGTTAATCAACCGGCAAACCGTCAACCTACAACCGATCACAAGACACGGCAAGGAAGCCCAGTCCACGCACGAGATCACCCAAGAACGCCCCGCCGCCGCGACGTTTCGACTCTCGGCCCTCACAGCAACCCCACCCCCCCAAAGAACCCCGCCAGCCGCTCCATCTCCTCGTCCGACAGCGAGTAGTAAGGCCTCGGACGCCATCGCTTCGCCACGCCAAACAGCTCCAGCGCGCCGTGGATCCCCGCGTCGAAGCCCCCAGGCAGGTCCTTGACGGCGTCGAAGAACGCCAAGTCGTACGCGCGCGTGATCCGAACCGCCTCGGCAAGGTCGCCGGATTCAACGGCGCTCCAATAGCCGTTGGCGATCGGAGGGTGGAACTTCATATACGTCGACAGGTACCCGTCGCACCCATACGGCAGTTGATTCAGATGATTCTGCTTCTGCCCCCCGGAGATCATCGCGAACCGATCATGGAACCGCAGCCCCATCCGGCGAGCGAACGCGCCGCACACGTCGTCCTTGACGGCCAGCACATTCGGTACCCGATCCGCCAGTGCCCTCAACACCGCCAGCCCGAAGTCGTCCGATCGGAACAGAAAGTAGTTCGTCACGACCATCACCGGGATGATCTCGGCCACGCCCCCATAGTGCCCCACGAGCGTCTCGACCGTCGTCGACCCGGCCCAGTCCGGCGGCAGAACCATCAGCATGTCCGCCCCGACCTCGCGGCAGTACAGAGCGAACTCCACCTCCTTGGGCGTCGCCCACTGCCGATCGGCCGCGATCACCATCGCCCGACCCGCCGTGTGCTCGACCACCAGACGCGTCAGCTCCCCCACCTCCTGATCCGTTAGCGCCGAGTAAAGGCTGTCGCCATACGTCAGCATCATCGTCTTGCTGCCGCCATCGATCGCGCGGTCGATGTAGTTCCGCACCCCCGCCTCATCGATCCTACCGTCCCGGCCTATCGGCGTGGACAGCGACGGTACCGGCCCTGTCAGCGCCGACCGAGCCTCTCCCAAAGCTAGCACCAGGCGATCCTCCTCAAGTCGTTTGCGGGTTCCCTTGCCGATCCCACTCCGACGTCGCGCGACATGATAGCCCCGACCGCGTGCCCTGTCGTCACCCACA
>JAFGLZ010000177.1 GCA_016927755.1 Phycisphaerae bacterium
GTCGTCGCCAAGAGCTACTGCGGCGACTTCGTCGGCGGCGAAGGCGCCCTAATGCTCCCCCTGGCGGGCATCGCCGGCATCCTAGGATCAACCTGGCTAGCCCGCCGCCGAAGGTTCCACACATAGGAGGACCCCCCGAGCAAAGAATCCCCCCTCATCCCCCCACGTAGGGCGGATTCCATCCGCCACCCGGGAGGGCGACCGCCCCAGGCAGGGCGACCGTCCCAGGGAGGGCGAGGCTCCTGCCGAGCCGAAACCCCAACCCCAGGAGGCCGAGTCCGCCGCGGCGGACGGGCCGACCCCCTTTCGTCCTTCGTCCTTCGTCCTTTCCACTTCGCCCCCTGGGCGTCCCCCCCCAATTGACGCCACAAACCCCTCGCCGGTATCGTTCACTCCAACGCAGCCAGCACAATCGCAGGGAGACGTTATCATGACGAAATGCTGCATGCTACTGATGGGTTGGGTCCTCCTCTCATGCTCCGGGTGCGCCATCGCCACCCTACTCACCGAACTCCGCGGCGGAGATCTCACCCTCAAGCTCGGACTCGACCGCGCCGGCATCCCCGTCGTCAAACAAGCCCAGTGGTCCGCCGACCGTCACACCGTGTTCGAAGCCGCCGACCTCGCCGACGGCATGAAGGCATGGCTCCCCGCCGACCTCCTCCCCACGGCCCCGCTGGCCGGCGACCCCTCCTGGCGGATCTCCGACGACCCCGTCTTCCGACGCGCGTCGGCCTCCCGCGACCTCCCCGGCAATCTGCGAATCACCTGGGTCGTCGAGCTGGCCAAACGCGGGTCAATCCTCCGCATGCACGTCGAGCTCGCCAACCGCGGCGACCGCCCAAAGGCCGTCGAATGGTTCCCCGGCTGGACCGCCTCATGGCAGGTGCCCGAAGGCGTCAGCAGCGTCCGGGCCTGGCGATCCCTCTCCTTCGCCCCCGCCGAGACCCGGCTCGGCCCCGACCGCCGCGTCGAGCTCAGAAGCCGCCTCCACAGCTCCGACTCCAAGTCCGGACCCGGCTTCAACCCCTACTGGATCGTCCACGCCAAAAACGCCCAGCTCTGTTTCAGCCTCGACTGGTGCGGTGGCTGGCAAGCCTCAGTCACCGGCAAGCGCAACGGCCTCGACTTCGCCGTCCGACTGCCCCCCAACGAGACGCAATTGACCCTACCCCCAGGCGCCGCCATCGCCGGACCTATCGTCACCGTGACCCCGATCCGGCAGACCGACGAAGCCCTCGCCCGCGCCGACTGGATGGCCCAGCGAGTCGCCCTCGGACGCGACCTCTACGGCGGACCGCAACCCGTCTACCCCCTCACCTACAACAACTGGTACACCACACGCTTCGGCCTCACCGCGGACTTCCTCCGCCGGCAGGTCGCCGCCATGGACCCGTACAAGTTCGACTACTTCATCGTCGACGCCGGCTGGTACGGGGGCATGGGCCAGTGGACCCCCGCCGGCGCCAAGTTCAAGCCCGGCGAGTTCGAGACCATCCTCCAGTCCGTCAAGGACAAGGGCGTCGGAGTCGGCATCTGGACCTGTCCCCAGTTCGTTTGCGCCAAGAAGGACGCGCTCCCCCCCGACGTCGATGTGCCCGGCTTCTATGAGAAGTTCATCGACGGTTGGCTCCTGGATCTCGTCGGCTGCGACTACAAGAAGCTGCTCCTCGACCACGTCGCCATGCTCCGCAAACGCTACCACGCCGACTGGTGGAAATACGACCAGGTCCTCTTCGCCGCCGAGACCCGCGCCGGCGTCATGCGAAACGTCCACGCCTTCCAGGACGCCCTCCTCGCCGTCCGAAAGGCCCAACCGGACCTCGTCATCGAGAACTGCCAGAGCGGTGGCCGAATGATCAACGAGCTCACGATGCTCGCCACCCAAAGCCAGTGGCTCCGCGACGGCGGCAAGAACGGCCTCGACCACGCCCGCGACAACATCTCCACCGTCCTGAACGCCCTCGCCTTCGTCCCCCCCTGGGCCGCCGGCCGGTGGACCAACAACTTCCAGGAGATGGACCCCGACGACGACGAGCTGACGCGCCTCTACTGTCGCTCCGCCATGCCCGGCACCTGGGGCATCGTCTCCGATCTCAGCGAAATCCCCGACCGGCAGCGGAAGGTCATCCTTCAAGAAGTCGAGCACTATCGTCGGCTGAGCGAGTTCAAGTCCACATACCGGTACGCCCTCCACCCGCCAGGAAGGCGCATGCCATTGACCTCCATCATCTTCTATGGAAACGACATGAACTCCGCCGCAGCGCTCCTGTTCCGCTGGGACGGCCAGGGCCAGCTCGAGCATCGACTGAAGCTTCCCCTGCTTCAAAGTAAGTCTCAGTATGAAGTTACGGATGTCGACCTCGGATCCCGGCAGGTCCTCGACGCAGCCCAGCTCCGGCAGACCGGCCTGCCCGTTCGCTTCGACCCGAAACACCGCTCAGCGCTCCTGTTCATCCGTCGATCGGACTGAGCGGCCCACGTGGTCCGAGCCTCCAGAATTTACCGGTCAACGGCCAGGGCGATCCCGGGACGCTGGTGGCGGAAACTCCGGGTTTCTCGCAGCGGCCTCATGACCGTAACTCGTTATTTAGTAATACTTAATAATCATTAACGCCTTCTCGGTAAGTGTTTGGGACGAAAAGCCTTCCAGTGAGAGCTAAGGTTCCAGTCACCCACAGTCGATTGCCAATGGTGTGCAGGCCGAGACAGCGGGCGAGGCTGCTCGGTGGCGCTTTCCTCTGTCGGCAAGAGGAGCAAACGGTTTTTGAGCCAGATGCAGGAGACTCGGACAGGCGGTGGCGGGCAGGAGACGTCTTCGCAACCGGGTCCACCCCCGGGCGTGCCGGTCATGGCGGGAAGCGACTTCGAACGACGTTCTTCCCAGTGTCCCGCGCCCCAGACCCGCATCGTGAATGGAGCTTCGGTGATGGGTGACATCCCGACCGCCGCCACGAAGACTCCCAAACAGCGGCTCCAAGGATTCGTCGAGCAGCTCTCAGAGGTCTCGACCCTCCCGTCCGTCCTCGCCAAGATCATGACCGTCATCGACGACCCGGGCACGGGTTCCGCCGACCTCAAGGCCGTCGTCGAGTGCGATCCCGCCCTGACCAGCCGCGTGCTCAAACTGGTGAACTCGGCCTACTTCGGCCTTCGGAACTCGACGAGCAACCTCCAAAACGCCATCAGCCTCCTGGGCTTTAACGCCGTCCGCAACTTGGCCGTCACCGCGTCGGTCAGCAACGTCTTCAAGGACGAGTTTGAGAACGAGTATTACAGCCGCAAGGGCCTGTGGGAGCACATGGTCTCCGTGGCCCTGTGCGCTCGAATGATGGTTCGCCGCTCCCGGCTTGCCCAGTTCGAGGACGCATACCTGGGGGGCCTCCTCCACGACATCGGCACCGTGATGTTCGATCAGCACGCCCATGGAGAGTTCTGCAATGCCCTGCGAATGCTCCAGCTGGAGCGGGACCTTCGCGCTTGCGAGCACGCCGTCTTCGGGTTCGACCACACCCAGTTGGGGGCCGTGATGGCCGGCGTGTGGAAGTTCCCCGATCTCATCATCCAGTGCATCCGCTGGCACCATCAGTCCCATCGAGCCACCGGCCAGAGCCGCCACATCCGGCAGATTGCCGCGGCGGTCGAGCTGTCCGATTTCCTGTGCACTCAGAAGGGAGCGGGCGCGGTCCGCACCAAGGTCAAGCCCCACCTCAGCCCGTACGTGCTGTCCGATCTGAAGATCGATCGGTCCGACCTCCGTGTGCTCTGGGCCGAGATGGACAAGGAACTCGCCGCCGCCAGGGACTGGTTCAAGCTGTAGACCTACCGACGTGACTACAGATTCTCGATCTCAACGGACTCGACGGCGTCGGCGAGCTCGAAGCCGAAGATCCGCGAGAAGAAGTAGAGCTTGCCCTCCAATGATCGCCGGATGTTCTCGGCCTTGCGGAAGCCGTGCTGCTCTCCTTCGAGCTCGATCAGGGCGACTGGTAGGCCCTTCTTCCGCAAAGCGTCGGCCATCATCCGCGCCTGATTCGGCGGCACGACCCGGTCTTCCAGGCCCTGGAAGAAGATGATCGGACACGACAGGCCGTCCACATGGTGGATCGGCGATCGTTCCAGGTAGATGTCCCTTCGCTCGGGGTAGGGACCGATCAAACGGTCGAGGTATCGCGACTCGAACTTGTGCGTCTCCTTGGCCAGCGCCTCACAGTCGCTGATGCCGAAGTCGCTGGCACCCGCCGAGAAGACGTCTCTGAACGTCAGGCACGACAGCGTCGTGTACCCCCCGGCGCTGCCGCCGGCGATGGCGAGGCGGTCGCCGTCGACCAGGCCGCGCTGGGCCAAGTACCTCGCTCCGTTGCAGCAGTCGTCGACGTCCACGACGCCCCACTGGCCGTAGAGCCGCTCGCGATAGGCGCGACCGTAGCCCGTGCTGCCGCCGTAGTTGACGTCGAGGACGGCGATGCCCCGGCTCGTGTAGTACTGGATGGTGAGGTTGAGCGAGGACGTCGTGGCCGCCGTGGGCCCCCCGTGGGCAAGCACGACCAACGGCGGCCTCTCGCCGGGCGGCGCCGCATAGTCCTTGTTGGTCGGTGGATAGAAGAATCCGTGCGACGTCAGGTCGCCCTCGGTCGGGAACTCGACGGGCTCCGGCACGGAGACGTACCCGGGATCGATTCGGAGATCGGCAGCGCGTCGCAGCTCCTCGCTCTCCCCCGTGCCGAGATCCATATGCACGACCGCCGTTGATCTGTCAGGCGCCCCGGCGATGAAGGCCGCGCGCCCCTCGCTTGCCCTGAGGCTGCCGACATTGGCATACGGAGTTGAGATAGCGTTCAGTTTCCGGGACCCCAAGTCGATGTGAGCCAGGTGCCAGAAACCGTTCCGCGCATAGGCACAGACGATTCCGCCGTGTCCGGTGAAGGCATAGGTGGACTGGCCGAACGCCCATTGCGGCGCCGCGAACTCCGCCTCGAGTTCAATGACGGGCTCAACGCGTCCGTCTCGCCATGAGCAGAGGTTCCACCAGTCGGTGCGGTCGGAGATGAAGTGGAGAACGCCGTCGGGTGACCATTGCGGCTGCACTATCGACTCATTCCGACCGCCGGCCGCATGTGTAGCGCCTGAGAGCGAGCCGTCGTCGTTGACGGAGGCAACCCACAGTTCCGCGGCGTCCCACGGCATGTCGGGATGGTTCCACGTCAGCCAGGCGAGTTGTGAGCCGTCCGGGCTGAGCCGCGGCGAGGCGTAGAAGTCGTTTCCCGCGGCTAGGATCTCGTCTTGCTGTCTTCCGTCCAGACGGACCGATACGATCGTATTGACCGGCTCGCCGCCGCCGCGATGGTCCTGGCGAACGGCAATCAGTCTCGATCGTCGAGTGTCCACCTCGAAGTCGGCGTGCCGCAGGTTCGAATCCGCGGTAATGGCTCGTGGTTCGCCGTGGCCGCCGCCGCTGCGGTAGACGCGTTGATCGTCGAAGTGGGTGAAGATGACGTCATTGTCGAGTGGGATGTAGGCGCCGCCGCCGTATTCATGCACGCGCGTTCGAGCGTTGAAGCCAGCGGGAATCATGTCTTCAGTGTGTCCACCGCCGTCGCGACGTACGACCACGCATCGTCCGCCTTCCGTCGGGCGGAGCTCGACCCAGTAGATGCGATCGCCGTCGATCCGGACCTCGCCGAGGCCGATCATCCCCTCGGCGATCTGTCTGGCATGGATCGGCGATGACCAGGCCCCGTAGCCGGCCAGCTTCGGCTCGGTCATGTCATACCCTCCCTCGAAACCCTTCGCGGAGAATACCTGTCTACCAACTGAAACCGAATCCGAGTGAGAAGCCGTGCTGGGCTTGCCACACCTCGCTGCAGCCATAATCGACGCCGAGGAGGATGTCACTGCATCCGGGGCCGCTGACCGAAATGGGTAGACTTAGGATGTAGCCGCCCCCGACCCACCAGTTGTCCCGATGATAGCGCAGCCCGAGCGTGACGTGGTGCTGAGGAAGCGTCGAAGCCACGGGTAGGAGATTGGCCGGATCGACGGGCTCGGTACCGAAGTGATAGCCGGTGCCGAGGGTCCATCGCTCGTTCAGCTTGAACTCCGCACCGGCAATGAAGGCCAACTGGTCCTGGTAGCCCAGCGGGAAGGGGTAACGGATGTCGATCAGTCCGTCGGTGGCGATCGTGGTCGAGTGGAACGAGCTCTTGTCCCAGTTGATCCAGCGGACCTCGCCGTGCAGCCTGAGCCAATCGGTGGCGTCCCAGGCGACGCCGGCCGTCAGCTTCTGCGGCATGCGAAACTCGTCCATGAAGGCCTTGCCGAGATCGATCGGAAGAATCCCAAACAGCGAAGCCTTGAGGTTGTCGCCGCTGAGATCTCCGTACCACGTCGGCGACGTGTAGCCGAGGCCGAAGGAAAGGTCCTTGCGCGCACGATAGTGCATGCCGAGCTGAAACCCGCCCCCATACGCATACCCGCGCCCGAAGTCCACGTCCGCCGGGCCCAGGACGGTGCTGATCTCGCCGCTTGCCACCTCGAATCGGGCACCGGCTCCGACGGATAGCTTGTCCGTGATCTTGATCCCGAGATTCAACTGCGGGTCGACGATCTTCAAGTCTCCACTGACGCGCCGCTTCATATACGGAATCATCAGATGCCGATTGTAGTAGAGCGCGGACGTGCCGGCCTTGGTGTGCAGGGCCAGACCGAGGGTGAATGTCTCGTCGAGCGGCATGGCAAGACCAACGTTGGCCAGCGCCCCGAACAGCCGCTGATCGTCCGCGGAACCAGCCGGACCTCGCCAATGGCCGGGCAGGATGCCCGCCTCGCTGGTGAAGTCGAATCGGTACTTGGTCCTCGGCCAGAGGCTGAGCGTGGCGGGATTGTCGACCTGCGATATGGCCGAATCGCCCACGGCGACGTCGGCGCCGCCCCTGGCCTGGGCCTGCGTGCTAACTCCGATCGGATAGAGGCCGTCCGTCGCCCTGGCCGCCTGCTGACCGCAGCACAGCAGCATGATCGCGGCAACCGCGCTGGCGTTGAGCCTCAACCCTCGCTCGGGGGATCGGCGGGCGGGGGAACGCGCAATACTGGTAGGACGGCGGATGGCCTGCATGCTGCCACCTCCCGGCTGCCGAGTGGGCGTCACGTGCTCCGCGTGCGTTCGGCAGAGCTTAGCCCTTCAGCTCTCCCAGCGCGTGGTCCAACACGCGATTGACGTAGGGATTCTGCTTGGGCGCCTTGCTTGCCCGCGTCATCGCATCGAACGCGGGGCGGGCCTTCTCGTCGAGGTGATCCAAGAGGTTGGCGGCCCGAAGGCGAACCCATTCGTTCTCATTCGTCAGGCCATCTATCAGCACCGGCAGGCCCTCGCTGACCCTCCCCAAGCGGCAGAGAAGCTCAGCGGCGATGATGCGGACCTCGGGAGATGAATCCTTCAGCTCGCCCGCGACAGCCTCTGCCGCCGGACCCGCCTTATCGCCTAGAGCGGACAGCCCGACTACTGCCCAGTATCGGACCGCCGCGTCCTTATCCTTGAGGAGCGCTAAGAGCTTCGGCAGGGCCTCAGGCTGCATTCGAGAAGCCAGATCGGCCGCGGCGAGGATTCGCTCGAGCGGGTACGCCTCCGGTGTCTTGCGGACCGCCTCGTACGGAGCCCGGCCGCCGAACCGCGTTCGCAGGTCGGCCTCGGGCAGGAAACCCAGGTCGCGGATCTCCATGACCCAGTCCACATGGGCTTTTCGCAGCCGCTCCAAGGTGTCCCGGTGATTCGGATCACTCGCCAGGTTCCTGACCTCCCAGGGATCGGCCTGCGTGTCGTAGAGCTCCTCGGGCGGCTTGGTCTTGGCCATGAACACCGCGGCGGGGCCCGTCAACTTGCCCTCGTCGGCAAGCCGCTGCCAGACCCGCATCGTCGGTATCTGGTACATGTACGAGATGTGCTGATGATGGAACCAGGGATGATGCGGCATGTAGTTGTGGATGTACTTGTATCGCTTGTCTCGCACGCATCGGATCATATCGTAGCGCTCGTCCATGCGATCCCTGTAGCCGTAGACGTACCGCCGCGGCTCGGCCGCCTGCTTGCCGAGAAAGGCCTCGCCCTGCATGTAAGAGGGGACTTGCACGCCGGCCAGACTCAGCACGGTCGGCGCGAGGTCGACGAAGCTGACGAGCCGGTCGGTGGCCGATCCGGGAGCCCCGGGCGCCAGATAGCGGTACTTCTCCGGAAAGCGGACCAGCATGGGCACGCGCAGGCTCGAGTCGTACAGCCACCGCTTGCTCCGAGGCATGCCAGCGCCGTGATCGGAATAGAACATGACGATCGTATCGTCGGCCAAGCCGTCGGCGTCGAGGTCCCCGAGGAGCCCGCCCACCTGCTTGTCCATGAACGTGATCATGTCGTAGTAGCGGGCCCAGTCCTTGCGTACCTCGGGCGTGTCGGGATGGTAGGGGGGGACCGGCGCCTTAGCCGGATCGTGCCGCTCGCCCGGCTTGAAGTTGGCGGTCCGCTTCTGATACTCCCCCTCGAGCAAGCGGATCTGGCTTTCATGACAGCTCGTGTAGTTGAAGACGGCGAAGAAGGGCTGCCCCTTCCCGCGTTTCCGCCAGTGGGCCCTGCGATTGCACTCGTCCCACGCGGCCTCGGGGTGCTTGAAGTTGTAGTCGGTCTTGGCGTTGTTCGTGCAGTAGTAGCCGGCCTGCCGCAGGTACTCGGGAAAGCAGTGGATCTCGGGCGGCAGCGTCCCTTTGCAGCGCATGTGCTGCGTGCCGATCGATGGGGGGTACATGCCCGTGATGATGCACGATCGGGCCGGGGCGCAGACGCCAATGGGGGCGAAGGCGTTGTCGTACCGCACGCCCTGGGCCGCCAGGTGGTCCAGGTTGGGGGTTACAGCGTAGGGATCACCATAGCAGCCCAGGTTGGGGCTGATGTCCTCGCAGGTGATCCAGAGGATGTTGGGTCGGTCCGACGGCCGGACGTCTCGAGCACCCTCCGCCGCCGCCAGGTAGCTGCTGATCGAGGGCAGACCCAAGGCCGCCATCCCGGACTGGCTGAGAAACTGTCGTCGGTTCATTGGGGTGATCCTCGCCGCTGGCTCGCTTCGGGCACTGTACCACGCCCGCAACCTACCGCAATCCAGAAGCTCGTCGCAGGCTCGAACTCGTCGCGAATGTGATCGGAGCGAGGCCGATTTGCCACGACTCGCGATCAGGGATACGGTAAGATTAAAGGCTCAAATGCCGACGGCGCCAATCAAGAAGGGGAGGATATGGAGCTGATCAATACTACCCGCGACGTGAGGATGCACCTTCTTCTCGCCGTGCTAGTGTGTCTGACCCAATCAGCCTTTGCGCAGGGCGTTACCGATCCCGAGATCGCCCCCCAGCAGAGCACGACAGGGCCCTTGCCGCCGCCGGGCGTCGCGCCCAAAGTGGAAGCCGAGGCCGAGCCGGACGCCGGCGAGACGACGATCACCGGCGTTCCAGGCTACGCATGGCGGCACGGGTGTGGGCCGACGGCCGTCGGGATGGTGCTCGGGTACTATGACGGACACGGGTTTGATGACTTGTTCCCCGGCAGCGCCTCGACGCAGACAGCGGACGTCGATCAGGGCATCGCGTCTCAAGGGGGCGCCGGCGATCCGAAGCACCACGAAGACTACAGCTTGCCGAAAGAGAGCGGCAGCGCCGTCCTGCCGGACAAGTCGGCTCCCCCCACGGGCGACGAGCATCCCCATGACTGCGTCGCGGACTTCATGAAGACCTCCTGGAGTTCCGCCGGCAATAAGTACGGTTGGAGCTGGTCCACGCACGTCGCGCCGGCATTCACGAGCTATGCGCAACTCCGGAATCCGAGATACCTGCCGACCGTCGCGCAGTACAAGATGTCCACGGGGGCGCTGAGCTGGACGCTGCTGACGCAGGAGATCGACAACGACCGGCCGATGGTGTTTCTCGTGGACACGGACGGTAACGGCGGTACCGACCATTTCGTCACCGTTGTGGGGTACCGCGATGCGCCGAGCCAGCAGTATGGCTGTCTGGACACCTGGTCGCCGGTGGACGTGATTCGATGGTGCGACTTTGCCGTGATGGCAAGCGGGCAGTCCTGGGGGATCTACGCCGGATGGACGTTCGAACTGTCCCTCTCCACCGATCCAGTCGTTCGAAGGTATGACGCCGGTCTGGGAAGCCTGCCGGATGCACAGGGCTGGCCGCTCTACGACACGGATCCCGCTCAACCGGAATGCTTCCTGGACGCCGGCGCGCTCCACCAGGGGCCCACGAGCGCGTCCGGCAATCAGGCGTGGCTGCGGAGCGACCTGCCGTTCAGCTTCTCCACGGGGGACTTCGTGCTCGAGGCGACCGTGAAGGTGGTGCAGTCGACGGTCGTCGATCCCTGTCGCGCGGGCTACGTGCTGGCCGTCGTGGATCATCTCGGTCGCATCTTCCGGATCTGGCTGGCGAGCGATCGAGTCTACCTCTTCAACCTGGAGAACAACGACTGTTCGGCCACGGGGCAAGTCCTGAACCTCGACACGACGGACGACTTCCATACGTACCGCCTCATCGTGGACGGAACCATCGGCCGGCTCTACGTCGATACGGACCCCAATGCCGCCCTCATCCTGGCGATCGGGCCTCCAAACGCCTCCTTCAGTACTGATACCGTCGCCTTCGGCGATCTGGCCACGGACGCCTGGAGCGAAAGCCTGACGAGCTCCGTCGCTTACGGTCACTCCGAGCACACGCTGACTGTGACGGAAATCAACGAGACCTGGGGAACGGTCTTGATCCAGCCGGACCTGAGCAGGTACCTGTTCGGGAGCGAGGTGACCCTCGTCGCCCAAGCGGTTGAAGGCAAGCGCCTCAGGCAGTGGCAGATCTTCGACCCCAACTTCCCGGGCGATGCGAACCACGCCGAGATCGACACGAACACGACGACCACGGTCGTCGTCGACGATGATCGGGAAGTGCAGGCCGTCTGGAAGTGCGGCAGCGGGGTCGACGCCGCGCTGCCGCTGCTACCCATGATGGGGATGGCACTGGTCGTTTTGGCGTTCAGACGAGGCCGACGCTGCTGAGTCGCGCTGTCCTTCTCTGCCGAGCTGTGGGAAAGTCACACCTGAAGAAGAGGGTTTCCTCAATGGACAAGTTCATGGCTTCCGCGATGGTGATGGGTGTCGTGTCGGCGTTGTCGGGCCAGGTCCGCGCGGCGGAGGGACAGTTCCGCCGGCTACCCCTTTCGGAGTACGTGGACAAGATGAAGGCCGGTTGGATCGGGCAGATGGTTGGCGTGGGCTGGGGCGCGCCGACGGAGTTCAAATACAACGGACGCATCATCCCCGAGGACAAGATGCCGAAATGGCATCCGCGGATGGTCAACCAGTTCGGGCAGGACGATCTATACGTCGAGATGACGTTTCTGAGATCCCTCGAACTGCACGGCCTGGACGTGTCGATCCGTCAGGCGGGGATTGACTTCGCCAACAGCCGGTACCGATTGTGGCACGCGAATCGCGCAGGACGCGACAACCTCCGTGCCGGCATCGCCCCGCCGGATTCCGGACACCCGAGGTTCAACAAGCATGCGGACGACATCGACTATCAGATCGAGGCCGACTTCTCGGGCCTGATCGCCCCGGGCCTGCCGAACACAGTCATCGCGCTCGGCGAGAAGTTCGGGCGGCTGATGAACTACGGCGATGGCGTCTACGGCGGGCAGTTCGTCGGCGGGATGATCGCCGAGGCGTTCTTCGAGAACGATCCGGTCAAGATCGTGCGTGCGGGGCTGAGGTGCATCCCGCCGGACAGCCAGTACGCCGAGACGGTCCGCGACGTGCTGAAGTGGCACCAGGAATGCCCGGACGACTGGGTCAAGACGTGGAAGCGGATTGACGAGAAGTATCACCACAATCCGGCTTACCGGCGTTTCTCGTGCAGCGGCGCGAAAGCGGCCTTCAACATCGACGCGAAGATCAATGGGGCGTACATCGTCGTCGGACTCCTGTATGGCGAGCGGAACCCCGATCGGACGATCATCATCTCGACGCGCTGCGGCCAGGACTCCGACTGCAACCCGTCCAACGCGGGGGGAATCCTGCTCACCACGATGGGCATGTCGTCTCTGCCGGCGAAGTTCACGTCCGCTTTGGACACGCAAGGGAAGTTCAGTCACACGCCGTATGATTTCCCGACGCTTGTCTCGGTGTGCGAGAAGCTCGCCCGCCAGGCCGTCGCGGCCGCCGGGGGGAAGACCGAGAAAGACGCGGCCGGCGAGGAGGTGCTCGTCATCCCCGTTCAGGCGCCGAGGCCCGGCAAGCTCGAGCAATCCTGGCAGCCGGGGCCGGTCGCCGAGAGCCGCTTCACCGAGCAGGAGCGGGCCCGCATCGTCGCGGGAAGGCCCGGCGAGGTCGACCTGGGATCGGTCGTCGAACAGTTCGCGCCCGGCTGGAAGGTCTCACACTGCGGACAAGACATGGACCCCGGCCTCTGGCCCGAATGGGGCGGCAAGAAGAAGGTGCTCGTGACGCATCCGCTGAATCAGACGACGGGATGTGTCCTCGCCAAGACAGTTGACGTCCCTGCGGGAAAGAAGACAACGCTGCGTCTCGTCGTCGGACACCATCCGAACGGGGACTGGCTGCTCGTCGTTAGGGCCGACGGTCGCGTCCTGCTCGAGCGGACGGTGGGCAAGGACACGGCGAAATCAGGGTGGCTCGCGCAGGAGGTCGACCTGACGCCCTGCGCCGGCAAGTCGGTGAAACTCGAACTGATCAACCAGCCGAGCGGTTGGATGTGCGAGGCCGGGTACTGGGCCGAGATCAAGCTGATCGTCCAATAGCGCCTTGGCGTCGAACCGTCATCCGACGATGTTGTGTTTCCGCATCCGCTCGCGAAGGGTGTTTCGGTGGATGCCGAGCGCCTCGGCCGCGAGGGAACGGTTCCAGTGGTGACGCCGCAGGGCGTCCAGGATCATGTCGCGTTCGCTCATTCCCGCGGCCGGTCGGTCCTGGCCCTTCGGCTCGCCGACGGGCGAGAATCGCAGATCCTGCGAACCGATGATGTCGGTCGTCTGCGCCATGGCCTGGGTGAGGACGTTCTGCAGCTCTCGGATGTTGCCGGGCCAATGATACTCTCGAAGTCGCGCTAAGGCCCCGTCCGTCAGCTTGCATGCGGGGCCGCCGCCGGCAAGGGCTTGCACCCGAAGGTAGGCCAAGGCCAGCGGCTCGATGTCCTCGATGCGGCTGCACAACGGCGGGATGACGATCTCCGCGGCGTTGAGGCGATAGTACAAATCCTGCCGGAATTTACCGCCGCGGACGCACTCACGGATGTCGGCGTTGGTGGTGCAGATGATCCGCACGTTGGTGTTGATGGCCTCCTGCCCGCCGAGGCGGCGGAACTGCTGACTCTCCACGACCTGGAGCAACTTGGCCTGGGCCGTACCGGGCAGCTCGATCACCTCGTCTAGCAAGAGCGTGCCGCCGTGCGCCAGCTCGAAGCAGCCCTTCTGCCGGCGCATCGCCCCCGTGAAGGCGCCGCGCTCATGTCCAAAGAGCTCGCTGAGGATCAGCTCTCCGTCAAGGCACGCACAGTTGACGGCAAGGAAAGGCTCGTTCGCGCGACTGCCGATCGAATGGATGTATCTGGCCAGGTGTCCTTTCCCCGCTCCCGTCGGGCCGAGAATGAGGACCGGCAGGTCCGTCGATGCAAATTGCTCGGAGGTCTCCACGATCGCCTTCATCGCCTTGCTTTCGGCGATGATCGGCACGGTTCCGCTCCGACGCTGCTCATTCGAACGAACCGCCTCGGGCTTGGCGCCGTCCGATTGACTCAGGATGATCGCGATTTGGCTGGCGAGCGTCCGCAGCGCGTTGAGCTCCTCCGGCGCGAAGACCCGCGCCCGACGGTCGGCCAGATGAAGGGTTCCGATGACTCGCGCTCCAGACCGAATGGGCAGCAGGCAGACGGCCCTTATGTTCAAGCGAACGAAGATCGGCAGAACCTCCCGGAGAGACGGGTTGCCGGTGAACTGAGGATCATTCAGTACGTCCGGCGACCGGACGATCTCGCTCCGCTTGAAGGCCTGTCCCACGGGCGTGCCCGAGAGGGCGACCTCGGGAAACTCGCCGACGAGCTCATGGGCCGACTCACTACTCGCGTGCAACTTGACGGTATCGGAGTCCGGGTCGTGTAGGTAAATCGCCCAGATGTCGGTGCCCGCCAGCTCTCGCACGTGGGTCATGACGCGACGGAGCGAATCCTGATCCGCCGTCGCGGCGCCGGCCGCGTCCTCAGCCATTCGTTGAAGCGACTCGAGGCGCCGCAGCTCGCGCGCGTCCCTGAAGATGTTGACGGTTGCGATGGTCGCGCCCCGCTCATCGGCGATCTCCAGACGAGTCAGGTCGATCGTCAGCGGACCCGACGTGGCGCATGCCACCTCCAAGAGACCTGACCAACTCCGCTGCGCCCTCAGGCCGGCGGCGATTTCCTCGTTCGTCCGAGCGTTGACCTGAAAGACGTCACGGAGGCGCTGCCCCATGACCTCCCCGCCGGCCAGGCCGAACGCCTCCTGTGCGGCCCTATTCAGGAAGGTGATCCTCGACTCGGCGTCGGTGATGACGATACCGTCTCGGCTTTGCTCCATGCTCCGGGCGAAGACGCGCGTGGCCTCCTCGGCTTGCTTACGGTGGGTGATCTCGCCGCGGAGTTCCTCGTTCGCCCTTGCCAAGGCGGCGGTCCGCTCCGCGACGCGTTGCTCGAGCTGGTCGTGCGCCCGTTGCAGCGCTTCGCGTGCCCGCCTTCTGTCCAGGTAGTTGCCGATCATCTCGGCGGCCGTCTGCAGCAGACGGACGTCCTCGCGGCTCCACTGCCGTCGCGTCCGCGTCTCGTCGAATCCGATGAAGCCGTGCCAGCGTCCTTCCACGCTGACGGGGATCAGGAGGATCGAGAGGACGCCTAGAGGCTCGACAACTCCGCGAACGTCTTCGTCGAATCCCTCGACCAGACCGTGGATAGGACGCCCCTGGAGCATCTCATCGACCCATCGCCGAAAGCCTCCCGTGTACGGAACGTGTCGCAGACGCGGGTTATCTACCCGCGGCGGGATGCCCGGCGCGCACACCTCGTGGGTCTGGCGATGGCAGAGCCCGTCGGTCGCGTCCTGGAAGTTCTCGAACACATAGACGCGACTGGCATCGGAGATCCGAAGGACCTGGCCGAGCGCCTCGTCCATCGCTGATTCCGTGTCAGCCAGCAGAATCTGCGAGCACTTGGCCAGTCCTTCTTCGTGGTGTAGCCGGCGCGCCAGGGCCTCGGCGGCCTGCTTCCGCTCCGTGATGTCGCGGGCGATGCCCTGAAAGGCCACCGGGCGCCCGCCCTTGAAGATGAGCCAGCTATTGATCTCCACGGGAACGAGCCGGCCGTCCTTCGCGGGAATCTCGAGCTCGTAGCGCGTGCTGGGCTCGCCCTGCATCTTCTGCTCGCTCATGTCGTTGGAGATGCGTCGCTGCCGCAACGGGAGGTACTCGTCTATATCCCTGCCAAGCGCCTCCTGCCTTGTGAAACCCAGGATTCGAGAGGCTGCCGCGTTCACGGAGGTCACGCGCCCCGTTTCCAGGTCACCGGTGTAGATGATATCCGACGCGTTCTCGACAAGCGTGCGATATCGTTCCTCGCTTTCGCGGAGCGCCTCCTGCGCGGTCCTGCGCCTGGTGACGTCTCGGGCGATGCCGCACAGACCGACGACGCCGCCGGCGTTGTCGTGCATCGGCACCTTGACCACGTGGAAGGTGAGTGGCTTGCCCCCGACGGGTTTGGTGTCCTCCACCTCGACGACCACACCCGCCAAGACGCGCTCATCGACCTCGCGGATGTGTCGACCGGCCTCATCGCCGAAGAGATCCTCGTCAGTCCGCCCGACCAGATCAGACGCCGGGGCGCCGAAGAGCTTCTCCATCGCCGGGTTGACGTGCGTATAACGCAGGTCGCGGTCTTTGATGAAGATCGAGTCTCGGGCCGTGTCAAAGACCGCTCGGAACCGCCGCTCGCTCTCGCGCAGGGCTTCTTCGGCCCGCTTGCGGTCGGTGATGTCGATAAACGCCGTCTGCGAGGCGGGCCGGTCCCGAAACTGAACGAGGGTTCCGTACATCTCCAACCAGAAAACCGTCCCGTCCTTGCGGATCATCCGGAACTCGTACCGCTCGGGGACGTCTTTGCCGGCCAGTCGATCTCGCATGCGGCTCCATACGGTGGGGCGGTCGTCCGGATGGACTCTATCGCGAACGGTCTCGGGAGGAGCGGCAAGCATCTCCTCAATGCTAAAGCCGATCATGTCGCTGAATCGCTGGTTGGCGAAGACGATGCGTCCGTCTTGCTGGATGCAGAGCCCTTGGAGGGAGTGATCCACCAGCGAGCGATATGCCTCCTCGATTCGCTTGCGTGCGGTGACGTCGCGCGTGATTCCCTCGAGCTCCAGCAGTCGACCCTCGGCGTCGAGGATGGGCGCGGATCGAATCTCGCCGAGCATGACCGTTCCGTCCTTGCGACGGTGAGGCAGCTCGAGGGTGATTCCCTCGGCCGGCAGTTCCCCGCGGAGACGCTTCTCGAACATCTCTCTTGCCTGCAGCACGCCCTCCGGGGTGACGACTCTCTCGAAAGACTTCCCGATGAGCTCCTCGGGCTCGTAGCCGAGCATCCGCTTGACCGCCGGGCTGACGAACGTGATCCTCAGCTCGCGATCGGTCCGCCACACGCAATCCTGCGACTGCTCGACGAGGCTCCGGTAGCTGCGCTCCGATTCGCGGAGCCTCTGCTCGATCAGCTTGCGATCGGTGACGTTTCTGCAACTGACGGAGACGGCGGCGACTCGGTCGCCGCGCCAGATCGGCCCGACGACGACCTCCTGAATCTCCGTCACGCCGTCGAGGCCGAGGTACTCGACCTCGGACGTGCCGGATTCGCCGGCCTCGAACGCTCGTTCGAAGACCGCACGGGCTTGGCGCCAATCGCCGACCGACATCATGTCGAAAACACACCGGCCGACGATCTGGTCTGATCGGAAGTCGTCGATGTCCCGATTGACGGACAGCACCGTGCCCCGCCTGTCCAGCGTCATGATGTAGTCGGGCGAGGTCGCGGTGAGCGATCGCCATTTCTCTTCCGATTCCCTGAGATCCTCCTCCGTCTGCTTGCGGCTCTCGATGTCGATCAGTGCGACTTGAACGCCGGGCCTGCCGTTGTACTGAACCGGCCTGGCGTAGACCTCGGTCCAGAGAACGGAGCCGTCCTTCCTCAGCAGCCGGCATTCGATCCGATCGGGGCCGGGCTGGCGGGTCAGCCGGTTCTGGTAATACTCCGCGACGCGCTGGCGGTCCTCCGGATGGACCGTCTGCTCCACCTGTCTGGGCGTCATCGCCAACATCTCGGCCACGGTGCATCCGTTCATCCCGGCGAACGTGTCGTTGGCGAAGACCAGACGCTTGTCCTGAAGGATGATCAGGCCCTGTAACGACTCGTCGACCAGCGCGCGATACGCCGCCACGTCTTCCTTGTGCTCGGCCTCGACTCGCTCGAGCGCGGCCAGACGCCCGCGGAGGCGAGCGACCTCCTGGAGTAGTTCCTTGGGGGTCCTATCGGCGTCGTTCATGGTCATGGCTCTCCCGCCGAACGCGATTGACCGTCTTCCATTCTACCTTGATCCCGCGACGGCTGCGCGCCGATCTCCACGCCCACGAACCCCCCCGGCAACGAGGACGCTGTTTCCAAACGTCGCTTCATTCGGTAATGTCTTCTGCGCGGGCGCGAGAGACCGGCGCTAGCACCTGCCGAAACGCGGCCCGGCGAGAACCGAGGTGTCGACCGTCATTACGGAGCAAGGACATGGAACCGGAACTGATCGCGGACTACCAATGTGAGTGCGGCGAGGGACCGCTCTGGCATCCCGACGAGAAACGCCTTTACTGGGTCGACATCCCGACCGGACGGATGTTTCGTTACGAACCGGCCTCCGGCCGACACGAGCAATGCTATCAGGGAGAGATGATCGGCGGCTTCACCGTCCAGGAAGACGGCGAGTTGCTGCTCTTCAAGGACAAGGGCGCGATCAAGACGTGGCGAGACGGCGAGAGGAAGACGCTCATCGAGGAGATCCCGGCCGAGCGAGAAACGCGATTCAACGACGTCGGGGCCGACCCGGAGGGACGCGTCTTCTGCGGAACCATGTCGACCGATGACCGACCGGGGCGGCTCTTCCGCCTCGATCCGGACGGCACGCTCACCACGGTGCTCGAGGACGTCGGCTGCTCCAACGGCATCGGATACACGCCCGATCGCACGCGGATGTACTACACCGACTCCAACAAGTACGAGATCTACCTCTTCGATTACGATCGCGGATCGGGGGCGATCACCAACCGACGCGTCTTCGTCAAGATTCCGAAGGAGCTCGGCCTTCCGGACGGCATGACCGTTGACGCCGACGGCTACGTGTGGACCGCCATCTGGGGCGGCGGATGCCTGATTCGCTTCGCCCCGGACGGCACCGAGGATCGACGCCTGCCGCTACCGGCCAATCAGGTGACCTGCGTGACGTTCGCCGGCGAGGACTACGCCGACATGTACGTGACGACGGCCGGTGGCCAGAACAAGGCGGAGAACGGACCCGGCGCCGGCGCGCTGTTCCGGTTCAGACTGGGCATCCGCGGCGTGCCCGAGTTCCGTTCGAAGATCCGCGTGTGAGCGCCGGCGTCGGCGGCGCGGAGGCAGATGACGCGCGTGGGAGCTTGACAAGGGAGCGATATGGCGGGAACGTACCGCTCGTGGCGCGGTCGTATCCGACCGAAGGGACGTCCATCACAGTGACGGCCCCATCGCGCGGGGAATCGGGAACCGTTTCCGTCCGCGGGGCCTCATCAGACAGGGAGATACACATGGCAGGCAGATTCAGGTTTTCGTTCGGCCCCTGGAACATTCACGAAGGGTCCGATCCGTTCGGTCCGACCGTCCGCAAGTCGGTCAGTTTCCGCAAGAAGCTGGGGATGTACAAGAAGCTCGGCTTTGACGCGGTGCAGTTTCACGACGACGACGCCGTGCCGGAGATGGGCAAGCTCACGCCGGCACAAATCGTCAGTCGTGCCAAGGCGGTCCGAAGGGCGCTCGAGGGCCAGGGGCTGGTGGCCGAGTTCGTCGCGCCGCGGCTGTGGGAGGACCCTCTGACGATCGACGGTGGCTACACCGCTAACGACCCCAAGGCCCGGCGGTATGCTCGGGATCGGACGCGACGCGCGCTCGACATCGCCGACGCCCTCGGCACGAACCTCATGGTGCTCTGGCTGGCCCGCGAGGGCACGTACATCCGCGAGGCCAAGGACAGCAAGCTCGCCGTCGACCGGCTCGCCGAGGCCGTCAACGACATGCTGAGCTACTCGCCGCGGATCCGCATTGCCATCGAGCCCAAGCCGAATGAGCCGATGGACCAGGCTTACATCCCCACGACGGGCCACGCCATCGCGCTGGGCATGCTCACGAGCGATCCGTCTCGTGTCGGCGTGAACATCGAGACCGCCCACGCCATCCTGGCCGGTCTGGACCCGTCGGACGAGATGGGCTTCGCCCTGGCGCACGACAAGCTGTGGACCGTTCACCTCAACGATCAGAACGGGCTGAAGTTCGACCAGGACAAGTCGTTCGGGTCGGTGGATCTGCGGCGGGCCTTCAACCAGGTTCGAATCCTCGACAAGTACGACTTCTGCAAGCGGGGCGAGTTCGTCGGGCTCGACGTCAAGGCGATGCGGACCCAGAAGGACGCTGTCGCGTCCAAGCACCTGAGCAACAGCCGGACCGTGTTCCTGCGCCTGCTCAAGCTATCCCGCAAGCTCAGCCAGAAGAAGATCGACGACATGGTCAAGCGTCGCGACTACGAAGAGCTCGACATGTACATCATGGACGCGCTGCTCGCCAAGTAGACCGCGGGACACCTCGGCGACCGCGTATTCACCGCGAGCGCGTTGATGACCGGAACCGAACTGAACTTGGGGCCCGCTCGGCGGGCCCCGTTCATTTCTTTGCCGGTAGCAGGGTCGCCCCTTCGGGGACGTACGTCGGATCCAGATAGTCAGTCATCTTGACGTGAACGTAGGGTCGTTCGAAGGCGTGTTGGCTGCCCTCGGCGAATGCCACCCACATTTCCAGGGCCTCGGCGTCGTAGACGGCGTCGAGGAGGTTGCCGTTTCGCGAGGCCAGGTCCCGCGATAGGGCGATCATCTTGTCCGGGTCGTAACTGCCCGAGTCCGCCTTGAGACGTTTCCACGCAAGCTCGTTGTTCATCGTGTTGTAGACCGCGCCTGGGAGCACCTCGGGGGAAAGCTCGTCGTCCTTGTCGTTGTCTCGCCAGACATGGAGGGGGGGACTATCGGGCGTCGTCACTTTCACCTTGGCTCCGCCCCACCCGTCGCCCTTGCGGCCGCCGACGTAGAAGTAATATCGCTTGATCAGCTTGGCGGACCGGATCATCCCGACGGCCTCGTCCAGGCTCCGCGCTTCCCAGAGGACGTCGCGAAACAGCGTCAAGAAGTGGGTGCCGTTCAGGTCAAACGGGTGATCCTTCTTCGGACTCTCGCCCTTCTCGCCCATCACGACGCCTCGGGCGTTCATGCCCGTGTTCGCGCCGATCATGCCGGCCACGGTCACGCTGGCGTGGGGGATGCCGCGATCGGGCACGTAGATGACGATGAGGGGATACTCCTGGAGGTGGGCGTTGACCGTAAAGTCCAGGTTGCGCAGTTGCAGGAGGTGTCCGGTCTTCGTCGCCTCGCCCCAAACGATCACGCCGCTGCAGGCGAAGTCGGAGACGACGGGAATCATGTGCATCCTGAGCAGCCGCTCATAGGGAACGCCCGACCCGTCGGCGAGACCGCGCAGCTCTTGCTGGAACCGCTTGTCGGTGTGAGGCGCGACGCTCTTCCATGCGGCGTCGAGTTGCTCATCGGTACATCGCTCCGGCATTTCCGCCCTGGCGCCTGCCAGCCAGGCGGAGGTACACGCGGCGACCTCGTCCTTCATCAATCGTCCGACGGCATACCCCATGTCGTAAGGGGTGCCGCCGACGACGACCAGGGGAATCTCATCGGGGCCCGTGCCGACGGACGTTCGGTAGCATGGGTGGGGCGCGGCGCAAGACGGCAGCATCAAACAGATGCCCACAAACAGAAGGGTGAGGGCGTGTCTCATCGAATCGTTCTCCTCTTCCTGACGCAAACGCGTCCCAAGCGTACCGGCGGTCGACGACGGTTTCCAGAGGATCGCCAAACTCGGCGCGTCCTGCCGCGCGGGCGACGTTAGCTCCCGAGCAGCGACGACAGCACCGCGGCCACGCCAAGCCCGGCGTACGTGCCGACGGCGAAGCCGACCAGTCCCGACGCGATGCCCGAGACCATGACCTCTCTGTTCTTGAGTACGTCGACCACGGGGCCGACGAATGCGGGACTGTAGATGGCGGCGGTGTGCGTAACGATGGCCGTGTCGCGATCGATCCGGAAGCAGGCGCACAGGGCCAGGTGCAGCACGATGGAGCCGAAGAAGATCGCGCCCGTGTAGAGAACGATCATGACGCTCGACTCGGCCAGCTTACGTAGATCGGCCATGGACCCGATCGCCACCGCGAAGAGCAGCAGGAGGTATTGTGCGATCTCGTAGGTCCCCGCCAGCGTCCGTATCCGTCGGTTCATCGATGCGACGAGGGCCAGTGACGTCACCAGAAGGATCGCTGTCATGCTCCGCAGGTTCTGGGGAAGCCATTGGGCGATCGCTCCGGAGGCGACCGCAAGGACGACGGCTAGCGCGAAAGCGACCGCGGCACCTTTGACCGGGATGCGAGAGGGTTCCTGGCTGACGGCGTCTTGGTCGGGCGGGCTGTCTCGCCGCGGCGTGGGCGGGAGGAATCGTCCGTAGAGGCGATATCCGATCGAGATCAGGAACAGGAAGTAGACGCCGCCCAAGACGACGTCGGCCGTGTTGACCATCGCAAGTCGCTCGGCGCTGAGACCGACCCCGACGCTGATGGCCGCCATGTTCGGCGTGCCGCCGGTGTAGACGCCCACAAGAACGCCGGCGATCTTCGGGCCGTCCTCGATGCGGCCTTGGAACGCCAGGGCCGAGCACGCGCTGGCGACGAGGACCGAGATGAATGCGAGCAGGCACGAGATCAACGTCGGTCTGGCCAGGCGAAACCAGCCGAGGAGATCGACCGAGAAGAGCAGCAGCGGAATGGCCAGCATGACCGCGGCCTCGCAGAGGGTCTCGGAGACGGCTTGATTCAACTCGACGGTCCGTTGGTTCCCCATCGCGATTCCGACGAGGTAGCAGAGAACGATCGGGCTGACCGCGTTCAAGAGTCTCGATCTCCTGCAGGCCCAACCGGCCAGGGCGGGCGCGATCAGGAAGAACAAGGACTGACAGAGGACACGGGTCATCGGCACCGTTTCCAAGCGGCGGTCGTCATCGAGTCGGCCGGGCGGCGCGGAAGGTTCGCGGATCAGCACGGACCCGCCCGTCGCCGGCGCGATGCTCACCGTGGTTGGGCAGAAAGGGATCGCTCGAATCGCGCTTTGCCCAGATCATAGCGAAGTGCCGGGGCCCACGCCACGGACGGGTCGAACCGATACCTCAACGAATTCCGGGGCGTGCGATTTCGGGCCGTGCGTTATCGAACCTTGAACCCGATGGGGCGCATTATCGGGGTTACCCCCGGGGTCTGATAATAGCGTGCCGAGAGGCCGGCAGGCGATGAAATACGCGGACGGAAGGGGTGAGGTCCTAGAAATTCGAGGCGCCGTGTCGCCGCAACCGCCGCAAATCCTTAAAGAGGGCTTTATGCCGGGACGATGTTCGCATTGCCGTTTGCGAGAGCTTTTGCGGGTCGGCGCAGCTCCGGCCCATCAAGCCAGACTTGACCTTCGGGGGACCCTCCGACTCGCCAATTCGCCGGCGTCCGGTGATCCGGGCGCAGAGAGAGCGACGAGCGCGCGAGCATGTGCCGAGCGATCCAAGTGATCGGCTCGATGCCCGCGCCGATTCCGACGTACGACATGCACGGATTTCGTCTTGCCGACGCCGACGCCAGATCGGGCGGCGCGCAATGAGGCGATCGAGCGGACCGCTCTGAATCCCGGACGCGTTTGGGAGAGAGTTCGCGCCGATCGGTTCACGGCCGGCCCTAGGAGGCATTTGCCATGAGTAGGATCAACACGAACGTTCAGTCGATGGTCGCCGCGCGTGTCCTCAACATGAACAACGAGGGCATGGGGCGGTCGCTGCACCGTCTGAGTACGGGTCTTCGGATCAACACCGGTCGGGACGATCCCGCTGGCCTGATCGCATCCGAGACCATGCGCGCGGAGAAGAAGGCCATCGTGGCCGCCATGGACAACGCCCGCGCCGCCGACAACATGCTCGGCGTCACGGAGGCCGCCCTCGGCGAGATCAGCAGCCTGCTGCTCGATCTGGAGGACCTGGTCGATCGCAGCGCCAACCAGGCCGCCCTCAGCGACAACGAGGTCGCGGCGAACCAACTCCAGATCGATACGATTCTCAGCTCGATCGATCGGCTCTCACAGTCCATCACGTACAAGGGCCAGCGGCTCCTGAACGGGAGCTTCGACTACACGCTTTCGGGGACCGGAGGGGCGGTCCTCGCGGACATTCAGATCCAGGGCGCCAAGCTCGTGCCCAACGAGACGCGCGAGGTCGTGGTCGAGAAGGTGCTGTCCGCCCAGACCGGCACGCTGGCCTGGTCGGCCACGGCCGCCGGCGGCACGCTCAACGGCAGTGTGACGATCGAGGTCACCGGCAACTTCGGGACGGACCAATTCAGCTTCGCCAGCAGCACAAGCATTGCGAACATGGCCACGGCCATCAATGCGTCCAAGGAGCTGACGGGCGTGTCGGCCACGACCTCAGGCGGCGTGGCTCTCAGGTTCCACAGCACCGGCTTCGGCAGCGACCAGTTCGTCTCGATCGAGAAGGTCTCGGGCGGCTCCACATTCGATACGGTGGACATAGACGGCGCCACCGTTGCCCAGGACTACGGCCGCGACGCTCAAGTTCGCATCAACGGTCGCGACGCCGTGACGAACGGCCTGAGGGCGACGGTCCGATCGGCGGTGCTCACGGCCACGGTAACCATCGCCGAATCGGCCAACACCGACACTGGCACGTACACGTTCGGCATCAAGGGCGGAGGCGCGACGTTCAGTCTCGCACCGGACCTCGGCCTGACGGGCTTCGAGGGCATCGGCCTTGGGAACATGGCCACGACGTCCCTGGGTGACGCCTCGATCGGTCGGCTCAGCACGATCGGCGCGGGCAAGTCCAACCAGATGACGTCGAAGAATTTCGCCACGGCCCAGCGGATCATCCGGTCGTCGCAGGACCAGGTCTCGGGCTTGCGCGGGCGAATCGGGGCATTCCAGGCCAACACGCTCAAGACCACGATCAACGCCCTGGGCGTGGCCCTCGAGAACACGTCGGCGGCCGAGTCGGCCATCCGCGATACGGACTACGCCACCGAGACGAGCACGCTGACGCGGCAGCAGATCCTGGTGCAGTCGTCGACCGTGACGCTGCAGATGGCCAACCAGATGCCGCAGAACGTACTGGCCCTGCTGGGCGGATAACCCCGCCGGGTCGGTACGGATCAACCTATGCCTCCAGGGACGGTCTGCGATCGGGCCCCCTCCGCCGCAAGCCGGCAAGTGCCGGCATGTGGCGGGGTCGGGGCCCTTCGCGTTGCGCGCGCGGACCGGCACGCGCGCACCCCCGGCGGGCCTTGCGATCGAGTCCTGCTTGAAACGGTTGGTTCGATGGAGTTGAATCAGTTAAGAGCAATCGGCGCACGCGTCGCTTGCGCCGTCCTTGCTCCGACACAACCCTGTCAAGGGAGGCCTGATTCCATGACCATCGAACGCTTCCTCCGAGGGATCGCCGGCTTTTTCGTGCTCGCGAGCGTGGGCTTGGGCTATTACCACTCTCCTTACTGGTTCCTGTTCACGGCCTTCGTCGGCGCGAATCTCCTGCAATCGGCCTTTACGAACTGGTGCCCGATGATGACGTTTCTCGCCCGTCTGGGCGTGCCCAGTCATTCCGCGGCCTGTCAGCAGAAGGGCTGACTGGTCGAACAACGTTTGTGAACGCGCGCTGTCTCCACGCTGCCGTCGGGCCTATCATGGTGGCCCATGTGGGAACGGGCGCGCCAACCCGTCGTGATCGTCGCGGCCGTCGCGGCCGTCTGGCTGATGTGGCCTCGCGTCTCGACCCCCGGTCCGGCGGGCGTGGTCGAGATCACCTACTGGGCTCAAAGCGGCGCCGCGGGAACGCACCGCGACGCGATCGACGAGTTCGAGCGCCGCTGCGCCCGCAAGGGCAGACCGGTCCGGGTGATCACGGGCAACGCGGCGATTCGCAACGCCGTGGACGATCCGCAACGATTCCTCACGGGCGTGGCGGGGGGAACGCCGCCCGACGTCATCTGGTTCAACCGATACGCGATCGCCCAATGGGCGGTCCGCGGCGCCTTCCAGCCGCTCATCAAGGACTTCATCAAGGTCGACGAGGCCAAGCTCGAGCGGCTCGAGGCGGAGCTCGTCCGGGCCCGCCGGGCCGGCGATGCGAACGGCGTCTCGCGGCTCGAGGCAGAGATCGCGGATTTCCGGGCCATGCTGATTCGTCCGGAGGAGTTCTACAAGAACTGCTGGGAAGAGTCGTTGTACAAGGGCGAGCAGTACGGGATCGCCAACTCGACGGACAGTCGCGGGCTGTTCTACAACTGCGATCTGCTGATTCAGGGGGGCTTCGTCTACGGGGCGGACGATCCCGAGGTGTCGGCGGGTCGAGCCAAGGCGGGCGACGCGCGTCCGCCGAGGACGTGGGAGGAGACGTGCCTCAAGCGCGCCGACGCCCGCGACGGGGTCGTGACGGATCAGCGGCATCTGTCGTCGGGGTCGGTCGATTTCGCCGCGGCCGGCGTGGTGAAGGGCGATCACGTCTGCCTCGACCCGGCGGGCGCGCCGCAACTGGCCAGGGTGATCGGCGTCGAGCCACATCGATTGACGTTGGAGACCGTCAGCAACGCGCCGCGAGACGGCGCCGACGTGTGGTTCAAGGTGTTCGACGGATCGACGTACTCGCTTCGGATGACGCGATGGGACGAGAGGGGACGGCTTCGCGTCATCGGCTGGGCGCCGCAATGGGGCAATAGCTGGCTGTACCTGTTCGGGTGGCAGAACGGGGGGCGCTTCATGTCTCCGGACGGTGAGGAGGTCACGCTCAACGATCCGAAGATCGTCGAGGCGCTGCAGTGGATGGTCGACTGCTACGACGCGCTCGGCGCGTACAAGGCGGTCTCGGCCTTTCAGGCGACGTGGCAGGGCGAGGTGCTCGATCCGTTTCTCACGGGCAAGGTCGCCATGAAGGTCGACGGGAACGACTTTGCCAATATCATCGCTATGTACAAGCGGGACAAGGACTTCGGGGCGGAACCCGCACCGATGCCGGCGCGCGAGCTGGCCAAGGGGCGCAGGCCCGTGAGCTGGATGGCGGGGTGGGCGTATGCGATCCCGGCGACGGCCAAGCACAAGGCCGAGGCGTGGGAGTTCATCAAGTGGATGGTCTCTTGGGAGGCCAATCGCATGCGGCTGGACATCGTGCGGGATCTGTGTCACGCGAAGGGGCAGCTCTACTTCCCGCCCGTGCATCCGAAGATACGCGTCTGCGAGGGGTTCTACGAGCGGTATCTCAAGGGCCAGCCCAACATTCCCCAGCGGTTCGACGACGCCTACCAGATGTTCAAGGGGCTCCTGCTGGACGCGCACCACTTGCCGTTCACGCCGGTGGGCAATCGGTTGTGGACCGAGCACCGTCGGGCGATGGAACGGGCGCTCAATCACGATCCGGCCTATCCGACGCCCAAGGCCGCTCTCGACTACGGCAAGCGGGTCGTGCAGCGCGACCTGGATCGATTGCTCACCCCGCCGACGGGCAAGGTGGTGAACTGGTATTGGCTGATCGGGATCTATCTCGCGCTGATCGTTGTCGTGGGCGTGGGCGTCTACGTTCATCACTCCCGCAAGTACCGGTCTCGCGGCTACTGGCGGCGGGAGTGGTGGGCGGGGCTGGTGTGCGCGTCTCCGTGGATCGTGGGCTTTCTGGTCTTCACGGCCGGTCCGATCCTGTTCAGCATTCTGATGAGCTTCAGTGACTACGACGTGATCAACCCGGCCCACTGGCTGGGTTTGGGCAACTACCGGGAGGCCTTCGGCGATCCGCTGTTCTATACGTCGCTTGCCAATACGGTGTACATGGTGATGGGCGTGCCGCTGGGGCTGATCGTCGGGCTGGCGATGGCGATGCTGCTGGACAGCGGGGTGCGTGGGCTGAGCACGTATCGCACGATCTACTATCTGCCGGCGATCGTACCGGCCGTGGCGAGCAGCGTGCTGTGGATCTGGGTCTTTCACCCGTCCGAGGGGATGATCAACTCGCTGTTCGACGCGGTCGGGGTGAATACGGCCCTGGAGTGGCTGGGCTTCTCGAGATGGTTCGGCGTGAGCGTGCCGATCAACTGGCTCGGCGAGACGAAGATGGCCAAGCCGTCGCTGATCATCATGGGGCTGTGGGGGGCGGGTGCGGGGATGCTGATCTGGCTGGCGGGGCTCAAGGGCGTGCCGGAGCACCTGTACGAGGCGGCGAGCATCGACGGGGCGAACGTGTGGCACCGGTTTCGGCACGTGACGCTGCCGATGCTGAGCCCGTACATCCTCTTTAACCTGGTGATGGGGACGATCGGGGTGTTTCAGATCTTCACGCAGGCGTACATCATGACGGAGGGGGGGCCGAACGACGCGACGCTTTTCTATGCCTATAACCTCTTCAATCAGGCCTTCCGCTATCTGCGCATGGGCTACGCCAGCGCCCTGGCTTGGGTCCTGTTCGCGATCGTGTTCGCGCTGACGCTGGTGCAGCTCTACTTCAGCCGGAAGTGGGTTCATTACGAGAGCCCCTAGATTGCGTGGTTGCCTATCTCCAAGCGAATCGTGATCGGAATGATGACGGCGTAGGCGGCATCGGTGGGGTGGCCGATGTCGCGAAGTGTCGCGAAATGTCGCGGAATGCGCGGGAATGCGCTGATTCTGCGTTGGCGTTCGGGGAGCGATGTTGCTGAATGTCGCACTTGCGGTGCTCGGGTTTCGGGTCTCGCGTGTCGGGGGCGATGTCGCACAATGTCGCACAATGTCCCGGAATGCGCTGGAATGAGCGGGAATGCGCTGATTCTGTGTTGGCGTCCGGGGAGCGATGTTGCTGAATGTCGCACTTGCGGTGCTCGGGTTTCGGGTCTCGCGTGTCGGGGGTGATGTCGCACAATGTCGCACAATGTCTCGGAATGCGCTGGAATGCAGCGGAATGCGCTGATTCTGCGGTTGGTGCCCGGGGGGCGAAGTCGCGGAATGCAGCGGAATGCAGCATTTCCTTGGAGGGGGGTGATGCGTTGTCGGGCTTGCCACATGGCCTGGCACGATCTTGCTCCTGCGACCAACAATTGAGATAAAGCCTTTTAGGAGACATTGTTATGCCTAGGTCTGGGCCAGAAAAGGTTCCTGACACCTTTTTCGCGCGGACATCTCACCGGCGACCTTCTGGATAAGGGGGTCGGCGCACTGTGACAGGGGGGGTTAGGGGGAGGACGGGGCGGTGCCGTGTTCACGGCGATTTCTTGGGGGGTTGGTCGAGTTGGAGGAGGGCTTGGAGGAGGTATCCGACGCCGTCGACGGCTTCGTAGTAGGGCTTGCGGGGGTGGCCTCTGAAGAGGCCTTTGTAGTAGAGCTTGGCGACGGCCTCGTCGGCGGCGGCTCTTGCGAAGTCGCGGTAGGCTTGGTCGCCGGTGAGGGCGTGGAGCTGGAGGGCGAAGGAGATGGTTCGGCCGTAGAGGCCGGCGTAGGTGCCGTGCGGGGCCCAGTCCTTGGCGTAGCCGGCGTACCAGGTGTTCTGGTTGCACTTGTTGGGGGGCCAGGTGCTGCGGATGGCGTCGTACCATCGCTTGGCGGTGACGAGCATGAGCTCGTTCTTGGTCAGCTCGTAGGCATAGGCGTAGGTCTGGGCGGCGTAGAGGGGGAACTCGTATCCGGCGAAGTAGGGTTCCCAGAGGTCGATGTGGCCTCTGGGCTCGTACGCGGCGTATCCGTCGGGGACGCGGGGTGCGGGGACGGGTGAGCCGTCGAGGTTGAGGCTGCCCCAGAACTGCCTGGTCTTGGCGTCGTAGCCGTAGTTGGCGTAGGCGGTCAGGTAGGCGACGGCCTGGTCGCGGAAGGCGGTTTCGCGGGTGAGCTCGTAGGCGGCGAGGAGGCGGTGGCAGAGGAGGCCGGCGACGGAGGTGTCGAAGTGCGATCCGTCGAAGCGGTCTCGGCCGGCGTTGGGTCGGTTGGGCACGAGGTTGGTCTTGGGGTCGCGGCGCTGCCAGTAGTAGTCGGCGATGAGCTTGGCGCGGTCGAGCCATTTGGCGTCGCCGGTCTTCGTGTGCATGAACGCGAAGGCGTAGACGATCTCACCGCCGGTCATGGCGAAGTCGCAGCCGCGCTGGCCGTCGGCGTGCCGGTTGACCTCGCCGGTCTTCTTGTCGATGACGTGCCATTTCCAGACAGCGTCGATCTCTCGCGTGACGGCCTTTGGGTTAACGTTCCACAGGATGGGCCAGACAGCCTGTTGGATGTGGATTTCGTGGTGGTTTCCCTGGTGGCCGGTCATGACGTCTTTGTGGGCGTCGTAGTGCCGGTGGAAGCCCCACCAGATGAGGCCCTTGTCGTCGACGAGCTGGGTGAGGTAGTGGTCGAGGCTTTGCCTGACGAAGGCGGAGTACTTTTCGTCGCCGGTTCGACGGGCGAGCTCGGTGATGGCAAGGTAGGTGGGCTGGTCGAGGTAGAGGTTGGCTCCGCCGGGTGCGCGTCGTCCTCTGCGGATGACTCGCCACTGTTCGTCGAGCGGCAGGGGCTCGGGCGGGCACTGGCGGGTTCGGACGTCGAGGATGGCCATGAGTGTGGGGCGTTGGACGGGGCCGTAGCGGTCGGTGCCGTATTGGATGAGGAGGTCGACGCACTGTCGGACGTAGTCGGCGTAGGGGCGTTTTTCGACGTCGCGTGGGGTCAGGCCGCTGTCGAGGATTTCGGGTTGTTGGGCGGCTTGGGCTGTGGTGGCGATGGCGGCAATGGCGAGGAGGCAGATTGGGGCGCGGGAGCAAACGGGTCGGGTTGTGGACGTTGGACGCATGCGTGAGGGTCCTCCTCGGGTCGGGAAGGAGGCATGATAGCATATCGGTTGGGGTAAGGGGGATGGTGGGAGGGGAGGTGGGGGGAGGCAGTGGGTTGGTCCGTTGTGCGGATGGTCTTTCGGGGCGAGTGGGCGCTTGAGGGGGAGCGGTCGGGTTCCTGCCGCAGGTTATCCACCCAAAGCGAATCTTCCAGACCCCGTTCTCTTGGAAGTCCCTGGGCGTCTCGATGAACCGTTCGCTCTGCTTCGTGGAAGAAGGGGGAACGTTCGACCCGTAGCGATTGAAGGGCGGGTCGTTCGATTTCTCGGAAGAGCTCGCCTACCTGCTTGCGGGTCGTGCGGTGGATGCGGGTGTCGGCGACGGAGGTCTCCCACTCGGCGAGGAAGTGGTTCTCTTCTTCGAGGCTCGAGAAGCTCCGTCCCTCGAGACGCCTTCCGTCACTCGTGCGAGCCTCCGTGCAAACCGCGCCCCGAGCTCGACTCGCGTCGGCTTGCGCGGCACGGAGGCGAACGGGCCGGGCGCGACGGCGCCGGCTTGCCGCGGCCGGTCGAAGAAATCGTGGGTGATCCCGTCGACGGCGGGGCATTCCGGGATCGGTTCCACGGCCGACCAGGTGAGCTCCAGCGTCTTGGGGTTGAAGGTCGCTCGCACGTCGGCCGTCACGCTGCCGCGGTCCCAGCCGTGCTTATCGCGCCACGCGGCCAGATCGAACGGTCGGTTGGGTGTGACGAAGACGTTGTGGTCCGACGTGTTCTCGGGGTCTGAGATCGAGAGCATCGCGTTGCCGAGGAAGATGTTGTTCAGGATCTTGTTGCGCTTGGCCGTGGTGGGCCGGCCCAGGACGACTCGGTCTTTACAGATCCGCATCTGAAGCGCGTGCTTGGCGCTTTGGCCGACGAAGTTGTGGGCGATGATCAGCTCGTCGCAGTCGTGCTGGTAGATGCCGTTGCCGCGGGTGGCCCAGACGAAGTTCGTGTCGACCAAGTTGGGCGCTTGCGAAGCCTCCATGAAGATTCCGCCGCAGATACAGTCGGTATGGAGGACCACGTTCTGCGTGACCCGCGAATTGCAGTTGCCGTAGTCGAGCCAGATGCCGGTGGCGTCGATCGAGTCGGTCACCAGGTTGCGGCGCAGGAGGCAGGAGACGGCCCGGTGGACCTTGATGGCGGCCACCTCGCAGATCGCCCAAGTCCGGTGCCAGCCGCAACGACGGATGGTGTTCTGCTCGATTAGGGTGTGCTGGATCCCTTTGCCCTCGATGCCGCCGACGCCGCAGTCGGTAATCGTGTTGCGGCGGACGACGTGCTGGCCGCCCTGGGCCAGCTTCGGGCCGGCGACGTCGAACTGGTCGCCCACGTCGATCCCGATCGCGTTGCACTCGCGCACGGTATTCTCTTCGATGATCCAGTGGTGCCCGCGCTGTGTGGAAAGCGCCCCGTTCTGCGGTCGCGGAAAGCAATTCGCCGAGTGCTCGATCGTCAATCCTCGCACGCGGATGTACCCCAGGCCATACTTTTCGGGCGCGAAGATGAACCCCTGGGTGGTCACCTCGAAGGCGGCTCGGTTCGGGTCGACGTTTTCCAGGGGGTGAACATGGACGGCCCGGCCGTCGGCCTCGACCCAGTACGTCCCTTCCGTGCCGGCCAGGTCGTCGTACGCGGCGAGCTGCCTGAGCCGCTTGCCGTCCTGGAAGACGAGCCCGCGGCGGAGCGTGTTGGGCACCTTGCCTTTGGTCGACACGGCCCAGGGCATGCACTTGTCGATCTGGGCGTCGGTCAGGTTCACCAGCGCGAACGGGTTGTCGTCGGGGAACAGCGTTTCGGCGATCGTGGTCATCCAGACGTTCGCCGGCCCGGCCCGGCCCTCTCGCTGGGAGGGAAGCCATTTCGAGCGGAGCATGCGCGAACCCTTGACGACGACCGTCTCTCCCGGCGCCGCCTCATAGCTGATCATTTGGTCCGGCCCGGTGCCGCCTCGGGCCGGGCGCACGCGCTGGCGGTAGGTGCCGGCGTGGATCACGGCCCGCTCGCCCGGCTGGAGCACCTGGGCCGCGCGGTTGATGGTCGCGAAAGGCCGCGACTCGGTGCCGGGGTTGTCGTCCGACGCTTGGGGATTTGACGCGTCGACGTGGTACGTGCGCGCAAACGCGATCGGGGCTTCCCACGTCTTGAACTCTTCGCCGTCCGGCAGATAGACGGGCGGGTCGAGGGATTCGGCAGGCTGGGCGGCTTCGGCTGTCGCGGCGATGGTGGCGATGGCCGCGGAAACGTAGATCAGGACGCGGGGGCAAACGGTGCGGGTTGTGGAGGTCGGACGCATGCTCGAGGGCTCTCCTTGGGTCGGGAAGGAGGCATGATAGCATATCGGTTGGCGTGAGGGGGTGACTTGCGGAGAGAACGCTTGAACGTTGGGCGGATACCGCCTGCGGGATGCGATTCAATTCGCACGTGCGCATGGCGGAGGATCGGACCGTTGGAGATTGCGGCGCGAGCGATGACCAGGCAACGCCTTGGTCGACGTGTGGGAGGTCGGTGCTCGGAAGCGAAAGGTGCTGCCGAGGGGTCAGCGATCCAGGGGAAACCCCAAGGAGTGGTCTCTTCGGCTTGACACGGGGCCCCAGGCCCGCTCCGACAGGTGAGCGCGCCAACTCCCATCCTTTGGAAGAGAGACCCAAGTCTATCATGCGGACGCCGGTTCCGCATGGGTGCATGACCGTTGCTGCTCGCCGAAGCCCGCTTTTCGGCATCCAACGCAGGGCTCCTCGTGTTCGACAGCATCCTACCGGTTCGGTTCCCCCGGTGTTCATGCGGGTCTGTAAGAACGGTCATGCACCCGTTCCGTATGGAGCCATTGCTCAGCACTTGGGAACGACCTAGGAATGCAGCAGAGACGTGGATGGACCGACTTTGCATAGATCATCCATCAACCTATCATAGGCCGGTGTTTGACAAAGCAATGGGTATCCAGTACATTCGTACGGAGTTATCTCACGATAGCGGGCATGCCGTTCCGGATAGCGTCAAGGGGGACTGTGTGACCTCCGAAGAAGCGACAGGGTTCCATCGCGGTACTGTTGAGACGTATGATCCTCGGCAAGGGTATGGCTACATAGAACCCAACGAAGAGGCTCTCACGCCCCAACTCCTTCTTGTTCACAGCCGTTCACTGCGCGATCGGACCTCACCCCTTAGTGCCGGGCAGCGAGTACTGTTTCGAATCGAATCAGTTCCTCGCGGCCTGCTTGCGGCCGACGTACACCCCGAACTGGAAGTAGTGTCGGAAGGTGATCGAAGTGCGGAGACGATAACGGGGGTTGTCGCGCGAACCGGCGGACGGGGATTCGGGTTCATCCAGGCCGAAGACGGGCGTAACGTGTTCTTTCGCACTGACGACACAATCGGTTCCTTTCGCCACGCTCCGGTCGGCACGTCGCTTCTCTTCAAGGTCAAGGAGACCGTTAGGGGGCCGCAGGCGTATGATATTCAGCTTGCCGAGACCGATGGTGATGACTGCCCGTCTACTACTGGCAGCGACCACGGCGGGCTCTCGGCTCAAGACCTTCTGAAGCAAGCCCTTTTTGAGAAGGAACGACGCAATTACGACAGAGCGGCACGCCTTTTCGAGAGAGGACTGCGTGCACATCCTAGTACGCGGCTTGTGCTGAGCTACGCGGCGATGGAGAAGAATCGTGGGCACCGCGATTCTGCCATGCGCATCTATGCTGAGGGAATCCGGCGCCTTCCCCATAAGGCAAAGCTTCACGAGGATGCTGGTGTCATGGCCGCCTCCCTCGGTCGATACAAGCAAGCACTCGACTACCTGGAACGTGCTCTTCGGGTATGCAGGGAGTATGGGCAACCTGGCGAGAAAGGCGTCCTGCTGGCAATCGCCAGGACGTACAATCAGCTAGGTACACTTCAAGCATTGACTGAGGCCGTCCGGTACTACGAGCTCGCAATCAAAGCGTTTGGGGCAGGCGGTAGATTCCCGACACGTGACCTGCTCGACTATGAGATTGCGCGCATTCGTACGCAGCATCATCGGGGGAACCTCACGGTTCAGTTTCTCCGCGACCTAGGCTTTCAAGTCAGGCGAGCGTCGCTTCTGGAACAGAGGACAGTCGGTGCCGATCTAGTTGTATGCCTGGACAATACTGAGTTGATTGAAAGCTACGGCTTGTCCGATCATCTACTGGTGCGATCTGCATTCACCTCAAGTATCAGTTCAAGCGACCTCAAGAATCTTCAGGACACCGTACAGGAGATGGCCAACGCGTCCCCGGTCGACGAACAAGTAGTCCTCTTGGCGGTGGCATCCGTTCCGCCCGGCCTGGAGCGCATGCTGTTTCAGCGAGTGGAGAGCCGTTCGCGTTCGATGACCGCAATCATACCTATTCCACAGGAGGTGATGGAAGAGAGAGACACTCCAGCACTTCGGAGGCTACGCGACATCCTCGATAGATGGCTTTATCGGCGCGACCTATTTGCTGTTAACGCTCCAGTTGTTGGGCGCCGGTTCTTTGGCCGCGAGAAAGCACTGGCAGAGCTACGTGAGGCCGCTGATCGCGGAACGGCCACCGGCATCTTCGGCCTTCGGAAGGTAGGCAAGACATCGCTCCTGAAGGAGGCCCAACGGAGGTCTTCTGAGACTGGCGATATCGCGATTTACATCGACCTACTCCGCGTGCCGGGCGATGTGTCAGATGCAAGGTGGCTGTACTGGAAGATTGCCGGTGAGCTCAGATCGCGTGTTCCCAAAGCAATCGACCGTCGCATCACCTGGCGACTCGGAGGACGATATCGTGACTACTTGGGCGTGCCACGTGACCTTCCCGTTGCCACCGCGTTTGACGCAGATCTCTCGCAACTGCTGGATACCTTAGCGGAGGGTTCGGTCACGCCCACTCCGCGTGTTATTCTTCTTCTCGACGAGATAGAGAGGCTCCTACCGACACCGCCGGATAGGGCAGGACTTGACGGCTTCTTTGATTTCTTGAGCTATCTGCGCGGCGTTTCCCAAGAGTCAGGAAACTTCGTGGTAGTCGTGGCCGGGGCGAACGCCGAAATCTGTGAGGCGGCGCAGTTCGAATGCAGGGACAATCCGGTGTTCAACTTCTTCCGTGAGAGCTACCTCCAGCTGTTGGAAGAGAACGAGTGCGCAACAATGATGCGGGAGCTAGGCCGAGGCATGGGGATCCGCTTTGAACGCTCGGCCTGTGGGATCATCCACGACCTAACCGGTGGTCACCCCCTGTTCCTAAGGCAGTTCTGCAGCTATGTAGCTCAACGGTACCCGGATCGTCCCTTAAGCGTCGATGCTTTCAAGATAAAGCCTCTCGTGGAAGAATACCTTGAATTCGGGGGAAAGGACTTTAGGGAGATCCTTGATCGCCTGGCAAGGGATTACCCGCAGGAGCGAGACGTCTGCGTGTCTATCGCTCGAGCTGGAGGACATGCTCCCCTCTCTGACATCTCAGGTGGCGAGAAGCTTCAGGCCGTAAGCCTCCGCCATCTCGTTGGTTATCAAATCGCTCGCGTGGAGTGCGACACGATCTCGCTCACAATGGACCTATTCACTCGATGGCTCGGGAAGAGGTGCTCGGCAGATGGAGATTGAGTCGGACGGGCGATCATCGACGGCACCACACTGCTTCGGCCGGACCCTGTTGTGCACGCAGGTTCTTAATTCAGCGTGGCGCGATCGGGCGGTGCTACTCTTTGGCGGTAGGCAAGCAGGAAAGACGACCCTGCTGAGGAGCCTTGCGAGTGAGCTTGGGGATCGCGCACGGACGAGTGATGATTCTGAAGTTCGAGATGTCCCAGTATACGTGGATCTCCTTAGGCTGCCGTTTGATGCTGGCCCCGTGGATCTCTTCCATCTTCTCGCCCGTTCTGCGTCGGCTGCCTGCAGATTGTGTGTGCCGGACTATTCTCTTGAATCGCTTCCTTCTCACGAGCGACCATGCCTTGGTTCCCTAGAGACATTCGCGACAGACATCATTGCGGTATGCGGAGCGACATCGACCCTCGAAGTCCGACTTCTATTCCTGCTGGACGAGGCGAAACGCGTTCTAAGCAGTCGCTTTCCGCGTGCGTTTCAGGACAACCTGTTTGCTCTGCTCTATGATGACGACTTGCAGGTTGGCTCCCGGATCGGCGTGGTTCTTGCTGGTGCTCAAGAGCTCTACTCCTTTTGCGAGGACAGCACTTCACCGTTGGGGAGTCGCGCGGCGTTTCACCCTATTACGAATCTCTCGCAGGATGCCGTTGCAGAGATCGTCCATGTGCATTTCGGTCGGGACGGCTCAGAGTGGCTAGCGGAAGATATGGTTGAGTGGGTCTATTCACAAACGGGAGGGCACGCGGGTCTAACCGCCGCACTGAGCAGGCGCCTATCGCGGCATGCTCGAAAGGGAGAGGGTGACCTGCGAGAATGCGTGCAGCAACTCGTGTCGCAGCACTACCATCTGTTTAGGGGTTGGCACAACAAACTGTCGGATGAAGCGCTGTCTGCGCATGATGCACTCTTGAGTTCCGGCACAATTGGGCGACGGTCTGTCTCTAAGCATCTACACGAGAATGGATATGACCCATTTGGTGTCGACCGCGCCTGCGAAGAGCTTCAATTCACAGGTGTTGCGGTGATGGACAAAGGTGTTCTCACCAGGGTGAATGAAATCTATTGGGAATATGTTCTCGATATATGCGAGCGTGAGTCTGGTAGCAGCGAAGAGCGCTGTGTCTGGGCCATGATCGAAGAAGTTGAGAGGTCGCTGCGAATGCTTGTGACCGGAGTGTATGAACGATTATGGCCCGGCGAAAGCGAGCGTCGAATGAGAAGGACATTAAGCAAAGACGACATTGTGAAGGCTGATAAGATACGTGACGAAGCGCCAAGTCGGTATCGTTTCTCGCCGATGACGGATGCACCAAGCTTCGTGGAATGCCTGTATCTTGGGCAGCTTACATCTTTGATGGTTGCCAATCATGCATGGGGCAGCTTCAGGAGTGCTTTCCGGGACAAGCGGCAACTCGAGGATCTAGTGACTGGGATCAGCCTCGTGCGGAACGACTTGGCGCATTTCCGGAAAGTCCCCGACAAGGAACTGATGCGATGCAGGATTTGTTGCGACGACCTTGGGGCGATCGTCGTTCAGGAGCTACAGAAGGTATCAGGGGCGGGAGAAGATCGGTAGATCAAACCAGCGGCGTTACGATCTCTGGGGAATTCGATCGAGCTGGGCGTGACAGTATTGCTGTGGATATCCGTCCGCCCACCCACACCCGATGTGAGCGTGGGTGTGGGACAGGGATCTTGCGGGTATGTGGGCTCGTAGGGGTTGGGCGGGCGGGAATGAAGGGTGGTGACTCATGGGCGGGCGCGGCGCGATTCGCTGGTTCTGGTGTTGTCTTGTGATCGCTTGTTTGACTCCTGGGGGCATGGCGGCGGGTGAGGGGTCGAAGGCGGCGCCGGAGGCTCGGGGGCAGATCGACGGGAAGGCGGAGGACGTTCTCAGGCAGCTTGCGCAGTGTATCGGCGGGGCGAAGCGTTTTGCCGTGGACGTGGAGTTCAAAGGCGAGGCCAAGATGGGCGAGCGCAGGGGGGCACGGACGCATGGGACCTACACGTTGGCCGTCGAGCGACCCAAGAAGCTGGCGGTGGTCGTTCCCGAGTCGTCGCCGGCAGAGAGCACCTACTGTGATGGGGCGACGGTCTATGGCTACCTCCCTGGACCGAAGCTGTATTCGTCGGTTCCAGCGACCATGCCGTTCGATCGTGTTCTGAGCAGCGCGTTCGGGAGGACAGGTGGGTCCTTCGCAGGAGTGAAGTTCGTGGTCGGCTTGCTGGAAGGCCAGCCGTACGAGAAGCTCCGCGACGGGCTGAACCACGCGACGTATCTTGGCGTGGTGGGCGACGGCAAGGAGAAATGCCACCGTCTGCGGGTCATGCATGACAGAGATGAGATGGTGATGTGGATCAGCGCGGGGGAGAAGCGCTTGCTGGAGAAGATCGAGGCGGGAAGGCCGCACAGGCTTCGGGGGCGCGATCTTGTGATGGGGGGGCCTGACAAGGCGAGGATGGCCATGACCATCACGTACCGGAACTGGGCCATCGACAGTGATGTGCCGGGTGATGCGCTGCGGTTCACGCCGCCGGCAGGAGCGAAGAAGCTGGAGCGGTCCACGACGAGGTCAAATCGTAGAAGATCAACGACAGCTTCAGCGAGAACAGGTTCGTGAGCCGGTTGAACAGTGCGCTTCCGAAACGGTCCTTCTCACGATGCACGTAGTCCAGTGCGCGGTAGAAGTGGTGAAGGGGGATCTGGCGATCAAACGACTCCGGAAGATACAACCGATGGATCCGACGTGAGAGCGCCAGCTCGCTCCGATCTGCCTGAATCGTGGAGCCGACTCCAGCCATTGACGAGGGTAATCCGCCAGCTTTCGCCGCCAGGCAGAATCGGTCTCGCCAACCCGAAAACCCACTGACGCCCACGAAGACGCGGTTCCCGCCCGTGAACCCGGGGAGCCAGTGTGAGACTTGCGTTAGGGCGCGAATGCCGACGGACACCATTTGCTGACCCGGCACTCCTGGCACTTCGGCTTACGCGCGGCGCAGATACGCCGTCCATGCCACGTCATCGCGTGGGCGAAGAAGGTCCAAGACTTGCGGGGGATGAGCTGTATGAGGTCGCTCTCGATCTTGACGGCATCCTTGCTGTCGCGGCTGGTCCAGGTCAGGCGCATTCGCTGGGCCAGCCGTCCGACGTGCGTGTCGACGACGATACCCTCATTCTTCTTGAACCATGTGCCGAGGACGACGTTGGCCGTCTTACGCGCCACGCCGGGCAGGCGAAGAAGCTCGGCCATTGTCTCGGGCACGTTGCCGTCATGATCCGCGACGATCGCCGCGCAGGCGCCCAGGATGCTCTTGGTCTTCTGACGGAAGAACCCGGTGCTTCGGATCTGCTTCTCAAACGCGGCGGGCGACTCGGCGGCGTAGTCGGCGGCTGTCTTGTACCGCTCGAAGAGCTCCTTCGTGACGATGTTGACGCGCTCGTCCGTGCACTGGGCCGAGAGGATCGTGGCGACCAGCAGCTCCAGCGCGTTGGCGTGACTCAAGGCGCAGTCCGCGTCGGGATAGGACTTGCGCAGCCCGGCCAGGATCTTGCCGGCCCTGGCCTTTCGGTCCTCGATGGATTCGTTCCCAATCGCAGTCGTTGGGGGCGTCTTTTTTGCTGTCCTTTTGGCCATGCCAGGTCTTCCTGATCGCTGTCTTGTTCCCGGGCCCGGTGGCAGCCCGCGGCACAAACCGTATCATAGGCGTCAGCGAGGGATAATCCATGGCGCAACCCGGCCGACTGCACCGCGGCGACAACCTTGACTACATGTCGACGCTCCCGGCGGGGAGCTGTGACCTGATCTACGCCGATCCTCCGTTTTTCGCCGACCACCGAAGTCGAAACAGCCGCGGGTGCTTCGCCGATGCGTGGACGGGCGGAATGGATGCGTATCTCGCGTTCCTGCGGGCCCGTCTCGAGCAGATGCACCGCCTCCTCGGCGAGCGGGGCAGCCTCTACGTGCACCTGGACTGCCACGCCGTTCACTACGTCAAGGTCATTCTCGACGAGGTTTTCGGGCGCCGCAACTTCCTCAACGAGATCGTCTGGCACTATCGAACGGGCGGCGTGGCGCGGCGATGGTTCGGGCGCAAGCACGACACGCTTCTGTTGTACGCTAAAAAGCGCGGCTCGCATACGTTCCATGTTTTGCGGGAAGGGCGCTACCGAACGGACGGGCTGCGGTACGACGAGCAGGACCGACCCTTCAAGCAGACGCGCGGTGGCCGTCTCTATTTCAACCCGGACGGTCCGGCGATGACTGACGTGTGGGACGTGCCGTTTCTGTCTACCGTTTCGCTGGAGCGAACCGGCTGGCCGAGCCAGAAGCCCGAGGCGCTCCTGGAGCGCGTCATCCTGGCCAGCAGCGACCCGGGCGACACCGTGGGCGACTTCTTCTGCGGCAGCGGGACGACCCTCGTGGTGGCGAAGCGTCACGGGCGCGAGGTTCTCGGTTGCGACGTCGCGCCGGAGGCCGTCAGGATCGCCCAGGACCGCCTCGACCGGGTGCTACCGCTTTGCACGGCCCGGACGTAGAATCCACGCGCGCGGATGGGCGGGGACCGGTCGGCCGCCATGCTCACCGAACGCTCAAACCAGGCAAGGAGACGACTCAACCATGGCGCTGAAGTTCGAGAAGATTCGCATCGACGACGTGAGGTACGAGGCCGCCGAGGTCTTCGACGTCAACAACGACGGCAAGCTCGACATCGTCTGCGGCGAGTACTGGTACGAAGCCCCTAACTGGATCAAGCACAAGATCTGCGACGTGAGGGCGGAAGGCGAATACTACGACGATTTCTCGGACATCCCGATGGACGTCGACGGCGACGGCTACCTGGACATCGTTACCGGCGGGTGGTTCGGCGAGACGCTGCAGTGGCGCCGGAACCCGGGGGCCAAGGGCGGTGACTGGTCGGTCCATGACATCGACAAGCCCGGCCACATCGAGACGACGCGGGCGTTCGACATCGACGGCGACGGGCAACTCGAGATCTGCCCGAATTGCCCCGGCAGCGGGGTGATGTACTACAAGCTCATCCTCGACGACAAGGGGCGGGGCACCGGCAAGTTCAAGCGCGTCGACATCTGGGACAAGGCCACGCATGGCATGGGCTTCGGCGATGTCGCCGGGAACGGGCGGTGCGACTACGTCCTGGCCAACGGGTGGCTCGAGGCGCCGCAAGATCCGGAGAAGGGATCCTGGACGTTCCACGAGGAGTTCGATCTCGGCTCGGCGAGCTGCCCCGTGCTCGTCCACGACGTCAACGGCGACGGGTTGGCGGACCTGATCGTCGGGCAATCCCACGCGTACGGCCTGGCCTGGTGGCAGCAGGGCCGCGACGCCTCCGGCAGGCGGACGTGGGCCAAGCACGACATCGACCCCGACTGCTCGCAGTATCATGACGTTCAGTTGCACGATATCGACAACGACGGGCAACTCGAGCTCGTCACGGGCAAGCGCTATCGGGCACATTGCGGCAATGATCCCGGGGCGGACGACCCCGTCGGCGTCTACTACTTCAAGATCGACGGCGGGAAGTTCGTCAAGCACGTGATCGACTTCGGCCCGGTGCCCAAGCACAGCGGCGTGGGCATCTACTTCGCCGTGCGGGACCTCGACGGCAACGGTTGGCTGGACGTCGTCGCGCCGGGCAAGGACGGGCTGTATCTGTTCAGGAATCTGGGCAAGTAGGGGTGCCGAAACCGCATGGACGACGTGGTCGCTCGAATCCTGGACGCGAACCTGAACCGCACGCGCGAGGCGCTGCGGGTGATCGAGGAGTCCGCGCGTTTCGGAGCGGACGACCCGGGGTTGACCGAGTCCCTCAAGCGGGTCCGGCACGATCTGGCGGCGGCGTTCCGACGCCTCGACGCCGACGCGCTGCTCGCCGCCCGCGATACGGCCGGCGACGTCGGCACGCGTATCGAGACCGAGTCCGAGTACGTCCGTCAATCCGCGGACGACGTCGTCATCTCGGCGTTCAAGCGGCTCGGCGAGGCCCTACGCGTCCTCGAGGAGTACGGCAAGGTGGTCGATGCGGCGTTCGCGTCCGACGTCGAGCAGCTCCGATATCGCTGCTACGATCTCGAGTCGCGGGTGCGTTTCGATCAATGGCGGGCCGAGCGACTCGCCGGGGTTCGGCTCACCGTGCTCATCACGGAATCGTTGTGCAGCGGGAACTGGCTGACCGTCGCCGAGCAAGCGATCGACGGCGGGGCGGACTGCCTGCAGCTTCGCGAGAAGGGCCTTTCGGACGCGGAATTGCTGCAACGAGCATGGGCCTTGCGGGATCTGACGCGAAACAGGGGCGCGCTGCTGATTGTCAACGACCGGCCGGACGTCGCGCGACTCGTCGAAGCGGACGGGGTTCACCTCGGACAGGACGACCTGCCGGTGTCCGCCGCCCGTCGAGTCGTCGGGCCGCGGCTCATCATCGGCAAGAGCACGCACGCGATCGAGCAAGCGCGAGCGGCACTCGCCGAGCGACCCGACTACATCGCGGTCGGCCCGATGTTTGCCTCGACGACCAAGCCGCAGGATCACGTCGCCGGTCCGGAGACGCTCGCGACCGTGCTAGCCGAGACGCGCCTGCCGCTAGTGGCCATTGGCGGCATCACTGCCGAGAACGTCGGCACGCTGACGGCCGCGGGGTGTCGATGCATCGCCGTATGCAGCGCCGTTATCAGCCAACCGGACGTTCGGCAGGCAGCGCGACTGCTAAGGGGTCGCATGGACTCATAGAGTGTATGGGCGACTCATCGCGTTCGGCCTTCTCGATAGGCTACCAGAGCCCGCCAACAAGCTTCATGAGCAGCCCTGGCAGGATGACCTCGCCGAAGCCGACCGTCAGCTCGGCGGGCACCCAATCCATCCGCAGCTCGGCGATCGTCGCGCCGTCCACGTCAATCATGTCCTCTCGAATCTGCCCGATGCCTTGGTCATACGCCATCTGGAGGTGATCGATCTGATCGACGTCCTGTCCGATGATTCGGGCGGCGGTCGCGTCGGCGGCGGCCAGGTCGGTGCTGCCGAGCATGAACCAGTCGCCCAGGTGGTCCCGCACGTCGACGCTCGTGCCCCACCAGCCCGGAAAGACGTTCGGCCCGTTCGATTCGCAGCAGATCGAGCCGTCGATGATCGCCAGGTCGGGCTTGACCGAGCTCACGATGTCGAGGAAGCATTGCGCGATGCTGCCGGCCGCGTTGTGGAGGACGATCCGCCAACCCATCTGGAACGTGTCATAGCCGTCCAGTGGCGTCACGCCGACGAAGTTCTTCAGTGAGCCTGTGACCGAGGTCCAGCGGTGCGTCTTGAGGACCGCGGCGGAGATGATCCGATCGGCCTGCGTGACCAGCTTGGGCACGACGATCTCGCCGAGGTCCGTGTGCGGGCTGGGCACGGCGTCCCACTCCGGGGTGTCGACGCACAAGCAGGCGAGTTCGACCTGGCCGGGATACGAGTCGCTCAGCCGAGCGGCCTCGGCGGCCAGGTTCGTCGAGTCGTCCAGCGTGGTCACCGTTTCCCAGGAGAACCTGGCGATCTGGCCGCCCTCGCCGATCGTGACCTTGCTGGCCCCGGCCTTGAGGCATTCCTCGGCCAGCGCGATGACGATCTCCGGCTTGGTGCTCTCGCCCCGCTGGAACGTGTTGAACGGCGTGAAGCCGTGCGTTCCGAAGTTGGGCTTGATGAAGACCGTCTCGCCGGGATGGACGATGGATCCCATTCCCCCCAGCGCATCGAGCGTCTCCCGCGTCATCTCATAGAGGTCGGTTCCTCGAATCGCGGCGACCCGTGCCGTCGCCTCCGTGGGCGAATCGAACGGCTGCGGGATGAAGGGCGGCGGGTTGGTCCCGCATCCCGTCAGACACTTGGCGGCGCCGATCCCGAAACCCGCGCCTGCGCTTCTCCTCAAGAACTGTCGTCTGGATAGGCCGTGCATCCTTCGCCTCCGTTGCTTCCGAACAAGATCGGATGTTAACGAGCCACCGGGCCAGTCGCGTCACCCGCTGAAGAACATGAGCATGATTCCCGGCAAGATGACCTCATTGAAGCCGACGGTATGATCCGCCGGCTTGAAGTCGACGCGGAGATCGTCGACGTCGACGCCGACGACTTCGATCTTATCCGGATCGACTTGGCCGATGCCCTGGTCGCGAGCTTGCGCAAGGTAGGGCACACCGCCGACGCCAAGCCCGACGATCTGAGCGACAATGGCGTCGGCGGCGGCCAGGTCCGTGCTGCCGAGCATGAACCAGTCGCCGAGCGTTTCGCTGACGTCGATCGTCTCGCCCCACCACCCGGACATGACGTGCGGGCCGCTGCCCTCACAACAGATGGAGCCGTCGATGATCGCCAGGTCGGGCTTGATCGCATTGACGATGTCGAGGAAACATTGGCTCACACCGCCGGCCGCATTGTGCAGGAGGAACCGCCAGGCCATCCCGTAGCCGTACTTGTCGAACGTCGTCGTGCCGACGAAGTTCTTCATCGAGGCGGTCAGGTACGTCCACCGGTGCGACTTCGGCACCGCGATCGAGATGATGCGGTCGGCCCGGGCCACCAGGCTCGAGATGTAGATCTCCCCCAAGTCGGTGTGCGGCGACGGAACCGGATCCCACGCCGGTGAGTCGGCCTCGAGCGAGGCCAGCGAGACCTCGCCGGGATACGTCGCGTTGAGGCGAGCGACTTCTTGGACGAGCGAGACCGTGCCGTCGAGCGTCCAGGCGTCTTGCCACGGGATGAACCGTGCCTGGCCGCCCTCGCCGATGACGACCTTCGCCGCGCCCGCCTTGAGACACTCTTCGGCAACGACGACGACGATCTCCGGTTTGACGCTCTCACCGGCCGGCACCGGGTCGAAGCCGACGAAGCCCAACCCGGCCAGGTTCGGTTTGATGAAGACCGTCTCGCCCTCGTGGACGATCGACCTGATGCCGCCGACGGCCTCGAGAGTTTCCAGCGTCATCTTGCGGAGGTCGGTCCCTCGAACCGCCGAGACCAGGGACGTCTCCGCATACGGTCTATCATTCGGCGATGGGATGAAAGGGAGTTCCTGCGTGCCGCAACCGGTCAGAAGCCTGGCGGCGCCCGTGAGCAGGCCCGCGCCGGCGGTATGCCGCAGAAAGTGCCGCCGAGAACATCCGTGCATAGTGACCCCGACTTGCCCGCCCAGGAGAAAATATCTTGTAGCAGGAAACAGTTGGCACTTCAATACTATCGAGCCTTCGTCAACACAAGTTTTATCGAGCCTTCTTGTTACGTCTTGTTGGCCGCCGTTTGTCGGCGGGGACCTCCTTGCCAACCCGCGGTCTGCGAACGGCTAGTCTGGAGCTGCGGCGCGGCGGATGCCAGATCCACACGACTGATGGGACGCCCGTCAACAGTGGGACAGCGACTCGGGCACCAGTCCGTACCGCTGGTAGTAGCCATTGAAGAGACGTTCGATCGTTGGCCGGTCCAATCCGAATTGCTCGAGATCGTAGCGGTGAGAGGTCCGCTTCTTGTCGGCATCACGTGCAAGCCAATCCTGCATGGCGGTGTCCATCCGCCGGCTGCGTCGGTACCCGAAGTGATCGTAGATTCGGTGCGCTGTGGCGACAGGATCGCCGATGAGCTCATCGTAGTGAACGTCGAGGAAATGCGTGGGAGCCGCGTCGCGCACGTCACCGGCGTGCTCGACGATTGCAGCCCAAGTCGCCGCGATCTTCGGGCCGATCTCAGTCGGGTTGAGCTCATTAGTGGCAATGGCGCGCACCGTCGCCGCAAGGCTGCACAAGGACGGGACTGCCTTGACGGGGTCGCGGTGGGTCTGAACGATGCAGGCGTCGGGAAAGACGGTGAGCAAGGCATCGAGCGCGGCCAGATGCATGGGGCTTTTCAGGATCCAGTGCTCCGCGTTTCGCTGCCACTGCAGGAGTTGGAGCTGCCTTTTGTAGTACCCGTAGGCGGTCGTCCACTGATCGAGAGTGAGTCCGCCGAGCCACTCCTCGTAGCTGGTCAGATTCGCCATCATCGGGAAGGCCTGCGAGACGAACGTGTTGAACGTCAACGAGACGCATTCATCGGGGCCCTCGGGGTCCAGCGGGTGGATGACGGGGAACCGCGGCGCCAGCCAATACGTGAGGTTAATCAGTGCCCGTGCGCGCTTGATTCGAGGTTCGAGCCGGCGGCCCCCTGCCTCAGTTGGCGGCGATGGCCAGAAGGCCTCCCACGTCAGCAGCGGTCTGCTTGCCGGATCGAGCGAGAGAAGATTCTGCAGGAGCGTCGTCCCGGTTCGCGGCAGTCCGGTGATGAAGAGCGGGCGGCGGATTGGCTCGTCCAGGATCTCGGGATGGCGCCTGAGATTGTCGTCGATTCGCAAGCGGTTGGAGGCGAACTCGACCAACCGGCGACGCATCATCATCCGACCGAACGGATGGAGTCTCCCGTCGTCGAGAAACGACTGGATCAGGAGTCGCAGCGGCACTCGGAAGTCGTCGTCCTGGAATTCGGCGAGTCCCGTCCGGCGTCGAGCCGCCGCGAGAATGGATTCCTCCGTCATGCCGTTCAGACCCCAACCGATGCGCTCGAGTTGCCTGGCCACCCCGTTGTAGAGGCGCACGCTCAGTGGACGGTAATGATTCTCGAATGTTCGGCCTGCCATCGCCTTCCTCACGTGTGTGAGTGACCGCACTCCAGAGAGAGCCCTGTCAGGTCAGAATCGAAACGTCGCCCCCAGCATCAGGGACTGGCGGCCCCCGACGCCGACCTCGACCACGAAGTCGAGGTTCTTTCCGACCTCGAAGCGACCGCCAAAGATCGCGTTCCACGGATCGCGGGCTTGCTGTTCCACGCAGAAGTCCAACCCCAGGGCCTCGGCGCGACCGGGTATGATGCTCTGAACGTTCTGGTACATGGCGCCGCCCCACAGCGAGACGTACAGGTCGCCGAGCGACGCGTTCCGCCCGACGCGCTCCCTCACGCCGAGCCGTGAGCAGAATACCAACGTATCGATGCCGGCATCGGGGGAGACGCCCAGCTTGTCGAAGCAGAGGAAGGTCTTGGTGAAGTTCAGGTCCGCCTGGCCAAATACGATGGTGGATCGGCCCTCGAAAGGCCTGAAGCCGCCAGCCAGCGTGCCTCCCCCACCGAGCGTCGGCCCGCTGTATTTCAGGCTGAGATCGTAGATCGGGATACCCAGGGGCCCCAACCCGACGTCGACACCCCCGTCCGCGTAGCCGAGAATTCCGTACAGGTTCAGGAACGGCAGGATCCAGGTGTCGAACCGGGTGTTCCACACGATTTGCTCCGTCCTGGCATCGCCGACCGCGATGAGCTTGTCGATCTCCGCCGAGGTATGGCCGAACAACCCGACCTTCAGGTCCACCACTTCGAAATCCTGCTTCTCCTTGTAGAGGTTGCCCGAGATACCGAGGGGGAGCGGCAGCTCGAAGCCATGGTCGCGGGCTTCGTCGCCCAGGAGAGGCAGCCTCGTCCAGTGCCCCACATCTTGTCCGCTGACCACCGCCGGTCTGGAGGTCGGCCGGTCCTTGAACGACTGAGCGAGGACCTCGCCTGACGGCAAGCAGCAGAGCGTCAGGAGTACCGACGCGAAGACCAACGCGGGTCGACCCATGAACATCCTTCCCAAAGTTCCTCCTGACCTGTCGGGCGCCGCGGCTTGACGCTATCCGCGCATTGGGCCGTCCGAGGGCTCATGGTCTGGCGGTGGGGCCCTGGCCGTAGATCTCAGAAACCGTCGCCCGCCAGAGCGCCCGATCTTTCTCCATCGCGCTGTCCAGCGAGTGCTTGATCATCGGCGCCCACGGTGCGTACCACGTTACGCCCTTCCTCAGCGACGCGTAGAAGACCTCCGTGCCGCGAAGGCTTGCCTCAACGGTCTTCTCATACTCGTTCCGAGCCATCGCCTTTCGGATCAACGCGCGGAAGTCATCGTCGCGAGCGGGTACCGACGCACAAAGGAGGTGGCGATAGAAAGGGATCCAGGCGAGGGCTTTCTGTTCGTAAGCGCACCTGATCCCGGCAGTCACCTCCGGGTTGCCGTAGTCGATCCACTTCCCGCTCGATGTGACGTTAGCGATCACGCCTTCGTATTTGTCGCGTGTGATGCGATCGAGATCGGATTGAGGAATGGGGCCCGGGCCTCGGTGGGCCATCGCATAGTCGAGCTCCGCGCGGCGGTTGGCCGCGTACCGCGCGACGGTCTTCTCCATCCCGATCTGCTTGACGGTGTCGGCCACGTCCGTAGACATGCCGCCGACCCGCTGCATGGCGTCGATGTAGCGGGATTCAAACCACCGGATGAACTCGATGGCGAGGGCATACCGCGCGTCCGCCAACGCCTCATCGGCCATCGGTCGGGGCAGTGTCGTGGTCGTGGGCGCCTTCGGCAGCTCGTTTTCGCAGCGCGGATGGGGCGCCGCACATCCTGCTGCCAGGAGCACGACCATCGCCCCCCCTAGCCTGGGTAACGGCAGAAGCCAGTCAACGGCCAGTTGTTTGCGGGCACCCATCGATGCGGCGCGCTCCTTGCCCAATGCTTGTCTCCAATGACCGGCTGTCGCTCGTCGAACCAGTCAGGCCCCCACGGGGCGTACCGTCCACTTGGAGGCCAGCCGGGCTTCGCGGCGGCGAGGCGGCCTGCGAAAGTACTTGAACGGCCGGATGAATGGCTGATAGACAAGATTCTTGAATGCCTTGTGCGCGATCTTGTACGTGATCATCACAGTGGGGCCGAACCATCGTCGATCGAGAACCTTGCGGACAAGTCGATTTGTTGCGACGTCGATGATGCGGTGGGCCGCCCAAGAGGGCATGCCGGCATTCCGCAGGTCCAGGATGATGCGAAGCCAGACCGCCAGGTAGTCCTGCTTCGTGAATCGCCTTGCGTGCGTTCCCACGTGTGTGTAGGCCAGCTCGTGCCGATCATCGATCAGCCCGTCCGCCCGCGCGCGGTCGTACAGGGGCGTGCTCGGGAAGAACAGCAGCGGAAAGACGCGGAGCACGGCCGCCCGGCGATGGTGCGAGGCGATGAACCGCATGGTCTCGATGACGTTCTCCTCCGGCTCGTACGGGTTGCTGACGATGTAGTGCAGCTCGGTGCGGACCTTGTACTTGGCCAGGATGTTCATCGCCTCGGCGATCCGCTTGGGCGCGGTGGGCCGTTGATAGATGTTCCTGAGCGTGTCCTTGCTGGCGCTCTGGATCCCCAGGACGACGATCTTGACCGGGGCCTTGGTCAGCGCCTGCATCCGCTGCTCGGTCACGGTGTTGGGCGACGCCTCCAGCAGCAGCGGGAGGCCCACCTCGGCGTCGTACTTGACGGCGAAGTCCTCGATCTCATCGGCCTTGTGGACGAAGAACAGGTCATCCACGATGTGGACCGATCGCATCGACGGGAAGCAGGCCAGCGCCTGTCGGATTTCCTCGAGTACGTTGTCCAGCGAGCGAAGCCGGACCCATTTGCCCTTGCCGGCGCTGGCCCTCTTGAGCGCGGTGTTGTTGCAGAAGGCACAGTGATAGGGGCAGCCTCGCGTCGCGATCAGGCTAAATGTCTCCAGCGCGCCGCGGAGGTTCTCGGGTCGCGCGCGCACGAGCCGGTCCCGCTCGGCGATCCAGTGCGTATCCAACTCGTAATCGGGGAACGGGAGGGAATCGAGGTCGTTCATGAGGGGTCCCGGCGCGTTTCGGACCGTCTCGGCGTTGCCGAAGGGCCCGCCCCCGCGGAGCCACAGGCCGGCGATATCCGTCGAATCCTCGCCCGCCGCGAGTCGCTGGGCGAGTTGGCGCATCGGCTCTTCGCCCTCGCCGACGCAGACGGCGTCGGCGTGCTCCAGGCACTCCTCGGGCGCGATGGTCGGGTGGACCCCGCCCCAGACGATCGGCGCCTTGACGCCGTCCTCCTTCATGAACCGCGTGAGAGCGGCGGCGCGGAGGAAGCTGTTCGTCATGAGCGCCACGCCGATCAGGTCGGCTGCTTGTAGACGACGCGTGAAATCCTCGCGGAGCGCCGGGCCGAAATCCGCCTTTGACGTGTCGCGCTCGGCGCTCATGAAGACCATCTCGACGTCGTGGCCGGCAGACTTCAGGTAGGATGAGACGTATCGAAGACCGAGCGCGTACGGACGGGTGAAGCTGGACACGAGAGCGATCTTCATCGCGCGGCTCCTCCCACTTTGTGGCCGTTACCCACGTCGACGCGTCTCGCGCGGTCCCTCAGTCCCCGCGCGCGATCGGTCTCGAGGCGCCGACTCGCTGCCGCACCGGCGAGTTCCCCAGTCACCACGGCATTCCGCAGTGTCCCGAGTCGCCGGCCCAGCGGCACTTATGAACAAGTGTCCATAGCATGAACTATTGTTCACAACATGTCAATCTGATTCAGCCTCATCGTGGGAGGTGGGCCCTCGGCTGGCTAAAGGCTTGGTTATCGGTTGGTTGAAAGTGATGCCTGGGCGGATAGAATGGCCGTCACTGTCACCTCGCCGCGCCGCCAATCGGGTGTCCGCGGCGCCCCCCAATCCGGGAGTCGTGGCGTGAACGAAGAGGCCGACAAGCTCTCCCGAAAAGAGCGGGAGCGTCTCCAGCATCGTGAGGAGATCCTGGACGCCGCGCTGCGCCTGCTCGTTCAGAAGGGCTACCACAACGTGACGATGCGGGAGATCGCGGCCGAGGCCGAGTTCGCCACGGGTACGCTCTACAACTTCTTCAAGAGCAAGGAATCGCTCTACGCCGAGTTGGTCAAGACCTTCGCCCGCTACATGGGTCAGGCGTTCCTTCCCGCCTTGGACGAAGGAGACGACGAGCGCGAGAAGCTGTCGCGCTATGTCCACGCCACCGTGCAGGTCGTGATGGACAACGCCGAGGCCGTTCGTCTCTACTATAACGAGAGTCACGGCTTCCCGGACGGGCTGACCGATCCTGACGGCGAGGTCAGCCGCCTGCGAGAGGCCGTCCTCCAGAAGCTCACCGAGATCTTCGAGGCCGGCGTTCGGCGCGGGATCTTCCGCGATACGCCCCCGCGTTTGACGGCCGCTTGTCTGATCGGCATGGTCGAGTGCACCGTGGCTCAGTGCCTCAAGGATTCCGCGGACGTTCCCGCCGAGCGCATCGCCGCATGCGTTGAGGGAGTCTTCTTTCGAGGCGTGTTGGCGGATTGCCCCGAGCCAAGTTCCACGGAGTAGGCGGTTTCACCCGGCGATCTCCCGCCACGTCTCATACACCGCTCGGACGTTTTCAGGCTTTGCGCCCGCGCCGAACTCGCACTGCGCGATCGCGCCGCCGTTGCCGTCATACAGCGCCTCGGCCACGCGACGGACGCCCGCCCGGACGTCGTCGACGGTCGCGAAGCTCAGCAGGCGTTGCCGGTCGATCTCGCCCCAGAACGTGATCCGCCCCTTGAACCGACGTCCGATCTCCTCGATATCCATGCAGAAGAGCTGCGAATTGATCGCGTCCACGCCGATCTCGATCAGATCCTCGTAGATGTCGAAGATGTGCCCGTCCGAGTGCATGAAGACGAACTTGCCCGCCGCGCGGATCGCGTTGCAGTAGTCCCGGTAGCAGGGCTTGAAGAGCTCACGCCACTGCGCCGGCGAGATGAGCAGCCCACGCTGCGCGCCCCAGTCGTCGGAGAAACTCAACCCGTCGACGTTCGTCTTCAGCCAGCCCTCGAGCATGGCCATGTTGAACTCATGGACCGCGTCTCGGAGCTTGAAGAACCCCAGCGGAAGATCGGCGAGGTCCATGTACAGGTTCTCCGAGCCTCGGAGGAACTGCATCCGCTCGAAGAGATTCGCCCAACCGATGAGGACGAACTTGTCGGCGCCGGCGATGCTCTCGTTGGTCCGCTCGAACCCCTTGCCGATCCGCTCGGTAGGGGGTTTGAGCTTGCCGAGATCGGACTCGTAGCTCTTGATAAGCGGGTCCTTCACCTCGCCGACCACGCCGTCCTGCAGGTTCTCCCAGACGCAGCCCCACTCGTCGACATACGTTCCCCGCGCCTGTCGCTCGCCCCGTTCGCGCTCCCATGGCGGCGGGTCGTAGGCGGCGCCCTGGAAGTCGTCGGGGAAATCGCGTTGGATCGCCGCAAGCTGCTCGGGATGATGAAGCTCCGCCCA
>JAFGLZ010000178.1 GCA_016927755.1 Phycisphaerae bacterium
CGGGCGGACGCGACACGGGCGGCTCCGCGACGGGCGGACGCGACACGGGCGGCTCCGGTACCGGAGGGATGGCCACGGGTGGCACGACCGCGACCGGCGGTGCCGGGGGCGCGGGCACGGACACCTGCGCAGAGCCGGACCCCGGGACCAACCCGAATCGGGTCTGCATCAAGGGCAAGAGCTACTACCTCAACGGCATCAATGTCGCGTGGGGTCAGTGGACAGCGGACCTCATCGACTACGACGCCGCCCAGTTCGAAGGCCTTTTCTCGAACCTCGAGCGCTCCAACGGCAACGCCATCCGTTGGTGGTGGTTCATCGACGGTGAGAGACAGCTCACCTTCCAAGGCAATCTCGTCCAGCCCCTAGGGCAGAGCATCTTCGATAACCTCGACGCCGCGTTCGACGCAGCGGCGGATCACGGCATCTTGATCATGCCCGTCTTGCTGTCCTTCGACATCGAAAACACGGGGCGCGAATTCCTCGTCACGAACGAAACGGCGACGGACGCGTTCGTGACCAACGTGGTCGCGCCATTGGTCGAGCGCTACAACGACCACCCCGCCCTGGGCTTGTGGGAGATCATGAACGAGGGAGACTGGCTGCTGTCCGACGAAGGGGGAACGGTCTCCGTTGCCGACTACCAGCGCTTTCATGGCAAAGTCGCTGCCGGCATCCATGCGGCCGATGCGGATGCCCTCGTGACCACCGGGTCCGCGATGTTCAAGTACCTGGAAACGTCGAACAACATCCTCGCCGATGACGCGCTCGAGGCGGCAGCTGGCGGCGATCCCCTGGCCCACCTCGACGTCTATCAGACGCACTACTACGGCTGGATGCATGGGGGTGGCTGGTCGTATGAGCCGTGGATCAAGACGAGCAGCGAGTGGCAGGACGCAGGCAAGCCCATCCTCATCGGCGAGTTCCCCTGCAAGGGCGAGGCGGGGCGCTGGACGTCGATGCAGATGCACGTCGAATCCGTCGCTCAGGGGTACGCGGGCACGTTCTGCTGGGCCTATTTCGACAACCGCGCCGATAGCGAAGGTACCTGGACGGACGCGAAGCCGGGAGTGGAAGCCATCGCCGCGCAGATCCCACATGCGATGACCGGCGAGTGAGGCGGCACGAGGCGCGGGCGCGTGCACCACACCAAGCAAGCCGCGCCAGGGGACAAGAACGCTAGCGGCTTCGCCTCTGGGCCGCTGCGGACAGGATCTCCCTGACGACACCGGGATCGTCGCTGGTCACGTCGACGATGTAGCGGCCGGGGCCACTGCGAACCTTCACGTCGGCGTTCAACACCAGGAGCGGATCGGACGTGGCCGCGACCGGGCGGGCTGCCCGGTAGCAGTAGATCTGTCGTTCCAGCCAGGCCCGCGAGGAGTCCGGAGTCGCTGCGACACCGTAACGAACACCGACCGGATCGGTCGGCCGAAGCTCCCAGTCGTCGGGATCGAACGGCGTGAAATCACACACATGAAGCTCTCTCACGACCACACCGCTCGAGCCATCCGCAAAGGGACGGCGCGCGCCGCGTTCATCGAGTTGGCTGCACGCAAGCCCGGCGGCGACCGTACGGGGGTCGGAAGCACGCTCAGCTGCGCCGCCGGCGCAGGCGCCCAGCGCAGGCAGGACACACGCGAGGAAGAACGGCCACACTTTGCACTTTGCCATGGTGACTTTGCCTCCGCGGCACACAGAGCACCGCTTGCGAAAGCTTCTGCCACGCGCCGATGAACAAACGGCAACGAAATCAGTACGGTTTCGAAAACATCGGGTGACGGAATCGCGGCGCCGATCCGCCCGGGTGCTGCAGCGCCCGAGCGGATCGGCCACAAACCGCGCTCAGCGGCAACGCCCGGACATCAGTGACAGTGTCCGTGCCCGTGCGACGGCTCGATGGCGCGCGCGACGGCGAAGTCTCCATCGGAGTTGATGACCGCCCAGGCGGTCTTCGAGCGAGGATCGATGCCGTAGCTGCCGAGACCGTACTCGGGCCGCCAAGGCCCGTGGACGAACTTCTTCGAGCCGCCGACGTTGGCGTCCACCGCGTTGATCCAGCTGCCGTCGGAGTCCAGATGGGCGATGCCGAACTCGCCCTCGCCCTGGTGGGTGGGCTTGCCGTCATAGCTCATGGACAGGACGTAGGTGTCGGACGCCTCGGCGCCGAGCTCGGTCAGTCCCCACAGGCTGAGGACGTTGCTCGCGAGGTCGCCTTCGACATCGCACGCTTCGGTCCACCCGGTGTTGATGTCCTTGGCGGTCGCCCGACCGTCGTAGAGGGTCTGTTGACTCGGGTTCACGCCGTCGAGGATCTCGGCCGCCGTGCCGTGAAATTCGTCGCTCACCACCGTGTAGGACTCACCCTGCTCCACCACGAACTCCTGGCCGTTGAGGCTGTAGCCGAAGGTCTCGCGTTCGTAGAATTCCAGGTCCGGAGTGACCGTGAGATCGCAGTCCTGCCCGGCGCCGAGCGAACCACCGCAGCCGTTGTCCGAAGCGTAGTGAGTGACCGTGACTCGGGGACCATCGACCGTGACGAGGTAGTAGCCGACGGTATAGAGCTCCTGGGAGACCGGTGTTTCTCGCAGGAAACCGAACGCGGGCAGGTCGTACGTTTCGTCGATGGATGGGATCCTGGGCGTGTAGAACTTGTAGCTGTTCGACGAGGTGATGATGTTCTGGGCCCAGAACTCCCCATTGGGACTGGTGACGAACGACCTCGTGTGGTTGTGATCGTGTCCACTGAAGTGATAGCGAACCCCGTTGGTGAACAGGCTCTCGAAGAAGAAGTCCTGGGCGTCGGGATTCGCGCTCGGATCGCCGCCGAAGAGCATATCCACGTGGTTGGCGCCCATGAGGTTCTTGTGGCTGAAAGTGAACCCGTGACGATCGCTTCCCTTGGAGGAGAGCTGCGCGTCGACCCAATCGATCTTGTAACCGCCGACGCATTCTGCCCTGTTCCGCTCGAGGTATTTGTCCGGCATCAGAAGAGGTCTGAGTCGTCGTCTGGGTCA